>CAYVYJ010000001.1:0-14857 GCA_964455085.1 uncultured Planctomycetia bacterium
ACTTCCCGATACATAACCGGATAATGATAGGCTTTCTTCATGGTTTCATGAGGAATTTCGGAAACGATCATTTTCCTTCCCCTCCCTATACTTCAAAGAGATTCTCGGCCATATCTTCAAATTTCTTTTTATTGCCTTGATAGAATTTGCTCCAGCAGTCCTTGCTCCAAACTTCAATCCTGTCGGCCACTCCGATTATCACAATTTCTCTTGTAATCTGGGCAAATTCTTTCAAATATTCGGGAAGTGTTATCCGACCTTGAGTATCAATATCAATTTCCGATGCCCCGCTAAAATATAAGCGGTTAAAGAACCTGGACTGCTGCTTTGTAAAAGGTAAAGATTTTAGCCTATCCTCCAGCTTCTCCCAGGCTTCTTGGGAAACCAGGAAAAGGCAACCATCGAGTCCCCGGGTAATAAAAAACTTCTTTTTTTTTAGGGTTTTTATCTTCTCCCGAAACTTGGCCGGCAGGATAAATCGATCTTTATCGTCTAAAGTGTGTGTATACTCACCATACCACATTCCACTTTGCTCCATTTTGTTCCACAATAAAAATATAAAACAAATCCCCCAGATTGTCAAGGGTTTTTGATGAATAAATGCTTACACCACAAGAGGTTGGGGATGTTAGTACCCTAAAGCACTATATTTTGTGGTCAGAAAGGCAAGATCTTTGCTAATCGCAGCGGCTAAAGCCTGGGGAGAAGAAAATTTTTGCTCTTTTCTTATCTTGGCTAGAAAAACGATTTTGATGGTTTTTCCCAGAATATTTTTCCCAAAATTCAAAATGTGAGTTTCGATAATCGGCTGGGATGTTTTAAGGAGAGTAGGCCGAAAACCAACATTAACCGCGGCCAGATAGGTCTTTTTCTTAAAAATTACCCAAGCCGCATATACCCCTGCCGCCGGGGTAACATATTTTCCGGCGTAAATATTTGCAGTAGGAAAACCCAACCTTCTGCCTAGGCCTTTACCTTTAAATACCTTTCCAGTTAGGGAAAAATTGTGGCCTAAAAGCTCTTTAGCCTCTTTTAGCTGGCTCTGCTGGATAAACTTCCGGATTAAAGAACTGCTGATTACCTTTTTATTCTTAACTCTCTTCTTTATGGTTGATAACTGAAATTTGTACTTGCTGCCCAGTTTCCTTAAATCTTTTAAATCTCCGCCGCCTCGATGCCCAAAGCGAAAATCTTCACCGACGATAAGCCTTTCAATCTTAAAATATTTCTGGATATAGTTGATGAAATCTTGGGCTGATAACTTGAGTAGAGATTCTTTAGTCTTTAGAAACCAAAGGTAATCCAGGCCCAGGGAACTTATCAAGGCCCTCTTTTGCTCCTGATCAGTCAGGCAACCAATAAAGGTCTTTTCCGGACGGCAATGAAGCTTAAGCCTCCTGTTAGTTAAGAATTGCTGGGGCAGGATATCAAAGGTGATCACCAAAGAAGCTAAACCTTCAGCTTTGGCGGCATCTCTTACTTTTTTTAAGATGTACTGGTGCCCCAGATGAATTCCGTCAAAAACACCGACGGTTGCTATGCATTTTACTCTCTTAAGCGGTAAACTGTTGAAGATGACTTTCATTAATCTCTTCCGGGGCTACTGCTTTGGCTAACTCAAAAACACCTACTTTTAAACGCAATATCTTCACCATATGAGCTCCGCAACCTAATCTCTCGCCGATATCTTCAGCTAACTTTCTTACATAGGTTCCTTTGGAGCAGTGGACACGAAACTCAACAAAGGGAAGATCTATTTTTAATACCTCTAAAGAGTGTATTCGTATCTTCCGCGAAGCCCTGGCAACCACAATGCCCCGACGAGCTAAATTATAAAGTCTTTTGCCCTTCACTCTCACAGCACTGACCATGGGAGGAATTTGTTCTAACTCACCGATAAATAAAGAAAAAACTTCCCTTATGCTTTGAGCATCAATCTGGGCCCAATCGCGTCTTTCCCTAATCTTACCTTGAGAATCTCCGGTCGTTGTAACCTCGCCTAACTTTAATACCCCCAGGTATTCCTTATCGAAACCGGCAAATTTAGAAAACAACTTGGTGCTCTTACCGACTAAAACAACTAATAGCCCTTCAGCTAATGGATCAAGGGTCCCAGCATGTCCAACCCTTTTAATCTTAAGCCGCCTCCTTACAATGTCTACTACATCGTGAGAAGTAATCCCTTTGGGTTTATTTACCAGAATGATTCCCTGGCTGCTATTATCTTTAAACATAACTTAGGAGTAGCTTGAGCTTAAGTCTACTTCTTCCCTTTTTTTCTATTAATGCACCTTTTTACAAAAGAAATTACTTTTTTCTCAGCCCGCTTAAGGGGTTCCTCAACAGTCGTACCACTTGCGCTCTTATGTCCCCCGCCGCCAAAAAATTTAGCGATTCTATTTACATCAACCCGGCCCCGAGAGCGAAAATTAACCCGGGTCCTATGTCTATCTACTTTCTTGAAAAGAAGAAAGACTTCCGGGTCCTTTAATAATCGCATTATCGAAAAAATTACTTCCGTAAGGTCATAGTTCTTATCCTTCCAATCGGTTATTGTGGCCCAAGATATTTTTCGCCGCTGATCAAATTTTAAAGAAGAAATAATCTTACCGACAAAGTTTAAATCAACCGGCATACACAAACTATGGATATTATCATAAATCTCATGGGGATGAAGATTATATTTCATTAAACTGGAAACTACTCTATGAGTTTGGTAGTCGGTATTGACATAGGTAAAGTTGCCGGTGTCGGTAAAAATACCGGTGTATAAACAAAGGGCAATATTTTTATCCATGATTTTAAAATTATCACAGAGCTGATAAAGTATCTGGGCTGTCGACCCGCAGGAGGGCTCTACCCAGTTAATATCGCCGAAGCCTGTATTGCTAACGTGGTGATCGATATTAATAATACAGCCAGTTTTATTTAAGACATCTTTAACCTTGCCGGTCCGGGAGACATCAGAACAGTCTAAAACCAAGGCCACATCAAACTTATCCCCATCCAGGTCATTTTTTATAACCCGGTTAAAGGGAAGAAACTTATAGATATTAGGGGTAGGATCATTGTTATAAATAACCACCTTTTTTTTAAGTTTCTTAAGCAGCAGGTAGACAGCCAGCTCAGAACCTAAAGCATCGCCTTCTAAATTCATGTGGGCGGTAATTAAGAAACTCTTGCCTTTGTTTATCTTCTCAGCTATCTTCTTCAATAATCTTCTCTTCATTTTCTTTGCTCCTCTCTTTGACTTCTTCTATTTTTTGATAAATATCAACACTGTATTTTATTGATTCATCGGGTATGAAGTTTAGCTGAGGTAGAGTTTTTAATCTTATTCTCTTGGCCAGGTTTCTCCTGATAAACCCCTTCATCTGCTCCAGTGCTTCTTTAGCCTTGGGGTAATTATTCTCATTGAGCAGACTATAGTAAACCCTGCTTTCCTGTAAGTCTTTAGTTGTTTCGACTCTTACTATCGATAGAAAATCCAGGGTCGGATCATCAATCTCTCTCTGGATTACTGCCATAATCTGTTTCCTTAGCTCTTGATTGACTTTTTCCATCCGTAATGACATCGCTTAAACCTCAAATTAAACTAATAAATCCATTAGTAAGGAAGGGAAATTATATCTTAACCTCCCTAAAATATCAATACCTTTCTAGCCTGCAATAATCCTTAATCTAACGGCAGGCAGGCTAAAGGAGACTGTTACTTCTTCTGGCGCTTAAAAATACGCTTTACTTCTTTAAGCTCCTGATGCCTGCCTTTTAAATCCTTGTCGATCTTGGAATAAAGAGTCTGGCGAAGAACTTTGCCGTATAAATTACGGGGCCTCAAGTCCATTTCTTTTAAGTCCCGACCTTTAACTTTAAGATTGATATCTACTAACTTATCGAAAAAATGCTCAATATTCGCTCTTAACTTTGGCTCTGTATAATAAGCATAAAAGAAGAGAATACTTTCAAAGCTATAGGGTTCAAGGATCCGGTAAATAGTACTGGCTTTAACCTGTCGGCTTAACCTCTTTGCTTGAAGCTTGCCTTGAACTATCGAGCTAACTATGGTTCTTTCACCCTTACGAAATCCGAAATCATGGAAGAATTTCTTTAATCCGGGAGTGGTAAGCTTAATCAGCAGCGCCGCTAAGTAAAGAAGCCAGATTTTAAGCTCACGATGCCGCCCAAACTTCTTTTGATAGTAATGGTATGCGCGCTCGATTCTTAAAAAAAGTCGAGAAGTTTCCCCATCGATTCTTATCCTTTTATCTAAAAAAGAAAAATCCCCTAATTCTTTAATCCTTCGGATACAGCGGTAAGGCCGGAGTTCATTCAAAATGAGGATAATCTCATCGCGAATTCTATGGGGACTAACTAATTTTAAAGCCCCGCTTCCCAAAGCTTCTTTCATCAGCTTAAAAGTATTAACCTCTATTTTAAACGAAAATCTCTGCTCAAACCTTATAGCCCTTAATATACGGGTAGGATCATCTTGAAAACTCATCGGGTGTAAAACTCTGATTAAACCTCTTTTTAAATCACTTAATCCATTATATAAATCAATCAGGGCACCATAATCAGCTTTATTCAAACTTATAGCCATAGCATTTATTGAAAAATCGCGACGACGTAAGTCCTTGGCCAAAGAGGCCGGTGAAACACTGGGCAGAGCTCCCCAGTGCCGATACTTCTCGGTACGGGCAGTAGCAAAATCGATTTTATGGTGATCAAAATATAAAGTGGCTGTACCAAAGCTATGGTGTCGGTTAAATTTGGCTCCCAGTCGGCTGGCCAATTTTTTGACAAAAACAATAGCCTCATCTTCTACAACAATATCTAAATCAAAAACCTCCCTCCTTAAAATCAAATCCCTGACCACCCCCCCCACAAGATAGATATTAACTCCTAAAGAGTCAGCTAATAAAGAAGAGGTTTTAAGAATTTTTTTAAACTGCGGTGATAATTTCTTTAATCTATTTACCATACGACACTTAAAGTATTTTACTTAGCCCGAGGATGAAATTGGCTATGAATTTGTTTTAGCCTCCTCTGGTTAACATGAGTATATACTTGAGTAGTGGTTATGCTGGCATGGCCCAGCATCTCCTGGACACTTCTTAAATCCGCCCCCCGTTCCAGAAGATGGGTAGCAAAAGAATGCCTTAAAGTATGGGGACTTACCGTCTTCTTAATTTTTACCTTACGCACCAGCTTCTTGATCATCTTCCATACGCTCTGACGGCTTATAACCCGGCCGCCCTGAACCAGGAAAAGATAAGAGCTGACCCTTTTACCTAAAAGCTTGCCCCGGGCTTCTTTAAGATATTTTTGTAAAAAGTGATTGGCACTCTTGCCCAAAGGGACTATCCGTTCCTTAGACCCTTTGCCCTTACATTTGATAAACCCCACATCCAGATTTACATCGGTAATATTAAGTTTAGCCAGCTCGGAAACTCGCAAGCCAGTGGCATAGATAAGTTCTAGAATTGCCTTCTCTCTTATTCCTTGCAGCTTCTTTAAATTAGGTGCTTTTAACAACTTCACTACTTCATCAAAAGTCAAAAAATTGGGAATCTTTTTTTCTAACTTCGGGGCCTCAATGAGATCCGAAGGATCTTGTGAAGTTATCTTCTCCCGCAGTAAAAACTTATGGAAGCTTTTAATCGATGAGAGAACCCGGGCAATACTTATCGGAGATATCTTCCTGCGCAAATGAAATAAAAAATCAGTAATATTCTTACGGACTACACCGCGCAAATCAGCTAATCCTTCCTTTCTTAAATGCTTTAGATATTTCTTTAAATCCCGGCTGTAAGCTGCGATAGAATTGGTAGATAAACCTTTTTCTACCCTTAAATAATCAATAAATGCTTCCAGGTAAATCTTCATATAAGTTAACTAGCTTAAAAAAGGGTTTGATGCTGCTTCTTTACCGATAGTAGTAGAATCCCCGTGTCCAGGATAAACGTGAGTCGCCGGAGGCAAAATTAATAACTTTTCCTTGATCGACTTAATCAGTAACTCTTGGGATGCTCCTGGTATGTCGGTCCGACCCACGGAGCCGGAAAACAAGGTATCCCCGCTGAAAAGCCAATTATTCAGCTTAAGCGACACTCCTCCAGGAGTATGTCCGGGAGTATGAATGATTTCAATCGGGTATTGACCAAAATACAACGGCACTCCCGGCTCATAAAGACGCGGTTTTTTATTAATTGCAAAAGGCTGGCCAAACAAAGCTGAACCGTTCAATTGAGCATTGCTTAATGACTCTGAATCTCGCTGGTGAACATAAAAAGGAAACGGCAAACTCGCTAAGCCAACAATGTGATCAAAATGAGCATGGGTTAAAGCGATAAAGGAAATTATTAAATTCCGTATTTTAATAAAATCTAAAATCTCATCCACTGGAGCCGGAGCATCAATAAGGAATCCCTTCTTAGATTGAGGGTCAAAGATGAGGTAGCAATTGTTGAAGATATCACCTAAACAAAAGGTCTCTATAGTTAACTCAACCATTTTTCAGCATCAGTGTAATTGAAGTCTTTTTCAAGTCTCCGTTTCAGCCGCTCGATTTTGCGGACCAAAGCATTTCTCTTGGTCTCACTCATGTTAGGGTCTTTCACTATCATTTCTCTTAAAGCCTGCAGTTCCTCATATACAGAATAAATCTTCTCTTTCCCCTCAGGGTTATAAAAAGTGATTATCTGCTCTAAATTCATTATGGCTTGATTAATCGCTCTTTTCTGCCTTTTATAGCTAATTCCTTTCTTTAAAGCTTCAGCTAAATCCTCAAGCCAGCCCCGGACAAAAAGATAGTAATTAACATAAGCCTTACGGGAAGGTTTGTGGGAATAATCCTTAAAATTTACGTATACCGGAACTTCTTTTTTATACTTCTTTTTGCGGATAAACTTCTTGCGGATATTTTGACAGCCGGAAGTTAAGCTAAGTATTGCAATAAGTAAAAAAACTAATCCCTTTCTCATAAAATTACTAAAATGCTTCTGGCTACTAAAATATATTATATCATATTTAGCGGCTAATTTGGCTAAAACTTCAGTCTTAAAAGCTTAAAAAACACAGTATATACTAATATTTTACCTTGTAAAGATATAAGCCTTGGGCCGGGGCCGGGTGGTTAATATAAGGGATTTTTTGCTTCAAGAGAAGGGGTAGGTCTTTAAGCAGAATCTTTTCGCTGGCTACCTTAACTAAGAATGAGACCATGTTTCTGGCCATGCTTCTTAAGAACCCTTTAGCCTCGATATCAATGTAAATTAAGTTTGCTCTCTTTCTGATTAAAATATCTTTTACTCTCCTCTGACAATCTTTATAACTCTTAGCTTCTTTGGCAAAGAGGGAAAAATCTCGTCTCCCCACTAGTTTTTGCGCTGCTTTGCGCATTTTTTCTAAATTAAGGGATTGAGGAATATGCCAGGCAAAACCACGCCAAAATACCGAATCCTCTTTGCTTTGAATGATTATATAGCGGTAAACCTTGGACTTAACCGAGAAACGGGCATGAAAATTACTGGCTACCTGCTTTACCTTTTTAATCCTTATATCCTGCGGCAGAAAAGCATTTAAAGCGGTCTTTATGTTGGCTAAGGGAATTTTGCTATCAACCTTAAAATTTACTACTTGAGATTTCGCATGCACTCCCTTATCGGTTCTACCCGAAGCAGCTACTCTGATTTTTTGCTTAAATAACCGCATCAAGGCCTGTTCCAAAACCCCTTGGACCGTTACTTCATTCCTGGCCTTTTTAGCCTGAACCTGAAAGCCAAAATAATTAGTCCCTACATACTCTATTTCCAAAAAAATATTCCTCTCCATATCTTCCCCTCTCTACTTGGTTTAAGCGAATCCTAAACCAGAAATATTATAAGTAAATTAAGCCTTATTTCAAGTTTTTATTGAGTTCTGTTTACTTTGACAGTTTTTTGTAGATATGAGATAATTTGCCTAAGTAGAAAAAACTGCGCTTTTTGGTAGCTGAACTCAAATGTTAGACAAATAAAATTCAAAATAAAAAATGACTTTTTGCACATCAATTCACTGCATGGATGGACGGATACAGAAACCGATCATAAAATATTTAAAAGATAATTATGGTATAAGCTATGTTGATACAATAACTGAGGCGGGACCCTGCAAAATATTGGCTGAAGGCAAGAATAAAGAAAAAATTATTTCCATTATCGAAAGGGTTAATATCTCAGTAACTAAGCATGGTTCAAAACTGATTGCTGTTTCTGGGCATTATGATTGTGCCGGAAACCCCTGCGATGAAGAAATACAGAAGGAACAAATACGAGAATCTATTAAATATCTTAAAAACACCTATCCTGAAATAGAAATAATTGGCTTGTGGATTGATAACCAGTGGAAAATAAATAATATATAACAACTCACTCCAGCCGGTTAAGCTGAAAAATTGACAGAGAAAATAATGGGGCGTTGGTTAATAAGTGCAGGATTAATCCTGGTTATAATAGGCTCAATACTTCATTTTGCTCCCTGGCTTATAAGCTGGTTCGGTCGATTGCCAGGCGATATAAGGATTGGAACTGAACGAAGCAAACTATTTATTCCCATTACCTCGATGCTGATCCTTAGTCTTATTCTTACAGTGCTAATCAATCTACTTAAACGATAGCCACTACATCGATTTTTTACCGGGACAGGTCCTATTTAAAAAACGTAAACTGGTAAACGATTTTTTGTGAAAAAAAAGAAAATAATTTCGGTTTTCAAATTCTGTGTAAAAAGGGGGAAAACCAAAAAAAAGACAAGCCTGGTAAGAAAAATTTAAAGGGGACCTGTCCCGATTAGAGATTTTCGGCGATTTGGATAGCGTTTAGGGCAGCACCCTTTCTTAAGTTATCAGCAACACACCAGAGCCAGAAAGAGTTCTCCTGATCAGGATCCGGACGCAGACGCCCCACAAAGACCTCATCCCTTCCCTCAGCATCAAGTGGTAAGCAGAGACCGGCAGAAAGATATTTTACACCCGGAGATTTCTTTAATACTGCCTCCAACTTCTTAGTTGTAGCTTTATCTTTAGTTTTAAAGTAGATTGCTTCACTATGGGCGGTAAAAACCGGTACTCTTACGCAAGTAGCTGATATCTTTATCGAATCATCCCCGAAGATCTTGCGGGCTTCATTAGCTACCTTTACCTCTTCACTGGTATAACCGCTTTGGTCAAAACTGCCAATCTGAGGAATAACATTAAAAGCAATCTGATGGTGAAAACCCTGGGGTTCAACGCTGATCTTCTTATCTAAATGGTCAAAGTCTTTCTGCTTATTTTCTTCCACTAAATTCTTAGTCTCCTCCCAGAGGCCAACAGCCGGGCCCTTACCAGCACCGGAGGTAGCCTGAAAACTAGTAAGAATGATCTGGCTTAAACCAAACTTTTTAAAAATACCGCCCAAAGCAGTAACTGCCTGAATAGTGGTACAATTAGGATTAGCAATTAACCCCTTATGAGTGGCTATTTTTTCTTTGTTTACCTCAGGGACTATTAAAGGTACATCACTTTTAAGACGAAAATCATTGCCATTATCAACCACTACTGCACCCTTAGCGATAAACTTATCAGCATAAAGCACACTGGCTCCTTTTTCCCCTTCAGTCCCGGCGAATAAAGCCAGATCAATACCGGAGAAATCAGCCCCTTTTATTGCTTCAACCTGATACTCTTGGCCGGCAACTGCTATTTTCCTAGCCGAACGGGCAAACACTCTTAAGCTCTTGAGCGGAAACTTTCTCTGCTTCAAAATCCTAAGGATTTCGGCACCGACTGCTCCTACTCCAATTACTGCTAGATTTTTCTTCATCTTTTCCTCTTACCTTTAAAAATTATAAATTTTTAACCACCAAATCACCGACTTCAGTAGTAGAATAACCCATCTTGCCAGCTGAGAGAGTAGTTAATTTCTCTCTCACTACTTTAATAACTGAAGCCTCAACTGCTTCTGCTGCCTTAGTCTCCCCTAATTGCTCAAGCATCATTGAAAGAGAGCAAATTGCAGCCAAGGGATTAATTACGTTTTTGCCGGTATATTTAGGCGCGCTTCCTCCGATCGGCTCAAACATAGAAACTCCCTCGGGGTTGATATTGCCTCCGGCAGCAATACCCATTCCGCCCTGAATCATTGCTCCTAAATCAGTAATGATGTCCCCGAACATATTATCAGTAACAATTACATCAAACCACTCAGGATTTTTAACCATCCACATACAAGTGGCATCGACATGAGCGTAATCAGTTTTGATATCAGGATAGTCTTTGGCTACTTCATAAAAAGTCCTCTCCCATAAATCAAAAGCATAAGTTAAAACATTGGTCTTTCCGCAAAGAGTAAGGGTTTTCTTCTTATTTCTCTTACGGGTATATTCAAAAGCAAAACGCAGGCAACGCTCTACTCCCTTGCGGGTATTATAAGAGATTTGAGTGGCAATCTCATTGTCTCCTCCCTTATCTTGAAACTCGCCCATGCCCTTATAAAGACCTTCAGTATTCTCCCTGACCACCACAAAATCCACATCTTCGGGTTTCTTATCTTTTAAAGGACAGAAGCGGCTATCATAGAGCTTGACTGGTCTTAAATTTATATACTGCTCAAGCGTAAAACGCAGAGTTAATAATATCCCCTTCTCTAAGATACCCGGCTTAACTTCCGGATGGCCAATTGCCCCCAGATAAATCGCATCAAAAGTAGCTAATTCTCCTATGGCCTTAACCGGTAAGACTTCACCGGTCTTAAGATAGCGCTCTCCGCCAAAATCATAGTTAACACACTCATAGTTTAATCCGTACTTAGAAGCTGCTGCCTCCAATACTTTTAACCCTTGTTTTACTACTTCCGGTCCGGTACCGTCACCGGGGATTACGGCAATTTTATAAGTCTTCATCTTTTCTCCTTTAACCACTTGATTAACCCACCAGCTTGCACAATCTCCTGCATAAAAAGCGGGAAGCTTTGAGAACTAAATTCTTTATTTAAATTAAGATCTTTTATTATTCCCTTTTCTAAATCAACCATTAATTTATCCTTATCCTTAATCTTTTTCACCGCTCGAGAGATCAAAATCGGCAGCCCGACATTGATGGCATTACGGTAGAAAATACGGGCAAAACTCTCAGCAATAACTAAGGAGATTCCGCAACCCTTAATCGCCCAGGGAGCGTGTTCCCGGCTGGAACCACAACCGAAGTTTTTACCGGCAACTATTATATCACCTTTTTTTACCCTTTGGGAAAACTTTGAATCTATATTCTCCATGCACTTTGAGCCCAAAAATGCCGGATCCTGAGAATCAAGGTACTTGGCAGCAATAATGTCATCAGTGTTTATATTGTTACCCAACTTATGGACACTACCTTTAATAATCATCTCATGCCACCTGATCAGGATGAGTAATCCGACCGGTAATTGCGCTGGCTGCTGCCACAGCCGGCGAAGAAAGATAAACAAAACTCTTAGGATCTCCCATTCTGCCGATAAAATTCCTGTTAGTAGTAGCTAAAGCAACTTCTCCCTTATCTAAAATACCGCTATGACCGCCTAAACAGGGACCGCAAGTAGCCGGGGAAACAATAAAGCCGGCTTGATGGAAAATTTCTAAATACTTCTTCTCCTCGGCCTGCTGATAAATCTTGGGAGTTGCCGGAATAACGATTGCCCTTAACCCTTGGCTTATCTTCTTACCCTTTAATATCTTGGCGGCGATTTCTAAATCGCTCAATCGACCATTAGTACAGGAACCAATCACAACCTGATCCAATCTAACTTTCTTACAACTATCTACGCTCTTAACTTTACTGGGCAGGTGCGGACAAGCAACCTGAGGCTTTAATTTGCTAACCTCGATAGTAATGACCTTACTATACTTAGCATCAGCATCACTTCCCTCAAGCTTTATATTTTCTAACTTAGGATTAATGTCTTTAAGATAAGCAAGGGTTTTCTGATCCGGCTGGATAACTCCGGTTTTAGCTCCGGCCTCAATAGCCATATTGCAGATAGTAAACCGGTCATCCATTCCTAAACTTCTAATTACCGGACCGGAAAATTCCATAACTTTATAAAGGGCACCATCTACCCCTATTCTGCCGATAGTATTTAAGATTAGATCTTTACCTCCGATCCAGGCCGGAAGCTTTCCCTGATAAATAAATTTTATAGTCTCAGGAACCTTAAACCAGCACTTGCCGCCAGCAATCGCAGCTGCTAAATCAGTTGAACCGACACCAAAGCTGGCTGCTCCCAAGGCTCCGTAAGTGCAAGTATGAGAATCAGCACCAATCACTAAATCTAAAGGCTTAATTAAACCAGCCTCGGGCAGGAAAGCGTGTTCTATACCGCACTGGTCAATATCATAGAAGTGTTTTATCTTAAAAGCCCTGGCAAACTCCCTTAAGACCTTTACATTATTGGCGGCTTTAAGGTCGCGGGCCGGGGTAAAGTGGTCGCAGACAAGACCGATCTTTGCCGGATTGAATACTTTCCTGAAACCGGCCTGCTTAAATTCTTTAACTGCTAAGGGAGCAGTTATATCATTACCGAAACAGAAGTCTACCTTAGCATAGATAAAATCTTCTGACTCACCGGACAAAGAATGTTTAAAGAGAATTTTCTCAATTAAAGTTAAACCCATATCAAATCGTTTTCAATTGTAAGCTATTTTAGTTCTTTTACCAAGAGGGCGGCGTTATGACCTCCAAACCCTAAGGAATTAGACATAGCGATTCTTATATCTTCGGCTTTAGCTTCATTCGGTGTATAATTCAAATCACACTCAGGATCGGGGTTTTCATAATTTATTGTTGGAGGAATAACTTTATTTTTAAGGGCCAAGCAGCAAGCAATAAACTCAATCGCACCGGCAGCACCTAAGGTATGACCAGTCATTGATTTTGTAGAACTGATGAAAACATCCTTGGCATACTCACCAAAGGTATTCTTTATAGCCTTGGTCTCCATAGCGTCATTTAGCTTTGTGCTGGTCCCGTGCGCATTAAGGTAAATCTTCTCATCCCGGTTAACTCCCGCCTCTTCCATTGCTAAGGACATGGCCGCTGCGGCAGCGGCTCCGGCAGAATCCGGGGCTGTTATGTGGAAAGCATCACAAGTTGCTCCATAGCCAGCTAATTCTCCGTAAATAAAAGCGCCGCGTCTCTTGGCGTGTTCTAACTCCTCTAAAACGATAATTCCCGCACCCTCAGCCATAATAAATCCGTCTCGCTGCTGGTCAAAGGGCCTACTGGCTCTTTGAGGTTGATCATTACGCTTAGACAGCGCTTTTAAAGCACAAAAGCCGCCTACTCCCAAAGCACAGATACAAGCCTCGGTACCTCCGCAGACCATAAGAGTTGCTTTATCCTGCTTTATGGCTCGATAAGCCTCACCAATAGAGTGAGCTCCTGAAGCACAGGCTGTAACTACGCAAAAGTTAACCCCTTTTAAGTTAAACCGCATGGCTACATGACCGGCAGCTTCATTAGTAATCAGCATGGGGATCATAAAAGGAGAGAGTCTCCTCGGTCCTTTTTCTAAAAGAGTCTTACACTCCTTTTCAACCGTCTCCAGACTCCCAACTCCGGAACCAATAATTACACCGATCCGGTAAGGATCAATTTGCTCTAAATTTACACCACAATCAGCTATAGCTTCTTGGGCAGCCCGAAGAGCAAATTGTACAAAACGGGGGGTTTTTCTTATATCTTTGGGGGAAAAATAAGCTGGGGGTTGGAAGTCCTTTACTTCACCAGCAATCTGAGAATAAAAACCACTGGCATCAAACTGGGTAATCTTCCCTACGCCGCTTTGACCTTTAATCAAAGAATCCCAAAAAGAACTCTTATCCTTTCCTAAAGAGGAAATTATACCGCATCCGGTTACAACTACCCGTTTCATTTCTCAAAAAACTATCTTTATTTCTTGCTAATTTTTTCTTCAATATATTTAATCGCATCGCCAACATTGGTAATCTTTTCGGCATCCTCATCCGGTATCTCTATGCCAAACTCTTCTTCCAAAGCCATGACAACTTCTACTGTATCCAAAGAATCTGCTCCTAAATCATCAATAAAGGAACTCTCTGGTTTAATTTCTTCTTTTTTCACTCCCAGTTGTTCGGAAATAATGCCTTTTACCTTCTCGTCAACACCCATATCTAAACCTCCTTTAGCTTTACTAAATCATTCCACCGTCAACTACCAGAACTTGGTTAGTTATGTAATTAGCCTCGTCTGAGGCTAAAAACAATGCTGCGTTAGCTACATCCTCTGGTGTACCAAATCTATTTAAAGGTATTCTCTTTAACATCTCCTCTTTTACCTTAGCAGATAGAGCATCAGTCATCTTAGTCTGGATATACCCGGGAGCAATAGCATTTACACAGATACTCCTTGAACCTAACTCCTTGGCCAAGGACTTAGTCAATCCAATTAAACCGGCTTTAGATGCTGAATAATTTACCTGTCCGGCGTTGCCAATTATCCCGATAATCGAAGAAATGTTAATTATCTTGCCCTGACGCTGCTTTACCATGTATTTCGCACAGAGTTTAGAACACAAAAACGCCCCTTTTAAATTTACTGCAATTACCTTATCCCAATCGTTTTCAGAGAGCCTCAGAGCCAGATTATCTCTGGTTATGCCTGCATTGTTAACTAATATATCAATCTTTGAAGACTTGTCAATAATTTTGTTTAGAGCCTCTTGGACTTGTTTGCTGTCAGTAACATCCACCAGATAATAGGAGCACTCACTGTGGCTGGATAGCTGATCCTTAGCCTGCTTTAGGCTCTCTTCGACCAGATCTAGGAGCACTACTTCGGCCTTAC
>CAYVYJ010000001.1:14957-54245 GCA_964455085.1 uncultured Planctomycetia bacterium
TTAGCCTGCTTTAGGCTCTCTTCGACCAGATCTAGGAGCACTACTTCGGCCTTACGCTTAGCAAAACTTAAGGCTATTTGCCGGCCGATGCCTTGGCCTGCTCCAGTAACAACAACTATTTTACCCTCAAAATTCATAAATCCTCCCTGCCTGCCAGACAGGCTTTAGCTAAAATCCTACCCCCCAGATAAACTCACTAAATCCTCACTCTCGCCAATGTTAATAACCTTGACTTCACGGTCTATTTTCCTGATTAAGCCCCGTAAAACCTTTGACGGCCCTATCTCGAAAAAGGAACTAACCCCGGATTTTATCATAAATTCTACACAACCCTTCCATAAAACCGACGAAGTTAATTGTTCTAAGAGGTTTTGCTTAATCTCAGCAGCTTTAGTATGAGGGAGGGCAGTAAAATTACTAACAATGGGGATTTTAGCCGAGGAAAATTCCATTCCCTGGATAACCTCTTTAAGTTGTTCTTTGGCCGAATTCATAAACCGAGAGTGGAATCCTCCGCTAACCTCTAACTCGATAACTTTAGCTTCTTGGGCCTCTAAAGCTTTGTATATCTGGTCTTTCTTACTCTTATCCAAAGAAATAACTATTTGTTTAGGTGAATTTATATTAGCAATATAGAAACCTTCCTTTTTAGCCACATCTTCTAAAAGATCCGGCTCAAGACCAATAACCGCAAACATAGTCGAAGGATTAGTCTGGGCTGCTTTCTGCATAGCTTGGGCCCGGGCCCGCACTAAAACTACTAAATTTTCCAAACTCAAAACTCCTGCTGCATATAAACAACTATATTCACCTAAACTTAATCCTGATAAATAATCGACTTTTAAATTCTTCTGTTTAAATACTTCAAAAGCGGCTAAACTAACGGTTAAAATGGCCAGTTGTTGGGTGGCTGTATCTTTAAGTTCCCAATTCTCTCCCTGAAAACACTTCTTTGATAACGAAAACTCCAGAATACTGTCTACTGAGGAAAAAATATCCCTGGCGCAAGGAAAATCTCGATATAAACTCTGGCCCATTCCCCGATACTGGGTACCCTGGCCAGGAAAAATTACTGCCAGCATAGTTTTTTATTTAAACCCACTTAATTACGCAGCTGCCCCAGACCAACCCGGCTCCAAAGGCATCTAGCAAAACAATGTCATTCTTCTTAATTTTGCCTTCTTCCCAAGCTTCACAGAGGGCTACTGCGCTAGAGGCAGAAGACATATTGCCGTAGCGGGCAATATTCTTATATATCTTATCTTGGGAAAGATTAAGACGCTTGGATACCGCAGTTATTATTCTATCATTAGCTTGATGGGGAATTATTAAATCGATATCGTTTTGTTCCAGGCCGGCTTTATCTAATGCTTTACTTGCAGCCTTAACCATTAACCTTACAGCAATACGAAAAAGCTCATTCCCCTTCATTTTTATATAGTGAAGCCCCTGGTCTACAACCTCAGGAGAAATCGGGTTACGCGAACCTCCACCGGGAATATTTAAAATATCGGTCTGAGAACCATCACCGCCTAAGTAAGCACTTAAAAAACCTGCCTCCTGACATCCAGTTAAAACTGCTGCTCCGGCACCATCTCCGAATAAAACACAGGTAGAGCGATCTTTCCAATCAGTGGCTGAAGAAAGAACTTCGCTGCCTACCACTAAAGCATTCTGGTATAAACCGCCCTTTATAAACTGCCAGGCCGTAACTAACCCGTAGACAAACCCAGCACAAGCAGCTGAGATATCAAAACAAGCAGCCTTGGGGGCCTTTAAGCAATCTTGGAGGTAACAGGCAGTTGCGGGAAATTGCCTATCGGGAGTAATGGTGGCAACGATAATTAAATCTAAATCCTTAGGGTTCATCCCGGCCCGCTCTAAAGCAATCTTTGAGGCTTTATGAGCTAAATCAGAAGCTGCCACTCCTTTTTCGGCAATTCTTCGCTCTTTTATGCCGGTGCGAGTAGCAATCCACTCATCGGAGGTATCAACCATTTTCTCTAAGTCAGAATTAAGCAGTCGTTTAGACGGCAAGTATTTGCCTAATCCTACTATCTTGGCAGACTTCATTAATTCTCCTATTAATTGCTCCGGTTAAATCCCGGGACAGCTCACGAACAGCTACCTTAATTGCGTTTTTAACTGCTAAACTATTAGAACGGCCGTGACCGATAATCACAATCCCGTCTACCCCTAAAAGAGGCGCTCCTCCGTGTTCGGCATAATCAATAGAACTTTTAAATCTTTTAAGGTTTCCCTTAGCCAGTAAAAGACTGATTTTACCTAAGAGGCCTTTTTTCATAGCCCTAATCAAAAGCCGGGCCATAGTCTCAACACTGCCCTCAGCAACCTTTAAAGCAATATTCCCCACAAACCCATCGCAAACTATACAATCGCACTTACCGGAAAAAATATCTCTGGCTTCTAAGTTACCGCTAAAATTCAGCGGCGAAGCTGTAAAAAGTTTATGCACTTGCTTTAAAATACCCAGTCCTTTTGAGGCTTCCTCGCCAATATTAAGTAAACTCACGCTGGGATTATCCTTGCCTAATACTAAATTATAATAGACTGAGGCCATTATTCCGTACTGAAGTAAGTGCAGAGGCTTGCAGTCAATATTGGCACCGACATCAAGGATTAAAGATGTACCTTCTTTTGTGGGAATCATTAAAGCAATCCCCGGGCGCTCTACCCCTTCAATTAAACCTAATCTCAAGGTGGAAGCACAAACTACTGCTCCGGTATTCCCGCAAGAGACAAAAGCATCGATTTTTTTCTCTTTAAGCAGGGTTGCCCCGATTACAATCGATGAATTCTTCTTCTTACGCACTGAGTTAACCGGTGGCTCTGCCATCTCAATCTTCTCAGGAGCATCAATAATTGTAAAATCCTTTAAAGAAGCTTTATGCATTGCCAGCTGCTTCCTGATCTCAGGCTCAACCCCGATTAAGACAATATCTTCAGATAATTCTTTTTCAGCCAATAGTGCGCCCTTGATAATTTCAGCCGGAGCTGAATCGCCGCCAGATATATCTATCCCGATTTTATAACTCATCTCCCCTTCTTTTTCTTCTTTTCTTTTTGTTTAACCGCGATTACCTCCCTGTTGGCATAATATCCACAAAAAGGACAAACCATGTGGGTGGGTTTGGACCGCCGGCACTGTTTGCAGGCTACTAACGACGGGGAAGATACCCCCTGATGGGTTCGCTTTTTGCGGCTGCGAGAACGTGAATGTTTTCTTTTAGGATGCGCCATTTATTTATCTCCTCAAATTTTCTTAGAAAATTTGATCCTGAGGAAACGGCCTAAGAAAGTTTCCGAAGGATCTTTGGCTTTTGACAATTACACTTTTGCTGATTTAAGTTCACCCCGCAAACAGGACAGATTCCGCTACAGTCTTCCTTACATAACACTTTCATCGGAAAATTAAGCAGAATATCTTCACGGATATCGTCGTTAATCTCAAGATATTCTCCTACCTCACTAATCTTGTAAGCTCTTTTAAAATTATGACCAACAGTCTGCTGGGCCTGCGACAAACAGCGTGAACAAACAATCTCTCTTTTAGTAGTCACTAAAGAATCGACGATGATTTCCTCATTGATTCGCAAGAATTTACTCTTAAGGCAAACCGAGTCTATGAAAGTAATGTCTGAGGAATCCATCTCCCAAGAAGAAGCCGGGACTTCTTCCTCTACCTCTATTGCTTTATCCTTTATTTTTTCTACTTTTATTCGCATCTAACTTATTTTTTAAAGCTTTGGTTACAACCGGCGGCAGAAACTTCTTTAAATCAGCACCCAAACAGGCTGCTTCCTTGATCAGACGAGAAGAAATATAAGAGTATTCGGGATGAGGCATCAGGAAAATTGTTTCTACCTCTGGGGCCAGGTTACGATTAGTCAAGGCCATTTGAAACTCATATTCAAAGTCAGAGATCATCCGCAGACCCCTTACGATAACCTTAGCTTTCCTCTTACGGGCAAAGTTTACTACCAATCCGCTAAAACCCTCTACTTTAACTCCTTTTATCTTCTTGGTAGCCTCTTTGAGCAGCGCAATCCTTTCTTGATAAGGAAACAGAACATCCTTTGAGGGTGCTCTGGCTACTGAAACCAGCACCTCACCAAAGATGGAGACAGCTCTTTGGATAATATCAATATGACCGTTAGTAATCGGGTCAAATGTACCGGGGTAAATGGCGTTATACATCTTTCCTGTATATCAAGAGATGAGTCTGGCCGTATTTTTTGCTTACAATAAGCGAAAATCCCCTTCTGGCCTGGATAAAGTCATCCTTTAGGGAACAAAAAACTACTAGATAACCCGAATCAGTTACTATATCATATTCCTCTATTAGTTGCAAGATTTTTGTCAAAAACCCCTGATAATAAGGCGGATCTAAAAAGATCAGATCAAATTTCCTACCTATGGTAAAAAAGTCCTTAATCCCTGAAGCTGAGTCCTTTAAGAAAACCTTCTCTGAAGAGTTAATCCCTAGAGAACAAAGATTTTTCCTTATAGCAGCTACTGAGTGCGAGTTTGAATCTAGGAATAGAGCCTCCTCAGCTCCTTGGGATAAAGCTTCCAAGCCTAATGAGCCGGAACCGGCAAAAAGATCCAGTACCCGTCTTCCAGGAACCTCTCCCCTTAAAATATCAAAACAGGACTTTCTGACCCGTGATGAGACCGGCCGAATACCTGAAGGAACTGTTAAGTTTCGTCTTTTAAATTTTCCTTCTAAAATTCTCATATTTTAACTCTGACTCGAGTCAACCTGGACCCTGATACAATGGTGAGGAGCCTCCTTAAGATGAGGATCTTTTTTAATCACTTTATAAGCTGAAAGCCGGGCCGCTTTAAGTATCTCTAAATCCTCTTGAGGATTAGCGATCTTTAAACTGGGGAGACCGTGCTGGAGATTACCGAAGAAATCTCCCGGTCCTCTTAATTTAAGATCCTCCTCGGCAATCTTAAACCCCGAGGTCTCCTGGGAAATTATCTTTAACCGGCTGAGGGCTTCCGGACTGAGACTACTTTTGCTGATCAGAATAAAGTAAGGCTGATGCTGGGAACGCTGTATTCTGCCCCGAAGCTGATGAAGCTGGGCTAGGCCAAATCGCTCGGGGTTCTCAACCAACATCAGGGTAGCGTTCTTTATATCCAAACCCACCTCAACCACTGTAGTTGAGACTAAAATATCGGCTTTTTTCTCCTTAAAATCATTGATCACCCTTATCTTCTCTCCTGCCTTCATCCGGCCATGAAACATTGCTGCTTTGAAGGGAGAAAATTCCTTAACTATTTCTTTATAGGTTGCCTTCAGCGATTTTAAATCCTCATCCTGGCTCTCTTCAATCACCGGATAAACAATATAGGCCTGGCGTCCTTGGTTTAAATGCTCACGTAAAAATTCATAAACCTTAAGTCTCTGGCTCTCCTTTACCCATTGAGTCACCGGCTTAATCCGGCCCTGGGGCATCTTATCTATCACTGAAGAATCAAGGTCCCCGTATAAAGAAAGAGCTAAGCTTCGCGGTATGGGAGTAGCACTCATTACTAAACAATGGGGAGCAGGTCTTCCCTTTATCGGAAGCAGAGCTCGCTGGGCAACTCCAAATCGGTGCTGTTCATCAATCACCACTAATCCCAGATTCCGAAACTTTATCCTTTCCTGGATCAGCGAATGGGTGCCGACAATTACCTTAATCCTACCGCTACTTAAACCGGCGTAGATATTTTCAGTCTGGGCACTGCTCAGTGAGGAAGAAATCATAGCAATTGGCGCCTGAGGTCCCTTAGCAGCCAGAAATTTTAAACCCTTTAAACTCTTAGTTAAAGTCTCTTTGTGCTGATAGGCTAATACTTCAGTAGGAACCATTAGTGCAGCCTGGAGACCAGACTCAGCGCACATACCGATAGCAAAAGTAGCCACAGCAGTTTTTCCACAACCAACATCTCCCTGGAGGATTCGATTCATGGGATAAGTCTTGTCTAAATCAGTTAAAATGCTGGCTAAGGATTCTTCTTGAGCAGAGGTTAACGTAAAACCTAAGTTTTCTCTTATCTTAGTTATTGTTTCCTGAGAAACCTTTAATTTTGCTCCGGCCTGAAAAATCCGTTTTGCCTTACGGAGATAGACTAAAATTTGCGAAAAGAACAACTCTTCAAAGATAAACCGCTCCCTGGCTCTTCTGGCTTCTTCCCAGGAACTGGGAAAATGAATTTCTTTTAAGCTCCTGGCGATATTAGGAATATTTCGCTCCTTTCTTAGGTAATAAGGTAGGCAGTCACTGTAGTTACGGGAATAACTGTCTAAAGTAGAAGAAATAATTTTTCGCATAAACTTCTGGGTAAATTCCGAAGGCAGCCGGTAAATACCGACTATTTTTCCCACCCCTAAAGAATCAGCTCCTTTCTCAATCGCATATTCGGGAGCAACAATCTGCCGGGACCCGGAAGCTAGTTTAAGTTTTCCATAGATAACTAAACTAATGCCTTTCTTTATGGTCTGAGCCAGGTAAGCCTGGTTAAACCAAGTGCAGCGGATACTATCGGTTTCATCTTCGATAATCGCCTCAAATACACTCTTTACCTTTTTAAACCGCATGAAGTAAGGAAACTCCTTTAATTTTACTGCACGAACCTTAGCTTTAACTACTGAGAGTTCATCAAGCTTAAGGTCTTTGATCTTTTTAATGTTTCTCCGGTCTTGATAGCGAAAAGGAAGATAGTAAAGCAGGTCTTTGATCGAGTTTACTCCCATATTACTAAACAGAGCTGCCCGCTGTGGCCCAACCCCTTTGAGATAACGTAAAGCAATATCCTCCATTAGCTTATATTAACTTTTAGCCTTAAGTTTTTTTAATTAATGTTATCAAAATAAGTATTTGCTGTTATTATAAAGCGGCAGCCAGGATATACAATAATTTTCTTTGACTAGCTTTTAGCTCAAGGTATACTATTGTTAAGCCTAAAGAATTAGTTAAACTAGGCCGGTTCTCAAACCTAGATTAGAGAAGTATGAACTTATAAACCAATGCAATTTCTGGTAAAATTACTGATTTCTCTAATAATTATTACCTTCTGCACATTGATCGGGAAAAAGCTGCCTTCTTTAGCCGGCCTTATCGCTACCATGCCTTTAACCGGCTTAATTGTCTTAATTTGGCTTTACTCTGAGAATAGTGCTAACTATAATTTGCTGACTAAATATACTAAAGGGGCTTTATGGGGGATTTTGCCGAGTATTCTGTTTTTCTTGACTGCCTTTATTTGTTTTAAAAAGCAAATATCATTTTCAATTCTGATTTTTTTATCCTCTGTTGTCTGGTTAGCCAGTGCATTTATCCATCAATGGATATTAAGATAATTAATACTCTAATTGCCTAAAATGAATAAATTTTATACACGAAAGTCAAACAGATTGAAAGAGTATGATTATTCAAGGCAAGGGTATTATCACATCACAATCTGTACAGATAATCGCCAGGAGGTCTTTGGTAAAATAGAAAATAGTAAAATGGTATTAAATCAATACGGAAATATAGCGAGGAATTGCTGGGTTGATTTGCCAAACCACCATGGAAATATTAATTTAGACGAATATATTATCATGCCTAATCATATTCATGGAATAATTAATCTCGTTGTAGGGGCCGGGCCTGCCCGGCCCTCTAATAAAAATACGAAAAATAATAATTTATCGGCAATAATCGGTTCGTATAAATCAGCGGTCACAAAACAAATCAATAAATTAAATAACATTTCCTTTCAATGGCAACGGTCTTTCCATGAACAGATTATTCGAACCAGCAACCATTCTCTGTACAATATTCGTGAATATATCAGGAATAATCCTGCGAAATGGGATACTGACGAAAATAACGTTAAAAATTATTCTGTAAAGGGCCAGGCAGGCCTGGCCCCTACAACTGCGTTTTAATAAGACCCAAACCCCTGATTATTTCCTGAATTGAATATAGTCTCCAATTACCTCTCGGTGATCAAAGGCTATTTTCTCCGGCAGGCAGTCTAACTTAAAAACTTGGGCAGCTTTAGCATCAGAATTAGCTTTTAGTTCTCCTCTTCCTTTACCAGCAAATACAACTGAGACAGTATGAAAGCGGGGATCCCGATCTGGTTTAGAGCAAACCTTAAACTGCTTAAAATCGATAAAATCAAGAGAAGTCTCTTCCTTAACTTCTCTGGCTACTGCCTCCTCTACCGCTTCTCCGTAATCAACAAACCCTCCCGGTAAAGCCCAACCTAAAGGTGGGTTACTCCGCTTAATCATCACGATTCCCTGCTGGTATTCGATTATTCCATCGACAGTAAGAAAGGGGCCGCTACTTATCTTTTTACTTATATATTCAAGATAGCTGATTACATTTTTCTGAAAAACTAGGAAGGCTTGATCAGAATACAAAACAAAAACGATTTTTTTCAAAGTCGGTTCTTTTATTTGCCAGATATAGCCGAATACCTCCTGAGCCATTATCTTAGCAGCTGCTTCAAGACTAAAACCACCCACACCACAACCTAAGGCGCAAAAAGCAAGCGAAGTAATTTTGCTGGCTTGCGCAAGCAGCAGGGAAGAGTGAGTAGCCTTCCTGATAATCTCTTGGTTAGTCTTAAAATCCATCTTCATGGTTGCAGCATGAATAACATATTTTGCCTTTAATTTACCAGCGCCGGTTAAAATTGCCTCACCAACCTCTACCGGACCTTTACTTACGGCTTCTTGTTCAATCCTCCTGCCTCCGGCTCTCTTGATAGCTCCGGCTACTCCACCACCCATAAGAAATTGATTATTGGCAGCATTGACTACTGCCTCCGTATCAACCTTAGTAATATCGCTTTTGGCTATAATAACTTCAGTATCTTTTAGCTTCATCAATGCTCCTTAACTTTTAGGATAATTTATCGATAATCTCAGCGGCAACTCTATAAGCTTCACCCTTAGTTGAAATCTTACCTAAAGCCTGTTCTTCTTTAATTTTTTTCAAAATCTTTCCTACTAAAGGAGAGGCGGGAATCTTAAACTTCTTCATTATTTGATGGCCGTCAACTATCCGCGCCAGAGGTTTCTTTTTCTTATCCTTAAAATATTCATTTACCAGCTTCAACATAATCTTCTCATGTCTTGCCCGCTTCTTAGCATTAGTAAGCGGTCCCCGGGTTGCCCGCCAGTCGGAGAGCGAAAGAAGTACAACTGCTACTCCTTCCTGACCAGTATCGCGAAAAAACCGATAGATGGCCCGCTGGGTAGGATTAATCTGATCAGCTAAATATCCCGGCCGCAAGTGCCAGAAGATTAACTTTTTCAATATATCCTTCTCCCGTAAAGATAGACGTAGTTTATCGGCTATCTTTCCCGATAAATCCCGGCCAATTTTCTCGTGAGTATGAAAGATAGTCCTCTTACTTAACCGTTTCTTGGCCTGAGGTTTACCAATGTCATGCAAAAGGCAGGCTAATTTTATAATCTGCAGCCTCTTTCTACCTCCAGCTAACTGATCATTGAGATAGACAGTAATCTCTTTATTGTTTAATAACCGCCGCCGGCAAAGTAATTCAAATTGCCGCAAGGTCTCTAAAGAGTGTTTCCAGACGCCAAGATGATGGTAGGTTCCTTGATGCAGGCCACGCATCCTTTTAATTTCAGGAATAAACTCATCAATTATTTTTAGTTTATCCATGGCCGCAATGGTTTTATAGGAATTAGGGGCCTTAAGTATTTTAAACAGCTCCTCATTCACCCGCTCTTTTGAGACTCTTTTAATTAAGCTCTTATGCCTTGAGAATAAGTTTAAAGTCCTGGCCGCAATCCGGAAATCATAGTTAGCCACAAAAGAAAAACCCCGTAAAATCCGTAAAGGGTCCTGTGGGATAACCTCATCCTTTACCACTCTAATTAACTTCTTTCTTAGATCTAACCGGCCCTGGAAATAGTCAATAAGTTTTGCTGGCCTCTCCAGAAGCGAAAGAGCTAAGGTATTGATAGAAAAATCCCTTAGTGATAGGTCTTCTTTAAGATTCTTACCCCGCATGCGGGTAAAATCATAGCTATAAATCTTCTCCCCCTGTTTTAAAACTACCCGGAAGGATTTTGCAGTTTTATCGAGAATAATAAATTTAGCAGAAATTTTCCTGGCGAACTCTCTGGCAATTGCCGAAGTATTTTTCTCAACGCAAAAATCAAAGTCCACCAACTCTTTTCTTAATCCAAGATAGCTATCACGAAGATATCCGCCAACCAGCCAAAGGCCAATATTTCGCTTCTGGCCAATCTCAGAAATTAGTGAAAAATGGGGAATTTTTTTTAAAGAAGCCGAGAGCATTGGAAAATGCTAGTATGTTTTTTCTAAAACTCCTTCTTCTACAAAGACAGGAGATTTGCTCCTTAGGGCTAAAGCAATGCTATCTGAGGGACGGGCATCAACCACCTTAGGCGCTTGATTATGGTCTTTTAAGTACAACTTAGCATGAAAAGTTCCATCAATTAAGTCATCAATTACTACCTTTTCTAAACTGACCCCTAAATTACCCATAATTGACAGTATCAAATCATGAGTTAGGGGCCGCGGAGGATTAAAACCTCCCAGCTCCATCTTAATAGCTGCAGCCTCCCCTGCCCCAATAACAATCGGCAGAAGCCGGGTCCCTTCTTTTTCTTTTAAAATAATAACCTGTTCTTTCTTATGCTCGTCAATTATAATCCGTGATAGTTCTACTTCGATCATCTTACTCTCTTATTAAAAACGCCTCTTAGTTCACGCATGAATTGGTTAATATCCTTAAATTGCCGGTAAACTGAAGCAAATCTTACATAAGCCACATCATCTAATTTAGCTAATTTTTCCATAACCAGCTCCCCGATATAGTGTGAGGCAAGCTCCTGATCAAACTTCTTCTGCAATTCAGCCTCAATCTCAGCAGCAACATTCTCTAAAGCCTCAACGCTTATCGGCCTCTTCTCACAAGCCTTGAGAAGACCAGTTAAGATTTTTTGGTGGCTAAACGGTTCGCGCCGGCCATCTTTTTTTACTACCATCAAGGGAGTCTGCTCTACATACTCATAAGTAGTAAACCGCTTGCCACAGCTCACACACTCCCTTCTGCGCCGGATGGCAGACCCTTCAGAGGTATCCCGGGAATCCGTAACTTTATTTTGACTGTGATTACAAAAAGGACACTTCATCAATCCAGTTTAAAGACGATCTTCCTTAAAACTACTCCTGCTTCTTTTAGAAAATCAATTGCCATCTTATCTGGATATTCACTCTGGGTAATTACCTCTTTGATACCGGCATTGATAATCATTTTGGCGCAAATACTGCAAGGTGTATTGGTTATATAAAGAGCGCTTTGTTTAGTCGAGACGCCAAAAGAGGCGGCTTGAAGGATAACGTTTTGTTCAGCATGAAGGCCGCGACAGATCTCATGTCGTTGGCCTGAAGGGACTTCTAAGTTCTCCCGTAGACAACCGATATCCTCACAATGTGCGACTCCTTTAGGTGCTCCATTATAACCGGTAGCTAAAATCTGCTTGTCTTTAACCAACACTGCGCCTACTCTTCGTCGCAGACAGGTTGAACGCTCAGAGACTAAAAAAGCAACTCTCATAAAATACTCATCCCAGCTGGGCCTCTGACTCACACTTATTGCCCCAATCTTATTATTTTTTCCCTTAAGCGGCATTGCTCTTCTTTTTAGTATAAACCCGGTTAGAGAAAACTCTCTAGTCGGGATAAAGTGGAAATTTTTTGGTAAATTGGAGTACTTCTTGCTTTATCTGTTTAAGCTTCTCCGGATTATCTTTATTGTTTAAACCCTGGTCAATAAATTCAGCTATTTTTCCGATAGCTGTCTCCCTCACCCCGCGAGTAGTAATAGCCGGGGTGCCAATACGAATTCCGCTAGCTACTGCCGGCGGCTTAGGATCAAAAGGAATAAGATTCTTGTTGACAGTAATATTAATTTGGCCTAATACTGCTGATGCTTCTTTTCCGCTAATATTCTTTGAACGTAAATCAAGGAGAAGAAGATGACTATCAGTACCTCCGCTAATTACCCGATATCCTTTCTCGGCCATTGCCTGGGCAAAACATTGAGCATTACTAACCACCTGTTTCTGGTATTGAACGAATTCACTCTCCAAAGCCAGACCAAAAGCAACAGCTTTGGCCGCAATAACATGCATTAGGGGACCGCCTTGAACTCCCGGAAAAACTGCCAGATTAATTTTCTTGGCAAACTCCTGGCGAGCTAAGATAAAACCACCCCTGGGGCCACGAAGTGTTTTATGGGTAGTAGAAGTTATAAATTCCGCATACTCACAAGGATTAGGGTATATTTTAGCTGCTACTAAACCGGCAAAATGAGCCATGTCTACTAAAAGATAAGCCCCTACCTTATCGGCAATTTCCCGAAAACGCTTAAAATCAATTATCCGGGGATAGGCTGAAGCTCCGGCAATAATCATCTTGGGCTTATGCTTTAGGGCCAGTTCCTCTATTTGACAATAATCGAGATATTCGCTATCTTTATTAACTCCATAAGACACTACATTGTAAAACTTTCCGCTAAAGTTCAAAGGATGCCCATGGGAAAGATGTCCCCCGCAAGCTAAATCCATAGCCAGAATTGTATCTTGGGGGTTTAAGACTGCCATCATTACTGCCATATTAGCTTGGGTTCCCGAGTGAGGTTGAACATTGGCATATTCAGCGTTAAACAATTGCCTAGCCCGGTCTCGGGCTAAATCCTCAGCCTGATCTACAAATTCACAGCCTCCATACCAGCGGGCTTTTGGGTATCCTTCAGCATACTTATTAGTCAAAACTGAACCTTGGGCTTCTAATACCGCTAAAGGAGCAAAATTTTCACTGGCAATTAGCTCCAAGTGTTCCCTTTGGCGCTTAAGCTCCTGGATTATACTCTTATAAACTTGGGCGTCCTGTTGTTTTAATTCTTTAAACATTCTCTCTCTCCTCTATCTCCCTTATCTTCCGCAACCTCCGAGCATGCCTTCCGCCTTCAAACTCCTCAGCCAGCCAACGAGAAACTATCCTCTTGGCCGAATCAACTTTAAATAAATGTGAAGGGATAATTAAAACATTACTATTATTATGCCTGCGCGACATATAAGCGCTCTTTAAGCTGTAAACTAAAGCTGCCCTTACTCCGGCTACCTTATTAGCAGCAATACAACTGCCAATCCCGGTATAACAAATAATAATCGCCCGTTCAATCCTCTTATTTCTTACAGCTTCACTAGCCAGGTAAGTATAATCGGGGTAATCACAAGGGTCTTGAGAGTAAGTTCCGAAATCAATGACCTCATGCTCTTGCTCGATGAGATATTTTAGCAAACTATTTTTTAATTTAAACCCTCGATGATCAGCAGCAATTCCTATCTTCACTCAAAGCCACTCCTTTAATTCTAAAATAGCCTCTTTTATAAGTGAGTACACTTCTTGATAGGTCTCTATATTTCTACCTACAGGATCGGGGATATCTTGCTCTGCTTCAGGGGGAAGAAATTTCTTTAGGTTAAACACCTTTCCTTCAACCTTAGGTTCAAGTTTCAAAATATACTGGCTTTGAACATCCTCCATGGTAAAAATCAAGTCAGATGTCAGGACCGTAAATCGATCTAACCCTTTAGCACGGAATCCACTGACATCTAAACCTTCATTCTCTCTTAAAATACTTACCACCGAAGGAGATACTTCTAACCCGGGGGGTGCGGATATTCCCCGGGAAATTACTTCATACCTGGCCTCAAAGTAAGGTCTCATCTCTTTTAGATACTTACTGAGAAGAAACTGAGCCATAGGGGAACGACAACTATTGCCGGTACAGACAAAAAGAATTCTTTTTCTCACGAATTCTCTAACTATATCACGTTCGGGAATAACCCCTTCCCTTAAGACTTTAAAAGGTCTACTGGTTAAATCTATTACTGTCGAAGGTTGTGGCTGAACACATTTACCTCCGTCGACAATTAAATCTAATTCCCTACCAAAAATATCTTCTACCTCCTCAGCTGATAGCGCTTCCTTCTGGCCGCTTATGTTTGCCGAAGGAAGATAAATAGCCGCACCCAATTGGTTTAAAATTTCATTAGTGATGACATGTGAAGGGATACGCACACCGATCTTTTCATTCTTAGGCGTATAATAGACTATTGTCAACGGCCCAGGCCAAAATTTTTCTATCAGGCGGTAGCCATAAGGGGGTAAGGTATCAAAATAATCTCTAATCACCTTATCTACACTTCCCAAAGCAAAAGAAAATGGTTTATCCTTAGGTCTCTTCTTTAAAGCATAGAGTTTGTTAACCTTATCCTTTTTCCCGGCACAAACAGCTAAGCCATAGACTGTCTCTGTGGGTAAGGCCACTATACCGCCATTCTGAATAATCTGCACTGCTTTCTTAACTAAAGAGTAATCAATGTCTTTCGGATCGATGAAGATTTTTTGCATTACTTAAATTTCTTTTTCAAGGCTGCTAATTTAGATAAATATTTCCTGTCTTTCAAAGAAAGAATCTCTAAGGCCAGGATGATGGCATTAATAAAGGCACTCTTTCCGACACCGGTTGAGGCTAAACCTAATCCTTTGGGTGTACTGACCATAGAAAAAAGGGCATCTACCCCATCAAGAAGCCCACCATCTAAGGCTACCCCTAAGACCGGGATATTCACGTAAGAGGCAATAAATCCCGGCAGAGCTGCGGCCATTCCGGCGCAGCCAATGACTACTTCAATGCCCTGGCCTTCTATACTCTGGCAAAATAATCTCAGTTTCTCAGGGTTCCTATGAGCCGAGATAATCTCCAGTCTATAAGCAATATCCAACTCTTTGAAAATCCTGATTCCTTCTTTTAGCTTCTCGAGATCACTCTTACTCCCTAAAACAACAGCAATTTTTTCGCCCATCTTTCCCCCTTTTTTTTGCAGTAACTTATTTTATCTCTTAAATTAAAAAATTCAATCTTTTATTCCAGTAGACTATTAAGGTGAGTTTTGAAGAGAATTAGCGGTTTAGGGCTTTATCCCCGATATCCCGGCGGTAATGCATCTGATCAAAACTAATAGACTCTATAGCTTTATAGGCTTTATCCTGAGCCTCTCCTATATCTTCTCCCAAAGCGGTGACACCAAGGACTCTTCCTCCGTTAGTGACAAATCTAAAACCAGAAGAAACATCTAAGGACTTGGTCCCGGCGTGAAAAACAAAAACATCACCTAAGCCATCTAAGGCCTCAAGGCCTTGTATCTCTTTTCCCTTCTGGTAAGCGGCTGGGTAACCTCCGGAAGCTAAAACCACACAAAGACACGACCTCTCATCCCAGGAAAGCTCTACCTCAGTGAGCTGATTATCCAAACTTTTTAATATAACCTCGACTAAGTCGCTCTTAAGTTTGGGTAAGATAGCTTGAGTCTCCGGGTCACCAAACCTTACGTTAAACTCAAGGACCCAAGGTGAATTGTCCTTGATCATTAAACCGATATAAAGTATTCCTTTATAAGGCCGGCCTTCTTTCTGAAAACCAGCAATAAGAGGAGTGGTTATCCGCTTCTTAATCTCTGCTAAAATCTTATCATCCACTATCGGAGCCGGCGCATAAGCACCCATACCGCCGGTATTAGGCCCTTTATCGCCGTCATAAACCGGTTTATGATCCTGAGAAGAAACTAAAGGAATAATTGTATCTCCATCAGTAATAACTAAAATAGAAGCCTCCTCTCCCTCTAGGCACTCCTCAATCACAATTTTTTCCCCGGCCGGACCAAACCTCTTCTCTGTCATCATCATATCAATCGCAGCTTCGGCTTCCTTTAGGGTCTTGGCTACAACAACCCCCTTACCAGCAGCTAAACCATCGGCCTTTATTACCAGCGGAAGACTTTTTCCTCTTAAATAGGCTTTTGCCGGGCCTGGAGCATCAAAGATCATAAAATCAGCTGTAGGAATATTGTATTTTCGCATTATTTCTTTAGCAAATACCTTACTGCCTTCTAAAAGCGCTAATTCGCCTCTGGGCCCAAAAACTTTCAAACCTTCTGCTTCAAACCGATTAACGATTCCTCCTACCAGAGGAGCTTCCGGACCAACAACAGCTAAGTCGATATTTTTTTCTAAAGCGAATTTCAGGAGTCCTTCTATGTCTGTAGCTGATATATCCACATTCTCAGCTACTAAAGCAGTTCCTCCATTGCCGGGTGCGCAAAAGATAGTATCCACTAAAGGAGACTGAGATATTTTCCAGCTTAAGCAGTGTTCTCTTCCGCCGGAACCGATAACCAACACTCTCATCTTAAAATCATCCTTTTGTTGGATTTAATAATCTCACCGATAAGGTAAGTTTTAGCGGTTTTATTCAAAATAGATAAAGCCCGGTTGGAAACCTTTTTATCAACTACTACCATCGCACCTATCCCCATATTAAATACTGAATACATCTCTTTATCGCTGATTCTGCCTTTGTTTTGGATAACTTTAAAAATCTCAGGAATTCTCCAGCTGCTCTTCTCAATCACCATTCCTAAACCTTTGGGCAAAATCTTGGTCGCCTTATTGTAAAATGCACCACCAGTAATATGAGTAATCCCGCCAAGAGAAGAGCCGCCAGACTCAAAAGCAGAGACTAAGGAAAGTATCGGTTTAACATAAATTCGCGTGGGCACAAGCAGGCTCCGGGCATATTTTTTAAGGCCGCTTGAACCCAAAACCTTTCTTACTAAAGAAAAACCATTGGAGTGCAGCCCTGATGAAGCTAAACCGATTATTAAATTACCTTTTTTTATTTTTCGGCCGCTGATTATTCTCCTCTTATCCACTATCCCCACACAAAACCCAGCTAAATCATAATCATCACCACTATACATACCAGGCATCTCAGCAGTCTCTCCGCCTATGAGTAAGCACCCTGATTGATCTAGGCCTTGTTTAATTCCCTTGGCCACTTTTAATAGAATCTCAGGCTTTAACTTACCGCAAGCAATATAATCCAGAAAGAAAAGCGGCTTAGCTCCCAGGCAAACAATATCATTAACATTCATAGCTACTAAATCCACTCCCACAGTATTATGAATATTAAGCTGCTGAGCTACTTTTAGTTTTGTTCCTACTCCATCGGTCGAAGAGACTAAAACCGGCTCACAACACTTCTTAAGTGCAGATTTAAGATTGAATAATGAGCCAAAAGCTGAAGTTTGATTAATCTTATCCCTAGGCAGAAGGCGGTTTAGGCCCCTAATGAACTGATCAGCCTTTTTTATATCCACGCCGGATCTCTTATAAGTTATTTTAGTCATTAGTTCCCCCCGCGATAATGCAAATTACTTTCTATTTAAAATAGTTAACTGCATTTTTAAAAAACTTCTCACCAAAACAAGAAACAGCCTTCTCCTTCCAAAATGGCGAATGGTGCTTGAAAATACAGCGTTCCGGATGAGGCATTAATCCTAAGATGCGTCCGGTTATATCGGTAATCCCGGCAATATCATTCAGCGAACCATTAGGGTTAAAAGGATAGCCACCAGGATTCCCTGCTTGGTCAACATAGCGCAAAGCTACTTGGGCCTTAGTTTCTATTTTATCTAAAATCGGCTTTTCTGCATAGAATTTTCCCTCTCCGTGGGCCACCGGTAAACTTATTAACTCCGGCATCTGGGCCAGCCAGATGCTCTCTGATTTCACCTTTAAATAAACCCACCGATCTTCAAAGCGTGCGGAATCGTTAAAGGTTAAAGTAACTTTTTGTTTAAAATCCGCCTCCGGCAATATTCCGGTCTTAACTAATACCTGAAAACCATTGCAGATGCCGAGAATCAAACCACCCTTATCAATAAAAGCTTTTAGTTTATCCTTTAACCAAGAAATAAACTCTAAAGAAAGAATCTTTCCGGCCCCTAAATCATCGCCGTAGCTGAAACCACCTGGTATGCAAATTATCTGATAGCCTAAGAGATCGCTTCCTTCTTTAATATAGTTTATGTGCTGCAAGGAAACTTTAGCCCCTGCAGCGGCAAAGGCAAACTCGGTCTCCTTATCACAATTGGTACCGGCTGTCCTGATTATTAAAGTTTTCGGCTGCATATTAACGAAACTTCTTAAAAGTATTCTGCCAGGATTCCCTCATTTCCTCTATGGTTAAATTAACAACTGCTTTAGACTTTTTATTATAGATAACTAGCTTTTTATCTTTTGTTACACAACCCAAAAGACCGAAACTAACCTCTCCTAACTCTTTCTCAAATGCCTTTTTCTTATCTTTAGCAACTTCGACAATGAATCTTGAAGGAGATTCAGAAAACAAAACCTCATAATCAAGCATACTCTCCGCCTGGGGAGCCTCGGCCAGAAATATACTGGCACCTTTGTTTGAGCCAATACACATCTCAGCTAAAGCTACAGCTGCCCCTCCTTCTGATAAATCATGGCAAGAATTTACCAAGCTCTTTCCAATGGCAGTGCTAAGGTTTTGATGAGTCTTTAAACTCTGATGCTTATCGATCTTGGGAACTAAACCTTCTTTTAACTTTAAATCCCTGAAATATTCTGAGGCACCTAACTCAGGCTTGGTTTTACCCACTATGTAGATGAGATTATCAACTGCTTTAAAATTACTAGTTATAACTTTGCGCCAATCAGAAATAATTGCTACCGCGGAAATAAGCAAAGTATTGGGAATTGATATGTGCTTATCTCCGACCATATACTCATTGTAAAGACTATCTTTACCAGAGATAAAAGGAACACCAAAATAAGTAGAAAAATCATAACAAGCCCGCGATGCCCTGACTAAAGCCCCTAAGACAAATTCATCTTGAGGAGAGCCCCAGCTAAAGTTATCAAGGATAAAGGTTTTATCCAGGGTAGCACCGGCGGAGACAACATTTCTTAAGGCCTCATCTATGGCCAAAGCAGCCATCCAGTAAGGGTCAATATCAGAATAAAAAGGATTTATCCCCAAACCAATAGCCACACACTTATCGCTACCTAAATTAGGCCGTACGATTGCTGCATCATTGACCGCTATCCTATCTATCCCGTAAATAGCCTTGGCTACCGAACCACCTTGAACTTCATGGTCATACTCGCGCAAAACCCAGTCTTTAGAGGCAATATTGGGGGCAGCCAGCATCTTCTTCAAACCATCATTATAATTATCCGCCTCTTCTAATTTATAATCTATCTGGGGAGCTTCTACCCAAACTCCTTTCTTGGCTAATCGGGGTAGATTGAAGATAAAATCCATATCTAACTCACTAACCTTTTCTCTCTGATAGTAAAGCAGCAACTTCTTGCTGTCAGTGACCTTACCGACAACAGTAAGCTCAACGTCCTCTTCGTTGAAAATTTGTTTTAATTCTTCTATATTACTCTCCGATGTGAAAAAAACCATCCGCTCCTGAGATTCAGATATCCAAATTTCGGTATAACTTAGGCCCCGATACTTTAAAGGGACTTTATCTAAATTCACCTCGACACCCAGATCTTTGGCTAACTCAGTTATGGCACTGGAAATTCCGCCGGCACCACAATCGGTTATAGCGTTAAATAAATTTTGATCCCGAGCCCGGAGGATTGCTTCGGTTAATTTTTTCTCTTCAATCGGGTTTCCAACCTGAACAGCACTGGTTAAACCAACCGTATGCTCGTCTAACTCCTTGGAGGAGAAAGTTGCTCCGTGAATGCCGTCACGACCGGTCCTGGCTCCACAGAGAATAACTAAATCTCCAACCTTTGGCTTCTTGAAGGATTTATTTTTAGGTAAAATACCTAAAGTTCCGCAATAAACTAAAGGGTTGCCCAAGAACCGCTGATCAAAAAGAACTGCTCCGGCTACAGTAGGAATCCCCATCCGATTACCGTAATCTCTTACTCCCCTGGTAACTCCTTTTATTATCCGCCGGGGATGGAGTAAGCCTTTAGGTAGATTATCATAGGAGATATCCCAGGGTGAGAAGCAAAATACATCCAGGGAAGCAAAAGGCTTGGCCGCACAACCAGTACCTAAAATATCCCTAATTACCCCTCCAATTCCGGTTGATGCTCCACCGTAAGGCTCAAGGCTCGAGGGATGATTATGGGTCTCGACCTTAAAGCAAATATTATCTTGATCATCAAATTCTACCACTCCTGAGTTATCATCAAATACTGATACACACCAGGGAGAATTTATATCCTGGGTAGCTTTAAACAGGGTCGACTTAAGCAGGTTATTGATTGTCTCCTTCTTAATTAAACGGTTATTTTTATCTCTTTCCTCATACTCGATAATCCCCCGAAAAGTTTTGTGGGCACAGTGTTCTGACCAAAGAGTCGCGATAGTCTCCAGCTCACAGTCAATAGGGTTCCTGCCTAACTTCTTAAAGTAGTCCCGGACTATCTTCATCTCATCTAAAGTTAACGATAAACACCCTTTATGGGAAACCTCGATCAGTTGATCATCGCTTAAGTTAAGAATATCTACGCTGACCAAGTTAAATTTATAGCTTTGGCCGACAAATTCATCCAGGGTATCCATATCCTTAACTAACTCAAAATCCAGGCAATGCTCAATTAAAGGATTATAAAGTACCTTGGGTCCTAAATATTCTATTGTCTCCTTGCTCAACCCTTTAAATTCATAGAATCTAGCTGTCCGTGTACTTTTAGCGTTTAAAGAAAGGTCTCTTATTGCCTTCTCTAAAGATAAGGCTATGGTATCGCATACGCCAGAATTATAGGTTATTAATATTTGATTGGGGGCCGGTGCTTTATCGAATATTCCTTGGCTCAAAGAATACTCTTCAATTACCGGATCAATTAGCAGCTCAGCAGCAATCCTTTTGATCTGGGAAAGTTTAAAATCAGCCTCAATAAGATAAACCTGTTTAGAATAGACTGTTAGGGCTTTAGCTATTCCTAAATCTCTTATTTGAGAAACGATTTTTGGGCAAGACTCCTTCTCCTTGGGAAATACGTCTACTCTCCAAATCATTATGCAGAAAAGGTTAAGGAAGGATTAAGATAATTTAAACCTCTTATAAATTTTAGTGATATTCGCTAAATAAGTGTATGGGTTAAAGATCGCTTCTAACTCTTCTTTTTTCAAGAATTTTCTTATTTGTTTATCAGCCAAAGTTTCTGTTCGGAAATTTGAGTTTTTATTTATAACTCTCAAAGCTACTCTTTGAACGATATCATAAGCTTTCATCCGGGTTAGGCCCTTATCCATAAGTTTAATCAGTATCTTCTGGGAATAAACAATGCCCCGGTTGAGTTCGATGTTCTTGAGCATACTCTTGGGTTTAACCTTCAGGTTTTTAACCACTTCTTTAAACTTTTGCAAAGCATAATCCAGAATAATTGTTGAATCAGGCAGAATCACCCGCTCAACTGATGAGTGGGATATATCTCTCTCATGCCAAAGATTTATATTCTCAGAACCAGCTATAGTATTAGCCCGTAAAATCCGGGCTAAGCCGCAAATCCGTTCGCAAATTATCGGGTTCTGTTTATGAGGCATAGCGCTTGAGCCTTTCTGACCCTTATAAAATGGTTCTTTTACCTCATCAACTTCGTTGCGGTGCAAGTGCCTAATCTCAGTAGCAAAACGCTCCAGTGTAGAACCAACTAAAGAAAGAACGAACAGGTAATAAGCAATTCTCTCCCGGGAAACTATCTGGGTAGAAACATTAGCTCTGTTTATGCCGATTTTCTTGCAGATATAATCTTCCACTTTAGGCTGAAAATAAGCAAAGGTTCCTACGGCACCGGAGACCTTACCCTGGGCAACATAACTTAAGCTTTCAGCTAAAATCCGGCGCTCTTCTTTTAAATCATTGTAAAGGTATAAAAATTTTAAACCAAAACTATAGATTTCCGCATGAACACCGTGAGTCCGAGCCATACAAAGAGTATTTTTATGCTTAATAGCCTTCTGCTTAACCTCAGCTAAAACTAAATCAAGATCTTTTAAAATAATTTTGGTTGCATCCTTTATCTGCCAGGCTAAAGTGGTATCCAGAAGATCCGATGAAGTCAATCCAATATGCAGATACTGGGCTTTGTTTTTTAGCTGACCGGAGATATGTTGTAGAAAAGCAACAATATCATGGTGAGTCTTGGCTTCGATTTTTCTTATTTTCTGAGGGGAAATTTTTACCTTTTTAAAGGCTTTACTGGTACCCTGAGGTATTTTTTTCATCCTCTCTAAAGCTTCACAAAGTAAAGCTTCTATCTTCAAAAAGCGTTCAAACTTTCTGTCCTCGCTCCAAACCTTACCAATTTCAGCCGGTGTATAGCGCTTAATCATACCCCATATCCTATCAAAACATCAGGCCAGAGTCAATCATAATAGGCTAATTTTTAAAAATACCAAGAGAAATAGCAATCCCTTCCAAACTTTATTGAGAAGGGGAAAACTACAATTTTTGCTTAAGTTTATCTACTGTTGCCTCCAGTGCTGAAATTTTCTCCTGTTGTTTCTTGATTGCCTCAATCAATACCGGGACAAGACTGGTATAGTTAACACCTAAATATCCTTCCTCAGGGTCAACCACACTTACGGCTTCCGGTAATGTTTCCTGAACGTTTTGGGCAATCAGACCCAATTCTCTCTTTTCGGAACCAATCATGTTGAAGTAGACACCATTGAGGGCCTCTATCTTTGCGATGGGATTATCAATAACCAGAATATTTTCCTTGAGCCGCTGATCAGAGATATCGGTTAATGTACCAGTGTAAGTAATATTACCTACTACATTCAAATTACCTACCATGTCCAAAGCAGTATTAGGCTGCCAGGTATTAATGCCGACATTGCCTTCAACCAGTAAAATATCATCGGAACCAATGGTGTTGGCACAAGCACCGCTCCAGCAATACTGTGAGGAGTCATAATAATTGGCTCCGATAGCCTGTTTTAGCGAACGGACTTCATTATATACCCCATAGGGTGCCGGATAGTAAGTAGTCAGGGTAATGTCTTCGGCAAAAGTTAAAAAGCAGTAAAACAAACTAATAAATAAAGCAAACCAAAATTGGATAAGCTTTAATCTTCGCATTCTCATCCCTCCTCTTTTCATTAAGTTTTAGTTAAAAACTTATCTGATCGCCAGCCATGATTATTATATATTCTATTTTCTGGTTATACAAATTGTTTTTGGAAAAAATAGGTTATTTTTTCTGCCTTGCTGAGAAACTCTCAAGCTTAGAGGGAAATTTACCTTTCTTGACATCTTTAACAAAAAGAACAACCGCTTGTTTTATCTCTGGAGCCAAATCCTTATAAACCCTTACAAATTTAGGCTGTTTCTCTTTATAAAGGCCAAGAAGATCGTAACTAACCAGAACCTGACCGTCACAGTATTTTCCAGCCCCGATACCAATAGTAGGAATTCTCAGCCCCTTAGTAATCTCCCTAGCCAGTAAATAAGGAACACACTCTAAAACCAGGCTAAATACCCCTAAATCCTCAAGTATTTTAGCCTGCTTGATTAAATTTAAAGCACCTCTGGGGTCTCGGCCCTGGACCTTGTATCCGCCCAAGAGATGGGCAGTCTGGGGTGTAAGGCCAATATGGCCCATAACCGGTATCTTGTTTTTAATCAACTTCTTTACTACATAACAACAATCCTTCCTATCTTTAGCCGAAAACCACTCTACCTTTACCGCTTCAGCACCGAGGTTAATGAACTTAGCCGCATAGTTCAAACACTTCTCAGGTCTCTTCTGGTAAGCAGCATAAGGCATATCTGCTACTACTAAAGCCTTGCTAACTCCTTTAGCTACAGCCCGGGTATGATTAAACATCTCAGCTAACTGGAGGTAACGGGTCTGGCTCATTCCTAAGACTACGTTGGAGAGTGAATCTCCGATTAAAACTATATCAATACCGGCAGAATCTAAAATCCCGGCAAAAGAATAATCATAACAGGTAAGCATGGTTATCTTAGTCTTACCTTTCTTTTTGCGGATATCATTTATGGTTACCTTAGGCATAAATGCAACTCCTCCTCTTTAATAAGTTATCTAAGAATATGTACTTCTTCCTGGTTACCTTTAGAGAGAACTAAAAATATCCTCATAGTTGAAGGAACTCTAGCCAGAAACTCCCTTGTACCATCTAAGCCAAGAATAAAAAAAGCAGTAGCTAGGCTATCGGCAGTAAAGCAATTCTTGGTTATCACCGTCACACTTATTAAGTCATTATCTACCGGATATCCTTGGCGGGGATCAATCAGATGGGAGTAATCTTTGCCTTGGAAAGAGAAAAACTGTTCATACCCTCCTGAGGTGGCTATAGCTTCATCAATTAATGATTGGGTTTCTAAAATATCCCTTAGTCGGCCGGGATCTTTTATGCCGATTTTCCAAGGCTTCCCAAGCTGGGTTCCCAGACAATAGATATCTCCGCCAGCATTAATTAAAGCATTCTCTATTCCTGCTTGCTTTAATTTAGCTATTGCTTTATCTACGATATAACCCTTGGCAATAGCACTTAAATCAATAATTAAACCCTTCTTCTTTATTATTACTGTCTGATTTTGAGAATCAATTTCTATACCTTCTATTCCTCCCAATTCTCTTATTCTGGCTACTGCCTCAGGAGTAGGAAAATTTTTTACTTCTTTCTTACCAATTAACTCCTTCCAAAATTTATAGAGCGCACCATGGGTTACGTCAAAGGCACCTTTACTTAAATCATAAACTTGCCGGCTAAGACTTAAAATTTCGATTAATTCCTCCGAAGCGTCAAAAGGCTGATTATAAGTCTTATTCAACCGGGAAATTTCCGAATTTGGATCGTATAAATTAAAAATTTTATCCAAACGCTTAAACTCCTGATACACAATAGCGGCAGCCGCCGGATCAGTTGAGGTCACTTCCAGATATGTTCCCAGAATTAGAAACTTCTTCCGGTATAAAGGCTCCTGGCAAGAGGTAAAAATCAACAGAATGATTAAAACTGCTATTTTTTTAACCACTTAATCAGTTCCTCCAAACCCAGACAATTCAAAATATCTTCTCTTTCTAACCACCCCCGGTGAGCCACGTTTAAACCTAACTCCATAAATTGTAATTGTTCAATTATATGAGAGTCTGTATTGAGGGCCAACTTTACCCCTCCCTTTTTTGCTCGCATTGCACTAGAGGCTCTTAAATCCAAGCGGTAGGGGTGAGAATTGACCTCTAAAGCTACCTTGTAGTCACGGCAAACTTTGATAATCTGGCCTAAATCAATCTCATAAGGGTCCCGGGAACCCCACAATCCACCGGCAGGATGGGCAATAATATTTACGTACTTATTCTTACAAGCATTAATAATCCTTTGGGTCAACTGCTTCCGAGATTGTTTAAAGCCGCTATGAATTGCGGCAATAACGAAGTCTAACCGGCTTAAGACCTTATCCGGATAATCAAGGCTGCCATCGCCTAATATATCAACTTCGGTTCCGGCTAGCAACTTTATATTGTTTAACTTTTTATTTATCCTCTTAATCTCCTCAATCTTCTCATAAAGCTGCTCTATTGATACTCCTCCGGCTATCCTTAACCCTTGGGAGTGGTCAGCTATTCCCAGATACTCATAACCTCGTTTTTCTGCTGCCCTGGCCATTTCTTCAATGCTGTTTCTACCGTCACTATAGTTGGAATGAACATGAAGATCGCCCCTAATACTTTTTAGATTAACTAATTTAGGCAAATTTTTCTTTAAGGCTGCTTCTATCTCCCCTAGGTCTTCGCGTAACTCCGGCCGAATATAATCCATTCCTAAAGCTTTGAAGATATCTTCTTCGCTAGCACCAGCGATAAACTTCTCACCTAACTTCTTGCCTTGAGAAAATAATCCGTATTCGTTTATCTTGTAATTATTCTTCATGGCCAGCTGTCTGAGTTTTATATTAAACTCTTTGGAGCCGGTAAAATAAAGTAAAGCTGAACCAAAACTCTTTTTATCTACCACCCTTAAATCAACCTGGATATTGTTTTCCCGGGCTAAAACTGAAGACTTGGTCTGACCCTTAAGCAAAACTTGGGCTACTAAAGGAAGTGAGGTGAATTTATCCATAACCTTTTTGGGGTTTGAGGAGATAACTAAAATATCAATATCTCTGATTGTCGCTTTCTTCCTTCTAAGAGAGCCAGCTACTTCAATCTTTCTAACCTCTTTTACCTCTTTTATCTCTTTAATAAAACTATCCGCAGAACACTGGGCAAAATAAAAAGGAGTTCTTTCGCGACCCTTTTTCAAGATTGCAATGCCTCTTAAGATGTTTTCTATGGTTTTCTCTCTTATTCCCGCTAATTGAGCTAATGTCCCTTCTTGGGCAGCTTTGATTAGCTTATCAATACTATCGATTCCCTGCTTCTGGTAAATAAGCTTAACTGTCTTGGGGCCTAAACCGGGAATCTGAAGCATCTCAATTACTCCAGCCGGGATATCTTGCTTTAACTTCTGATAAAACTTCAGTGAACCAGTTGAAACTATCTCTTTGATTTTAGCGGCTAAATCATTGCCGATTCCAGGGACAGTGGTTAACTGATCCTGGTTAACTTTATCTTCTAACTCATCGCCTAATTTTTCTACGGCTTCTGCGGCTTTAGAGTAGGCCCGAATCCGAAAAGGATTATCTCCTTTTAGTTCTAAAATCACAGCGATTTCTCTGAAGATCTCGGTAATTTCCTGACTCTTCATAAAAAAATGATTTTACTTACCGGTTTTATGGTCAGCAGAGACTTTATTTTTAATACCCCCTCTCGACGTAAATTCTCCGATTACTGCAATCTCATAAGGTTTTAATACCTTTTTTAAATCTGCGAGGATTTTATTTACAACATGTTCATTGTAAATTTTTACATTCCGAAAGGAATAAAGATAGTACTTTAAAGACTTAAGCTCAATCAGCTTCTGCCGGGGGGTATATTTTATGGTAAGCTTGGCAAAATCAGGAAGGCCAGAAAAGGGACAAAGACAAGTAAACTCATCAGTAGTTAACTCGCTGGCAATTTTTTGCTGAGGATATTCATAAGATATGGTCTTCAAAATTGTCGGGTCTAGGTCTTTAGGTAGAGAAACTTTACCCGCAGTCTTCTTGGCTTTTTTCTCGTTCAAAGGAGCTTTTCGATTTTCGTAAATCATTGCTAATATTATATCAACCTCTCAATTATGCCACAATTAATATTAAGGAATTAACTGCAAATTCTGGGCAGAGAAATCAGAATTAGCTAAATCATAAAATTCAAAGTGATAAGCCAGAAATCTTCCTAAAATATAAGCGATCTCCTCCTGGCAAGACTTAGCAACCTTGAGCCGGCAGACAAGAGGAAAATCAGTCTTCTGAATGTAGTGCAAGGACCGCGAAGCTTGCTTACTAATCCGCTTAGCATCCCCTATTTTCTGGACACAGCGCTTACAGATAAGTCCTCCTCTGGCCACACTGAAGGAAAACTCACTATCCAAAAGACTCTCACAGCTTAGGCAGTGATTAAGCTCCGGTTTAAACCCCGAAAAGGTAAGAAATTTTATTAAAAAAATATAAAGAATCTTAGATTCATCCTCTTCCTTCAAAAAATCTAAACAACTGTTCACTAATTTAAAGATATACTGATTACTATCCCATAAAGGTATTGTTTTATCTAAAAGATTAAACACAAGCGCACCCACTTTAGCCTTAGCTATATCTTCTCGTAAGTAAGGATAATCGGAGATTAAATCAGCATGCGAGATAAGCCAAATTTCACTCTTTTTGGGATAAAAAATTAACTCATTGAGGCTGAATATATCTAAGGAAGAAGAGAATTCCTTCTTGGGGGTATAAAAACCCTTAAAGATTCCTCTTATTTTACCAAAACGCGAAGTATAAAGGGTAGTAATTAAGCTTGTTTCCCGAAAATTATACCTTTTTAAAATGAATCCTAAGTCTTTTTCAATCATTATATTTTTAGTTTAGATTAAAAAGCTGACGTTGCTTTTCCTCCATAATCGCCCGCTTAAGCCTAGTGCGGTCATCATATCCTAATAAATGCAAGATACCATGGATAAGATAGAGTTTTAATTCATCCTGCCACTTACAGCCTATTTTTTCAGCAACCTTGGTGGCTGCCTCAACTGAAACTACTATCTCCCCTAAATAATCCGGTTCTAACTCATCTTTTAAAGGAAAAACTATTACGTCGGTAGAAGAAGTCTTTTTAAAATACTTCTTATTCAGTTTCTTTATGAAATTATTATTACAGAAAAGAATTGATACTCGTTGGGATGAAATATTTCCGCCTGAGGCGGATCCGCCTTCGGTGGAAAGAAAGCGGAGTATTTTTTCTAAGTATTTATGTAAAGCTTTAAGATTTATTCTCTTTATTTTTTGTTGATTTATTACTTCTATTCTCATCCTTGGGATAATTTATGCGGGTGTGGAAGATAGCATTTAAAATACGGATAAAACTTTGGGTGATTTTTTCTAACTCTTTCAAGGTTAGATTACTCTCATCCAACTCCCCTTCCATAAATCGCTTCTTAACTACTTCTCTGACCATCTCCTCTATTCTTGCCGGGGTAGGTTCCTCCAGGGTCCTCGATAAAGCTTCAATAGTATCAGCTAAGGCCACAATTGCAATTTCCCTAACCTGAGGCTTAGGACCGGGGTAACGATACTCCTCCTCGTGCTTGCCTTCCGGTTCTAATTCTTTGGCCCGTTGATAGAAGTAATAAACAAGAGTCCGGCCGTGGTGCTGAGATACAAAATCAATGATTTTAGGATTAAGATGGTGCTTAATCGCCAGGTCTACTCCATCCTTTACGTGGTTGAAAATAATCAACTTGCTTATTGATGGCTTCAAATTCTTATGCACATCTCTATAGTTTACCAAGTTTTCCACAAAGTAATCAGGCTTAATCATCTTACCAACATCATGATAGTAAGCACCTACCCGAGCTAGAAGGGAATTAGCACCGATAGACTCTGCGGCAGCCTCACTTAAATTCGCCACCACCAATGAATGCTGGTATGTTCCCGGAGCCTCAAGAATTAATTTACGCAATAAGGGGTGGTTAAAATCGGACAACTCAAGAAGGGAGATGTTGGTAACTACCTTGAATATATACTCAAAAACCGGTAAGACTCCCAACACGATAAAGGACGATACCACTCCATTAAAAAGACACATCTTTAAAAGATTAAAGTCTAAACCGGAGAGACCAAAGAAACTCTGCTCGCGCTCCATAAGAAAGGCGATAACGAATTGTATAAGGCCAGCAAAGAAGCCAGCACGGATTACCTGAAACCTGCGCCTAACCCGGTAAGCTAACATGCCGGCAATCAGGGAGGCGATAAAAAGGCTAAGACCGATATTAAAATTACCGCCATCCATACTTGCGCTTAAGAAAGAGATAAAAATAGCAAAGAGAAAAGAAAGCTCTAAGCTGTTAAAAAGAAGGGTGATCAGCATCACAAAACCAATAGCAGCAATGCCATATCCGGATATCTTAAATGTACCCATGGTCAGAAGCGGTATCAGAATTGCTATCGCTCCCAATATAGACAGGTCTAAATAGGAAGGCAAATTCTCCAGCCCTCTTATAAACCTAGCGTAAAGAAAAAGGATCAAGGCCAGAATTAAAAGAGAAAAGTCTATGGCATAGATAAAGAAGACAAAACCTGTGATACCGAAAAATAGCAAACCAGTAAGCAGGTTGTTAAGATTAACTTCCCGTCTTGCTATAGAAATTTTCATAAGCCTGGATTATTTTCTGAATTAAGGGATGACGCACTACATCTTTTTTGCCTAAATTAATAAATTGTATACCCTTGATAGTCTTAAGAATCTGGATTGCTTTCTTAAGACCTGTCGGTTTACCTCCGGGAAGATCACTCTGGGTTATATCGCCGGTAATCACCGTTTTAGAATCAAAGCCCAAACGAGTAAGAAACATTTTTAACTGCTCTGAAGTGCAATTTTGGGCTTCATCCAAAACAACGAATGCATTATTAAGAGTTCTCCCTCGCATATAAGCTAAAGGTACAATTTCAATAATTCCCCTCTCTAAATAGTCCTCAATAACTCCGCTCTCCATCATATCATAGAGAGCATCGTATAAGGGACGCAAATAAGGCCCTAGCTTAGCATGCATATCTCCGGGTAAAAAACCTAACGATTCACCGGCTTCCAGGGCTGGTCGGGTTAAGACAATTCTACTGACTTCTTTCTTGACCAGGAAATTTACGGCCATAGCCATAGCCAAGTAAGTCTTGCCGGTTCCGGCCGGACCAGTAGCAAAAACAATATCATGTTTTTGCATCGCTTCGAGGTATTTTTGCTGTCCGGAAGTTTTAGGAAAAACCAGCTTTTTCCGCGTTGAAGGAACTCTTATTCCCAGCTTACTATCGGAGACAGCCTCTTCTTTCTTAAGAGAATAACTATTACTATTTAAAGAATGAGAGTTTAAGTATTGACTCAATTCCTTCTGGCTAAAAACAAAACCCTCATTACCTAAAGTAACAATCTTATTAAGTAAAGAGGAGGCATCATTTACCTTATCCTTACTGCCTTTAAGAAGAATTCCCTTTGGTTTTATAGCTATCGCTACGCTCAACTCTTTCTCCAAAAACTTTAGATTTTCATCAGCAATCCCAAAAATACACTGCAAGCTTGAAAGGTCATTGATGGCAATTATTCTCTGCATAGTTATATTAACCCTGCCGGCTGCAACTTATCAATCCGATACTTAATTTTTGGGTGGAATTTTTATTTCAACTCCTGGGTATAACCGGTCAGGGTTCTTTAGCACATCCTTATTAGCTTCATAAATAGAATTCCAATTTCGGGTTGTGCCATAAAATTTATGAGAGATCTTCTGCAAAGTATCATTCTTCTGAATTGTATAATACTTAGTCTCTTCTGTTTCAGCGACCTCAGGTTCACTAATAACTTCTGCAACTTCTACGACTTCTGCTGCTTCAGCAATCTCCTCGATTGGAAGGATAGCCTCTGTCTCCTGGGTGGCTTCTACCTCTCCGGCCTCCTTAGGCTCCTTAGCTTCCGATGGTGCAATTTCTACCTCTAATACCGATATTGTCCGGGTATCCCCTAGTCTGTTTTCGCGCGGCTCATCCTTAGCTTCTCCAGCTACATACCCTTGATTCCCACTAATATCAAGATCCTTGCGGGGCACTTCCTTAGTATAATTCCGCATTGTTAAACAGCCACTAAAAATGATAATCCCGATTAGAATCCATAGCCTCCTCATCGTTACCCCCTTCTGTTAAGTGTTACTTTTAATACCTATTACTCCTCTTCGTGCTTTATTAGTTTTAAGTATAACTCCTCTAATTGAGCTTCTTTGACCTCCGAAGGTGCATCGCTAAGAAGACAACTCCCCTTCTGAGTCTTGGGAAATGCAATCACATCCCGGATACTTTCAGAACCACTTATTATAGCATACAATCTGTCTAGGCCAAATGCAATCCCGCCATGCGGCGGAACTCCGTAATTAAACGAACGGAGAAGAAATCCGAACTTCTTTTGAGCCTCTTTCTGAGATATTCCCAGAATTTCAAAAATTTTCTCCTGTAGCTTGGTTGAGTGAATTCTTATTGAACCGCTGCCAATCTCTGAACCGTTGAGGACTAAATCGTAAGCCCGGGCTCTTATTTTAGATAAATCCTTATCCCAAGCTGATACATCGTCCTGCTGAGGCGCTGTAAAAGGATGGTGGCAAGACTGCCAACGCCCCTCATCTTGATTATATTCAAAGAGAGGAAAATCTACTACCCAGAGGAAACGATAGTCACCCTCCCCAAGATCAGGTTTATCTGTTCCGTATTTCTCCATTGCCTCCTGATGCGATAAACGTAAAAAAGGCGTCTTTATATCCACTCCTAAACACTGGGAAAAAACATCGGCAATCATCTTCTCAACCAGTGAATAAATATCTTCTTCTTCTAAAAAAGATAATTCTATATCCAACTGCGTAAACTCTGGTTGCCGGTCACGCCGCAAATCTTCATCTCGGAAACAACGCACAATCTGATAATATTTATCCATACCGCTGACCATTAAAATTTGTTTAAAAATCTGTGGCGATTGAGGTAAGGCATAGAATCTATTCGGTTGCAGTCGTGAAGGAACCAGATAGTCCCGAGCTCCCTCAGGTGTAGATTTGGTGAGAAATGGTGTCTCTATCTCTAAAAAATTCTCCTGATTAAGGAAATTTCTAAAGCCCTGGTTCAGATTATGGCGTAAGACTAACCTTTGATAAACCGAAGCCCTCCTTAAATCAAGATAACGGTGTCTTAGGCGAATTTCCTCCCCCACCTCTATTGCCTCATCGACATTAAAAGGTAAATCGTCTGCAGCGCTTAAAATATCTAACTCTTGAGCAGTAACCTCAATAAGACCAGTGGAGATTTTGGGATTTTCTGTCTTTTTAGGCCGACGGTTAACTGCCCCCTTAACCTTGATTACATCCTCATTTCTTAATTTCTTAGCTAAGTCGTAAGTGGCTACATTGGGTTTGGGTAGAAAAATTACCTGAGTAATTCCGTATCTATCTCTTAAATCAATAAAAATAAGCTTGCCGTGATCGCGACGGGAAGCCACCCAGCCGCACAAGACTATCTCTTTATCTACATCAACCTCTGTTAGTTGACCACAAGTATGGGTTCTTAACATTATTTCACCGCCTCTTAAGTTTTGATTAGCTTGGTTATCTGGGAAATTAAATTCTTACTGCTTACTTTTATCTGGGTTGATTTCTCCATATCTTTAAGGAGTAAGGTGCCCTCTTTTGCCTCCTCCTCACCTAAAATCACTACTACCCGAGAACCTTTTCTCTGGGCAGAGCGCATCTGCCCTTTTAAAGACTTACCGCAGTAATCAAAATCAGCGTTTATACCTTCTTCTCTTAGCATCCTTAACACTCTGAACCCTTCTTTAATAAAGCTATCATCTCTGATAGCAACAAAAACATCTAAGCTCTGTTTTCTTTTAGATTCACCTAAACTCAAAAGAATACGCTCTAATCCTAAAGCAAAGCCAATAGCCGGTTTGCTAGGGCCTCCTAAAAATTCAACTAAATTATTATATCTTCCTCCGGCTCCAATTGCATCTTGAGAACCTAAACCTGAGGTAGTAATTTCAAAAACAGTATTAGTGTAGTAATCGAGTCCGCGGACCAAAAAAGTACTGGATTTGTGATCTATCTTAAAATCTTTAAGTATTTCTAATAAATTTTTAAATTCTTCCTTACACTTAGGACACAGATAATTCTTAGCCGGATGCGCAGCTTGAGTAACCCAAGTCCTAGCTACTGATTTACATTGATCCTTTTTGCAATCCAAAACCCTTAAAGGGTTCTTATGCACCCTCCTATTACAATCCTCACAGAGATTATCTTTGCATTGTAAAACCCCTTCTTTAACAATCTCAGCAAACTTAGCTTTATCAGCTTTGCACCCTAAAGAATTAATCCATAAAGTTTTATCTTTAATTCCTATTGCATCTAATATTTTTAAACTTAAGATAATCATTTCAGCATCTAAATAAACACTGTTTGAACCAATGGCTTCAGCACCAATGTGGTGAAATTGACGCAGCCTTCCTTTCTGCGGCCGTTCGCCCCTAAACATAGCGCCCATATAAAACAATTTATGAAAATCACTTTTTTTATGGAGTGAGTTGGCAAGATAATACCTTATGACCTGAGCTGTTCCTTCCGGACGAAGAACTACATCTTTCCCTTCGATTTTAAATATTTGCCTTTCAATAATATCTGTAGTCTCACCTACACTTTTAGCAAATAAATCTTTTTCTTCTAATATCGGAAGGATAATCTCTTCATATCCGAATAGTTTAAATATTTTTGCAGCTGTTTTGTTGGCTCGATTAAATTCTAGAACGCTAGATCCATTAAAGTCAGACGTTCCGCGAACACTAGAGTAACTCTTTTTCACTCTATTTCTCCTCCTGCTAATTTTAGACAAATCAACTTTAGAGGGAAGATGATGGGGTTCATCTAAACAGATGGGACTACTTTATGGACTTCTTCATCTCCAGGCCAGGTTTAAAAACAACGGTGCGTCTTTCGGGGACAGGCACAACCTCACCAGTTTTAGGATTTCTGCCAATTCTCTTTTTTCTCTTTTTTACCTGAAATACCCCAAAATTTCTCAGCTCAATCCTTTTCCCAGACTTCAAAGCATCAAAAATAGCATTAAATGTCCGTTGCACAACCTCTTTTACTACAACTTGTTTTATCTGAGTATCCTGGCTGATTTTAAGAACTATATCTCTTTTTCTCATAGAGTAAGTCTATCACCGGAAAATTAAAGTGTCAAGGACAAGTTTCCCTCCCCTACTAGGGCGCTGATCTCATTTAAAGCCTTCTCGTTCAAAGTGATGTAAAATTTACTACCGGTTTTAACCTTCACCCCTTTGAGCTGGGAATTCTTGAAAGAAAAGAATACCGGCGTATCTCCTTGATGTTTGGTGACAATATCCTTTAAATTTCTTAGCGAAATTCCGTTGTTCTCTAGGGAGATGTCGGCACTCTTAACGTAATCAGTAATCTTCTCCACCGGGATAACCTGTGTAGCTAATATCTTAGGGACCTTGTCTTTAGCCTCGACCTTACCCTTTAACACCACTATCGCTTTTTCTCGAAGATAAAAGGCACAATCCTCAAAGAGACGGGGAAAAATAAAAACTTCAATACTACCAGTTTCATCTTCCAGTTTTAGAATCGCCATCCGTTCACCCTTTCTGCGAGTGATAATATTCTTTACCTTCTCCACCACTCCGTAAACTATAACCTCACCCTGTCGTGGATGTTCCCAGAGACGGATTATTTTTCCACACTTAAGGTAATTAGCTACGCCGGAGTAGCTGCGTAAAGGATGGCTAGTTAAATATATACCTAAGAGAGACTTCTCAAAGTTTAATATCTGTAAAATCGGCCACTCCTCAATATCAGGAACACTTTCATCAACCGGGTCAGAAAAAAGCCTTAGTTGAGCCGGGTCTTCCCGTTTTGTCCCTTTATTTAATATTTTATCCAGCAGTGCCATCATTTGAGCCCGGCGAAGATTAAAGCTGTCCATTGCTCCTGACTTTATAAGACTCTCAACAACCTTCTTATTCACCACCCGGGAATCAACTCTCTTGGAGAAATCAAAGATGCTCTTAAATTTACCCTGCCTTCTGGTCTCAATAATATTCTCTAAAGCGGCTTTCCCGACATTCTTAATCGCCATTAAACCAAAACGTATATTCTGATCATCAGTTACAGTAAAATTATTAAAACTGGTATTTATATCCGGAGGCAAAACCTTAATTTTCATCCGGCTTGATTCATTAACATACTCTACAACCTTATCGGTATTATTGCGCTCGCTGGTTAGGAGAGCTGCCATAAACTCTACAGGGTAGTTAGCCTTCAGGTATGCAGTGCGATATGAAATTAAGGCATAAGCGGTAGAATGGCTTTTGTTAAAGCCGTAACCTGCAAAGTAATCAATCAAATCAAATATCTGGCCGGCCGCATTTACCGAAATGTTATTCTTGCGGCAACCTTCTATAAACAGATGCCTCTGCTCCTCCATAATTTCCGGTATTTTCTTACCGATAGCTTTTCTTAATAAATCTGCCCGGGAGAGGTCAAAACCAGCTAACCTGGCCACTATTTGCATAATCTGTTCCTGGTAAAGAATTATCCCGTAGGTCTTCTTTAAAATCGGCTCTAATTTAGGGTGAACATAGGAAATACTCTTTTTGCCTTGCTTGCGGTTAATAAAATCATCGACCATACCGCTGCCTAAAGGACCGGGACGATAGAGGGCTAGGACAGCAATTAAATCTTCAAACTTATTAGGGCTTATTTTCTTTAAGATTTCCCGCATCCCTCTACTTTCCAATTGAAAGACACCAATGGTATTACTCTTGACTAGGAGCGAAAAGGTCTTTTTGTCAGTAAGGGGTATGGTGGTAATATCTAATTCTACGCTCTTAGTCCGCTTGATAATCTTAACAGTCTCATCAATTACCGTAAGGGTCTTCAAGCCTAAGAAATCCATCTTAAGTAGACCGGTCTTCTCCAACGACCCCATATCAAAACCAGTAACCGCCTCGCCCTCAGCGCCGCGAGTTAAGGGAACTCGCTCCATCAATGGTTTATCGGAGATAACTACCCCGGCAGCATGGGTTGAGGCGTGACGGGAGAGCCCCTCAAGCTGCATAGCCACATCAATGAGCCGTTTAACTCTATCATCAGAATCATAAATGTCAGCTAATTCGGAGTTCAAAGATAAAGCTCGCCGCAAATCAATGTGTTGGCCGGCACCATAAGGAATCATTTTGGCAATTTTATCTACCTCAGCATAGTTAAAACTCATAACCCGGCCGACATCTCTGATTACTGCCCGAGCCAACATTGTTCCAAAGGTAATTATCTGGGCCACATTGGCCTTGCCGTATCTTTGGGCCACATAGCTTAGGACCTCGGCCCGCTTCTCATAGCAGAAGTCGATATCAATATCAGGCATCGAGACCCTCTCAGGGTTCAGGAATCTTTCAAAGAGAAGGTCATAATTTAAAGGATCGACATCGGTAATATGCAAAATATAACTTACAATGCTGCCGGCGGCACTGCCCCGACCAGGACCTACCGGAATATGATTTTCCTTAGCAAATTTAACTAAGTCCCAGATTATTAAAAAGTAGCTAGAAAATCCGGTCTTCTTAATCGTCTCTAACTCATAATTTAATCTCTCAGTGACAGCCTTATTTTCTTTAGGGTACCGGGACTTTAAATTTTCTTGGCAAACCTTTGTTAAATAATCACTATCATTTACACCTTCAGGAAGAGGAAAATGGGGCAGGTGTATTTGGGAAAAATCCATAGTAAGATTACATTTTTGAGTAATTTCAATGGTATTCCTTATCGATTCAGGAATATCCTTAAAAATTTGCTTCATCTCAAGTGGGCTGCGAAAGTAAAAAGTATTGCTATTGAATCTAAAGCGATTAGGATCAGCCAGAGTAGTCTGGGTTTGAATAGCTAAGAGAGCTTCGTGGGCAAATGATTCTTCCTTTTCTAGATAATGAATATCATTAGTAGCAACTAAAGGAATGCCTAAATCCCGGGAAATTTTAACTAACTGATTATTTACTGTTTTCTGCTCAGCCAACCCGTTCTCCATAATCTCCAGATAAAAATTCCCTTTACCGAAGATATGCAAATAATCATCAGCCAGTTTAGAAGCTTTATTTAGGTCACCGGTAGTAATCGCTGAAGGGATTTCTCCCTTAAGACAGGCACTGGAAGCAATTAGCCCTTTATGGTGCTCTTGAAGAAGTTCTTTATCCACCCGGGGCTTGTAATAAAATCCTTCCAAGTGGGCTAAGCTGACTAGCTTTACGAGATTAGAATAGCCTTGTTCATCTTTAGCCAGAAGAATAAGGTGATAGTTATCGTTGCCATTGGGTTTATAATCTCTATCAAGACGTGAACCTTCGGCCAGATAGACTTCACAGCCGATTATCGGCTTTATCCCCTTTTTTATACAAAGATTATAAAACTTGATTGCTCCGAATATGTTGCCATGATCAGTCATGGCTAAAGCCGGCAGTTTATGTTGCGCAGCCTTATCCACCAGCCGCTCCAACAAGCAAGCTCCATCTAAGAGGCTATATTGGGTATGTACATGGAGGTGTACGAAATCAGCGTGTGTCATCTTTTTAATCCGGGACAGTTAATCCGGGACAGGTCCCATTAAAATTTGGCTTATTAGGCTTACCTTTTTTTGCAATTTTCCTTTTTTTCGCAAAATTGAAAACGAAATTATTTTCTCTTTTTTTTCAAAAAATCATTTACCGGCTTAGCTTTTTTGAATGGGACCTGTCCCGGATTAGACTGATTTGATCATAATCAGCATCATCTTAAACTTCTCTCTGGCTTTCAAGGCATGAGGTTTATTGGCCGGCATTATAACCAGGTCCCCTTTTTTCAAGATCATTACATCACCGGCTATTGTAACTTCAGCCTCACCATCAAGGATATTAACCATTGCATCAAAAGGAGCCGTGTGTTCGCTTAACCCCTGATCTCTATCAAAAGCAAAAACTGTTACTGTTCCGGTCTCTTTCTTGATCAAGGTTTTGCTAACAACTGAACCTTCTTGATAATCAACCAACTCACTTATTTTTTTTACTTCAACTTGCTCGGTCATCTTGCCTCCACTTTATTCCCACTCAATAGTTGCCGGGGGTTTAGAACTTATATCGAAAACGACGCGGTTTATTCCTCGCACATTATTAATAATCGAGTTAGAAATCTGATCAAGAACTGCGTGGGGAATCTTAGACCAATCAGCGGTCATCCCGTCAAGGCTGCTTACTACCCGTATTGCAACCACATATTCGTAAGTCCGTTTATCCCCCATTACCCCCACTGTCTTAAGGGGAAGTAAGACACAAAATGCCTGCCAAATATGATTATAAAGATTATTCTTCTTTATAATCTTTCCCAAAATAGCATCGGCTTCACGCAAAATATTAAGCTGTTTAGTATTTACTTCACCGATTATCCTTATGGCCAGACCCGGGCCAGGGAAAGGGTGGCGGTTAATTATCGCTGTGGGGAGTTTAAGGATCTTGGCAATCTCTCTGACCTCATCCTTAAACAGCTGGCGGAAAGGCTCGATTAATTTTAGCTGCATATCCAGGGGCAGGCCTCCTACATTATGATGGGATTTTATGCAGGCTGTAGGGCCGCCGAAAAAAGATATTGATTCGATTACATCAGGATAGAGAGTCCCCTGCACCAGAAATTCAACATTTTTTATTTTTCGGGCCTCAGCCTCGAATACCCCTATAAATTCATGGCCGATTATCTTCCGCTTGGCTTCAGGGTCAACAACACCCTTTAATTTAGTTAAGAATAATTTTGAAGCATCAACATAGCGCAGGTCCATTTTAAAGTGATCCCGGAAAATACTGATTACCTTCTGAGCTTCAAGCCTGCGCAATACTCCGTTATTGACAAAGATACACTTAAGTTTTTTACCCAAAGCTTTATGAAGAAGAACCGCAGCGGTAGATGAGTCTACCCCGCCGCTTAAGCCTAAAATAACGTTTTTCTTGCCTACCTTTTTCCTTATCTCTTTTATCTGCTCGGCTACAAAATCTTCTAACTGCCAGGTTGCAAAACAACCAACAATTCTAAACAAAAAATTAGAAATTATCTGTATACCTAATTCAGTATGAACAACTTCCGGATGGA
>CAYVYJ010000001.1:54345-84374 GCA_964455085.1 uncultured Planctomycetia bacterium
AAAAAATTAGAAATTATCTGTATACCTAATTCAGTATGAACAACTTCCGGATGGAATTGAACCCCGTAGATTTTCTTCTCCCGATTACCAATAGCAGCATATTTAGTATTGAGGGTATGGCTGAGTAGTTTAAAACCAGAGGGGAGCTTGATAACCTGATCAGTATGGCTCATCCAGGAAGTAATCGCTGCCGGAAGTGAGAAGAATAGGTCGTCATGGTCATCAATATACATCTTGGCTTTCCCGTATTCCCTCTGCTGACTCTCCTTGACCTCACCCTTTAAAACTTTGACTAAAATCTGCATCCCGTAACAAATACCCAGAATCGGTATACCTAATCGAAGAATTTCCCTTTTAAGGCGGGGAGCTCCTTTTTCATAAACGCTGTGAGGGCCACCGGAGAGGATTATCCCTTTAGGTTTAATCTTCTTGATCTTACTTATACTGACAGTGCAAGGCTCAATAACACTAAAAACCTTAAGCTCTCTGACCCGGCGGGCAATCAACTGGGTATATTGAGACCCAAAATCAAGAATTAAGATTAGATCTTTCTTCTTCATTTACTTTACTTTTAATTTTTAGGCTTAAACTTATCGTTACTTGCCCATTCCCACTCGTTGGGTGGCCTGGAAAACCTTTCCTTCAGACTGGATAGAGGGAGCAATAATAATTTCCACAAAATGCATATCTTTAAGTGCCTTCACGCCTAGCGAGCCCATGGAGGTCATCAATGCACCGATTAAATTCTGAGAACCGTCATCAACTGTTGCCGGCCCAAAAAGAATCTGCTCAAGGCTGCCGGTTACACCCACCTCAATCCTTGTGCCGCGAGGTAAATTGCCGTGTGAGGTAGCCATTCCCCAATGGAATCCCTTACCCGGTGCCTCTTGGGCCCGAGCAAAGGCTGAACCAATCATTACCGCATCTGCGCCGGAAGCAAAGGCTTTACAGACATCGCCGCCCCGGTTCATCCCACCATCAGTAATTATCGAGATATAGTCACCGGTCTTCTGATAATAAAAATCTCTGGCTGCTGCACAATCAATGGTAGAGGTTACCTGGGGAACACCGATCCCTAAAACTCCCCGGGTAGTACAAGCTGCTCCCGGGCCTACTCCCACTAAAATACCTGAACAACCAGTCTCAAAAAGTTCCAAGGTAACATCATAGGTAACACAATTACCGATAATTACCGGAATTTTCCTCTGTTTGCAGAATTTATACAAATCTAAAGGTTTATATTTAGAAGCTACATGGATAGGGGTGGTTACAGTAGATTGAAGTACAAAACAATCTGCTCCGGCATCCTCGGCAATTGTAGCAAACCGTTCGGCATTTTGAGGAATACAGCTAACTGCAGCGTAACCTCCACCTTTTTTTATCTCCTCAACCCGTTTAACAATCAAAGCCTCCTTAATCGGAGCAGTATATACTTTTTGAATTAAATTAGTGGCTTCTGCCGGAGAACTCTTAGCAATCTTATTTAATACTTGCTCGGGATTGTCATAACGGGTCTGCACGCCATCCAGATTTAAAACAGCAATCCCCCCCAGGCGCGACATCTCAATGGCAAACTTAACACCAACCACTCCGTCCATTGCTGCTGCCAGAATTGGAACCGGAAAACCCCTCCCGGCAAACTCCCAGGATATATTTACCTCTTCAGGGTTTATAGTAACTCTTCCCGGAGCAAGAGCAATTTCATCAAAACCATAGCATCTTCGTGCTCTTTTCCCTATGCCAATCCACTCTGCCATAATTTAACCTCCTTGGAAATACCATCTCCGCTTAGATTTAAGTCTTTATTTTCAACACTGTCTTTATCAAAAACAGGTCTCTGACCAGTAACCATAAAATCAACCAAAAGATCGGCTTGTTTTTTAACATCCTGATGATTGGTGGAGAAAAAAATCTCATTGGCTATGTCTTTTTGATTTACATCACCTAAGAGATAAATTCCCTCAAAATTGGTAAAAAATAGATCCTGGGTTGAGATTTCTTCTTCGAAAAACTTAAGATTAGGAATAAATCCACTATCAATAAAAACTAATTGGGAAGAGAAAACCATCAACGGCGATAGCTTAGCAGCTTTAACTACTCCCTCACCCACAGCTTCCTCAATAAAAGCATCAAGGTGCAAAATAATCTTCTTCTCGCCTAAAGCATTGATTACCTTCTCCTTATCCTCCTCTAAGAAATTTAAATTAGCGCTGACTATTCTCACTTCTTTACCTAAATCGGTTAAAGCTATAGCTAGGCGTAACCCTAACCAAGTAGAGACATATACGCAAACTTCTTTTGATATCTTAAGCAAACCATTTAGTTTAAGGGGATCGATTCCCGAAAGATAGAAAAACCCATCTCGATGTTCGCCTTTAATCGGCAATTTCTGGGAAACTAAGCCGGAGGCGATAATCAAATTATCAAAATCTCTGGGTTCTCCCTCTTTAAAATAGAGCTTGCGACGCCGGGGATTAATCCGCTCAACCTGATCCAGAAGAAAATCGCACCTTTGCTCTTGGGCCCACTGGTTTAAATCTATTCCTTTAGAAATATCGGCCGGTGAAGATATTATTCCCCGCCGAGGAAACGAACAACTATCCTTGTTAATAAGGGTAATATTACAGGTGATATTTTTTGCCCTAATCTTCTCAATTAAAGCTAATCCCGAAACACCTGCGCCTAAAATAGTGATATTCTCCATAGCACCCTAACTCTTCGAACTTAACTTATATGCTAACACCAAGTTATGATAAAGAAAGATTGTAGTTAGCTTACCCACTCCACCAGGAACCGGAGTAATAAACCCTGCTCGCTCTTTAGCTTTATCAAATTCTACATCCCCGGATATCTTATTATCTTTATGGCCGGTCCCCACATCAATAACTATTGCTCCTTCTTTTATCCACTCGCCCTTAATAAGATTAGGCTTACCAACAGCTGAGATTACAATATCAGCACTCTTTACATAGGAGGGGAGATCTTTCTTCTCGTAGGTAGCAATATGAGTAATGCTTACTGTTGCAAGCCTGCTACCAAGCCAGAGGGCTAACGGCCTGCCAATAAGAGGAGAAAAACCTATTAGAGCCACACGCATCCCACGAAGTGTGATATTATTTTCATCGACCATTGTCATAATACTTCTTACTGTTGGAGATATGAATCGAGGTTGGCCAAGAAAGAATCTTCCCAGATTATCCGGATGCATTCCTTCAATATCCTTCTCTTCACTAAGCAGAGAAAATACATCGGCATCATCCCACTCTGAGGGAAAAGGCTTATTAAGAATAATGCCGGTTACACTCTTATCCTGATTTAATTTTTTGATTTCAGTTTTGAAATCTTGGAAAGTATTGTTTGCGCCTAAATCTAAAGGGCGGTATTCTATGCCCAAATCTTCGGCTAACCTTTTTTGTGAAGCCCGGTAACTTTTGGCTGACACATCTTTTCCAAAAGCTACTGAAGCTAGGCATAGCTTAGGTAAATCAGCTAGCTTTATCTTAATTTCAGCTAGCAAAGAATCATATTTTTTCTGGGCATTGAAAATTATCGCCATCTTTTTAAAGACCTCTTAAATGGGCCGATAAACTTACTCTTTACCCCGAACATCTTCTGGTTAGCCTCCAAATTCAAAATAGACCCCAGAAGCGCTATCTTGACCGACTCTAAACCAATCTCAAAGTCACTAATTATACTCTTTTTTATACCAGATTCTACCCCTTTAGCAAGAGAAAATACTTGGCAAGCTGCCTTTCCTAAGCCAATAACTAAACCTTCACTCTCCCTGATGAATTGCTTTCTCCTCTTACCGCTTGAATCGATGATTTTGGCAAATATACGGCCATCTCTATCAATAGAAGGATAGACTCTTCTCCTTAAAGTCTGCAACCTAATCAATTGCTTTTTAAACTTAGTTGGTGAGGAAAAACTGATTGCTTTTTCAATTAAACTGACCCCGGTACAAAAGATTAAGCCGACTGCACTGCCGCCGCCAGGAGCAGGTTTAGGCTTTCCCAAATCATCTAAATATTTCTTAAAGCCAGCCCGGTAATTTTCCATTCTAACCCCCTAAAAGTTTGCCTTGTTTACAAGGAGAAAAACTGCGGCGATGAAAAGGCGTTAAAACAAGTTTTTTAATCAAGGAAAAATGTTCTGGTGTAGGATAACCTTTATGTTTGCTAAAATTCCACTGAGGATATAGAAAATCTACTGAATTCATCAAATAATCCCTTACCACCTTAGCTATAATCGAGGCACAGGCTACCTCTTTAACTTGGCAATCGGCCTTGGGCCTGCAGATGTATTTCAATCTTAAATCGCTGCGAAAATGATTGCCGTCAACAATAAAGGTGGCTTTTTTTAACTTCGGAGATTTGGCTAAAAGTTTCTTGATGGCCCGGTTGAAAGCTAAAAAAGTTGCTTCAAGGATATTAAACTTATCTATCTCCCGATTATCAGCTAAGCCGACCCCAAAGACAGCACCGGAGCCAAGCCAAGTAAAAACTTCTTCTCTTTGGGCTGATGAAAGGCTTTTAGAATCTCTTAAGCCAAAAGGCGGGTTTTTGCGAAGATGCAAAGCGCAAGCCACTACTACCCCGGCTAATGGCCCTCTTCCTGCTTCATCCAACCCTACTATCATCTCTTAATTATTTAGGCTGAGGCTGCCTTTTTACCTATTCTTCTCCTTAAATAATATAAGCGCTTTCTGCGCGGATGTCGGCGCCCGGATTTTGTTATCTCGATTCTATCGATGTTGGGAGAATAATAAGGAAAGGTTACCTCATAAGCCTCACCGTAAGCTATTCGCCTGACTGTAAAAGACCTACGATGCATTGCTCCCTGAACCTTTATCACTACCCCCTCTACCGGGTGCAATCTAATCTTATCCTTTTCTCGGATTTTGTAATAGACTTTTATAATGTCTCCCTGCTTAAATTCAGGATACTCCTTTTTTAAAGCATCCTTTAATTCCTTCTCCACCATCATTAACTTATCCATATTTACCTCCTGATTCCCTGATTACAGTTTACCTAAAACTATTTAATAAATCCGGCCTTTTGCTTCTGGTAACCTCCAAGGCTCTTCTTCTCCGCCACTTCTTAATCTCTTGATGATTTCCTGAAAGCAAAATCTTTGGAACCCTAAGACCCCGAAAATCAGCTGGCCTGGTATAATGGGGAAAATCTAACCTCGAACCTTCAAAGCTCTCCTTTTTTATCGACTCCCTGTTAGAAACAACACCGGGGATAAGCCGGCATAAACAATCAATAAAGACCATTGAGGCTAATTCACCGCCGCTTAAAATATAATCCCCTAAGGAGATCTCCTCCTCAGCTAAGTACTTCCTGGCTCGCTCATCCACGCCTTCATAGCGCGGCGCCAAGAGAATTAAGTGTTCATAATTTAAGAATTTTTTAACTTTTCTTTGATTTAAAGTCTTGCCTTTAGGACTAAAAAGAATTATTCTTTTACTTTTATTCTTTATCTTTTTCGGGTAAACCGAATAACCTAAGATTGCCTCAACCGCCTTAAATAACGGCTCGGTTCTAAAAACCATTCCTCCGCCGCCATAAGAAGGTGCATCTACCTTTCGATGTAGATTGTCGGTAAAATCGCGAAGGTTATGAATATTTATCTTAACCAACCCTTTACTTTGGGCTCGCTTAATCATTGTCTCTCCCAATACCTGCGAAAACATTCGAGGGAAAATCGTAATTAAATCAATTATCATTATCTTCCGAGGAGTTAAACTTATTTAAGAATTCCTTCTTAAACCCTGATAACTCCCCCTTCTCTATGGCTGACCTAATCTTTACCATGAAATTTTTATACCAAAATACATTGTGATAGGTAATCAGTTGAATCCCTGACATTTCTTTTACATTTATAAGGTGCCGAAGATAAGCCCGGGAAAAGTTACTGCAGGTATAACAAGAACAATCTTGATCCAAAGGTTCCTGATCCTGACTATAAGCAGCGTTCCTTACGGTAACCTCACCCCTGCTGGTGAAAGCTGTGCCGGTGCGGCCAAACCGCGTAGGCACAACACAATCAAAGAGGTCTACGCCTAAACTAACTGCCTCGAGAATATCCTCGGGCTTCCCATAACCCATGAAATAACGTAAATACTCATCAGCCACCTTATCACTGATAAAAGAAAGAATATTATATCGTAAATCTAATGGTTCGCCAACACTTAAGCCTCCGATACATAAGGCCTCTAGACCTAAAGCTAAAAGCTGTTCAATACAGGTACCTCGCAGGTCCTGATAGGTCGACCCCTGAATAATTCCCCAGAAAAGACGGTTGCCCCTATTATGCTTATCAAAATAATCCTTAGCACGCTTAGCCCAATTGAGGCTTCGCTCCATTGCTTCACGGGCCCCCTCATAAGAGACGGGGTATTTAACACACTCATCTAAAGGAACAACAATATCAGAACCTAAATCAAGCTGAATCCTAATTACCTCCTCAGGGGTTAAAAAAAATGGTTTTCCGTCAATATGGGATTGAAACTCAACCCCTTGGTCACTAACCTTACGTAATCTCTCTAAACTAAAAATTTGATATCCACCGCTATCACTAATAATTGTTTTATTAAACCCCATAAAGGAGTGCAAGCCTCCGGATTTTTTTATTACCTCAACCCCCGGTCTTAAAAATAAATGGTAAGCATTAACTAACAAACCATCAATACCTATCTCCTGAAGCTGCTGAGGAGAAAGACCCTTAACTGTAGCTTGGGTAGCCACCGGGAAAAAACAAGGAGTGCTAAACTCATTACTTTGAGTCTTAAAAACTCCTAATCGAGCTTTAGTCCCTGTATCTTTCTTGATTACCTTAAACATCCTCTTGTTTAAAAAAGTTCTTTTTGAGTCTGCTTTTTATAGGGAATGTTTAAGCAACGGTAGGATAATTCTGTGGCTACTCTGCCTCGGGGGGTACGGATAATCAATCCCTCTTTAAGTAAATAGGGCTCCACAACATCCTCTAAAGTTAATCTATCCTCGTGCAAAGCTGCTGCTATAGCTTCAATCCCCGCCGGACCCCCTTGATAAAGGTTAATTATTGTCAAAAGGTATTTGCGGTCTAAATCATCAAGCCCTTGGCTATCTACACCTACTTTTGTCAAAGATTCCTGGGCAATCTTAATATCAATTACACCCTTACCCACAACTTGAGCATAATCGCGCACTCTCCTTAAGAGTCGATTGCATAACCGAGGAGAACCCCGGGAACGTCGGGCAATTTCTAGGGAACTCTCCTGATCAATTTCAATGCTTAAAAGACCAGCGCTCCGCTTGACAATAGTTGAAAGATCATCTGGTCGGTAAAAATCAAAGTCAAAGAATAATCCGAATCTGCCCCGTAATGGTGCGCTTAATAAACCTTTGCGGGTGGTCGCCCCGATAAGAGTAAAAGGCTTAAGATTAAACTTAACGCTCTTAGCATAAGGTCCTTTATCAATAATAAAATCTATCTGAAAATTTTCCATTGCCGGATAAAGGAATTCCTCTATAACTCTTGAAAGACGGTGGATCTCATCAATGAATAAAATATCTCCAGCTTCCAGATTAGTCAAAACTCCTACCAGATCTCCGGCTCGCTCTATAGCCGGCCCACTGGTAGCAGTAAGTTTTGCTTTCATCTGATGAGCAACACAGAAAGCTAAGGAAGTCTTGCCTAACCCCGGAGGTCCGGCAAGAAGCATATGTTCTAAGGGTTCAGACCTCTTCTTGGCTGCTTCCAGGGAAATATCTAAAGAAGCGATAATATTCTTCTGCCCTATGAATTCTTTTAAATTCTTGGGCCGGAGGGAAAGATTAATAACCTGCTCTTCCTCGCTCTCTTCCCGATAATTAGCCAGTCTCTCTTGGTTCATAAATCTAGAATTAATTATTAAATATCAGCCGTTAATACTTTGGGGCAAAAACACTGTCTCTGCGGGCAATTAAAATCGGACCAAATAGTTCTTTCTGAATAGTAGCTATCTCTCTTAATTTTATCAACTCCAGGATAGCTAAAAATGTAACTACTATTTCTAGCTTATTCTTAGCTGCGGAAAATAACCCATCCAGTGAAACCTTCTCTTTCACTAAAAGAAGGTGCAATAAATCATGAATTTTGTCCTCTACTGTAAACTCATCCTTAGCTACTTCGAAGAAAATATCCTTGGGAACTTCTTTAAGGGCATTCTTAAAAGCACTGATAAGGTCAAATATTGAAGCCTCAATATAAACTTCACCGGCCGGAGTCTCAAGAGGCGGTCGTTTAAAATAGCGGTTCCGTTCTGCTTCCTTATCCTTTAAGAATTCTGCTGCTTCTTTAAACTTCTCGTATTCAAGAAGTCTTCTTACCAACTCATCCCGAGGGTCAATTTCTTCTTCTTGAGGTTCTTCTTCCCGAGGAAGAACCATTTTAGATTTAATACTGATTAAATTTGCGGCGGTAACCAAATACTCCGAAGCAAGGTTGATATCTAAAAGTTTCATTAACTCCAAAAACTGTAGATACTGCTCGATAACTTGAGCGATTGGTATATCGTAAATATTAAGATGGTCCTTCTTAATCAGGTAGAGGAGCAAATCCAGAGGCCCTTCAAAAATATCTAATCTTATCTTCATAATCCTAAGGCTTTCTTAACCTGACTCAGTGTTTGTTGAGCATGCCGTCTAGCTTTCTTTGCACCGGCATCTAAAATGTCCCTTAAGTAATTTTTCTTTTTTAGTATCTTCCTTTTTGCTTCTCGATGAGGGGCAATAAACTTCTCTAAGATCTTAGCTAATTCTATCTTACACTCCCGGCAACCCCGCTTAGCTTCGATACACTCCTGATAAAGGTGAGACTTCTGCTTGGGAGCAAAGATAGAGTAGCAATTAAAGACATTACAAACATCAGGATGGCCAGGATCATTCTTCCTCTTGCGAGCCGGATCGGTAAACATTGAAAGAACTTTACGCTCTAAGCTAGCTGCTGGCTCAGAAAGTCCAATGAAATTATTATAGCTATTACTCATCTTTCTCCCGTCCAAACCTAAGAGACGCGGTACAGAGGTAAGTAAACCTTCAGGTTCTGGGAAAACTTTACGCTGGTAAGTAAAATGGAAACGTCGAACGATTTCCCGACATAGCTCCAGGTGCGGCAACTGGTCTTCACCTACCGGAACAAGATCAGCTTTATACAAAAGAATATCTGCGGACTGCAGGACCGGGTAACCTAAGAAAGCATGGGTATTTATATCTTTGCCCTTTAACTGGGCAATCTGTTCCTTAAAAGTCGGACAGCGGAATAGCCACCCCAGAGGCACTAGGCTTGAGAGAATCATATATAGTTCTAAATGCTCTGGTACCTCAGATTGGATAAAGATAACACTTTTTTTAGGATCTACTCCGTAAGCTAGCCAATCGCTGGCATTATCTAAAATAGACTCTTTAATGATTGAGGAGTTTTTATACTCACTCATAAAAGCATGCCAATCAGCCACCATAAAAAAACATTTATACTTATCTTGCAGTTTAATCCAATTAGATAATGCGCCTACCCAATGCCCCAGGTGTAATTCACCAGTAGGTCTGATTCCACTTAAAATTATTCTTTCTCTTGAGCTCATTCTAGTCTCCGAGCAATTACCTCTTCGTTAAAAACATCAATAACATCTTCTTCTTTTATTTTATCATAATTTATGCCGATGCCGCACTCAAGGCCCTCTGTTACTTCCCGGACATCATCTTTAAACCTCCTTAAGGTTGCTACCTTGCCTTCAAAGATTACCTCATTATCCCGGAAGAGATGACAGACCGTGCCCCGAGAAATTTTTCCTTTGATTACTATACAGCCGGCGATTATTCCGGTTTTAGAAAGCTTAAACACTGTTTTTACCTTGGCTCTCCCCAGGAATGTTCGCTTTATCTGGGGAGTCAACAACCCTTCTACTGCAGCTTTAACATCATCAATAAGCTCATAAACAATCTGGTAAGATCTAGTCTCAATCCCCTTTTTTCTGGCTAACTCCCTAACCTGGGCATCTATATTAACCTTAAATCCTACCACAATAGCATCAGTTACTTCGGCTAAGAGAATATCTGATGAATTTACTGCCCCTACCCCTTTATGGACAATAGCTAATTCTACTTCCTTTGCAGGAATTTTCATTAAAGCCCCTTCAACTGCTTCTAAGGTGCCGCCGACATCAGCCTTTAAAACAATCTTCAGCTGCTTTAAGTCCTCTTCTTTTACTTTTTTATACAAATCCTCTAACTTAAGATGGGTTACCGGAACAAGTTTTTTCTTCTCTGTTTCTTCTTTTCGCTTGGCAATAATTTCGCGAGCAGACTTCTCATTAGGAACAACTAACAATTGCTCTCCGGGGTTGGGCACACCGCCTAAACCTAAGATCTCTGCCGGATAAGCCGGTAGAGCTTCCTTTAAATTTCTGGCGTGGTCATCATACATCGCTTTTATTTTTCCCGAGCAGAGATCACAAACGCACCAATCTCCAACTCTCAATACTCCTTCTTTAACTAAAACTGTAGCTAAAGACCCTTTGCCCCGGGATAACCTTGCTTCAACTACCACCCCAATAGCTGACCGTTGGTAATCAGCTTTCAGTTCCAGCATATCAGCCTGTAAAATAATCAACTCTAAAAGCGCGTCTATACCTTCGCCATTCTTAGCTGATACACCCACGGTAATAGTCTTCCCACCCCAATCTTCGGGAACAAGTTCTAGCTTAGAAAGTTGTTGTTTTACCATATCGATATTAGCGGTGGGTCTATCAATCTTATTAATCGCTACAATTATCGGGACCTTAGAGGCCTTAGCATGATCGATTGCTTCTATTGTCTGAGGTTTAACCCCTTCATCAGCTGCTACCACGATAACTACAATATCGGTAATATTTGCACCCCGAGCCCGCATAGCAGTAAAAGTCTCATGACCGGGAGTATCTAAGAAGGTAACCTTGCCCTTAACCAGAGTTATCTGATAAGCACCAATATGCTGGGTAATTCCTCCGGTCTCCTTCTCGGTAACCTTACTTTTGCGGATATAATCAAGGATACTGGTCTTTCCATGGTCAATATGGCCCATAAGAGTAATAATCGGGGCCCGCTTCTCTAAGTGTTTAGATTCTACTTTTAAAATTGCCTCTTCTTGAGAAAGTTTTTCTTTTAAATTAACCTTGTAATTATAAGCGATATCCTGGGCAGTCTCCTGATCAATATTTTGATTTATGTTGAAAAACTTACCCTTTTTTATCAACTCGCTTAGAAGTTGTGAAGGTTTTTTGCCTAACTTCACAGCTAACTCTTTAATTGTAACCGGAAAACTTACTTCTACGACATTGTCGTCGATCGCTTTACGATCTAATTCTCCCACTTCCTGTTTAATAATCTCAGCGGTCTCTTTATCCACACTCGACATGTGGTTTTTTACAGGGAACTTAAGTGCTTTTAGTTTTTTAAGCAGCTCTTTACTGTCTATACCTAATTCTTTAGCTAACTCATGAATTCTCATCGTCGGTTGTCTCCTTATTCTCCTGATTAGTTGTTGAAGATTGATCCTTCACTTGCGTCTTCTTGGCTTGATCAATTATGCTGACGGCCTTTTTAGCCTCTTCAATTATAGTGGCAGCTTTCTTCTCCCCGATGCCCTTAAGCTTGGCTAGAGTTTTAGGTTCACTCTTAGCCAAGATATTCAAGCTATTATAGCCAGCATCTACTAAGGTAGCAGCCACTTTCTTACCTACTGCTTTTAGGCTGAGTAACTTCTTGATATTCTCCTCAATGCTCTCCCGGGAACGAACATCTATCTCCCAGCCTACTAATCTCGAGGCCAGACGGACATTTTGACCCTTGCGGCCAATAGCTAAAGAGAGTTGATCAGCAGCAACCAAGACTTTAGCTCTTTTATTTTCCCGATCTAATTCAATCATTGAAATAACTGCTGGAGAGAGAGCCATCTTGATAAATTCTTTGATATCTTCGCTCCATCTTACGATATCAATCTTCTCGCCCCTCAACTCATCAATTATACTCTTTACCCGTGAACCGCGTATCCCTACGCAGGCGCCCACGCAATCAACCTTATCATCCTTGGAAAAAACAGCAATTTTTGTTCTTTCGCCAGGATCCCGGACAATGGCTTTTATTTCCACAATACCTTCTACGATTTCGGGAACCTCTAAGTTAAAGAGTTTGCGAACTAAACCTTCATGTCGACGAGAAAGAATTATCTGTACACCTTTCTCTTTTTTGACCTCGCAGACAAAGGCCTTAACCCTCTCACCGGTCCTTAAGTGATCTAGGGGACTCAAGAAAGAATTAGGGATTATTCCTTCGGCTTTACCCATCAAGTCCACAATTACTGCCTTTCGCTCTAGGCGATAGACAACTCCTCCGACAATACTCCCTTCTTTACCTTTGTAATCATTATAAGTATTATCCTTTTCAGCTTCTCTTATCTTTTGAATGATTACCTGGCGGGCTGCCTGAGCCGCGATACGACCGAATTCATTGGAGACCACCTTTTTATCCCCGACATAAACATGGATGTCCCCTTTTTCAGAATCTATCTCTACTCTTACATCTTCATCTTGGGAAGCAATCTTGGTAATCTTCTTGGCAGCTATAACTAAAGCTTGCTTTATGGCCTCGATAAGAATTGCTTTATCTATGCCTTTTTCCCGCTCCAGTTGGGCAATCATACTTAAAAATTCTTTGTTCACTACTGTTGACCTCCTTTAATCTCTATTCTTTCCTTACCTACTTTAATCTTATTAAAATCAATATCAAAAGTCTCATCCCCACAACTCAATGATAACTTATCATCGCTAACAGCTAATATCTGACCCTCTAAATACTCCTTCCCTCTTACCGGTTCCTTTAGCCAGAGGGAAACTTTTCGCCCTTTAAGCTTCAGAAAATCCTTGGAGGTAGAAAGCTTCCGATCTAGACCGGGTGAGTTAATTTCTACCAGGTAATCATCGCCTAAACTTCCACTCTGATCTAGGTAAGCTACAACCCTCTTATTAATTGCCGCACAGCGGTCCAAGGTTATACTTCCCTCTAAAAGATCAATTAAACAGCGCAGGGCATATCTTCTGCCTGAGGTAAAGAGTTTAAAATCTATTAATTCTGCTCCCTCTGCTTCAATAATATCCTTAACCTTCAGTTTAATTTGTCTATCTCTATCGATCATACTCTTTCTTCAGGAACTTTATTAATTCTGCTTGCTTGAAGCCCTTATGCAGTTTACTCTTCCTTACCTCTAAATCTATGGTTTTATCTAAAGAATACTTCTTACCCATAATTAGGATATAGGGATTGCCCAGCAAGTAGGCGTCGTTAAATTTTACCCCTGCTGCTTCGGCTCGATCATCAACCAATATTGAAAAACCCTCTCTTCCTAAAATCTCCTCTAACTTTAAAGCCTGAGGTAACAATTTATCTTCTAAAACTACTAAACTTACATCAAAAGGGCTCACTGCCTTAGGCCAGATCAAACCTTTTTCATCCGAATTCACCTCAGCCAGACTTGAAAGAATTCTACTTACCCCAATACCGTAGCAGCCCATAACAAAGGGAAGCCGCTTACCTAACTGATTAAGAAAGAAAGCCTCTTGAGCTTGCGAATACTTTGTACCCAGTTTAAATATGTGGCCAAGCTCAATCATTCTCTTGGGGCTTAACTTCTTTTTACACTTATGGCAATTCCCCTCGAGTTTGGAATACTTTAGACAACTAAGACAGCAGTAAAGCAGATCCTCGCCAATCTCAGCCGGGACCATAAACTCATGAGATAAGCTTCCACCCATAATTCCTGAATCAGCCTCAATGGTTATACAATCTAATTCACACTCTTTAAATATATTCTCATAGGCTTTAAACATTTTTTTATAGTTCTGGTCTAAGCCCTCCTCGTCACAATCAAAGCTGTAAGCGTCTTTCATCACAAACTCACAACTGCGCATTAAGCCGAAGCGGGACCGGGGTTCATCACGAAACTTGGCCTGAATTTGGTAGAGCGTAAGGGGGAGCTGTTTATACGAAGAGATTGAACGCCGCACAATTTCGGTAATCTCCTCCTCATGAGTCGGTCCTAAACAAAGCTCCCTATTTTTTCGGTCCTTAAACCTAAACATCACTTCTTTTAAGTCCTTATCCCGGCCGGTCTTCTGCCAAATATCTATAGGTTGAAGGGCGCTCATTAATAGCTCCTGAGCCCCAGTTGAATCCATATGCTTTCGGATAAGATTATTGATATTATCTAAAACTCTCCAGCCTAAAGGAAGATAAGAGTATATTCCTGAAGAAACCATAAACAGGAACCCTCCCCTAAGTAGCAACTTGTGACTCTTGCAATCAGCGACCTTAGGATCTTCCCTCTGGGTAATAATAAAACTCTTGCTATATAACATCCTCTCTTCTTCTCCTTACTCTCTATTCTCTCACTATCGGCTAATCCTAGTTCGGTTTTCGGCCGATTTATTATTTAACCTTCTTACCTCCACAACGTCTTACTTCTTTGATTAAATCAGTTATGATTTTTTTCTCGCTGCTCTGGCCTAAAATCTTATCCTTTTTGAAAATTACTGCTTTCTTTTTGCCGAAAGCAACGCCAATATCAGCCTGGTAAGCTTCTCCCGGGCCATTGACTACACAACCCATAATCGCAATACGCAAATGATCTTTAATCCCCTGCTTCTTTAAACTTTCCTTAAACTTATCTACAATCGTAATCAAATCTACTTCGCAACGTGAACAAGTCGGACAAGAGATGATTTCCGGACCAAACTTACGCAAATCAAGGGCCTGCAAAATATACTTGGCTACTCTTATCTCCCAGAAGGAAGGAGCAGTCAAGGAAACCCGGATGATGGCCCCTAAGCCCTGATAAAGTAGATTCCCCAAACCTAAGGCTGACTTAGCTACCCCCTCTAAAAAAGGACCAGTAGCGGTAATTCCTAGATGTATTGGATAATCATGCCTCTTGGCGAATAACTCATTAGCTGCCAGAGTCGATAAAACGTCTGAACCTTTTAAGGAAACCATTATATCAAAGAAATTTTCACCCTCCAAGACTTTAAGATAAGCTTCAATTTCCTTCAACATCGCCGAAGCAAAAACCTTAGGGGATGCGAATTCACGCTTAAATCCTCCGGAATTGACCCCCACCCTGATCGAAATACCTCTTTGTTTAGCAGCCCGGGCTATCTGCCGAACTTGGCTTAACTTATAAATATTTAAAGGATTTAGACGAACAGCATCAAAACCTTGATCAATTGCCAAAAGAGCCAAGGGAGCATGAAAATGGATATCAGCAACTAAAGGTAAGGTTATCTGTTGCTTAAGCAACTTAACTACTGAAGCATCTTTTTTCTCTCGAACCGCTACTCTTATCGCTTCAGCTCCTTCTTGCTCTAGCCTTTTAGCTTCTTTAATCAAACCCTTAGTATCTTGGAACGGGGTCTTGAGCATCCCCTTTATCCGTACCGGGTTTCTGCCGCCAAGGCTTAAATTACCTATCTTTACTACCCTACTCATAATCTTCTTGGCTGATTATTGCTTCTGGTTTTAGATCCTGGTTCTTATTCCAGATTTTAGGCCCAAAACGAACAATATCATTATAAAAGACAAAGGCAATCAGAAGGATAAGGAAACCAAATCCCAGACGAGTTAAGGCTTCCTCTGCCGGTTCACTCAATGGCTTACCCCTTAACTTCTCCAGAAAAAAGAAAAGAAGATGCCCTCCGTCTAATACCGGTATGGGAAATAAATTTATAACCGCCAGACTTATACTTAAAGCTGCCACAAGGTGTAAGGTAGCAACAATTCCGATTCTTACCATCTCGGAAGTGATATAGTAAATTCCCACTGGCCCGGCAACAGCTTCTTTGAAAGGAATTATCCCCAAAATCATAAAAATAAAACCTTTAATCACCAGAAAAGTAAGATTTACTAAAGCTTGGGTTCCCTTGATGAAATTTTGGGGGAAACTATACTTAACAATCTTCACCTCAGAAGATGCTGCGATGCCTACTATTGATACCTCCTTCTTCTTGCCAAAATCATCGATTATCTCCTTTTGACGTAAGGCGATATCTAAAGATATAATTTTTCCTTCCCGCTCAATGCGGAGTTCAACTTCATCCTTAGCCTGATAAATCATTGCAGCCATATCTACCCAATTCTCAACCTCATTGCCATCTACGGCTAGAATCTTATCTCCTACCCTTACTCCGGCACTTTCAGCCGGATATCCTTCTAGGACACTGCCGACCACCGAATCAGGATAAGGAAAACCAATCGTAGCAATAATGCAGAATAAAATTAAGGCCAAAAGATAATTAAACAGGGGGCCAGCAAAAACAATTTTTGCCCTTGCTCCTATTGACTTTGATAAGAACTCATAACCAAAACCTTTATGTTCACTGCGGGTATCTCCGGCTAATTTTACATAACCGCCCAAGGGGAAAGCACAAAATAAAAATTCTGTCTCTTTTCCCTTTAGCTTGAACAACGCCGGACCAAACCCTAAAGCAAATTTCTCAACCTTTACCCCCGAACGTCTAGCCGCCAGGTAGTGTCCAAACTCATGGATTACAACTAATGCACTAAAGATAACGGCAACAATAAGAATATTCATAATTTCTTTAAATACTTCTCGGCTTCTCCTCTAGCCCAATTATCCCAGAAAAAAACATCTTCTACCCTTTTTATCTTACTTGGTTTATAGCGTCGAAAAATATAAGCCATTACCTTATAGATATCAGTAAATTTTACTCTTTGGCTTAAAAAATATTCTACCGCTACCTCATCAGCAGCATTGAGAATGACTAAAGAATTATCTTCTCTCTTTGCTGCTTCCAAAATCATCGCTAACAACGGATAATCTTTGTAATTAAGGGGTCTAAAAGAATAAGAAAAACTACTCTTAAAATTTACCCCAAAATTAGATCTGGGCCGGTTAGGATAATAAAGGGCGTGAGAAATCGGCATCTTCATATCCGGAGGATAGTGACAGGCAAATAAGGTATTATCACTGTATTCTAAAAAAGCGTGTACTGCTGACTCCTTATGAAGAACAACACCGATCTTGTTGTAAGGTAATCCAAAGAAATGATGGGTCTCCACAACTTCGAATCCCTTATTAACTAAAGTAGCGCTATCTACGGTCACCCGCCGGCCCATTTTCCAGGTAGGATGAGCCAAGACCTCTCTCACCCCAACCTTAGCTAATTCTTCTTTGCCCAGACCCAATAAGGCTCCTCCGGAAGCAGTAAGATAAACCTTGCGGAAGCTATCGCGGCAATCCGGCCCAAACCTTAACTTAATCAGCTGGAAGAGAGCATTTATTTCGCTATCCACGGGTAAAATTCGAGTATTAAATTTCCTGGCCCGCGCCAATACTAAGGGACCAGCGGCAACTATAGATTCCTTATTAGCTAAAGCTATCCGTTTACTGTGAGCAATAGCTATTAAAAGCGGCTTAAGCGAGGATATTCCTGAGATAGCCATCAGCGAAATATCTGATTTAAGGGAAGAAAACTCTTCCAACCCCTTCTGACCAGTGAAAAGCTTAACCCCTCCTCTTAACCTCCCCTTTAAATTCTTGATTTTACTCTCATCCCTCACACAGACATAAGCAGGACGAAATTCCTTAATTTGACGGTCAAGAGTACTGATGTCTCGGTTGGCGCAGAGACCAATAACCTTAAATTTACCCTTGCTTGCCTTGATTACGCTTAAGGTATTTTTACCAATGGAACCTGTTGAACCGAATATTAGTACTTTCTTCATATTAACCTAACCCTATCCCCGGGTTAACTAATTTAACGCATCATTGTAAGGTAAAGATAAAATGTGGGCGCGGTAAAAATCAAGCTGTCAATAACATCAAGAATTCCTCCCATCCCCGGGAGGAGTTTTCCGGAGTCTTTGACCTGACAATCTCTTTTGATAAGCGACTCAAAAAGATCACCCAATTGAGCAAGTATAGCCAAGATTATAATCAGAAAAAATTTGGCCCAAAAATTAATGCTTCCGATAAATAAAGAAAAAATAACCCCCACAGCCAAACTAGTAAAGAATCCTCCGATCGCTCCTTCTAGAGACTTCTTAGGGCTTATTTTCTTCATCAAGCGGGTTTTACCAAAATTTTTACCCCAAAGGTAAGCACCGATATCCGAAGATTTAGTCACCAGAATTAAAAACCCAGTGAGCATGGCACCTTCGGGAAGTTGTCTTATCCGAATAAGAAAAGAAAAACACCAGGATATATATATCACCCCAAAAACTGTGGCTGAGATAGACAACACTGACTGATGGGCATCTTTTTTAATCAACTCTAGGAGGAAAAGAATAAAAATACCAATAACTATAAATAGAAACTGCCACCCTTCCTGGATAGAAAAACGGAAATAAATAGTTATCGGAATCAGCACTCCTACCAAGAGTCCCAGAGGTTTAAATAATCTTACCCCTTTCTTCTCCACCATGTAAAAGAACTCATAAAGAGCGATTAAAATCAATAAACTGGAGAATAACCCACAAAGAGGGTAGTAAACTACACAGAATATAGTAACTATACTTAGGATGCTAAACGGAACTAAGCGTCGCTCAATGGATCGATCCAAATCTCCTCTCCCTTTTAGAATAGACTTTTATAGCCTCATGTAACTGATCCTTATTAAAATCCGGCCAAAGCACTGGCGTAAAATAAAACTCACTATAGGCTAAATCCCAGATTAAAAAATTACTTACTCTCTTCTCTCCTGAAGTCCTAATCAATAAATCCGGTGCTGGGATACTTTTAAGTGAAAGATACTTACTAAATAGTTTCTCATCGATATTTTCCCAAGATAGGCTCTTCTTAACACACTCCTTGGCCACATTCTTTGCTGCATTAACTATATCCCACCTTCCCCCGTAATCTAAAGCTACATTAAAGATAAAATTTTTACATTCTCGGGTAAGGTTTTCAACCTCAACAATAGCCTTCAACGCCTTCTTATTAATTCGATCTCTTCTGCCAATTGCTCTGAATCTTATACCCTTCCGCTTTAACTTTTCTGCGTAATCACCCAAGACTTTAACTACGTAAGAGAAAAGCAGTTCCACTTCCTTTTTAGGCCGGCTCCAGTTCTCGGTTGAGAAGGCAAAAATAGTTAAAACCTTAACCCCTATTCTTTGGGCCTCTCCAAGAACTTCCTTGAGCCTTTTTGCTCCCTGGCGATGGCCAGCTATCCGCGGTAAACCTTTCCGCTTGGCCCATCTTCCGTTTCCGTCCATAATTACCGCAATGTGATTTGGTACTCCCATGACCATCTAAAATTAAAGGGGGCTTCTGCCCCCTTTAGTAAAAATACATTAACTGATTTTCCGGGTTACTCTGCGGTAGTTTTCTGCTTCATCAATTCTTCTTTCAAATTCTCCTCTAACCGCTCTTTCAACCTTTCAATCTTAGCGTTCTCATCTTTTAATTCCCCTATCTGGGCATTCAACTGATCAACCTTCCCGGACAAATCGCTATTCTCACCTTTTAAATCCTCAATGCTCTTCTCCAGACTTATATTTTTGGCTAACTCTTTCTTATAAACGCCAGATAAAGTATTCATTTTAACCAACAGAGATACGCCGGCAATAACTAAAACTACAATCAAACCAATCAAGAGACTGATGATCAAAGGGTTATCCTTCATTTCAACTCCTCCTCTTTTGTTTCTAATATCTCATCATATATGCTCTCTTTTACCGATTTGGGTAGAATAACAACTTCTACCCGCCGATTAAGCTGCCTGCCCTCAACCGTATCGTTGGAACTAATCGGTTGGTGTTCTCCATAGCCAATAGCTGAGAGCCTGGTTGGGGCAACTCCATTATCCTCTAAATAGTGAATCACACTCAAAGCACGCTGAGCAGAAAGTTCCCAGTTTGATTTCCAGCGAGAAAATTTTATTGGTTCATTATCAGTATGCCCTTCAACACCGATTATATTGGTAGGGGTTGTTTCCTTAAGAATTCTCACTACCTTTTCTAAGATTCCCAAACTCTCCTTTCTTAATTTGGCCTTCCCAGAATCAAAGAGAACTTCCGACACAAAGGTAATTACTAAACCCTTCTCGGCCATACGTAATCGTACCTTCTCATCCTCTATCTCTTGAACAAGACGACTTTCTAAGAGACTCTTGGCGTTTCTTAACTCGTCTAATTCACCCTTTAATCCTTCGATTTTTTCGATATCGGAACGCCTTCCTTTCTGGAAAATTATTGTACAACCATTTAAAAGAAAAACACAAATAACTAATAAAATAAGACTAGTTTTACCCATAACGACCTCCTTATTAATCCGGATTTAGACTACCATATCCGACCTGGCAAGTCAAGAGGTTTGATTTTTGTTGGTCTTTCTTTCCAGCAAATCAAGAATCTTGTTTATTTTCTCAGCCAAGGGTTGCATAATATCGTTTTTGCGGAGATGTATCCGAAGTGAGTACTTACCAGCTGCGACATTGTCTAATATTGTTTCGATGCGGGCGATTGCGCCAAAACCATAATGTAAAATATAACCTAAAGTAGTGATACCAACCAACCCTATAGCCACTAAGATAAATTGAAAGACATAATATCTAATTGAGCTTTTAAAAATTATCTTTCCTTCTTCAAGCAACTCCATAGAGGCAAAAGCATTCATAAAAGCAAGCATGAGAACGAAAACTAAAATAAAATTAACAAATTTATATCTGCTAATTTTTCCTACCCCAAAGAATTTTCTTCTTTCTTTCATAGGCCCCCTTTCCTAACTTCTCTACTCCACAAAGGCTAGAAAATAAAAAATAATCCTTTATCATTAGAAATTACCCTACTCTTCTATAAGTATGGCTTTTATTTCTTGGATTTAGATTTCTTCTTCTTCGACTTACGCTTTGTGCTTTTTTTAGGCTTAACTTTACAACCACAGCTCATGGTATTACCTCCCTTAATATTATGTATAATTAAATAATACTACCCTAAAATATCAAGTCAAGTTTTAAAAATAGCCACTCAACCTTCCCCGGAGAAATCAGCAGTTATTGCCGCTGCCGGTTCTGATGCGGTAATTTACTTAAAACGTTTCCAAAATGCTCCCTGACAGCCATTGAAATCTACAACCCTATATTGTATATCTTAAGTGGCAAGAGCTTCACCAGCCACGGGAGAGGCTCAAAATAGATTTAAATCCTCCTTTCGAAAAAGTCTGGCCGCCTTTGGCGGCCATTCTGATTTTTCCTTGGACTTCCTTGCGGTATACCTTATTATCAAGATTTTATACTTTTCTATACCGCAAGAAAATAGGGGCAAAAAGCCCCTATTTTTTTATATTTTAAAGCTCATTGGGCACTATTCGGTCTTGGGCCTTACAGGCCTGATAAGCTTCTTCAACTATTTGGATTCTAGCTTGGCGACGCTCGGGCAGGGTTCTAAGAATAGTATAATGCGTTTGATTAACGCGGGCCAAACACTGATCCTTCCCCGGCTCATCTCTCAGCTGTCTACAGGTTTCTGCCTCTTGATCCCAGCTTTTAATGGTCTTGTCTCCCTCGGAAACCCACCAGCGCTCAATGTTAATCCGGGCGTTTTCATAATCTTCATCACAATCGCCAGCGAATGCTATCTGCTCAGGCTCCTGTCCTGAAGAAACTTCTAAGGATTCAAGTGCTGCGTAAACCGCGGAATTCAAAAAGAGCCAAAAGAAGATAATAAAAAAAATAAATGTACCGTCTAAATAATAATTTACTTTTTTCACTCTTTATTTCTTTCGTCTACTTTTTGAACCAAGCTACATAGACTGGCTTGATCGAACAAACCACCATAAGTATTATAAGAATCGGGTAATTAATCCTAAGTAACTGGGGGAAAAACTTAACTACGATAATGGTTGCGAAAAAAGTTGCCCATTTGATTAATTTAACATCAATAAAGGATAATTTCTTTACTCTTTGATTTAAACTTTTAAAACACACCTTTTACCTCCAGTTTATTAAAAAGCTTGAGACAGACCATAAGTTACCCCTGCTGCTATGGCTGTTTTTACAAGCGCACAGCCCTGCACAAACAACACCATCGCTACTAATAAAATCACCAATAGTTTCTTCATGAGCCCTCCTTTTTATCTAAAAAAATCCATATATATAGCCAACAACAAGGCTAAAGCTGACAATACAAATATAAAAAGATAGTTCACCCTCTCTTTCTGAGAGACTAAGCTGCAAAGTATGCCTTCAATAATATTATAATCATCATTAGCTAGTTGCTTGCGAGTAGTGATTTTCTCCATAAGGTCTTTCTGCCGGATAAGTTTAGTTTTTGCCTGGCTTACTCGGAATTTATAGATAAAGAACATCACAAAACCGCCAACTCCCACATACCAGGCAAGTTTAGCATAGACAGGATTTAGGTGTATTAATACTGTTACAACTCTTATTGCTATAGTTGCTATTATCCCGATGATAAAGAAAACCCAGGAAGCATAGGAATCTTTACAATTTTTATATTGACCGCAATTTATGCACTTTTGATTCTCCATTTAATAAATGATACACCTTTAATTAAGAATGGTCAATTCTAAAAAATGAATAAGGGAACACTTCTGTTTTTTAAAAATGATGGGGGTACGGCTCCTTGCATCCTAACAGCTTACCAGGCAATATCTTACAACCACTACAATATACAATCTTTATCTTTTTCGAATAAAAAGCCTTTTCTTACAAAATAATTGTCCATCCACAACATCCTGGTGTATAATTAATACGGACGGGAGGAATCGTTCCCATGATACATACCTCTATCTTTTTGCCGGCCCCAGCGGCATAGGAAAAACATCCACTGCGAGAATTTCCGCAAAAAGCCTGAACTGTAAAAAGGGTCCGTCGAAAACGGCGCGCAATAAATTGAAAAAATAGGGACATATCCCATTTAGAAAGAAAAAATGTAAAGTGAACCCAAAGAATAACAGATGAAGATTAATAAAAAACTTACTCTATTTTCCTGGTCGATGTATGACTTCGCCAATACTATCTTTGCCATGAATGTAATCTCCCTTTACTTTGCTTTATGGGTAACTGTGGATATGCAGGGAGAGGATATTTTATGCAGTTGGGTCTTGTCCGGCTCGATGTTATTGGCGGCTCTCTGTTCTCCGATAATGGGAACAGTTTCAGATCGACTGGGAAGAAGGATGCCCTTTTTAATGTTTTTCACCCTAACCTGCTGTTCTTTTACTGCACTAATCGGACTAATAAATAAGTTAGTTTTAGGACTTCTATTCTTCGCCATTGCCAATTTTTGCTATCAGACAGCTGCTATATTCTACAATGCTTTACTTCCCGAGATAAGCGCTAAAGGACAAATTGGTCGGGTATCTGGTTACGGTGTAAGTCTGGGGTATTGTGGCACAATTGCCGGATTACTTTTAGTCAGACCATTTGTTTTAAGATATGGAAGGCAGGCCGCATTTATCCCTACGGCAGTTTTCTTTCTTTTATTTTCACTTCCCTGTTTTCTATTTGTGAAAGATCGGTTGGCAGAAAGAATGGATGGATCTGGAATTCGAATAATAGACAGTTTCCGCAAGATAAAAGAGACATTAATACATATCAGAGAGTATCCCGGGCTTTTTAATTTTTTAGTTGCCGCATTTATAGCCCTTAATGCTATTAATACCCTTATGATATTTATGTCTGTTTATACCAAAAAAGTTATGGGATTTACAGACCCCGAGATTATTACCTTTTATATTGTATCTACAGTCTTTGCTATTTTAGGTTCATTCGTAACAGGATTCATTACCGATAGATTTGGCTCAAAGCGAATTTTGGGTGTTGTCTTGGAGCTATGGTGTATAAGCATCCTTCTGGCGGCTATATCTTTTAGCAAAACCGCATTCTGGGTTGTGGGGCCATTGGTAGGAATATGTTTAGGTGCAACCTGGACAAGCGCACGGGTATTAGTAGTCGATTTATCACCACCGCAGATGGTAGGAGAAGTCTTTGGCTTTTATGGCTTGGTAGGGAAGTCCGCTTCGATTATCGGACCAATTATGTGGGGTCTTTGTATCTGGGGGTTTGGTTCTTTGGGAATTCTAAAGTACCGATTGGCTATCCTCGGTTTATTGCTATTTTTAGGTCTGGGTTTTATTATACTTCAAAAAGTTCCAAATACTATACAAACGGTGGCGAAAGATGAATAAGAAATTATATATCCTGCCCGATAAATTGAAAGAGATAATTAATCAATTCCCGGATAAAATTGTTATGCAAATGAAAAAAGAAGATGGTTATCTTGAGTATACCTATAAAGAATTTTATGAAATCGTTCAATCAATCGCGCATTCTTTACTTGAGCAGGGGATAAAAAAAGGTAATAGAGTTGCTATTGTTCTGGAAAACAGGCCTGAATGGGGGATGATCTACTTTAGCATTATGCTTGCAGGGGCGGTAGCTATTCCGCTTGATCCTCAATCCGGACAAGAAGAGATAGAATTTTTTCTAAGTGATTCGGAAAGCAAGATAGTCTTTACTTCCAGTAAATTAATTTCGTTATTCACGGGCCTCACTGATAGTGTGCCTTCATTACAAAAAATTATGGCCCTTGATCTCGAAAGATCATCCGAAAAAATTATTTCTTTTTCCGAGACCATATCTGTCGCATCAGATTTAAAACCCCTAGTATCTATACCTGAGGTATCTCCCCAGGATATTGCCTCTATTCTTTATACATCAGGCACTACCGGCAAGCCAAAGGGGGTTATGTTAACCCATAAAAATTTTTATTCCAATTTCCAAAGCATTGATAAGTTAAAACTCTTTTCAGACAAAGACAATATTCTGTCTATATTGCCACTCCATCATTCATTTCCATCTATGGTGACCCTGATTATACCACTTTTTTCACAAAGTAAGATTACCTACATTTCAAGCCTTAAGAGCGAGGAATTACTGGGATGCATGAGAGAGACAGGTGTGACGATATTAACCGGAGTGCCTCAGCTTTTTTATATGTTTTATAAGCATATTGTAGATGGAATAAAGAAAGTCCCGTTTTTGATGAAGCTCCCACTTTTAGGGTTGATAGAGATATTGTGGTTGGTGCGAAAGGTTACGGGAATTAACTTGGCCAAGCTGGCATTGTCAAAGATTCACCGTACTTTCGGAAAAAATTTAAGATTTTTTGCTTGTGGCGGCGCTAAGTTAAATGAAGAGGTAGCAAGGTTTCTTGTGAAAATCGGTTTTACAATCCTGGAGGGATACGGACTTACTGAAACATCGCCGGTAGTAACTTTTAATCCATTGAAAAAACAAAAAATAGGTTCTGTCGGGAAAGTAATTCCCGATGTAGAATTGAAAATTGCTGAGCCTGACGAATACGGCGTAGGCGAGGTGGTGATCAAAGGTCCTAATGTTATGGAAGGCTACTATAAACAAGAAGAAGAAACGAGAAAGGTTTTAAAGGATAATTGGTTCTATTCTGGAGATTTGGGTTATCTGGACAAACAAGAGTATCTCCGTCTTACGGGAAGGAAGAAAGAGCTGATTGTGTTAAGTTCGGGAAAGAATATATCTCCCGAAGAGGTGGAATCCCATTATGCCAAGAGCCCTTTCATTAAAGGATTATGCGTATTAGCAACTGGTAAAAGAGAAGAGGAAAAGCTTATGGCGGTCATTGTGCCGGATTTGGACTATTACCGCAAGGTTGGCGAGGTTAATATTTATGAAATGATTAAGTGGGATTTGGAGAATCTGTCTAAACAATATCCTCCCTACAAACGGATTATGGGCTTTGTTGTTGCAAGTGAGGATTTACCCCAGACACGTTTAGGGAAGTTAAAAAGATTTGAAATTAAGGATCGATATTTAGATGAACTTATGGGCCTGGGGTTGAGAAAAATAGACGAGGAGGTTTCCCTTAGCGATGAAGACCTTAAGATTCTCTCTTCGAGAATTGCCAAGAAAATAATAAAAACTTTAAGTAAAGAAACGGATTTAGAGAGGCAAATCCGGTTGGACGACCACATGGAAATCGATCTTGGCTTTGACTCGTTAGGGCGCGCGGAACTAATGGTTGTGTTAGAGAAGATTTTAAAGATTGACATACCGGATTCTGTAATGGTTAAAATTTTCACAGTAAGAGGACTTATTCTTGAAATTGAAAAATTGATTTTAAAGAAAGAACTAAGAACCGAGGAAGCCCCAGCAATCCAGACTCGACTATCTTTATGGAGCGATATTCTAAAGACCAATCCAGCCAAAGACATAATTGAAAAAATAGATTTATTTCCCGGCCGGATAGCACGGCTTTTCACGCAATTAGTCTCTGGGATGTTATATATAATATTTAAACTCATCTGGCAAATTAAAGTTTTTGGAATAAAAAATTTACCTCCCAACGAAACATTTATTCTCTGCCCCAACCATGGTAGTTATTTGGATGGGTTCCTGATTGTTGTATCTCTACCCCGATGGTTAAAAAAACATATGTTCTTCCTTGGTTATCGAGCCTATTTTGAAGCTCCAATAATTAGAAATATCGTAAAATTAATCAGAATAATCCCGATCTCCCCTGGTGCACAATTAATAGATGCAATACAGGCTTGTGCTTATATTTTGAGAAATGGCAAAACAGCTTGCATCTTTCCCGAAGGAGTAAGGTCAATTGACGGAGAAATTAAAGAATTCAAAAAAGGAGTCGGGATATTGGCAAAAGAACTGGACATTCGATTGATTCCTGTGTATATCAAAGGTTCCTATGAATCCTGGCCAAGAACAAATCGTTTCCCCAGACCCAACCCCGTTACGATTGTTTTCGGAAGACCGCATAACGCAGAAGAACTTAAAAAAGAAGGGTCGAGACTGGGCGCTAAAGATGACTATGAAGCCATAACCTTAGGAATAAGGGAAGAGGTTATGAAACTTAAGGAAAAAATATAATGAAGGCTCTTTTATGGTTAATTTTTTTTATTATTATTTCCTTAACCGGTATCAGGTATATAGAAAAACGTAGTCTATATTTTCCGATGCGAAAGATTTTAGCTTCACCGAAAACAGCGGGATTGCCGCATGAAGAAATTTATTTTGAAACCCCCGATGGCAAACGGTTAAATGCTTGGTTTATCCCTAACGATAAGGCAAGGTTCACAGTTATTTTTTGCCATGGCAACGCCGGCAATATCAGCCATAGAATAGAGAAGATATCGCTGTTATACAGATTGGGGCTTAATATATTTATTTTTGATTATCGCGGTTATGGAAAAAGCCAGGGCTCACCTTGCGAGTCAGGTTTATATAAAGATGCAATCGCTGCCTATAGCTATCTGACTGAAGGACGCAGAATTTTAAAAGACAATATTATCCTTTACGGAGAATCTATTGGTGGAGCCGTCGCCATCGATCTAGCGCATAAAGCTAAAGTGCGGGCATTGATTACAGAAGAAACTTTTACATCGATCAAAGATATGGCCAAAATAGCATATCCGTTTCTTCCCTATTTTATATTTTCAAGTAGATTTAATTGCATTTCTAAAATAAGGGAAGTTGAGTGTTCGAAACTCCTCATCCACAGCATAGATGATGAAATTGTGCCATTTTATCTAGGAGAAAAATTGTTTAATGCTGCGAAGCCGCCAAAGAAATTTCTTAAAATAAGAGGTTCCCATAATACAGCCTTCCTGGATTCAGAGAAGCAATTTACCGAAGGTATAAAGTCCTTTTTAGATGATTTGTGAAGATAGGAGGGTATTTCCTTCTATAACATCCTGGTGTATAATCAATAAGAACGGGAGAAACCGTCCCCTTATATTGGCAAAAAGAAAAAGCCTTTTGAAATTACGACCTCAAGGTTATATACACTGGCCAAAGTTAGAGTCGGATATTAAAATACTCCTTTAATATAACATTGGCAATGTTCTCAGCCAGGAGCCTGTTGCCTTTAGGGGTACAATGGCCAAAGTCACCAGCAAACATATCCTTAAAATATTCCTTATAGCTTGCTTGTTTTAATGCTTGTTTAAATACTCTTTGGTTGCTCACAAAAACAACACCTTCTTGGTCTTCAAACAACTTCTTTAATGGTTCTAGGCTGCGCATAGGGTACTGCACACAGACCAACTTTATCCCTTTTTTAGTTAGAATTTCTTTAAGCTTCTGATAGTTGCGCTGGGTCATAGGATTATAATACTCTAATCTCAGGCTTTTTGTTTTTCTGATATATTCTTCGGCAAGATCAGATTTCTCTTGTTCCCTATAACAATCGGCTAATCCTGCATAAGCTCTATCGCTTCTAGGAGCTATTGCGATAGCCTTCTTATATATCTTTTCAGCTTGAGTCTGCTCCCCTTGTTCTCTATAGCACCTGGCTAAATCAACATAGGCTGAAACGTTTTGAGGATTTACCTCAATGGCTTTCTTAAAGAACTCTTCGGCTTGAGCCTGCTCTCCTTGGTCGCTATAGCACCATCCTAATTCAATATAGACCCACTCGTTTTGAGGATTTAGCTCTATTGCCTTTCTAAGCATCACCTCAGCTTGGGTATATTTCCCCTGTTGCTTATAACACCATCCTAACGCCGCATAGGCTCCAGCGTCTCTAGGGTTTAATTCCAGAGTCCTCTTATATATCTCCTCTCGCTCTTTAAAGCTTGTTGGTTGTAGTTTTTCAATTGATTCTGAAGGAATAGTTTCTTTTGCTTCTTCTGGTTTATCGGTTCCTAATTCTTTAGCTTTATTTACGATATGGAGTCTAAGCAGTTTGATTAATTTATAGGTTCTCAATGAGTTAAAAAAAGGTCTAGTTCCCTGAGTCGCAATATCTGCATAAGCTATTGCACCCTCTCTATCATTTATCCCCATCATTGTAATCACCATATCAGGTTCGTATTTATCCAAGTTATCTTCTAATCGGGCCACTATAGCTTCAGTAGAAGTTCCACAGACTCCTTTATTGATCACTGTGAATTCTATTCCGATATTGCGCTGGTTTAAGATTTCTTGCAGTTGGCTGGGCCAAGAACCTTGGCTGGACCAAGGATCACGCCCTCCCCAAAAAGTGGTAGACTCGCCTAAACAGATGATACGATAGGTGTTTTTTTGCTTAATCGCGATTCTATTTCTATATTCCTGCAAGGATAAGGATATAAACCCGCCTAAGCGTAGGCCTAGCTCAAGCACAATAACAAAGAAGAATATTCCAGAGATTATCAGAATTATTTTCTGCCGGAAAGGTATTTTCGGTCGAGTTGAGTTATTTTTATTCATAATCCCAGTTACCGCTTAGTATATTATATGGGACCCAGAAGTTCATTTAAGGCTATCTTAACGGCGAGTGCGACTGAAAATACTACCAAAAGAACAGAAACAATTTTCCGTAAATAAACTAAAAAGGTCTGCATCGAAATTTGCTGAGCATTCTAATGTAATACCGACAAATCTTTATCGGTTCTCCCCAATATAAACCATTCATTTTTTCTTTTTTCGATGATACCCCTGCAGCTTCTCTAACCTTAATATTTTCTCATGTAAACCCTGAATATCGCTATCCAGTTCTTTATCTCCTGCCTCACCATTCCCATAAATCGTTTCAAAAAGTGTATTTATCTCTTTCTGATTATTGTCTATCTTCCCATGAAGCTCCTCATAAAAATTACTTATCCTTTTCGTATTATTGTCTGTCTTCAAATAAATCCCGTCGGAAAAAGCACTTATCCTTTTCCTCTCATCGTCTAAATTCCTGTAAATCGCTTCGGAAAGATCACTTATCTTCTTCTTATTGCTGTCTGCCCTCCTATGAATCTCCTCAGAAAGAGCACTTATCCTTTCCGTATTATCGTTTGCTTTCCCATGAAACTCCTCAGAAAGAGCACTGATCTTTTTCTGATTATCGTATATCTTCCAATGCAACCCTTTGGGATTACCACCCCAAAATAAGAAGAGATTTATTATCAATGCCAATATTATTCCTAAACTAAATCCGGCTATCGCCTCATAACTAAATCTTTTCATT
>CAYVYJ010000001.1:84474-140027 GCA_964455085.1 uncultured Planctomycetia bacterium
CTGGTTGCGGGGGTAAGATTTGAACTTACGACCTCTAGGTTATGAGCCTAGCGAGCTACCAGACTGCTCTACCCCGCGAGTTTTCAAATTTTGTAAACGGGATTGCCTTCGGCTTACCCCGCTAAAATTTTCATTAAATCCTAAATCCGAAATACGACACAAATCCTAATTTTCAAAATTCAAAACTATTTCGAATTTCGATATTCGAGCTTCGAATTTTAAAATAGCGAGTATTTTGCATTGTAACCTTTTATTCTTCGATGTCAATAACTATTTCGCTCTCTTTGGCTATTCCCAACTCTTCCCGGGCTATTCTTTCGTAAAGATAAGGGTCTTTACCTACTCGTTTAAGTTTCTCTTCGTAGTCAGCTATCTCCTCAATCAGTTCTTGATTCTCGACGTTAAGTCGTCTATTTTCGTTCCTTAGCGTCTTTAACTTGATATAATTAGGGAAATAAATAATTATTGCTGCCAAGCTTAAGCAAAAGATAATTGCTGATATTCTCACCCACTTATTACGACTTATGTCTAAAAGTCTTTCCACCATAACTCGCCCTCTTACCTAACTCCTCTTCTATTCTCAACAGCTCATTATACTTGGCTACCCGGTCAGTTCGGGATAAGGAACCGGTCTTTATCTGACCACAAAGCTTACCTACTGCCAAATGGGAAATTGTAGTATCCTCGGTCTCGCCGGAACGATGAGAAATCACTGCCGTATATTTAGCCTTATAAGCCATATCAATTGCAGCCAGGGTTCCAGAAAGTGTTCCAATCTGGTTTACCTTAATCAGAATGGAGTTAGCGGTCTTAGCTTTAATTCCCTGTTTGAGGCGTTTGGTGTTAGTAACAAATAAATCATCTCCCACTAGCTGAATCTTCTTGCCTAATCTCTTAGTAAGCTCGGCCCAACCTTCCCAATCATCTTCATATAAACCATCTTCTAAAGAAATAATCGGATATTTTTTGATTATCTTGGCGTAAAAATCAATCATATAATTAGAGTCAACCTTCTTTCCTTCAAATAAATAACAGCCATTCTTATAGAATGAACTTGCGGCCGAATCTAAAGCTAAGGCTATTTCTCTACCCGGTTTATAGCCAGCCTTTTTAATTGCCTGGATTATTAACTCCAGCGCTTCCTCATTCTTCTTTAGATTAGGAGCAAATCCTCCCTCATCGCCTACTGAAGTTGAAAGTTTCTTCTTCTTAAGAATACTCTTTAAACTATGAAACACCTCGGTTGCCGCAGCTAAAGCTTTGCTGAAAGTATTAAAACCCAAAGGGGCAATCATAAACTCCTGAATATCTAAATTGTTGTCAGCGTGGACTCCGCCGTTTACAATATTCATTAAGGGCAGCGGCAAGAGGTTTGCCTTAGCTCCCCCCAAATAGCGGTAGAGCGGTACACCTTTGGAAGCTGCAGTGGCTTTAGCCACTGCCAAAGATACTCCTAAAATTGTATTGGCTCCTAACTTAGCCTTATTAGCTGTTCCGTCAAGCTTAATCAGGAACTTATCAATCTTTTTAAAATCAGCTGACATACCCTTTATCTTAGGAAAAATAACTTTATTTACATTATTAACTGCTCCCAGGACTCCTTTACCTAAAAACCTCTTCTTACCCTTATCTCGCAACTCCAGGGCTTCAAACTCCCCTGTAGAAGCTCCTGAAGGAACAGCAGCCCTGCCCAGAGCTCCGTCAGTTAAAATTACATCTACCTCAATGGTAGGGTTGCCCCGGGAATCAAGAATCTCTCTTGCTCTTACTAACTTAATCTTCGACATAATCCTCCTTTCCTTAATTAATAAAAATAAAGAATAAAGCCAGAGAATAAAATAAGTATACCTTATTCCCTATTCTGCTTGCTCTTCCGTCTGGATTTGATCTTCGCTCACACGCTGGTAAATACCAACTAGCTTAGCTTCAGCAATAATATGACCTTGCATAGCCTCAATAACATCTTTCTTGGAGACACCTTCTTTTAAAGAAAGCATAGTGTCTAAAGCGTAGAGCTTAAAAGAATAGCGGTGAGCTTTGCCGGGGGGCGGACAAGGCCCTTGATAGCCCACTTTTCCAAAATCATTTATTCCTTGGATAACAGAGAGCTGATCTAACTCCTGTTTAAGAATCCCCTCACTGAATCCTTCTGTCTCTGCGGGTATGTTGAAAACTACCCAGTGGACCCAAATTTTAAAAGGAGCATCCGGGTCATCACAAATAAGAACAAAACTTATCGTATTCTCGGGAACATCGCTAAACTCAAGCGGAGGAGAAAAATCTTGAGCATCACAGGTATAGCGATCAGGAATATAGCCTTTATTATCTACAACACTACTTTGGATATCCAAAGCAAAAACCGCATGAGCCACCAAGGCAATGACCAAAAAAGCTATTAATCTCTTCATTTTCTCAACCCTCCTTATTCTAAATAAGTTTTTTTGCAAAAACTTGTTTTAACTTGAACTTATCTACGGTTAAAGCGAATCTAATAAACCCTTCGCCACTCTTACCAAATCCTACTCCCGGGGTAACAATAATCCGCTTTTTGGTAAGCAGGTATTTACTAAAATCTAAAGAAGACTTAAATCCTGAAGGAATTTTTACCCAGACATAGAAGGTAGAGTCAGCGTAAATATCCTTAAATCCAGATCGCCTTAAATTATCGACAAAATAATCTCTTCTCTGCTTCAGTTTTTTTCGCAGATCCGAAACAAAAACACTTTCGCCCTCTATAGCCTCAACAGCAGCTTCCTGAATTGCCCCAAAAATTCCCGAATCAATATTAGCCTTTACCTTTAACAAAATTTTAATAAGCTCTTTGTTCCCGCAAGCCCAACCGACTCTGAATCCTGTCATGCAATAGGTCTTAGATAAAGAATGGAACTCTATAGCAATCTCTTTTGCGCCCTTTATTTCTAAAATGCTCCTCGGCTTCTGCCCGAAGTAAATCTCAGAATAAGCATTATCATAAGCCAGAATAATTCCGTACTTTAGGCAGAACTTGACCAGTTCTTTTAAGAATCCTAAGGGAGCCAAAGCTGTAGTGGGATTATTGGGATAATTTAAATATAAAACTTTTGCCTTATTACGTACATTACGTGGGATCTTGCTTAAGTCCGGCAAAAAATTATTCGCATCAAGCAACGCGGTCTCATAGACTCTTGCTCCGGCAAAAAAGGCTGCTCCTCGATAACCGGGATAACCCGGCGAAGGTATAACAACATAATCTCCGCTATCTACCACCCCTAAAGGAAAGTGCACCAGGCCTTCCTTGGAACCGATTAAAGGTAGAATTTCTTTGTTCTCATCGAGGTTTATCTTAAATCTCTTCTTAGACCACTGCCTTATAGCTCTGCGGAATTTATCCTTACCCTGGTCAAGAGCATATTTTTGATTCTCCTTTACCCGGGAAGTTACAGCTAAGGTCCTTAAAATCCCCGGGGGAGCCTGAAGGTCCGGATCACCAATACTTAAATCAATAAACTTAACCCCACTTCTTCTAAGCTGATTCTTTTTTCGGTCAATTTCAGCAAATAAGTACGGGGGTAATCTCTTCATCCGTTTTGATAATTCCCACATCTTAAAATTCACCTACCTTTAAATAAAACATCATCCATTGAGTAAAGCCCCGGTCTCTTGCCAATAATCCACTCTGCTGCCAGAAGCGCCCCTTGAGCAAAAATATCTCGGGTCTTAGCGCTATGGCTTAACTCAATTCTGTCTAATTCGCTCTCAAATATTACCTTGTGGTCTCCGATGACCTCATCCTGCCGATCAGCCTTAATATCCTCAAGTCTTATCTTAAACCCTTGCTCATTGATAATTTCAGCTATTCTTTTAGCTGTCCCTGAAGGAGCATCCTTCTTATGGATATGGTGAACCTCTTGAATATCCACCTTATAGTTTTTTAAACTATTAGCTGCTATTTTAAGCAATTTAAAAATCAGGTTTACCCCAACACTCATATTGGGAGAAAAGACCAGGGGTATATTCTGGGCTGCCTCCTTTATCTTAACCTGTTGGTCTTTATTTAAACCGGTAGTACCGATAACCATTGGCTTCTTAAACTTAAGCCCATAATCTAAGTATTCTACGGCTGCACCTGGTGCGCTAAAATCAACCAAACAATCACAGCCGACAATATCCTGGGGGTTACCACTGATTTTGACCTTACCTTTAAGTTTACCGATATCAGGGTGGTTTTTATCTTCAAGGCCTAAGACCACGTCCAGCCTCTTATTTTTCCCAGCTAAGGCAATAATCCGCTGACCCATCTTACCACAGGCACCACTGACAGCGATTTTAATCATCATTCCTCCTAAACCAGCTTGTATCGCTTAAGCACATCTTTCAAGGTCTTGAGATTAGCCGCGCTCATCTTATAGAGCGGTAACCTAAGATTAGGCTTAATCTTTTTCATCTCAGCTAAGGCAGTTTTTACCGGTATGGGGTTGGTCTCGATAAAAAGAGCCTTAACTATATCGTAAATATAGAGTTGCAAGCGTCTGGCTTCCGATAAATTACCCTCTAAGAAGTTAGCAATCAAATCGTGGGTTTGGCGGGGCAAAACATTAGCCACTACTGAAATTGCCCCTACTCCTCCCACCGAAAGTATCGGTAAATTAGTTTCATCGCTTCCTGAAAATAATAAAAATTTATCGTCCACTAAAGTCATAAGTTTGGTAATTTGGTCTAAGGAACCGCTGGCTTCTTTGATTCCCACAATATTCTTGCAATCCTTATAGAGCCTGGCTACAGTCTCAGGAGAAATATTGCTTCCGGTTCGCGAAGGAACATTGTAAATAATAATCGGGATGTTTCCGGAATCAGCTACTTTCCTAAAGTGCTGATAGAGTCCTTCCTGAGTCGGCTTATTATAATAAGGAGTAATGACTAAAGCATAATCGGCTCCTATACTCTGGGCATAATCAGTCAACTCTAGAGCTTCCTTAGTAGAGTTAGAACCGCAACCAGCTAAAACCGGAACTCGGCCCCTGACATGGGCCACTGTCAGCTCAATCATCTTTTTATGTTCGGGATAAGTTAAAGTTGCGCACTCACCAGTTGTGCCGCAGGCTAAGATACCATCGGTTTTATTCTCGATGTGCCAGTCAATTAATCGCTCAACCTCATCCTTACTTATCTGATTCTGGTCATCAAAAGGTGTGACTAAAGCCACGATACTTCCCTTTAACATACTTCCCCCTGGTATAATCCTCAGGCATAATCTGGATTATACCTGATTACAATGATTATTAAACATAGATTACAACGATTGATTAATCTGTGTAATCTTTCCCTAATCTACACAATCAAGACATCCTTCTGCTCTCGTTATAGGATGTCTTTTTATATTCCCTTAATTTCTCCTTTATAAACTAAGCAGGCTTTACCTTCCAGCCAAAGATTGGTTATTTTCTCTCCGACACCAAACGTAACTCTTAAACTATCCCCGCTCTTAGTCGCAACCGACATGGATACTGTCTTCTTTTCCCCAAGTCGGGGTTTGAGTTTAAGCCAAGAGATGATTGCTGAAGCTACTGCTCCAGTACCGCAAGCTAAAGTCTCAGCTTCCACGCCCCTTTCATAAGTCCTTACCGCCAGAGAATTTTTACCCCTTAGCTCTACAAAATTAACATTGGTTCCAGCTGGCTGAAACTGCCGATGGAATCTTACCTCTCTTCCAATTGGTTCAAGATTAATCTTATCCAAACCCTCAACAAAAATAACTGTATGGGGCACGCCAGTATTGATAAAATTCACCCTTAGCTTACGGCCTAAAACCTTAAGTGATAAATCCAGCTCTAAATCTGAAGGAGTAGAAGTCTTGACCTTAACTGTTAGTGCCTTACCAGAACCAACAACCTTAGCCTCGATGATTCCAGCTTTAGTCTCAAAATTGATACTTCGTCTCTTCTGTGCTTGATAAGCCCAGAGACCAACCGAACGCGCTCCGTTGCCACACATCTCGGCTTCTGAACCATCAGCATTAAAAATTCGCATCTTAAAATCAGCCTTAAGCGACGGCTCAATTACTAATACTCCGTCCGCGCCTACACCTAAGCAGCGACAACAATATTTTCGGGCAAACTTTTGGTAAAAGGATAGACTCTGCTTAGCCTTAACTTTTAGATTATCGAGAAGAATAAAATCATTACCGGAAGCTTGCAGTTTATAAAACTTCATAACTCTTTTGGTTGAAATTGAGCCTCACCTAAATCAAATGATGATTTCGCCTCTAATTAAGTCTTGGTAACTCTCTCGCTTTCTAATTAAATAAGCCTTCCCGTTCTTAACCAATACTTCGGCGGCCCTGGGCCGAGAGTTATAATTCGAACTCATGGTAAAACCGTAAGCTCCAGCACCCATAATTGCAATATAGTCATCCTCTCCCACCACTATTCCCCGCCCCTTACCCAAGAAATCACCACTTTCACAAATCGGACCGACTATGTCAGCTAACTTTCCACCAGAGGCTCTGGCACCTAACTTTAAAGGAACGATTTTGTGGTAGGCTTGGTAAAGAGATGGCCGGAATAAATCGTTCATAGCAGCATCAACTATAATAAATCTCTTCCGGGCAGTAACTTTTAGGTAAATTACTTTAGTTACCAAAATACCGGCATTACCGACGATAAACCTTCCTGGCTCAAGCACAATTTTAAGCCGAAATTTCTTAAGCAGAGGCAAAACTTTTTTGGCGAATTCTCTGGCGGTCTGAGGTCTCTCCTTATCATAGACTATACCTAAACCTCCGCCAATATTAAGATACTCCAAGCTCACCCCTTCTCGCTTTAACTCCCCTATGAGTCGATAGGCTTTCTTAAGAGTCTTTATAAAAGGTTCACTCTTGGTAATCTGGGAACCGATATGCATATGAACAGCACTAATATTTAAATGGGGATATTTTTTTCTGGCTAAAAATATACTCTTTATTAACGCCCCTTCCATACCAAATTTAGTTTCTTTCTTGCCGGTAGTAATATAGGAGTGAGTTCCCGGCTTAACATCAGGGTTAAAACGCAAAGCTATCCTGGTCTTTCTTCCTAACTCAGCGGAAATTCTATTTACTCGTGCCAGCTCCGGTAAAGATTCTACATTAAACATTAATATCCCGTATCTTATAGCTTCTCTTATCTCCTGATCCTTCTTACCCACAGAAGCATAAACGATCCTTTTAGCCGGACAATTAATCTTCTTGGCCCGATAAAGTTCACCGCCTGAGACAATATCTAACCCAGCGCCTCTTGAATTAAGCAGTTTCAATAGGGATAGGTTAGAGTTGGCCTTAACTGAATAACAGATTAAAGGCTTAAGCTGCCGAAAAGCTCTCTTCAGCTTAGAGAAGTGATCAATAATAGTCTTAGCACTATAGAGATAGAGCGGGGTGCCGAACTTCAAAGCCAAATCCCTTACCTTAAAATTCTCACAATATAAATTACCTTTTTTAAAGCTAAAATAATGCATTTTAGTTTATTTGGCCTTAGGGGATTTTAGGGGAGTGGTCGGCTTAGCCGCCGGTAAAGACTTCTTTGACGCCACTGCATACCTAGGATCCATTATCTTCTTTATGTCCTTGTGGGTTAATTTCCGGTGGAATTTCTTTAAAATCTTATCGGACATATCTTTTATTTTAATATCTTCATCGTTGGAGTAGCGAATGAGCTTGCCAATGAGCTCATGAGCCTGGCTGAAAGCAACCCCCCTGTAGACTAAAAATTCTACCAGCTCGGTAGCGTAGAGATCCTGGTCTTCTAATGCTACTTTTAACCGTTCTTTATTTAACTTTAGTTTACCGATAAGCTCGACTGTAATCTTCAGCTCATTTTTAATTATTTCCACTGAAGAAAAAAGCGGTTCTTTGTCTAATTGCATATCCCGGTTGTAAGCTAAGGGTAATCCTTTCATGGTGGTAAGGACCGCCAGTAAATTTCCGTAAATTCGACCAGTATTGCCTCGAACTAACTCTAAAAAATCAGGATTCTTCTTATGCGGCATCAGGGATGATCCGGTACAGAATTCTTCCGGTAAATCGAAAAATCCAAATTCTTTAGTCGAATAAAGGATAAAATCTTCGGCCAGGCGCGAAAGATGCATTTGAATCAAAGACAAGATGTTTAAAAATTCGATAACAAAATCACGGCTGGCAACATTATCTAAAGGATTCCTTACTGCTAATGATTTTGACCGCAAGGATAAATGTCTGGTCTTCTCCAGAAATTTCCTTAAAGCCTCACTATAGGCAGCCCGGGGAATAGCACTCCCGGCTAAGGCTCCCGAGCCAATATAAATAGATGACTTCTTCAGGAAAGCATCCAAACGCTCAAAATCCCTTTCCAGCATACAAAAAAAGGCACCGGTATAGCTCAAGAAAGAAACCACCTGAGCCCTCTGGGTATGAGTATAACCGGGGATAAAACAATCCCGATACTTGTTTCCAAAGTGATTTAAAGAAGATAAAATTACATTCAAGAGGCTGAGAATGTATATTCCCTCCTTATAACAATACCACTTCTCGTCAAAAACCACTTGATCGTTTCGTGACCTTAAAGTGTGGAGTTTAGAGGCTAACTTACCTACCTTTTTTGCTACCCTATTCTGGATATCGGTATGAATATCTTCAACACTTAGATTGGGTTTAAATTTTTCTTCCCTTACTTCCCGGAAAATATCATTTAAGGCTATGGTCAATCTCTTGGCTTCGCTGCTGCTTAAGAGACCAGCCTCTTTTAAAGCAGCAACATGAATGATAGAGTGATAGATGTCATACTCGGCTAATTTGTAATCATATTGAATAGACTTCTGAAACTGGAAAAAGTCCTGATTAATTTTCCGCTTAAACCTACCACCCCAAAGTTTCTTAGACATATTTTTCTCCCTGGCTGTTGTTAAACCCTTCTTATTCCCCGACAAAAGGCTGACTCCAGATATTTATGAAACCTTCAGCCCAGGCCCGGTTAAACTTATCGCCTCTTCCGTAAGTAGCCAACTCCTCCCGATATAAAGAAAGAGGTGAACTCCTCTTGGCAATAATAATATTACCTTTATATAATTTAAGAGTAATCTTGCCGCTAACTCGCCTTTGGCTCTCAGCCACAAAATTATCAAGAGATTTTTTCAAAGTACTAAACCAGAGGCCCTGATAGACTAACCGGGAATAGCTTAAGGCTGCTAGCTTCTTGAAGTATAAGGTTTCCCGGTCTAAGACTAAACTCTCCAGCTCCTGATGGGCAGTGTATAAAATCCAAGCTGCCGGAGCCTCGTAGACTTCCCGGGATTTTATGCCTACTACCCTATCTTCTACTAAATCGCTACGGCCGATACAGTGCTTACCGCCGATTAGGTTTAACCGCTGGATTAAACTTACCAAGTCCAAACTTTTGTTATTTAATTTTACCGGCTCCCCCTTCTTAAATTCAATAGTTAAATATTGAGGTTTACTCGGCGCCTTAGCTAAACTCTGGGTAAGAGTGAAGGCGTCCTCTTGCGGCTCATTATTTAAATTCTCTAAAATTCCCGCTTCTATGGCTGCGCCCCAAATGTTCTTATCAATACTATAAATCTTCTTTTTAGTAGTTGATATCAAAATATTTTTTTTCTTAGCATAGGCAACTTCACTCTCCCGGGAAGTTAATTCCCACTCCCGCAGAGGGGCAATAACTTTCAATTTAGGATTTAGGGCTTTAACCGCTATCTCTAAACGTAGCTGATCATTACCCTTAGCAGTACACCCATGAGCAACGAAGGATGCCTTCTCCTTCTTAGCTGTAGCAACCAGATGTTTAGCGATTAAGGGTCGACCTAAAGCCGTACTAAGAAGATACTTACCTTGATAAAGAGCCCCGGCAGCTAATGCCGGCAAAATATATTCCCGGGCAAATTCTTTCTTTAAGTCTTTGATATAAACCCTGGAAGCTTTCGATTTAGTTACCTTCTGCCTTATTTGTTGCGGCGAAAACTCACTGCCTAAATCAGCCGAAAAGCAGACTACTTCAAACCCCTTATCTTTAAGCCACTCCAGACAACAAGAGGTGTCTAAACCACCTGAATATGCTAAAACTACCCTTTTCATCTTTTACCTGCTCCCGGTTTAGGCTAAGCCTAAACCGAACTCATTTCTTTAACATGTAGGCAAGGATCGCTTTTGCTGCATGGAGACGATTTTCAGCCTGCTGAAAAACAACCGAATTCTTACCGTCAATAACTGAAGCTGTAATCTCCTCGCCCCGATGGGCCGGAAGACAATGCATTACAATAGCATCCCCTTTTGCCTCGTCTAAGATTTTATCATTTATTTGAAAGTTTTTAAAAGCTTTTTTTCGTATCTCTACTTCCTCTTCCTTCCCCATGGAGGTCCAAACATCAGTATATAAAACATCAGCATCAACAGCGGCAATAAAAGCAGAATTAGTAAGGTTAATCTTGGCCCCAGAAATCTTACAATAGCTTTTTACCTCATCTAAGATACTCTTAGACGGCAGGTAACCCTTGGGAACAGCCAAATTTAGATTACCGCCGAGGATAGCAAAAGTATATATTAAGGAGTTGCAAACATTATTCCCGTCTCCGATATAAGCTACCTTTAACTTCTTTAGGTCACCTTTAAGCTCTCGAATAGTAAATATATCAGCTAAGGCTTGGGAAGGATGTAGAGCATCACTTAAGGCATTTATTGTGGGAACAGAAGATGCTTCAGCAAATTCCAAAATACTCTGGTGAGAGAATGTCCGCAAGACCACAACATCCAGATATACTGAGAGCGTCCGGGCAACATCAGATATTTCCTCCCGCTGGCCTAATTTTACCTCTTGTGGCGAGTAATAAATCGCTTTGGCCCCTAATTGCAAAGCCCCCATATAAAAGGAAGTTTTAGTCCGCAATGATGCTTTCTCAAACAGTAAACCTACTGACTTTCCCTGGAGCATACTTTTAGAGTAAGAGGGAGCTTTCTTCATTTGCAAAGAAAGATCTAACAGCTGATTGATTTCTTGAGAAGAAAAATATTTTAAAGAAACAAAATGACTCATCGCCTGCTTCCTTGCCTTTTCCTCTTACCTAAAAGCCCGCTAAGCTTTATTATTTACGCCCTCAAACACCGATTCTAAAATTTTTAACCCTTTATCTAGCTCGCCAGTCTTAACATTTAAAGCTGGCATAATCCGCAGAACCTTTTTATGGGTAGAGTTGATGATCAATTTCTTATCCAAGCACTTTAAAAATATAGGGTAAGAGTCAATTTTTAACTCTAAACCAACCATCAGTCCGATTCCCCTGACCTCTTTAATAAAGGAAAACTTCTTCTTAAGCGCTACGAGACGGCTCCTTAGATACTTTCCTTTAACTATGGCATTCTTAATCAGTGACTCTTGTTCAATAACCTTAAAAACTTCCCGGGAAACCCTGCTTACCAGTGGGGAGCCGCCAAAAGTAGAGGCATGCATTCCCGGTTTGATTATATCGGCTATCGCTCTCTTTATTACTAAGGCTGATATGGGTACCCCGGCGCCTAAACCTTTAGACAAAATCACTATATCGGGAATGAGTGCGTAATTCTGATAACAAAATAGTTTACCGGTCCGACCCATTCCAGTCTGGACCTCATCAACGATAAACAATATCTTATGTTTTTGGCAAAAATTCTTTATTTTATTAATCTGTTCTCCACTGGCAATATTTACCCCTCCTTCCCCCTGGACTAATTCCAGGATAACTGCCACTGTCTTAGGAGTAACTTTCTTCTTAAAGCTTATGAAGTCATTAAACTTAGCTTCTTTAAAACCTGGCAAAAGAGGCCTGAAGAGAACTTTATGCTTCTTCTGAGCCGTAGCTGAAAGAGCACCGAAAGTCCTTCCGTGAAAGGAATTTTTCATCACAATCATCTCATAGCGCTTCCCCTTGCCAAAGAGACGGCTAAACTTAATCGCCCCTTCTACAGCCTCAGCTCCGGAATTAGCAAAAAAAACTTTAGCCGGAAAACTCCGCCTAACAATTTCCTTAGCCAATAACACCTGTTCTTTAAAATAAAGGTTGTTGGGGAGATGAATCAGCTGCCGGGTTTGTTGGTTTATAGCAGCAGTAATTTTGGGATGAGCATGGCCTAAGATAGAAACCCCCCAGCCAGGAAATAGATCTAAATAAACCTTCCCCTGATCATCCCAGAGCCAACTCCCTTTACCCTTAACAAATACCGGACCACAACGGGTATAGGTATTTAAGCTATAATCTTTAAATGCCTTCTTAATGCCTGCTGCTTTATCTTTCACTTTCTATCCTTTTATAATCTCGGTGCCAATACCCTTATCAGTAAATATTTCTAAAAGAAGGGCATGGGGTATTTTCGCATCTACAATATGGGCTTTGTTTGTACCTGCGCTGATTGCCGCAGCTGCTGCCCTTACTTTGGGAACCATACCTTCATCAATAGCCTCCTCTTCAATCAATTCTTCAATCTCCTCAGCCGTCATCGTAGAAATTAAAGAATCTCTATCTTTGGGATCTCTCATTACTCCCAAGACATTAGTGAGAAGAACTAACTTTTCAGCCTTAAGTTGGGAAGCCAGAAAGAAAGCAACTTCATCAGCATTAATATTGTAAGTAAGCCCTTCAGTTGAGAGACCCATGGGGCAAATTACCGGAATACGTTCTTTTAAAACCTTCTCTAACTTTTGACGGTTAAAATCAACTACTTTACCGACAAAACCCAAGTCAATCTTGCTCTTTTTCTTAACTACTTTTAAGAATCCGCTCTTGGCTTTAAAACCTTGAGCCTTGACTCCCTGGTTATTAACCTCTTTAGTAACCATCCTATTTAACTTATCCAGTTCATCTTCTACTACCGCAAGAGTATCCTTGTTAGTAACCCGCATGCCCCCTACGAACTTAGTTACAATTTTACGTCCTTTTAGCTCTTCGCTAATATTCGGCCCGCCGCCATGGACAATAATCGGCTTTATACCGGCAAATTTTAAAAAAGCAATATCTTCCAGAACACACCTGCGAACTCTCTCCTCACCTAAGATAGAACCGCCATACTTAATAACAAATATCTTTTTATGAAACTTCTTTATATAAGGAAGAGCCTCTATTAAAATATCGGCTTTTTTTATCGCATCCTGTACCACTTTTCCTCCAATGACGACATCCGCCTCAGACGGATATGTGGGAATTGTCCCGACAGAGTCAGGGACTAGTTATATTCAGCATTAATCTTAACATATTCCGGGCTCAAATCACAGGTATAAATTTTCCCCTTAGCTTTACCCCGTTTTAAATCAATAGTTATCTTTATCTCTTTCCGTTTTAGCGAAGTAGTTTTAATCACAATATTCTCGCTGACCTTGATGCCTACCTGGCCCAAACTTGAAATAATCCTTCCCCAGTTAGCGTTAGCTCCATAGATAGCTGTTTTAAAAAGGTTAGAGTTAGCTAAAGACATACCGGCAGATTTGGCCTCAGTAAGGCTTTTAGCTCCGATTATCTCGATTTGAATAAACTTACTAGCCCCTTCACCATCCTTAACAATCATCTTAGCTAAGTTTAAACAAACTGATTTTAATTGTTGGGAAAATGCTTTAATCTCTCCTTTGCTTTTAATCGGAATCTTCCTGCTAGTTGCAACTAATACCGTATCATTGGTACTCATACATCCATCGACACTTATCGAGTTAAAGCTTACATCTACTGCTTCTTTAACAATTTTTTTAAGCTCCCCCTTAGGTATATCAGCATCAGTAAGGATAAATCCTAACATCGTAGCCATATTGGGGTAAATCATTCCGGCTCCTTTAGCCAGACCGATTATGGTAGCTGCTCCCACCTTTGCTCTTGATACCTTGGTAAAAGTATCAGTGGTAAGAATACTGTGAGCAAAATCATTCACAGACTTACCTAATTTTTTCTCAAGCTTTGAGAAACCCTTGATCACTTTAGTTTTGGGTAGTTTTTTGCCAATAATACCGGTAGAGGCAATAAGTATATTATCCCTTTTAACTCCCAATTTTTTAGCTAACTTTGAAGCAACCTCCCTGGTATCGGCTAAACCTTCACGATGGGAATAACAATTAGCATTACCGCTATTTACCAAAATTGCTTTTATCGGTTTATTAATATTCTCCTTACAAAAGGTAACTGAATATGCAGGGTTAGCATTAACTGTAAAGATACCAACGACCCCACAAAGCTCTTGTGCGTAGATTAAACCTAAGTCTAACCTTTTCCTCTTTATCCCGCAATGGACTCCCGAAACTAAAAATCCTTTTGGCAGCTTCATAATAACCCCGCACTCTCATCCCAGCCCAGCATTATGTTCATATTCTGCACTGCAGACCCGGCAGCACCTTTAATCAGATTGTCAATACAAGAGATAACTATCCCGGTTTTACCCTGCGAATCTAAAGCAAACCCAATATCGCAAAAATTTGTTCCCACCACCTCTTTTAATTTGGGCAGATCTTGTTTAATCCGCATAAAGGGACAGTCCCGGTAATACTTCTGATAAACAGCCGTAATTTGCTTCCGGGTAAGTTTGCGGCTAAAATTAAGGTAAATCGTGGAATATATTCCAGCTTTCATCCCGGCAACATGGGGAAGAAAACAAAAATTTAAATCTTTCCCGGTTGCCTGGCTAAGTACACTAAGTATTTCCGGTGTATGCTGATGTTCAAAAGGCTTATAAGCCCAAAAGTTATTGGGAATATCCCTATTTTGATATTTTAAAGCGGTCTTGCGACCAGCCCCGCTGATTGCTGACTTAGCATCAATTATTACCTTCTCCTTAATCAACCCCTCCTTGAGCAGAGGAAAAAGAGCCAGAATAATTGAAGTGGGGTAACAACCCGGGTTAGCAACTAGATTGCTTTTGGCAATTTTAGCCTTATAAATTTCAGCTAATCCATAAACCGCCTTGTTTAAATTGTTCTTATCCTTATGAGCCAGATTATAGTACTTCTGGTACAAACTAGTATCTTTAAGCCGATAATCAGCTGAGAGATCAATTACCTTCCTGCCGGCTGAAAGCAAACTGGGAACAAACTCCATCGAGACCGTATGCGGCAAGGATAAAAAGAAAAAATCACTCCTGTTAAGCCCCTTTTCAAGGTCAAGCGGCTCACAATTTAACTTAGTCTTTCCCTTAAAATGAGGAAATAAGCTTGTGTAAGCAAGTGCTTTGGCTGTGGACGAAGCCAAATAAGTAACTTCTACTTGCCGATGACCCAGCAGGATTTCTACTAATTTTTCTCCGGTAAATCCGGTTGCCCCTAATACTGCTACTCGCATTTTCCTAACCCCTATAATAAACTAGCTAATAAACGTAGCCTTATCATAAACTAAAATGGGTTTTCAGTCAATATATTTAGAATTAGGCCTTATCCTGCTCAGCCGTAAGCAGCTATTTTAAGATAACCTGTCTCTAGCGCGGCTTATCTGCTCGAGAGTGAGGAATCTAAAGGCATAAGCTCCAAAACATCCCCAATTTCCAAACCCTTCTGGGATATTTTATCTGGTGGCAGTTCAATGGCTAGATAAGCAGAAGAACAAAAGACTACTCGATTCGGTTCTAAAGTCCTATAAATCTTTATTACTTGCATTTTTTTATCTAAGAATACCAAATCCAGAGGAAAACGCATAAAAAAAGTATGGATTGAAGGGGCGTGATAAAGAATCAGGGCTTCTTGGCTACTGATTACTTTCCTAAACATAAGGCCCTTAAGCCGTAAGAGGAAATTATCAGCTACTTGGGCCTGCAAGGCTAAACAATTACCCTTGCTTTTATTAATAAGATTGTAAATTACTCTTTTCTTAAACATCGTATTGCTTCCTCAGGAATAACCTGAGGCTTAAACTCACTATTGATGCAGACTAATTGAGTCTTTGCTTTAACTAAAACTCTATCAGCCCTATTGATGTTTTGGGCAAACTCTAAAGAAGCATTTTTAATCTTACTTATTTCAGTATAAATAGCCAGGGTATCAGCGTAGTAAGCCGGAGCTTTATAATCAACTTCCACTCTTCTTACCGCAAAAAGGATACCTTGCTCAGATAATTTATTAATTAAGACTCCTTTCTGGTTGAAGAATTCGGTCCTGGCTTCTTCCAGATACTTAAGGTAATTAGCATAATAAACTATCCCGCCAGCATCAGTATCATGGTAATATATTTTTTTTCGCACCCCTCTCACCTTTTTTTAAATTATACCACTCTTTCATATCCGAGGCTAAATCTATTTCTAAAGTAACCTTTTTTCTGCTAACCGGATGAATAAACCTTAAGTAAAAAGCATGGAGGGCTAAGCGATGAAACTTAACTTTAAAATCGCGGCGGAAAGCATACTTACTCTCTCCTAATATAGGATGATTAACTTCTGCTGCCTGTATCCGTAATTGATTGGTTCGGCCAGTTATGGGAATCAACTCTATCAGGCTCCATCCAGCAAAATCCTTTAAGCCTCTGTAGATTGTCTTTGCCACCTGCGCCCTCTCACCGAATATCTTACCTTCTCTGTCAATAATCTTACCTTCCCAGATTCCTTTTCTCTTGCCTAAATTTCCTTTGATAAAGGCAATATATTTTTTCTTAACTTCACGGCGCCTAAACTGCTCCATGATTTTTTGCTGGCCCCTAAGACTCTTAGCATAAATTATCAAACCGGAAGTCTCCCGGTCTAGGCGATGACAGGGGAAGACCTTCTGGCTTAACTCTTTCTGCAAAATTGAAGTTAAAGTAGTTTTTTCGCCTTTAGGTGAAGGCTGAATTAAAACTTTGGCAATCTTATTCACTACAATTAAATGCTGATCATTAAATACAATTCTAAACGCTTCTTTCATAAAAGTTTAAATTATCAACAAGCAGCCTAAAATGCTCCCGCAAAGATTGGCTAATATATCCCCGGCCTCAAAGCTGCGATAAGGAACAAAGCACTGGCCTATTTCAATAAGCAAGCCTAGCGAGAAGGCAAACAATAAGCTACGTAGCCTCGGTTGGTCTGTCTTTTTGATTGAAAAGGTATTTACCACTAAAAAGGCAAGCAATAAATAGGCTAGACCGTGGGTTATCTTATCTTGCAAGAAGAATTCTGACTTGGCAGAGATTTTAATCGGAAGCAGAGATACAATAATGATAACAAAGGAGTAAATATAATTAGTATACCAGGAAAAAAGATAACGCATAAACCCGGGGATAATCTTAGCTTAAGGTTGGACTTACATCTGCCACCACTTCTGAGTTAGCTCTTGCCGATGATACTTAAAAATATAATTGTAAATATCTTCCTTGTGGCTATCGGAAATATATTCAAAACGGATTCCTACTTCTCTTCTGTCAAGAAAGTCTTTCTGCCAGACTACTTCACCGGAAAAATCTAAAGTCTTATTGTCGGGCAAAATAAGCTGGAATTTAGTTAAATCTTCCCCTGAAAAGTGCAGAGACTTATCCAGAACAACTTTTAAGCCGTTCATACTTATATTCTTAACCGTAGCTTTAATTTCTGAAGGAATCTCGTTTTGGTTAAACCCAAAAGGGAAAGAAACTCGAAATCTCATAAATTCTCTCTTCTCATTCATGGCTACCTCTTCTCCTCTTCTTCTAAATCTCTTTTTTTAATACTTCCTTTATCCTAGCTTCCAAGACTTCTATTTGAACCGGCTTAATAATGTAGTCTTCGTCATAGAGCCCAGCAGCTCTTATTTTTGACTCTACATCGCCTTTGGCAGTAAGCATTATTACTGGTATGGCCAGAGTCTTTTTAGACTCTTTAATCTTTTTTAAAACTTCAAAACCATCCATCTTAGGCATCATAATATCCAAAAGTATCAAATCTACCTGCTGGTTAGAGGCTATAGTTAGCCCTTCTTTACCGCTAGTAGCTATAAGTATCTCATAGTCGCCGGCTAACTCTAAATTTGCCTTTACAAAAAAGGCTAAATCCTCTTCATCATCAATAATTAATATCTTTTTCTTTGCCATTTTCAGCCCTCTTTTTGATAATACCACCGGCCGCTAAGATGTCAAGAAAAGGGTTTTTACTTAAAGAATCGGCAGGACAATTCGAACTTCGGTCCCCTTATTCGGCTGGCTATTAACTAGTAGAGAGCCATTATGGTTTTCAACAATAGTCTTAGACATAGCCAAGCCTAAACCAGTTCCTTTTTTACCCCTTTTAGTGGTAAAAAATGGTTCAAATATCTTGGGGAGATTTTCCGCCGATATACCTTCACCAGTATCAGTTACCTCGATTACACAAACTGACCCTCCTTTGGAGAACTCGGTTCCCGAGGCTTTATAAGTTTTAACCTTGATTCCGCCGCCATCAGACATAGCATCAATTGAGTTGATAAAAAGGTTAAACAAAACCTGGTGTAGCTGATTACTGTCTACCTCAATATAGATGTTTTCTTTGGAGAACTCAGTAGTAATATCCACGTTTACTAAAGCCAACCGATATTTAAGCAAAGATAAAGTATCTTCAACTAAATCCTTAGGTATGATCTTCTCTTTCTTAATTTCCGAAGGCATAGCAAACTTTATTAAGTTACGAACAATAGTATCGGCTCTTAACGTAGATTCTTTTATTTTCTTTAAAGCGGTCGTAACGTCATTATCCTTAGATTTTAGCTTTCGCTCCAGATATTCGGTGCCACCAAGAATAATCCCTAAAGGATTCTTCACCTCATGGGCTATGCCGGAAGAGAATCTTCCTAAAGCTGCAAGTTTTTCCGACTGGACTAAACCATATTGAGCCTCTTCAAGCTTAGCTGAAGCATGGCTCAATTCTTCACTGGCTTTTATCCGCTCCTCTTCTATCCCTATAGCTGAGGCAATGATTCCTAAAAACTTCTTATCTTCATTACCCAATAAAGGCTCATTTTTATAAATACCGCAGACTACGCCTATTGGTTTACCCCGGCATTTAACTGTCTGACCGATATAGGTACGGAATTGATAAAGCGAACAAATGGGATCTTTCCTAATATAATCAGAATGGGGTAAATTATATACAGTCAAAACTCCTTCTTCGCCTTTATTAATTACATCGGAACAAATACTATCAGAATACTTACCCTCAACTACATAGCCAGCCGGGGGTTTATAGCGGGCTAAAGAATCGTAATTATCTTCCTTAAAATTAATGCGATTGTAAAAGGCGGAACTTGTTCCCAGAATATCGCCACAGAGAGTAACTAATTGTTGGATATTATCTAAAGAATCAGCACCTAAATTTAGTAAACATTCGTTGGTCTGACTTAAGCGATGTTCATCCTTTTTACGCTGAATAACTCCGGCTAAAGTAGTAGTAATCGTATTTAAAAAGTCTTCTTCCTTTTTCTCCCGCTTATGCCCTTTCTCTAAATATACGCCGATTGCTCCCACTATGTTCCCGGCATAGATAATCGGGCTACAATAGCTAGCATAGGATTCTTTAGTTTTACTCTTAGTCTGAATGTTTTTTTCAAGACCATCATCGAATTGGAAATCCCCCGAAGCTGCTGCCCGGCCGCAAACTCCCTTACCAAAAGGAATCCGTCGATATTCCCGTTGTAAGGCTTGCGGTAGCCGGCTTTGAACCTTCAACGTTAAAACCTGAGGGTCTTTTTCTACCAGAAATATTGCACCTCTGACATCTGAAGAAAACGAAGGGGCTGAGAGAATGATGTTAAGCGCACACTTTAAGAACCCCTCTAAAGAAACACTTTCCAGGGAGAAACGCAGGAGAGAATTTATTGCTGCTTGGGCACGATAGCTATGGCGAATCTCCTCCTCCTGCCGGTTAATCTTAGTGAAGTCCTCAACCGTCTCAATCACCGCTATAATCTGCTCTTCTTTATTCTCCACCGGAAAAGAAATTACCTTATAAACCGCTCTTGCCCCTCTTAAATTAGTCTTCATTAAAGTCTCCTGAGTCTCTTTGCTGGCTAAAGCCTTGCAGGTGGGACAAACTTTACAAGGGTCCTTGGAGAAATTGCTAAAGATGTTATGACAGGCGGAGGTCTCGGAAAATTCTTTACCGGAAAACCACTTTTTCATCTGTTTATTCATATATAGTAATTCCATCTGAGGAGATACTAAAGATACCCCGATACGAATATTATCAATTATGCTCTTATACCCCTCTTCGGTCTTTTTCAACACACCCTCAGCCTGTTGGTGAGTAGTGATGTCCATGCCGACACTAACCACATACTTAGCAAAACCCCGATTATCGAAAACAACATTATTGGCCCACTTTATTAATCTCAGGCTTCCGTCTTTACAGATCCAGGGATCTTCATACTCCTTAGGGAACTCACCCCGCTTTAGATCAGATAAATCATCCTTTGCTGTTTGAGCATCCTTTTTATTAAGAAACACCTCCCAAAAATGTTTACCCTTAACCTCTTCAAAAGAATAGCCGGTTATCCGCTCACAGGTGTTATTGAAACGAATAATTCGTCCTAATGAGTCAAAAACTACTACTAGCGACTCTACCCTATCTAAAAGTGAAGGAATCAAGTCGTAGCTGTCTTTGGCCTCCTCTTCAAGCTTTTTCTGGCGGCGGCTGATAAGCTGGAAGTAAGCACTAGCAACAGTTAAAAAGGAAACTATTGTCAGGCGTAACCAGAAAATATAGACTGAGGGATTAAACACTATATCGACAAAATTGCCTTGATCAAAGATAAAAGCATCCACTCCCGACCAGAGAACCCAATAGAGTAAACTGAGGATAATTGAGAAGATTATCATTTCAAGAACATTTTAACCCCTCCTCAAGAGGTGTCAATAGGCCTTTACAGAAAAAGAATACACTTTACAATATTTTTTATATTGCTATATTTAACCTACTAGCCTATCAGCGGATTAAATCTTAAAAGACTATATTATATGTTCAGCACCTATCTAAAAGCAGTCAGAGATATATTTTTTCCTTGCCTCTGTCTTTATTGTGGGAAAAAGATTAATCAAGGTTACCTCTGCGGCCAGTGTTTGGGAAAGATAGTCTTTCTTGCCCCGCCGCGCTGCCGCTATTGTGCCCGAGTGGTGGAGACGGAGACCGGCGGCACCTGCAATAGGTGTTGGCAAAAAGTCTACCCCTACCACAGGCTTATCAGTGCTACTACCTACCAAGAGCCGATGAGGAGTTTAATCCATCTATTTAAATACAAAAATTATGATTATCTTGCCGGTTTCCTGGCCTCTCTAATTAAAAAATACCTATTTAAAATAGGCTTTAATCCTAATAATTACCATCTGATCATCCCGGTTCCCCTGCATCGTAATAAGTTAAAAATAAGAGGATATAATCAAGCCGGACTCCTAGCAAAATTGTTATCAAAGTATTTTAAAATCCCTTTCCGGGATGATATAATAAACAATGCAAATATCCGTCCTTCTCAGGTAAAACTACCCCAACAAAGAAGGAAGACCAATGTTCAAGGGATATTTGCGGTAAGTGAGGGCCTAAAATACCGAAGAATAATTCTCGTTGATGATATTTTTACTACTGGGGCAACAGTCAGTGCCTGTTCCAAAGCTTTAGGCGAAAAGGGAGCCGAGAGAATTACCGTAATAACTTTATCAAAAACCTAACCAAATTAATTAAGCCATGAAGATTTTAAGAAACTACATCATTAAAGATTTCTTGTCTGTATTTATCTTCTCATTTCTTATCCTGAGCATGGTAATGCTTATGGGCAATATGATGAAGATATCCGATATGATAGTAAGAAAAGGGGTCAACATCATTGATGCCTTGAAAATCCTCTTTTACTTTATTCCCTACCTCTTAGGGTTCACTATTCCCTTAGCTTTTCTCTTAGGCGTCTTATTAGTTATGGGCCGGTTAATCTCGGATAACGAAATTGTAGCTATCCGGGTAGCCGGAATATCTTTATTTAAAATTCTAAACATCTTTTTGATCCTGGGATTTATCTTCTCTCTGCTTCTCTTCATCCTTAATGACCGGGTGATTCCCGATTTTCATTATCGCTATCGCAGTGAAATAAAGAACATTTATTCTAAAAACATCTCAGCCCTTATCGAACCAGGGGTGTTCTTAGAGCACTTTGATAACTATATCCTTTATGTTACCGATAAAAATGAGAATAAATTAAAGAATATCTTCATCTATGAGATTGATCAGAAACAAAAGTCAACTAAAGTGACCTTTGCTAAAAACGGTGAATTCATCGTCGAAGGGGATATTCTAAAAATAAAACTTGAAGATGGTTTTCGAGATGAGACACTTTCTAAGGAGAAAATGGAGCTCTATCGACTTAACTTCAAAATTTTCTTTATGGATATTCCGATACAAAAACAAGAAAAAGTAAAGGTGAGCAAAAAACCCTCGGATATGCGGTTGGAAGAACTACGCCGAAAAATATCCTTGCTCAACGCCCCGGAATTACGCGGTGAGTTCCATAAAAGAATCAGCTTCTCTTTCGCCTGTCTGGCCTTTATTGTCTTCGGCTTTGGTATATCTTTGGTAGTAAAACACCGCGAAAAATCGATAAATTTCGGTATTGCTTTTTTAACTGCCGGGGTTTACTACTTACTATTCATCCTGGGAGAAACTCTTCTTGAATATCGCTTCATTGCCCCTTCTTTAGGCATGTGGTTTCCCAATGTAATTGTAGTCTCCTTAGGAGGATACCTTATTTTTAAAAATGCGCATCCTAGATAAATATATTGTAAAGAATGTCAGTCTGGGGTATTTATTTGTCCTTCTAGTATTTGTAGGGCTCTATTTTATCGCCGATATCTTTACCAACCTATCGGATATCCTAAAAACTAAAACCCCGATATTTATTCTTGGCCAATATTATTTATCCTCACTGCCCTTAATAATTTTGCGGGTAAGTCCGCTATCGTTACTTATAAGCACACTTTATACCTTTGGGGAATTAAACAAGAACAATGAAATCATAAGCATTCGAGCTTCCGGAATCAGTATCATAAGGATTGCCATGCCGGTAATACTTTTTTCCTTGCTTCTTTCGGTGTCAATATTCTTCCTCCAAGAGAAAACCCTGATGACGTCTCAGCGAAAGGTCGATGAGATAAAAACCCAGTTTATAAAAAAGAGTTTCTCTGGTGCTAGTGAAGAGCGAAATCTTGCTTTTACCTCCGGAGACCGGATATTTTTCGTTCAGAGATTCCGTCCCAAAAAAGGGATTTTAGATAATGTTATAATCTTTAAAGAGGGGGAGAGCAGGAGACTTGAGAAAAAAATAGTCTGCAAAGAGATTGCTTATGAATATGGATTTTGGATTGCCAAAAATCTCATCGAATACAATCTGAACAGCAAAGGAGATATAATTGGTAACCCCACTTCTTTTAAGACCAAAAAAATCGGCTTAAAAGAGAGGCCCCGGGAACTCCTCTTAAAAAGGAGTATTTTTTCCCAGTTCTCCTCTTTAAATAATTTAACCCAGGAAATTCGCCGACTTAAGAAGGTAAAGGCCGGTAAGTTGCTGGGGAGCTTAACAATTGACTACTACCAAAAGATAGCTGAGCCTTTCTCGCATCTTTTTCTGGTTATCGGCATCTTGCCTTTAGCTTTAGAAATTAAAAAAAGGAAAGTAGCTCTTTCTTCTTTGGGAACCGGTTTTATCTTCAGCTTCATCTACTATGTCCTTTCCTCCTTCAGCGTTGCTTTAGGCAAATCAGGGGTTCTCCTGCCCTTTCTTAGTGTAGGCTTAGCCCCTCTCTTCTTCCTGGCTGTCGGTATAAGCGGCCTAATTTTAATTAGATAAGGGAATTCTTATATATCCGGGGTATTTTTAACGAGAGGCAGCTGATAATCTCATAGGGAATAGTATTGGCTCTTTTGGCCAGTTCCTCAGCACTGATTCTTAAACCTTGATTCTCACCCAGTAGGATAACCTCATCACCAGCTTTGATATCAACTCTTGTCCCTAAATCAACCATGATATGATCCATACAGACCCGACCGGCAAGATTAAAAAACCGATTCTTGATAATTACCTTACCCTTATTGGATAAAGCCCAAGGGTAGCCGTCAGCATAACCGACAGCTACGGTGGCAATGCTGCGTAAGCTCTTAACAATGTAGTTGCGGCCATAACTTATACCTCTCCCCTTTGAGGCACGCTTAACAAAAATAACCTTTGACTTCAACGCAAGAACCGGCTTAACCTCTAAGTTAACTTGCTGCATAGGCTTCACTCCATAGAGAATAAGGCCTGGTCTAACCATATTAAAGTGAGCATTAGGATAATTTATTATCCCGATACTGTTAGCACAGTGGCAAAACTTAAACCTTATTTTTTGGCTAGCCAATGTCCTAATAAAGCGATTAAAGGCGTCAATCTGACGGTTGGTAAAATCGCGATCAGTATCGGCAACCGGAAAGTGAGTATAAATACCTTCTAAGGATAAATTCTTAAAACCAGCCAAACGCTTGATGAAACTATGGGCTTGGCTGTGATAAGGCCCTAATCTTCCCATGCCAGTATCAATCTTTACATGAACTGGGATAATCTTCTTAGCTACTGCTGCGGCCTGATCTAGCTTTTTGGCAAAACCTAAATCAACAATAGTGGGGATTATTTTATGCTTAATGAAAGCATCAACGAATTCCCCTAGAATTGCGCTTAAGACCAGGAGTGAACCTTTAAAACCATTTTCTCTTAAACTAATTGCCTCCTCAACGCTCCCCAAACCGAAGAAATCAACCCCGCTTTTACTCAACTCTTTGGCTATCGGTATTAAACCATGACCATAAGCCGATTGTTTTATGGTGGCAACTAACTTAACTCCCGGACCAAGGTGATTTTTAATAGCTTTAAGATTACTTCTTAAAGCAGCCAAATCTACTTCTATCCATAAGGGTCTAATCATAATAGTTACTTTTTTCGCCTCACCTGGGGAGCCTTAGAATGCAAATACAAGGGCCTCAGCTTCTCCAAACTGGTGAACTTCTCCTTATTATAATATATTTCAGCTAAAGGCATAAGATATTTTGCCCGGGGGTAGACATCCTGAGAATAGATACTTGGTTGGGAATTAAGCCCTAAAATTTGTCGGCGCAAATTCAAATCATAAGTGATAAAAAGATAATCGCCGTCTACTTTCTTCAACTGATCCCAAGTAACCAATTTGGCTTTAGCCTCTTTAACCAAATTATCTCCCTGGCACTTAAAAGAAGCTAAATAAATCAGGCCTCGCCGAGCGTCGGCGATAACCGCTATCCTTTTAGCCTTATTTTTAAAGGGATGAGCGCAGGAGTAAAAAGAAGAAATGGTAATCGCCGGTTTCTTGGTTGCCAGCATAAAGGCCTTAACAATGCTAAAAGAAATCCGCAAACCAGTAAATGAACCCGGGCCAGAGCCGATAACAAAAACATCTATATCCGATAAATTTAATTTTAATTTTTTTAAATTCTGATCAACAAAACTTATCAGTTGTGATGCTCCAAACTTAATCCTCCGGTTAAAATCAATCTCCTTATCAGCACCCTTCCTTATATAGAGCGAAAGATTCTCGCTTGAGGCATCAACAGCTAAGATATTCATAGTTTATAAATTTTCTTTATCGAATTTAGCCTTTGTTTGGGATAACCTTTGGTGGAAAACTTTATATCCCGATTATTCTGGCCCCTAAACTTAAACTCTACTCCGATATACTTATCTAACTCATCTCCTAACTTATTGCCCCATTCAATCAGCGTTATTATCTTATCGGAATAGAGAAAATCATCAACACCCAAATCAAATATCTCACTAAACTTTAGGCGATATAAGTCAAGATGGTAAACTGCTATATTTTTTAGCTCATATTGACGCAGCAAGGTAAACGAAGGGCTCAAGACCCTTCCCTTATAGCCTAACCCAGCCAGCAGACCTTTAGCAAAGGTAGTTTTTCCTCCGCCTAAGGCCCCCTCTAATACAACTACATCTCCTCCAGATAAGAGCCGGGAAAATATCTTACCGAACTTAATCGTCTCAATAGCTGAGTTGCTGTTTAATTTAAGCATTATGCTAAAACTGACTGTATCCTTTAACCTTAACCCTGGATAATTTCCCCTTATCTTTCAGCTTATAACCAGAATTTTTAGGAGTTATTCTTCCGATACAATAAAACTTGCTTCTCAGAAGATTGATCTTCAATTCTCTCTTATCGACAGTAAAGATTAACTCATAATCTTCGCCGCGATAAAGGTCATTGACTCCTCTGGTTAAGGGAAGGGCTTCCCGCTCAATTACAGCGCCCTTTTTGCTTAATTTTAATATCCGGTATAAATCAAGAATCAAGCCGTCACTGATATCGATCATTGAATTGACCTTAAAGTTCTTAACTAAATACTGGGCCTCTTTAATCCTGGGTTCAAAAGGCTTATTAAATGGCCGAGTTCCCAACCGATTAGTTACAAAAATATAATCTCCGACCTTGGCGGTCGACCTAAGTATTGGCTTCCGACAATTACCTATGCCCCAAACATCTAAAATTAGCTGATCCGAGGTACAAGTATCACCGCCGACTAAAGAAAATTTATATTTTTTAGCCAGCTTTAAGACTCCCCTTAATATTTGTTTAAGATACCGCTTATCCAAACCCCGGGACGCACCTAGCGATACGCCGATGAATTTAGGTACCCCGCCGCAGGCAGCGAAATCAGATAGGACCCTGGCTGTTGCCCGCCGGCCAATGTTCTCAAAACTTATATTTTTTAACTTAAAATGTACTCCTTCAATAAATAAGTCGCTCTTGAGGAGTAAGTTTTCCTTAGCCACTTTGACCACAGCACAATCATCACCAATGCCAACAGCTAAATTCTTAGCTAGCTTGGCCTTTCTCCTTAAATAGTCAATCCATTGCAATTCGTTCATCTTATTTTCCCGGCCGGGTATAAAGAATCAGCTGGTAATCACCTCTCTGGCTGGGATACTCAGCTCCGGCTTTGCGGAAACCATATTGGCCTAAGATGTGATTTATAGCCTGGTTATTAGAACGAGTTAAGGCATAACAGCCCTTACCTTTAAGTTGTCTAATCATTGCTTCCAGCAGCCTTCGGCTGTAGTTTTGACCCCGGGCTGCCGGGTTAATATACATCCAGCCGAGTTCCAATTGATAGCTGCCGGCTTTATCTCCAGATCCGGCTTGCTCAAAAACACTATCTCGATAGTAGTGGTAAGGACGCTTGATTGCACAGACTCCGGCTAATTCAGGACTTTTAAGAAAGAAGAGTTTCTCAGCCCGGTTTATTCTCTGTTCCAACCCATAAGAATCTACCTCACCACCTTGGATAACCATCCTTATGAATTCACTTACTTCGTAATCGCTGCATTCACTGGGTAACTTTACAATAATTTCCATTGCTATATTATTCCACAACAGGTAAAAACCACCGGCTACCCTATTAGTTTGGCGATATTTTTAGTAAACGGTGGCTTAATTATCCCTCGATCACTGACAATAGCCGTAATTAACTTACTTGGAGTTACATCAAAAGCCGGGTTATAAACATCCATCTTAGGCGGGGCAATATAGACTTTATTTAACGGCTTCCTTATCTCATCTTTATTCCTCTCTTCAATCGGGATAGATTTACCGTTCTTAAGCTTTAAATCAAAACTGCTAAAAGGGGCAACCACATAAAAAGGAACCTTATGATAGCGGGCTAAAACTGCTAAACCATAAGTACCAATCTTATTGGCAGCATCACCATTAGCTACAATCCTATCGGCTCCGAGGAATATCTTATCAATTTTCCCTTGGGCCATTAAAGCTGCCGCCATATTGTCACAGATAACAGTTGTAGGAACTCCTCTTTTGGTTAACTCCCAGGCGCTAAGGCGTGAGCCTTGCAGCAGGGGCCGGGTCTCATCAGCATATACCTTTATATTCTTATAGAGCTTATAAGCTTTATAAATAACCGCCAAAGCTGTACCATCTCCGGAAGTAGCTAAAAATCCGGCGTTGCAGTGAGTTAGGATTCTATCGCCTTTTTTTACCAGTTTAACTCCATGATCAGCCAGACGCTCACAAAGCAAGATATCTTCCTGATGGATTAGCTTAGCTTCTTTTAAAATTATTCCTTTTATCTGACTAACACTCTTATTTTTATTTTTTGATACAGCTCTTTCTAATCTCTCTAAAGCCCAGGCTAAATTAACTGCTGTGGGCCGGCAGGATTTAAGATAAGTTAAAGTTTTTTTAAACTCCCGCAGAAACTTCCTCTTACCCAAAGCTTTACTCTTAAGTTCTAAGTAAAGACAATAGGCAGCAAAGACTCCGATTAAAGGAGCGCCGCGCACTTGCAACTCCTTCATCGCTTTATAGCCGCTTGCCTTGCCCCGGCATTGGCGCCAAACCTCGTTTAAGGGCAGCTGGGTCTGATCAAGATAGAATAATTGTTTATTTTTAAATTTTATCGAACGCATTAGCTACTTACCTCCCTTAAAATCTTAGGAAATAACTTCCCAAGATTAGAATAAACTGCCCCTTCCAACGCCTCTGGTTTAATTCCCTTAATCTCAGCTGCGGCTGAATAAGTTTGCACAATATCTAAAGGGGTCGAAGGTTTACCCTTTATCCGCATATAAGGCGAATCAGTCTCAAGCAGTAACTTATCTAGAGGGCAGCTTTTTAATGCATCAATAATATTGGCTTTGTGACGCAGGATATTAAGTGAAAAAGAGACATAACCTCCGCGGGCAATAATCTTAGTTAAAAACTCTTTATCGTATGAAAAACAGTGAAGAACAACCTTCTGGTAATTGGATAAATGCTTATCGAGAACGCTTAAAATTTTGGTATCTGGCCAGCGGTTATGCAAAATAATTGGCAGGTGTTTGGATTCTGCCAGTTGCAAAAAGTGAGCTAAGACAGTTTCTTGTTTCTCAGCCGAGATTGTAGCTGTGTTATCCAAACCGATTTCACCGACAGCTATTACTTTTCTGTTCTGATCAATCAGCTCCCCATAATCCTCAACTATTGAAGAAGAGAAATCTTCAGCCGAGAAAGGATGATAGCCTAAGGAACTAAAGATAAAACTATACTGCCGGGAGAGCTCTACTGAAAGCTTGGCGCTATTTAAATCAATGGCTGAATCAATAAAACAATAATTACTACTGGAAGCAGAGATTACTTCTTCTCTGGTAATCTTAGAAAGTGTATTCAGATGGCAGTGTGTATCAATCAACATCTATCCGCGGGAAAAGTGGTGGTTCTTTACTTATTGAAAAACTTCTCACCCCGCCCCAGGCTGTATTATCTAAGTGCGGGGAATCTAATTTTAATCCTAACTGTCGATATATTGACTCACTAACTTTCGGCATAACCGGATAAATATAAACAGCGATAATCCGAATCCCCTCACAAAGTTGATAAAGGAACTGCTTAATTTCATCGACTTTTTTCTCCTTAAACAGGGCCCAAGGTTTAGTATCTTCAATATACTTATTGATTACCCGGATAAAAGTAAAAATCTCCTCCAGTGCTAAAGAAAACTCAATCCTATCCAGATGAAGACTATATTTTTTACTAAGGTCTTCCAAGCAGGGATTAAACTCTAAAGGAGCTGATGAGGAGGCTGAAACCTCACCTTCAAGATATTTCTCAGCCATATTAAGAGTGCGAAAGACTAAATTACCTAAATCATTAGCCAAATCAGAGTTAATCCTGTTTACCAGAGCCGGCCAAGAAAAACTTCCGTCAGAACCGACAGGAACTTCTCGAAGCAGAAAATAACGCAAGGCATCTACAGCTACTGCTTGATTATTACCTAAAGATTCACTTAAAGCTGAAAGCAACTCCAAAGGATTAACAATATTTCCCCGGGATTTAGATATCTTCTCCTCACCTTTCTGCCACCAACCATGGGCAAAGACCATCTTTGACGGCTCAATACCAGCTGCTTTTAACATTATCGGCCAGAATATTGCATGGTGTCTTAGGATATCTTTGCCAATAAAGTGGATATCAGCCGGCCAGAGCTGTTTAAACTTACTCGTATCCCAGTAGCAACCTACCCCGCTGATATAATTAATCAAAGCATCAAACCAGACATAGACTACATAGTTATTATCAAGCGGAAAATCTATACCCCAAGATACCCTCTTCTTAGGCCGGGAGATGCAAAGGTCAGCTAAAGGATGATTATTTAAGAACCCGATTACTTCATTGTAACGTATCTGCGGTCGAATAAAAGAAGGGTTGGCTTTAAGGTGGTCTTTTAACCACTGCTCATACTTTGAGAGCTTGAAAAAATAATTCTCTTCTTCTATCTCCTCTACCGGGCGCTTGCATTCCGGACAGCCGCCAGCTTCCTTGGTCTGTGACTCGGTCCAAAAAGACTCACAGGGAACACAGTAGAAAGCTTTATACTTATCTTTATAAATGTCTCCCTTCTTATCTAAGGTAGTTATAACTTTTTGAACAACCTTGATGTGAAAATCATCGGTGGTGCGGATGAAAAAATCATAAGAGATATTAAGCTTCGACCATAAGTCTTTAAAGATCTCCACCCCTTGATCGACAAAAGCTTTAACTTCGCGATTGAGAGAAGTTGCTGCCTGTTTTATCTTCTCGCCATGCTCATCAGTGCCGGTAAGATAAAAAACCTTATCTTTCTTCATTCGCCGATAACGAGAGATACTATCAGCTATAATGCTAGTATAGGCGTGGCCAATATGGGGACTGGCATTTACATAGTAGATAGGAGTAGTGAGATAGAACTTATTCATTGGTTTTAAAGATTACTTTCTCAATCCGGCCGTCTTCTAACTCAACGTAAGCTAAACGCTTGAGGACATTTACCGAGATGACCTTGCCTCTTCCCTGTGGTGAATCTATGGTCTGCCCTTCCTTGGGCAGCCCCTTAGACAGTTCCCGATAGTTCTTGAACTCATAAGAAAGACAACACATTAACCTTCCGCAGATTCCAGAAATCTTCCCCGAGCTTAAAGGGAGCCTTTGAGTCTTAGCCATCTTCATGCTTACCGGCTCAAAAGATTTTAAATAGCGCATACAGCATAACTTTTGACCGCAGGGGCCGACCCCGCCAAAGATTCGGGCTTCATCCCTTACTCCGATCTGACGCATCTCAATACGAATTTTAAATACCTTTGCCAGCTCCTTAACTAACTCCCGAAAATCTACCCTTCCTTCAGAGGTAAAGTAAAAGACGATCTTCTTTTTATCAAATGAGTACTCACCATCGACTAATTTCATCGCCAGTTTATACTCCCGAATTTTACGGGAACATAATTGCATAGCATCTTTAGCTTCCTGCTCGTTAATTTTTATCTGTTTTAAATCCTCAAGGGACAACTTACGTACTATACTCTTAATTGCCCTATCTTTGGTATCGGCCTTGGGGTGAAAATTAACATCATTAATTTCAACAACTTCACCGTAGTCAACACCCCGGTCAGCTTCGACAACCACATAATCATGAACATTTATCTGCTGGGATACTTGATAAGTCATAATTTGGCCGGCCTCTCTTAATCTTACTGAAGCAACTCTCATCTTTTAATTATCCTTGATTTTTACCTAACTTAGTCTTAGGCGGATTAAATTAAGGGCTAAATTCATATTTACACTCTTATAGACTGCGTAAATCTTCAAAATATCCTTTAAAATGCTATCGATTTTATCTAGGGAATAAGAACTTACGATTATCTCACTTTCTCGGTTGCCCGACAACTGATTATTTCGGGAATCAACTTTAGCCAGTAAACCCCGACGTAAGACTAAAACTAAGGCCCAAAGAAAGTCGGGAAACTTCTTCCGGTCGCTGAAGCGAATATCCTCACCGCCTAAGAACCTAAGAGCAGACTCCTCAGATAAGCTATCTACTGGGCTAGACTTAGGAGGCAGGAAGATCTTGCGGCAACGGGAAATTATGGTGGGAAGCACCCCTTCAAGCTTAGATGTAGTGATAGCCATAAAAGAATGTTTGGGCGGCTCCTCTAAAGTTTTAAGAAAAGCATTGGCTGCTGCCGGGGTTAAATTTTGAGCCTCTCTTATAATCATGATTTTATTCTTAAGCCGGAAACTCTTTAGCGACAGAAAACGCATCCCCTCTCTAACCGCTTCAATCTTGATATTGAATCCATCGGGCTCAACTGTAAATAGATCAGGGTGATTGCCGGATTCAATTCCCTTACAATCCCAGCAACTGCCACAAAAATATGAGTCTTGAGGGCAGCTAATTAATTTTACGATATCAGGAATTAAGGAAGTATCTTCACCAATGAAAAGATAGGAGGTACCTAAGAGTTCTCGTTTCTTGAGAATCTGGAAGTAGTTTAATAAATCCTGGCTCAAAATGCGCACCTCAGAATCTTAGTAACTTTTTTCTTGATTTGATCTAAACTGGTATTAGCATTAATTATTTTAACTCTTTGAGGATATTTTTTTCCCAGTTGTAAGTAACCATTGCGCAGTCGCTTATGAAAGATCAAAGCCCTTGATTCAATACGGTCCTTAGTTTTTAACCTGGCTAAACCCACTCCTGGCGGCGCATCAAGGACTAAGGTCAGATTAGGAACTAAGCCGAGTGAAAACATCTTAACTGATTTCTCAACAATCTTACCCAGCCTTAAGCCAAAACCCTGGTAGACTAAAGTTGAATCAAAAAAACGATCGCAAATAATAAAATCGTACTTTTCTAAATCTTTGGTTAACTTCTCCTCAATCAGCTGGGTCCGGGCAGCAAGGTAGAGAAGCAACTCAGTGTGAGCTGATAGCTTCTTATTCTTCTTATCCAGAAGAATTTTTCTGATCTTCTCACCAACCTTGGTTGAACCTGGCTCACGATAGACTTTAAAAGAGTGCTTCCTCTCTTTTAAGAGTTTACCAATAAACTTAATAATACTACTCTTGCCGCTACCTTCTAAACCTTCAATGGTAATAAAATAAGCTTTACGTTTCATTTTTAGTTATTTTCCTCAGGTAATTTTTTTGCTACAAACATCGTAGAGGCAGAAGAATCAGTAACGTAATATGGCGATTCATCTTCGATTTCTTTCCTTATCAGATCTGCTGTCTTAAAATCTTTTCGCTCTCTGGCCCCTAACCTTTTTTTAGCTAATTTCAGCCATTTAGATGATATATTCTCTTTCAACTTCAGCTTAAGCCCAAATATCTTGAAAAAAACTTCTAATTTCGACTTAATATAATTAAAAGCTGCTTCTTTATCAGAAGATAAAAAACCAGAGCCTAAATCAATTAATTCAAACAAACTAGCTAAAGCCCGAGGTGTATTAAAATCATCATCCATTGCTTGATGAAACCTCACGCAAGCAGCATCTATCTTATCGATATCTTCTTTTGGTGTGGCAGTTTTTGCCCTTGATATTCGTAAATTAGTTTTATCAAAAAAATCATAAAAACTTTTTTTCTGCTTTTTAACTTCTTCGATTTTTTCTTGGTTATAATCTATCGAGTGTGAATAATGGGCCGATAAAAAGAATAATTTTAATAAATCGGAATCTCTATACTGATCGATAAAGTTTTGAATCGTAACAAAATTACCTAAAGATTTGGCCATCTTCTGTTTATCAATGGTTAGCAGGCCGTGATGTATCCAGTAATTGGCAAAGGTCTTAGTAGTTAGGCTTTCAGCCTGAGCACGCTCATTCTCATGGTGAGGAAAGATTAAGTCTCTTCCTCCGCCGTGAATATCTAAGGTATCGGTCCTTAAAAACTTCTGGCTCATTACCGAACATTCAATATGCCAACCTGGCCTACCCTTACCCCAGGGACTGGGCCAGGAGGGTTCACCTCCCTTAGCCTTCTTCCAAAGGGCAAAATCTAAAGCATCAACTTTAGCTTCATCACTCTTAATCCTTACTCCTTCCTGCATCTGGTCAACACTTTGACCGGAAAGTTTACCGTAACCTTTAAATTTACGGACGCTGAAATATACACCGGACTCAGTAACATAAGCATAACCCTTATCAATCAACCCTTTGATATATTTAACCATATCTTTTATATTTTCGGTAGCCCGGGGTTCGCGATCAGCCTTGCTGATGCCTAAAACCTTTAAATCCTTGTAATATCCAGCTATATGTTTGCTGACTAAGTTTTCCCAGCTGATATTTAATTCTTTTGCCCGGTTGATAATCTTATCGTCAATATCAGTGATATTTCTGATAAACTTAACTTTATAGCCCCGATAGTTTAAATACCTCCGGATGACTTCAAAAACATAGAGACTTCGAGCATGCCCGATATGACACTGATCATAGACAGTAACCCCGCAAGTATACATCTTTACTGTCTGGGCCATCTTAGGTACAAAAGGCTCTTTGCTCTTAGTTAAAGAGTTAAATATTTTTAGCATCTTATGAACATCCCTGTTTTTTTAAACTGGCAAAAGCAAAGCAACTAATACTGTTCCTTCCACCCAAAATATCCAAGCCTTCCTTGGACTTAAGTTTGACATTCACGCTTGACAAAGAGAGAATCTTCCTCAAAGAAGCAGTAATTTTTCTCTTGTAAGGAAAGAGTCGCGGTTTATCAGTAATAATAATTACATCGAGATTGCCAATCCTAAACTGCTTATTGATTTTGCCTAAGATAAACTCAACTATACTCCGGCTATCAATACCTGCTGATTTTTTATCCTGGGGCGGAAAATAATCCCCGATATCTCCTAAGCCCGTGGCACCGCATAAAGCATCACTTACAGCATGTAGCACTACATCGCCGTCTGATACCGCCACAAGACCAAAAACAGAGGGAATTTTAACCCCTGCCAGGATTAAATCCTTTCTGCTTCGATTAATCCGGTGGACATCAAAACCTAAACCTGTCCTATAGTCTTCCCGGGCTATTTCCTTAGCCAACTTTAAATCCTCAGGGTAAGTGAGCTTAAAATTTAAGCCTTCTCCCTTGATCATCTTAACCGGCTTACCCATAGCCTCAACCATTTGAGCCTCATCAGTAAACTGACTATTTAGCCGGTTAAGTTTTCTCACCCTAAACCTTTTATAAGCCTTAAGTATTACCTCGCGCCTAAACCCTTGAGGGGTCTGGGCAAAATAAACATCTTCCCGGGAAAGAGTCTTTTTAATAACCCCCTGTTTTACTAATTTTAAAGTATCAGGACACTTTAACCCGCAGATTACTGCTGGATATTTCTTTAGCTCTTTTAAAATATTAAGGACTAACTGTTTAGTTACAAAAGGTCGGGCTGCGTCATGGATAAGGACCTGATCTATGCCTTCACTTAAAGCAGATAAACCGTTAAATACTGAATCAATTCTTTTTGCTCCTCCGGCTACTAAAGTAATATTATTGCCTTTAATATTCTTCCTGGTTAAAGGAAAATTACTTTTTCGCAAGACCAAAACAATCTGCTTTATGCCTTTTATACTTTGAAAGGTCTTAAGGCTCTTATAAAAAAGGGGTTCCCCTTCTAATTTTAAAGTAGCTTTATCCCCTTTAGCTAATCTCACCCCCCGACCAGCTGCAACTATTACTATACCGATACCCGAAGCCATCTTAAGTTTTAGACCCCCTCTACTTATTATTAGCCAGTTTGGTAAAGATGATTCTACCACTGGAGCTTTGTAATATTGAAGTAACTTCGATGTTTACAGTCTTACCTACCAGACGCCGTGCATTCTCAACCACCACCATAGTCCCGTCTTCTAAGTATCCTACGGCTTGATTATGCTCTTTGCCTTCCTTAATCAGCTTAAGCGAAAACTTCTTCCCGGCGATAAAAGTCGGCTTCAAAGCATTAGCAAGATCGTTGATGTTTAAAACCTTTACACCTTGGAGCTGAGCAATGCGATTTAAATTATAGTCGGTAGTCAAAACTTCAGCGTCCAGGGTCTGGGCTAGCTTTATAATCTTCTCATCAACGCTCTTCACGCTCTCCACATTGTGGTCCGAGACTTCCACCTCGATATTTGGTTCCTTCTTTAGAGAATGAAGAATTTCAATGCCCCTTTTCCCCTTTTGCCGTTTCATGTGGTCGGTAGAATCAGCTAAAGCCTGCAGCTCATTGAGAACAAAACGGGGAATAGTAAGTTTTGCTTCGACGAATCCGGTCTTTACAATATCAAGAATTCTTCCGTCAATAATACTACTGGTGTCAACAACAATTATTTCTTCCCTCTGACTCTGGCGCTTAAGTTTAACATAAGGGATTACCAAACTGAACTCATCTTTTCCCTTAATTCCTAAGGTAAGCCCCAGATAAACAAATACAAAAGTAACAAATAGCTTAATATGCTGAATAATCTCAGTAGGAAAATCTTCAGGAAAATGGAATTGATCCAGGGTCACACCGAATATCCAGGCAATTACCAAGCCGAGCATTATCCCAAACACGGCACTGGAGAGCCCCTTTAAGGAGACCCGACGGCTAAAAGCTTCAAAACAGACCACTATGGTCCCGATCAAAAAACCCAGGCCTGCATAGAAAAAAGGATTAACCCCTCCTAAAGAATAACCGATACCGGTAAAAATAAGGACAAAAAATACTCTTAAAAAAAATAAAGCAACCATAAAAACCTCCTCAATGAGACGTTCCCGACACTAGTCGGGATTAGTCGAATTGATACTGCGGTCATGAAATGACCGAAGTATCTTATTTAAACCTACCAGAGTTACTTAAACACATCTTTAACCACTTCCTTCAAAGTTGAAAAACCAGACACCTTAAGGTTTAATTTTTTATCCACCTCCTTTAGATTAACCTCAGGAATCATGCACTGTTTAAATCCGCTTCGCTCGACCTCTTTTAACCTTAGATTTATATTATTAATTCTTCTTAACTCTCCGGCCAGACCAATTTCCCCGATAAAAACCATACCCGAAGGTATGCTCTTTTCTCTAAAACTGGAAATAATGGCCATGACTGCTCCTAAATCTGCTGCCGGATCATTTATCTTTAGGCCCCCGGCAACATTTAGAAAAACATCCTCACTAGATAAGGAAAGCTTTAACCTCTTTTCAATTATGGCAATCAGAAGAGAAAAACGATTAAAATCAAAACCGAGACTCCTTCGGCGGGCAATCCCGAAGTTTGCTCTACTGGCTAAGGATTGAAGTTCAATAAGCAGGGGTCTTAGGCCTTCGATAACACAAATCACACAGCTACCGGAAAAAGACTGCTCTCGATGGGGAAGAAAAATATCATTTATCTTCTGAACCTCTTCTAAGCCGGTAGATTTCATCTCAAAGACAGCAATATCGCCGGTAGAACCAAACCGATTCTTTATCGACCGCAAAATCCGGTAATTTGAAAGAAATTCTCCCTCAAAGTATAAAACACAATCAACGATATGCTCCAGCAACTTTGGTCCGGCAATTGCTCCATCTTTGGTGACGTGACCAACTACAAAGATAACTATGTCTTGAGACTTGGCAATCTGGGTAAGATAATCAGCACAGCCGCGAACCTGTGAGATGCTTCCCTTACTGCCTTCACAGGTTAAGGTGTGCACTACTTGAATCGAATCAATTACCACAAATTTAAACCCTTGGCTCTTAATGTATTCGAAGATATCCTCAAGCCTATCTTCACCGACAATATAGATATTATCTAACTTGCTCTTACCCAACCTCTTAGCTCGCAAGCCGATCTGCTGAGGAGATTCCTCAGCACTAACATAAAGAGTCTTACCCTTGGTAGCTAGTTGTGAACTAACCTCAAGCAGGAGTGTAGACTTGCCTACTCCAGGAGCTCCGCCTACTAAGACTATCTCTCCGGCGATCAAACCGCCACCTAAAATTCGATCAAACTCGACTAAACCGGTGGAAATTCTTTTAAAACCGCTGGGATCAATATCTTTAAGTAGCTGAGGTGGCTGCTTCTCTCTTAAGCGTTTCTTGGCCCCTTTTTTCTCTTCGATTTCTTGGGCAAAGGTCTCCCAGCCACCGCATAAGGGGCACTTACCTAACCATTTAATCGACTTATAACCACACTCAGAACAGCTAAACATACTTTTGGCGAGACGTTAGATTTAAGAAGACTTTTTTGCCCCTATTTTTTATCTGCCTTTCTCTGCTTTCTCTCTTTTGGTTTATGAAGCAACTTCCAGGGATGGGCTTTTAAATCCGAGAGAAACTCTTCGGTGGTCTGGTATAAAGAATCATCGTAAATTAACCGGCCAATTGTTCCCTGTTTACTCCTCAGGTCTTTAACTAACCCTTTTATATCTAAACTTATACTTTCTAGATTAAGCAATGTATTCTCAAAAGAGGTCTTAAGCTTTCCTCCTTTTACAAATTCATCTATCTCCTTCATGGTTTTAGTAAAGGCAGCAAAAACCTGGAAAAGTGGCACTGGTGAAGTTCCTTCAATAATATCGCCATCGTTGATATAAGCTGTGGGTTCATCAGTGGGAGTAATCTCTAAGTATTTTTCACCAAATAAACTTAGACTATTAACAAAGAAGTAAGCATTTTTGGGGATTCTTATTCCCCGATGGACTTTGGCATGAACATAGACTTTAGAGTTACCTTCCTCCTCCCGGATTAAAACCTTTTGCACTTCTCCTACATCTACGCCGCAAAAACGGACCGGTGAAGAAGTGCGCAGACCTTCAGCAAAATCAAATTTAACAATTACAACATAGCTGCCTTTAAAAATATTGATCTCTCGCAGTGAGAGAAGGGTAATAAAAAACAGAGCAAAAGCAACCAAGAAAAAAGTACCTAATTTTACATAAGTAAGACTTTTTTTTCTGTCCCATAAATTTATTCCCATTTAGACCTCCATTTCTTTTATCGGGCCGCCGGAACTTCCCTTTAAAAATTGTAATAACCGCTTATCTTTGGATTTTTCTAAATCCTTCTTATCGCCTTCAAAAATAATTTTTCCTCCTAATAAAAACGCTAGACGGCCAGCAAGCTTTAAACCTACCTCCAAATCATGAGTTACCACTACCGAAGTAATTGCTAAACGCTGATGAAGGTCCTCAATTAACGATACTATCTTATCGACGGCAATCGGGTCGATTCCGGTAGTAGGCTCATCATAGATTATAATTTTAGGTTTATAGATAATTGCCCGGGCTATAGATACCCTCTTCTTCATGCCCCCGCTTAACTCATAAGGATACATATCCTCTATGCCTTCTAAGCCTACTAGAGCTAAAGTCTTGGTTACTCTTTCGCGTATTTCATATTTGCTTAACTTAGTATGCTGATAAAAGAAAAACCCGACATTTTCCTCTACAGTTAAGAAGTCAAAAAGAGCACTGCTTTGGAAAACCAGACCGAATTGTAATCTAACCTTCTCCAGCTCTTGCTTAGTCAGCTGGGTAATATCTACACCATCAATACCAATAGTACCGGAGTCCGGCCTTAGCAAACCAATAATGTTCTTAAGCAAGACAGTTTTGCCAGCACCGCTGCGTCCGATTAATAAGTAATTCTCACCATTATTGACCGTAAGGGTAACTCCGTTGAGAACGTGCTTTCCGCCGAATGAACGATGAATGTTGCGTATTTTGATCATACCCAGGTAAAATAAAAAAGTGCCGTTAAAATACAATCAGTAATAATGATCAGCATAAAAGACCTTACTACCGAATGGGTAACTGACCGGGAAACATCAGTGGAAGAAAAAGGTCGGAATCCTTCATAGCAAGCAACAAAAGCAATTACGCTGCCAAAGCAAACACTCTTTACAAAGCCGCTGAGAATATCCTCAAACTTTAAAGCATCAAGAGTCATCCGGAAGTAAAGATTAAAAGAAATAGCAAACTTAGTTGAACCGACTACATATCCGCCTAAGATACCCAAAAAATCGGCATAAATAATTAAAATTGGCATGCAGATAATCAAAGCAACAAATTTAGGAACCACTAAATAATCTATCGGCTCAACCCCCAATGCTTCCAAGGCATCTATTTGTTCGCTGATCTTCATCGAACCGATTCCGGCGGTAATCGAGGCTCCGCCTCTGGCGGCTACAATCAAAGCTCCAATTACCGGTCCTAACTCTCTTACTAATGAAAGGGCTACTAAAGTAGCAAGTTGAATTTCGGAACTAAATTGCTGCAATTGGTAAGCAGTTTGAAAAGCAATAATCATTCCGATGAAAAAGGCAATTAGGGAAACTAGAGGGAAACTGTCAATACCAATAAAAATTATCTCCCGGATTAAAGATTTTATATTTCTTTTTTTAGTAAATAGCCAGCGGAAAATATTCTTTATAAAGAATCCGATACTGCCGATATAGTGAAATAAATCTATTAATTTTCTAATTGTCTGCATTAAAAATCTCTTCGTTTCTCAATCCGCAAGCTGGTCCCTTCCTCTTCCATCCTTAACCTTAAAAACTTATCATCCTTCCAGTTATAACGTAACTCTGTCTTAGGGCTTGAATCTTCTGTTTCTGAGTCGGTATTTACAAAAACATCGAACTTCTCATCCAACTGTTTCTTAAGCCCGATCTTACTATTATCCTCAGAAAATAACTGCCACTGATCGATAAAAACTTTCTGGATCTTATATTCTGCTCCCGGCAAAATATCCGAGAAGTCCCGCAAATCTAATACCCCCTTGATCTCTACCACATTGCCGCTCTTAAGCACCAGCTGGGAATCAGTAATATTTAGCACCGGTGGCCGGCCTAAGAAATCTATGCGCAAGTGGGAAAACTCTTTCCCTTTGTATTTTCCACCATCGACTACTAAATAGCCGCTAAGAAGAAAACTGCTGATACCTCCCCAGGCTTTCATCTTCAGGTTTATTTCACCCTCCAAGAATTTTGATTCTTCTATCCAGCTACCTTGAAGGTCAAGATTAAGCTGATTCTTGGCTAAGTCTACTTCGCCGCTAACCACAAACTGGGGTGAATAAAGGTAAGGAATAAATAAAATCTCCTCCCTTAAGATTAGTCTGGCTTCAAGCCAAGGAATACCCTTCTCTACCTCACCCTCCAGATGCTCTTTATCCCAAGGGATGAAAGCAATCTTTCTCCCCTTTATAGCTAATATCAAAGAACTGTCTTTATTCTCACTCTCAGAAGTTACCCTTACAGGATTAACTTTAAAGCCAAACTCCCCGTTGATTTTGTAGCCTCCGAGATTAAAGTCAATCAGCCTTACTTGGTCTTGGGTTAAATTAACTTCAACTAAATCCTGGCTAAAAACCCCAGTATTAGGATAAATTATCCAAAGAACTAACAGGAAGATAGCCAAAAGGCATTTTTTCATTCAAATTTTAATATCTCACCTTTACGTATTGCTTTTATCTTTATAGCTTTTCCTTCCTTTTCCCCTTTAGCTTTCTTAGCAAAAACTCCCTTGATTATATCTTCGGCTAAAGGATCTTCCATAAACCGCTGGATAACTCTTTTTAAGGGTCGAGCTCCAAAAACCGGGTCAAATCCTTTTTCGATGAAAAATTCTTTAGCCTTAGGCGTCAATTCCACTTCAAAACCCTGTTCAATTAACCTTGTATTCACGTAGGAAATTTCAAGATTTACTATTGCCTCTAAATCTTTCTTGGTTAAAGATTTAAATACAATAGCCTCATCTAAGCGGTTGAGGAATTCCGGTTTAAAGGTCTTCTTTACCTCCTCCATCAATACATCTTTCATCTCCTCGTAACCAATATTGTCACTAATTTCCTTAAAACCCAAAGAACTTTTTTTCCTAATAATGTCCGCTCCCACATTAGAAGTCATAATCAGAATGGTGTTACGGAAATCGACTCTCCGGCCATAGCTATCAGTAAGCCTTCCCTCTTCAAGAATCTGCAACAGGAGGTTAAAAACATCGGGATGAGCTTTTTCAATCTCGTCTAATAAAATCACTGAGTAGGGCCGGCGCCTTACCCTTTCGGTTAATTGTCCTCCCTCTTCATAGCCCACATAACCCGGAGGCGCACCAATTAAACGGGATACATTAAACTTTTCCATATACTCACTCATATCCAATTGAATTAAAGCCTCATCGTTGCCAAACATAAACTCAGCTAAAGCCCGGGCCAGCAGGGTTTTCCCTACACCGGTAGGGCCTAAAAACATAAACGAACCTATGGGCCTGCGGGGCTCTTTTATCCCGGCTCTGGCCCGTTTGACTGAACGGGAAATCGCACTAATTGCTTCCTTCTGGCCCACCACTCGGGCATCCAACTCTTCCTCTATCTTCAGCAATTTTGTCGACTCCCTCTCCTCTAATCTATAGATCGGTACACCGGTAATTTGAGATACCAGCTGGGCAATCTCTTCTTCTCCTACCTCGGGAGTAATCTGATCTCTCTGCTTGCTCCACCCCTTTCTTAATTCCTCTAATTGAGACCGCAAGGTCTTCTCCTCATCGCGCAAGCGGGCAGCTTTCTCAAAGTCCTGCTGTTTGATCAAGGCTTCCTTCTCAGTAACAATCTTAGCTATTTTTGCGTCGATTTCCTTAATATTAGTGGGAGCAGTTAAGGCTGAGAGACGCGATTTTGCTCCGGCTTCATCGATTAAGTCAATAGCCTTATCGGGAAGGTATCTGCCGGAAATATATCGGTCGGCTAGTTTAGCTGCTGCCTCAAGGGACTGATTAGTAAATTTTACCCGATGGTGAGCCTCATACTTATCCCTTAAGCCCTCTAAGATCTGGATTGTCTCCCCAACTGTATTGGCCTCGACAAATATCGGCTGGAACCGCCTCTCTAGGGCTGCATCCTTCTCAATATTTTTCCGGTATTCATTAAAGGTAGTTGCTCCGATACACTGGATCTCACCTCGGGATAGAGCCGGCTTAAGAATATTCGATGCATCAATAGCTCCTTCGGCAGCTCCGGCTCCCACTAAAGTATGCAGCTCATCAATAAAGATAATCACGTCTTTAGAGCGTTTTATCTCCTCCATAACTGCTTTTATCCGCTCTTCAAATTGACCGCGATACTTGGTTCCGGCAATCATCAAAGCCAGATCTAAGACTACTATCCGCTTGTTCCTTAAGACCTCCGGCACATCGCCATTTACAATATTCTGGGCTAAGCCTTCAACTATCGCTGTCTTTCCCACGCCAGCTTCCCCTAAAAGAACCGGATTGTTTTTAGTGCGCCGAGATAATATCTGGATAACTCTTTCTATCTCAGCGGTCCTGCCAATTACCGGATCAAGTTTTTCCTCTTTAGTCAACTTGGTTAAATCCCGGCCAAAAGAATCCAAAGCCGGGGTCTTTGAGGCAGGCTGACCAGCTCCGCCGCTAGGCTGGGGGTGGGCGGTTCCGCCCAAGAGAGCAGAAATTTCTTTTCTTAATCCCATTAAGTCTACTCCCACCGAAAGAAGAACCTGGGAAGCAATTCCTTCTTCCTCTTTCAATAAACCTAAGAGTATATGTTCGGTTCCGATGTAGTTATGGCTTAAGCCCCGGGCCTCTTCAGCCGCAAGTTCTAAAGCCTTCTTAGCCCGGGGAGTAAAAGGTATATCTCCTAAGACCGAGCCGACACTTCCGGTTGATACTAACTTCTCAACCTCAATTCTTAAACGTTCTAAATCTACCCCTAAATTCTGTAAAACTGCGCAAGCCACCCCTTCACCTTCCCGGACCAAGCCTAAAAGTATATGCTCAGTCCCGATATAATCATGGTTAAATCTACGGGCTTCTTCCTTGGCCAAAACTAAAACCTTTCGTGCTCTTTCTGTAAACCGGTTAAACATTCCTTCCTCCTAACTTCTTTCTTAAAATTTCCGCTCTGATATAATCACGCTCTCTTTCCTTTAAAGATTTCAACTCTATCTTCTGCAAGTGTGCTGGCTGAATTATAATAAATAAACTATTTACTACCTCTCTTGCATCTCGCCTAGAGGCTAAATCCGTGCTCTTAATTATACCTAAATCTAAGCCTAAACACAAGACAGAAAGGTGGCTTAAGGCTTCCCGGCTGCTAATCAAACGGCAGTTTCTTAAAATTCCTAAAGCCCGCCAGACATTATCTTCCAGGCTTAGCTTATGTTTCTTCAGGAGCAGGTTACGGGCGCTTACTTCTTGAGTCTTAACTTGATTTACCACCCCAATAAGGTTATCAATCAACTCTTCTTCGGATAAGCCTAAACTGACTTGATTGGAAATCTGGAAAAAGTTACCTAAGGCTTGAGTTCCTTCTCCAAATAAACCCCGGGTAGTAAAAGATATTCGGGTTAACAGCTCTAATATCTTATTGATCCGCTTAGTGAGGGTAAGAGCCGGAAGATGTAACATGCAGGATGCCCTGAGAGCTGTACCGACATTAGTCGGGCAAGCAGTTAAATAACCTAAATCCGAAGAAAACGAAAATGAAATCTTCTTAGCTAAATCATTATCAATATCCTCCAAGATCTGCCAGCATCTTTTTAGGTCAAAACCAGAGAGAATAACCTGGGACCGAAGATGGTCCTCTTCGTTGATCATAATTGAAATATTCTCATCACCAGATACAATCAAACCTTTCTCCTTGCTGGGATTGATATGCTCCTGGCTAATTAAGTGCCGTTCGAGCAAAAACTGGCTGTCTAAGGTACTTAACTCGGCCATGTTCACAAAAGTACTCTTCTTTAACTTTTTTACCTGGAGGTAAACTTCTCTAACCTTATCTAAAACCTCCTTTTTCTGGGCATTATTTGCCCGGGGAGGAAAGGGAATACCCATAATATTGCGGGCTAGGCGGATTCGGGAAGAAAAAACTATCTCTGCTTCCGGCCCCTTACCGTTTAACCAACTGTTTTGATTATTTAGAAAATTCTCAAACATCTTTTTCCTTTATCTTTTATCCTTCTTCCCTGACCTCTCCAGCTCCTTTATCTTATCCCTTAATCTGGCTGCCTCTTCATACTCCTCCAACTGGATCGCCCGTTTAAGACGGGTGTAGAGATCTTTTATTTTTAATTGACTTGATACCTTCTTATCCAGACGTCTGGGGACTTTTCCAGTATGCTGAGTTGCGCTGTGAACCTTCTTAAGCAGCGGCAGGAGCAATTTACGGAAAGTTGTGTAACAACTACCGCAGCCTAATCTCCCCTTGGCCTTGAAATCTTCATAACTGAGGCCACAATCAGGACACTTAAGCAATCCTTCATGAGGGAAATCACCAACCATATCAGCAAGACTTCCCAGAAAACCTGATATGTTTAAATGTTTATTTAGCTCATTGGCCTTGGTTTGGGCACAAGCCTGACAAATATGCATCTCAACAATCCTTTCATCGATAATCTCAGTGAGATGAACCGTAGCACTATTTTTATGACAGACATCGCACAACATAACTCTTACTCCCGATTAAAGGCTATATTTAATTCCTATGGTCTTAGTGGTTTTTTTAAACTCTTTCATTATTGCCTTGGTAATTTTACCCGGCTTACCGTCCCCGATTGCCCGACCATCAACCTTTACTACCGGAGCGATCTCAGCGGCAGTCCCGGTTAAGAAGCACTCCTCGCTAATAAAAAGTTCATGACGAGTAAGTACATGTTCATGAGCCAATATCTTCTTCTTTTTAGCAATATCTAATACTGTATCGCGGGTAATACCTCTTAAAGTCCCCATGCATTGAGGCGGCGTATAGAGTTCGCCCTGTTTCACCACAAAGATATTATCTCCGGTACACTCAGCAACATACCCCAGATGATCAAGCATTAAAGCCTCCTGACAGCCGGCGTTTATAGCCTCGATTTTTGCCAAGATATTATTCAAGTAGTTTAAGGACTTTATCTGAGGGTTTAAAGCCTCGCACAAATTCCTAATCGTAGGAACCGTAACTATCTCCATACCTTTATCGTATAATTTCTTGGGATAAAGAGCGATTTTATCAGCAATTATAACTACTGTTTCATGGCCCTGGCACTTTCTGGGATCCAAGCCTAAGTCACCTTCACCCCGGGAAACTATTACCCGAATATAGGCATTCCTTAAATTGTTAGCCTTTATGGTTTTGATTATAGCCTGAGTTAACTCTTTCTTAGTCAGAGGAACTCTTAACATAATTGAATAAGCCGACTCAAACAGGCGGTCAATATGTTCTTTTAGTTTAAAAACTAAACAATCATAAGAACGTATTCCTTCAAATACACCATCTCCGTATAAAAACCCATGATCAAACACGGAAATCTTTGCCTCTTTTTCATCCACTAGTTTCCCATTCAAATAAATCTTCATCTCTTACCTCCTACCGGTTTAGGATTCGCCTAAACCAAACCTCCCAGTTGCCTCGGTTTAGGCGAATCCTAAACCGAGCTCACCGTCTCTAATAAATAAACTTCGCTTAGCACACTTGGCCAGCTCTAAATTATGGGTAACTAAGATTATAGTTTTATTCTTCTCTTTATTTAGCCTATCTAGCAAAGCAACTATTCTGGTTTGAGAATCTTTATCCAGGTTTCCGGTGGGCTCATCACAAAGAATAATCTCAGGATCATTAGCTAAAGCCCGGGCAAAAGCCACCCTCTGCCTTTGACCTCCTGAGAGCTGCGAAGGAAAAGCCCCCTTCCTATCTCCTATTCCTAAGTATTTTAACAATTCTTCGATCATTTTTAAAGAGTATTTTTTTTTGTTTAAATTCCGGGTCAAAGTGATATTTTCAAAAACATTTAACTCCTCAATCAGATGATAGAATTGAAAAACAAACCCGATATGCTTACCCCGCCACAGGGAAAGCTCTTTATCCTTCATCTTATAGATATCTCTTCCTTTAAAAAGCACCTTTCCTCGGCTGGGATAGTCTAAGCCACCCAAGGTATGGAGCAAGGTAGATTTCCCGGCTCCTGAAGGTCCAACTATGGCCAGGTAATCTCCGGGAAAAAGTGCTAAAGAAAGACTCTTTAAGGCTTGAATTGACTCAGTGCCGCTATAATAAGTCTTGGTTACTGATTCCAGTTTAAATAATTCACTCATAACGCAAAGCCTCAGAAGGTGATAGTTTAGCCGCCCTGATTGCCGGAATTAAACTAAAAATAAAGGATAAAATAATTCCCACCAAGATAATCAAACTAATATCCCGGTAATTTATAGCCATTGGCAGATACTCGATGTAGTAAATTTCCTCCGGTAGCTTTATAACCGGGTACTTCTTTAAGGTAAGACATAAGCCTAAACCCAAAGCTGTCCCGCTTAAGGTGCCAAGAAAACCTAAGAGCAAGCCCTGTAAACAGAAAATTCTAGCTACTCGTCTGCGGGTAAAACCTAAAGATTTCAGAATCCCGATGTCTTTGGTCTTCTCGACTACTCCTACAGTTAAAGTAGCAAAAATATTAAATGCTGCTACTAAAATTATTAAGCTTAAGATAATGAACATAGTTATCTTCTCTAATTTTAAAGCTGAGAAGAAAACCTGGTTTGATTCCATCCAGGTAGATACGAATAACCCCTGCTTAAACTCCTTTAAGATTTTCTGCTTCACTAAATGAGCCTTAAAAGGATCTTCTACTCTTACCCCCAGGGTGAGAAGGTAATTGGGAGACAGGCTCTTAGCTTTTTCTAAGTCGGTAATAAGGTAATTATTATCAATATCATAGAGGCCGACTTTGAAAGTTCCCCGAACTGTTTCCTCTTGCAGATTAAGCTTCTTCTCTAGGGGATAAAACTCTATTCTGTCGAGGATAAAATATCTTCGCTCTAAGCCCTCTCCGATGAAAAAACCCTCTAGCTCTCTCTCCTCAGTCACATATTGATAAAGGTTTTGCCTTTCCCCTTGGTCTTCAAAATCAACTCCCTTTACTGCTAAGGGAAGGATTAGATTTTCAAACTTGGCAAAAACTTGAGTCTGAAGTGATAGCGAAGCAACCTTTACCTCTTCCCAAGTTTTAAGTTTCTCTGCGACCTGAGTCAATTGCTGATTATCCAGGCACTCTACAGACAAGTGTTGATTAAACCGCATCAACTTTTCCATTAAATCTCGGTCAAAACCGTTCATTACCGAGATAACTACGATTAAAGTAGCGACACCTAAAGCAATGCCTAAACAAGAGACAATCCCAATAAAGGAAATGTGCCTACTCTGTCCGCGGAAAAGATAACGCCGTGCCAAAAATAGTTCAGGTATCATCAGGTAAGGGTTTAAGAAGAGGAAAGAGAATTACATCTCTTATCGAAGGCTGATTGAGCAGAAGCATTATCAACCTATCCATGCCTATTCCTAAGCCAGCAGCCGGAGGCATACCGTATTCTAAGCTAAGTAAAAAGTCTTTATCGACCTTTTTTGGTAACTCTTCTTCGACTGCTAATTGTTTATTAAAACGTTCCTTTTGCTCAAGAGGGTCGTTTAACTCAGAATAGGCATTGGCGATCTCAAGCCCTCCGATAAATAATTCAAACCTCTCCACCAAATTTGGATTACCTTTCTTGGTTTTAGCTAAAGGAGAAGTCCAGGTAAAAAAATCAACAATAAATGCCGGCTTATTAAGCGGAAAATTCTTCTCAATCAGCTCTTCGGTTATGTTAAGAATCTGACTACGGCTCAAAGTCTTAGCTAAATTTAACTTCTTACTTAGCTTCTTAAACATAATATCCTGGGAATCACTCTCTTTTATGCCGAACTCCTGCTTGAAGATTTCAGCAAAAGAAATTCTCTGCCAGGGTGGAGTAAGATCTATCTTTTTGCCCTGATACTCCAAAACTAATGAAGAGTTTATCTGATCAGCAAGATGGGAAAATAAATCCTCACAGACTTTCATCATATACTGATAATTCTCATAGGCACAATAAGCTTCCAGCATAGTGAACTCGGGATTGTGCCGGGTGGAAACTCCTTCGTTACGAAAGCTTCGGTTTATCTCATATACCTTCTCTAATCCTCCCACTAAAAGACGTTTAAGATACAGCTCAGGGGCAATTCGCAGATAGACGTCACTGTCTGTGGCATTATGGAAGGTGGCAAATGGCCGACCAGCTGCTCCTCCGGCAACCCGATGTAACATCGGAGTCTCAACCTCCATATACTCAAGGCGGTTAAAAAAATCTCTGGTTAAAGAAATTATCTGAGAGCGCCTCTTAAATACTTCTTTGACTTCCGGATTAGAAATCAAATCAAGGTAGCGCCGGCGGTATCTTGCCTCAACATCTTTTAAACCATGCCACTTCTCCGGCAAGGGCTTGAGGGCTTTAGCTAAAAGTTTTAACTCACTGACTAAAACCGTAGGTTCACCGGTGCGGGTAGTAAATAACTTACCCTTAACCCCAATAATATCTCCGATATCAATATCCTTAAAAAGCTGGAAAATCTCACCTAAAGTATTAGCCCGGGCATAAATCTGTAATTTCCCGCTGTGGTCACTGATATGGGCAAACCCGGATTTACCGTGTTCCCGCTTGGTGATTAACCTTCCGGCAATTGATACTTCCTTTTCCTCTTTAAAAGATTTAAGTATATCCTTGATAGCCAAGGGTTTAGAGAACTGGGTTACCTCAAAAGGAAAACCGAATTTTTGACTAATTTTCTTTAATTTTTCAATATTCTCCATAACTTATAGATTATATATAATATATCTCCTACTGTCAAACTAAATCCCTGCTTACCTATATTAACCCTACTTAAATAAATGGCAATAAACAAAGTGTCCCGGCTCAACCTCTCTCCGCTCACATTCATGCTTACACTCGGGCTTCTTTTGCGAGCAACGCGCTAGAAAAGGACAGCCGCAGGGTAATGCAATCTCTTCCTTTAAATATTTCAGCTTCTGCTGGGAAGCCTTTTTTAATAATTTAGTATAAGGATGAAGCGGGTTATTATAAATTAAATCCCGGGGACCGTACTCCATAATCTTACCCCGGTACATAATAAAACAATAGTGAGATATCTTCTTTAATAATTTAAGGTTATGAGAAATAAACAAAAAAGTTACCCCTAACTCCTGCTGCAACTTAACTAATAATTGCATAATTTTAGAGGCCGTAGTAACGTCTAAGCTGGATGTTGGTTCATCAAGAATTACTAATGGCGGTCTGTTGATAAGGCTTCGGGCAATGCATACCCGCTGAACTTGTCCGCCGCTTAATTGATCCGGCACCCGCTCCATTACGTCTTCCTCTAACTCAACCTCGGCTAAAGCTTGTTTTATCAACTCCCGGCTCTCAGATTTCTTTATTTTTTTACTTGTCCCGTCTTTAGCGGGGAAAACCGCTACGGCTTCATACAAAGAATAAAATACGCTATAGCGGGGGTCAAGGCTTGAGAAAGGATTTTGAAAAACGATTTGGATATTTTTTCTTATAACGGGAAAATTATCCTTTAAAACTATATTCTTGCCTTGAAAGTAGATTTCCCCTGCTTGGGGCCGGTAAAAACTTAAAATCGTCCTGGCCAAAGTAGTTTTACCACACCCGCTCTCACCGGCCAAGGAGGTTACTAAGCCTTTTTTTAAAAAGATATCGACACCATCTAAGGCTTTAATAACTCTGCCTTTCTGCTGAAAATGGACCTTTAAATTACTGGTCTTTAATAAAATCTCCGGCATCTTTACTCTTCTAAATCCTTAAAAGAAGTTAATAAGCTCCTGGTATAATCGTCCTTAGGATTACTGAACAGTTCTTCTCGTTCCTTAATCTCTCTTACCTCTCCCTGATAAAGTACCACTACCCGGTCGCATAAAGCTCTCACCAGGTCAAGATTGTGAGTAATAAAAATTATAGTTAATTTAAGTTTATCTCTTAACTCTTTAAATAAGTGGACAATCTGGCTTTCAATAGTTACATCTAAAGAACTTGTCGGCTCATCAGCAATTAAAACTGTTGGTTTATGAGCAACAGCCATAGCTATTGCTACTCGCTGCAATTGTCCTCCGCTTAACTGGTGAGGATAGCTGTTTAAAATTCTCGCCGGTTCCCTGACCCGGGCTTTATCCAAAGAATCAAAGATTATTCTTTCTCTTGCTGTTTTAGACTTAACCCTCAACTTATTTTTAAGAATCTCGTTAAATTGATAATTTATGCTTAATACCGGATTAAAAGTGTTGGCTGGTTCTTGAAAAATTAACCCGATTTTATTCCCTCTTAATGCTTCTGATTCCTGCTCCTTGAGCTTAAAGATATTCTGACCTTGAAAAATTATCTCACCCTCACCTTTAATACTGGGAGGCAGAAGATTGAGGATTGAAAGAGCAAGAGTACTCTTACCACTGCCGGACTCACCGACTATACCTAGGATCTCACCCTGATTAACTCCCCAGCTAACTCCCTTTAAGGCATTAACATATCTAGTTTTAGCCTGATATGATACACTTAGTTTTTTTGTTTCTAAAATCATAATATCCTTCGCTTGGGATCTAAGATGTCACGTAGAGTATCCCCCAGTAGATTAAAACAAACAACCGTAACCACAATAAAGGCACCGGGAATTAAAATCCAAGGAAAAAGACGAATATTTACTATGCCTAAGCTGGAACTTAATAGGTTTCCCCAACTTGCCTCAGGTTCCTGGATACCTAAACCAATAAGGCTTAATCCAGCCTCACCTAAGATGTAAGCCGGAATACGCAAGACTACGGCAACCAGGGCATAAGATAAAGTATGAGGAAGGATATGGCGAATAATTATCTTAAAATGTTTAATACCGATTGCTTTAGCGGCATAGATAAATTCATTCTCACGCAAAGACATAGCCATACCGCGGATGATACGAGCAGTAGCCGCCCAGCCAATAAACGAAAGGATAACTATAATTAAAATATAGACTTGGGTCGAAGTTAAATTAGGAGGAAATGAGGCCCGTAGAGCTAACATAAGATAAAAAGAAGGGATCATCATTACCATCTCACAAATACGCATAGTAAAGTTATCTACTCTTCCTCCAAAGTATCCGGATAGGCCTCCGATGATTAAACCAATGAATAAAGATATGGCCGCACCAATTAATCCTATCGAGAGTGAAATCCTTCCTCCATAAAGAATACGGGTGAAGATATCCCGCCCTTTTAAATCTGCTCCTAGAAGATAAATTTTGCCTTCCCCTACACCGAATAAATGCCAATCACTCTCCCAGAGTCCTAAAAACTTATACTTAAACCCCTTAGTAAAGAACTTAATCGGGTAAATTTTACTCTTATCTTCCTGATAAATTCTCTGATAGTACTCATTAATCTCATAGGTCTGTCCATAGATGAAGGGCCCGAATTGTTTCTTTTCAAGGTTTAGGAAATGTATCTTTGTCGGCGGTGTATAGGAGTGCAGGATATCATCGTCATCGTAAGGATAAGGAGCAAAGAAAGGAGCAAAAATTACTGAAAAATAAAGAATTATCAAGACAAAAAAGGCTATCCGGCCCAGCTTATTCTTGATAATTTCTTTTAAAATCCTCATAGTTTAAGTCTTCTCGTATCTTATCCTCGGGTCAAAGTAAGCTAGAAGAATATCAGCAACTAAATTGCCTAAGATAAGTAAAGCTCCTCCGGCTAAAACTGAACCCATAACTAAATATATATCTTGGGAACGTACAGCCTCTAAGGTTACTACCCCTAAACCTGGCCAGCCAATAATAATCTCAACCAAAGCAGCGCCACTTAGCAAGCTTGAGAATTGATAACCAAAAATAGTAATCATCGGGTTTAGAGCATTCTTTAAGGCGTGAATATAAAGAATTCTCACCTTAGGAAGCCCTCTAGCTTTTGCTCCTAAGATATAAGGAGAACCTAAGACCTCTAGGAGATTTGCCCTCATTATTCTCTGGAGAACACAAATACTTCCCAATGAGAGAACTAGGGTAGGAATGATTAGGTGCTTTCCAATATCAATTATCTTATTGAGAAGGCTAAATTCCTCGAATTTTATCGAGCGCATCCCCCCTAGAGGAAGCCAGCCAGTAAAAGTAGCCAGATAGAGAAATATAAAGGCCAAAAAGAACGAAGGAGCAGATATACCCAAATAAGAAGTAAAAGATAAAAACCGATCAGTAAATTTATTTCGCTTTAGGGCAGCAATTACCCCTAGGGGAATAACAAATATCCAGGTAAAGATAAGTGATGATAATGAGAGTATAAAGGTATTAAAGAGGCGGGATGAGACAACATCAAAGACTTTAGCCTTAAAAGAAAACGAATAGCCAAAATCCCCTTTTAGGATATTTTTTAGCCATACGAAGTATTGGACCATAAGAGGCTTATCAAGATGGAATTTTTGCTCATATAGCTCAATGGCATCTTGGGAAACTTGGGGATTTAGCCTTAATTTGTCTAAGAAATCTCCGGGGGCAATCTGAATAAAAACAAATGTAAGGAAGGTTATTCCTAAGAGTAAGGGCAAAGAAAAAACTAGTCGCTTTAAGATAAAACGGCCCATAACCAATCAGTGGGAGAAATCTTACACAACCATTGCCAAAGGAAAAGATAATCCTTCACGAAACTCAACTCCTGCCCGCCACTCCTCAGGAGTCTTACTGCACCAGCGCACTATCCCTTCGACCGATAAAGGTGTCTTGGTTTTAGTACAAATATTTAGGCGTAAACGAGTTTTAACCGGTAAGTATTCAAGGCTGGCTATACCGGCACCTCTGGCACTTAAGTCATAACATTTTATTCCTGAAGATACATTATTACTGTCAATGCATGAAGCTAAGACATTACAAGGATGTCTTTCAAATATTCTTCTTTCATTAACCATTAAATACCACCTTTTTTATTTTAACACAGCTAATTTCTTTTTCTACATCTACGGTTAAAGTGAAGCCGAAACCAGATTTTTAAAAGGGCCAGGCAAGGAGCTCCCACCAGCCACGGAAAAGGTAAACTCCTTGTTAATTTTAACCTGGCCCAATATTTTTTTAATACCCTCTACTGCTATTTTAACAAAAAAAATAATTTTCCCTAATATCATTTTGATTTTTTCTCAATTATTTTAGAATTTTCTTGCGAATCGATAGAAGTATTCCGCCACCAAATCTTTCCTCTTAATTCATCAGCAAAATTCCTCTCTATATATGCAAGAATTCTCTCTTTGTTAGCATCTCTTATCCTGGTAAATAAAATACCGCAAAATAGATTATCATTTTCCTGACTATTCCAAATCACCTCACCTAAAGCATTAATATCGCCATACTCACCGGGTATATTTATTTGCAACTTAATTTCTTCTCCCACTAAAAGCGGACTTAAAGGGCTGAATTTAACTCCTCTTAAGCTTAAATCCAATAATCTTGCTTCTTGAAACTGATCAGACTCAAGCAAACTATACCTTAAAGGTATATCCACCTTCCAACGATATCCCATCCTGGTCTTCACTCTTTTTTCTTCTACTTTCATCTCTTTCTGCCCGGTTTAGGATTCGCCTAAACCAGATTTTAAATACTTGCACACCCGGTGTGCAAGTATCCCCTCGCTTGTTTTTTCTCTTGTTTCTTCCATCCCTCTCACCTCTCTACCCGGTTGAGGCTTAGCCTCAACCGCTCTTTCCCCCACCCCGGGGGTGTACTTTTTGGTTTGACTTTTTGTCCGGTTTAGGCGAATCTTCAACCGAAGGTTTAGCCTCAATTATCTCGGCAGCGCGGGTGAGTTCGTCTAAGGCTTGGGTGAGGTTTTGTTTGTCCTTATAAAAATCCCAAGCTGACTGGCCATAGGAAAGTTTTGGTTTATATATTAACCAGCCAGCTTTTGTGTATGTATTTTGGATAGGTTTAGGACATCTTTTTAAACCAAAGGGGAAATACATTGAAGGAGCCAAGAGGTTTTGAGTTTGGAGAGTGTTAGGCTTAAGCAAAAGGTAAGCTTCCATGCCTCCTGGGCAACCCGGATGATGCTCTATGACTTTAAATATTGCTTCTCTCCGTTTATGTTGCCCTTCAAACTGCCCACATATAAATATAGGACCCGACTGTTCGTTCCATTGATTGCCGGTAATTTCCTGCAAATTAAAAAATATTGACTCTACAAATTTACTCTTCATTAACCATCCTGAAAAGCATAGTATTGACAAATAACGTATTAAAACAAGTACTCCGAAGATGGTCAGCATCCCCAAAACAATCCCCCCCAATGTTGCTCCGCCGGTTAATGTACTGAACAGTGAACCTGCGCCAAGTGTAACAGGAAGTATTGATAAAACAACAAAGCCTTTCATTTTTGCATCTCCTTTTTTGTTTTCGTCAAAAGGTTAATTCAAACCCGAATCAATCTCTTTTCTTATCTTTAGCGAACGGGTTTCAGGATCATATTCGTAATAAATAGACTCAGATACACCCTGCAACTAACCAACTTCTTGCACACCCGGTGTGCAAGTATCTCAACCGCTCTTTTGTTCTTCACTCTTCCATCTCCTTCGCCTTCTTACCCGGTTGAGGCTTAGCCTCAACCGCATTTTATTCGGGTTTTTTTCGTAATCTTCTTACCAAAAATGATATACCAGAGACTGGTATGACAACTAAGGAAATCCAGAAAACCATAATAAAAAACCACTCTAATGCATCTCTTATAACTTCCTTATCTTTTATGATGGACGTGAAAAGAATTGCCATAAAAACTGCTAAAACAACAATAGTAAGAAACACATGCTGGGCCCATCTCTTAAATCTGACCAATCCTACGATTATGTATACATACCCTAACATAACAGGAGTAATCAATATGCTAGACATACTACCAAAAGAAAGTGCAAAATAAACCCAGAATGCCTTTAGTGAATATAAAGCTAAAGCTATTAATGGTATCCGTACTAAAACTTTTAAAATTTGTTTGTTCGTAAACATCT
>CAYVYJ010000002.1:0-113421 GCA_964455085.1 uncultured Planctomycetia bacterium
GCCGAAGAAGCATTCAAAAAAGCCATCATCCTCAATCCTGAAAATGAACGAACCCATCTGGAATTAGGCTGGTTTTATTGGTTTCTCAAGAAGTACTCTCAAGCTGAAAAACAATTCCAAGCAGTTCTAGAACTAAACCCACAAAATGATAGGGCCCATAGGGGATTAGCACGGGTCTATCAGAGCCAAGGAATGATGAGTAAAGCTGAAGAACAATTCCAAAAAGCCATGGCCCTAAACCCTCTTAAGTATAAACCGCAAGAGATAGAGGTACTCGAAAAAGTCATCTCGGAAGACCCGAAAAATTATCAAGCCTATCTGACATTAGCCTGGGCCTACCAATACCACAAAGAATATCCCCAAGCTGAGAAAAAATTCCTAGAAGCTATAAAAATAGAACCTCAGAATGAAGAGGCTCGTCTGGAATTAGGCTGGCTTTATTGGTTTCTGGAGAAGTACTCTCAAGCTGAAAAACAATTCCAAGCAGTTATAAAACTAAACCCTCAAAATGCTGGGGCCCATATGGGGTTAGCACAGGTCTATGTGGCTCAAGAAAGAATGATTAAAGCTGAAGAGCAATACCAAGCAGTTTTAGAACTAAACCCTCAGGATGCTCGGGCCCATATGGGGTTAGCGCAGGTCTATACGCTTCAAGGAAGAAAGAGTAAAGCTGAAGAACAATCCCAAAAAGCTATAAAACTAAACCCTCAGTTGGAACTAGAATTGTTAGATCCGGAATAAAGTTCTCAAGGGAGTTGGCGGGCTAGTAATGGGAATAATGTCGACATTAGTGAAAACATTCTTTTAATTGTTTTTGTAACGGCCCTGTTATTTATAGCAATCACAAACATACGAGGGAGGTTTAAGATGGAGATAGAAGTGAGAAAACCCAGCTCAGAGGAGTTGGAAAAGTTAAAGGTTAGTTCTTGGCCGATTTGGGAGAAAGAAGAGAGCAGTTTTGATTGGCACTATGATGCTAAAGAAGTTTGTTATTTTATGGAAGGAGAGGTAGAAGTTGAAAAACCAGATGGAGTTAAGGTCCGGATTGAAAAAGGGGACTTAGCTTCTTTTCCTCAAGGATTGAGCTGTAAGTGGCATATTAAAAGAAGGGTGAGAAAACACTACAACTTTGGATAGCTTGGACTAGGACTTTTTTTGCTTCTGGCTCTTTTTTAAAAAGTGCTTTGCCTTCTGGGTAAGTTTCTCGTAGGAGATTTCTCCCTTTGAAAATAGACGGACTTTACTCTTAGCCTTTTTAGCCTTTTTTTTATGGATTTTTTTTAACTCGCGTTTTGGTCTTCCCATGAACCCTCCTATACTTTAAAGATTATTTATAAAAAACACTTATTGTCAAGCTATTTTTCAAAGTAGGCTTATTTATTGTCGACATTAGTAGTGGGATTGCTTGATATATCAACACCTCATTTGCTAAATATTTTGTTGCTTAAATTGCTTTTTCTTCTTATAATGATAGCCTAATGGAAGGATTTTGGGAAGGTGTATATCAGAATAAAGCTCTTTGGGCAATTATTTTAAGTGCTGCGGCGGCTCAGGGGTTGAAGATTCTCCGGGGGGTCATAAGAGAGAGAAAATTTAATTTCTATTGGCTTCTGGGCACAGGAGGCATGCCTTCGGCCCATAGCGCTGCAGTAGTATCCTTGGTGGTTTGTGTCGGCAAGGAACTGGGAAGTTCTTCACCATTTTTCGCTCTAAGTATAATCTTTGCTCTAATTACTATGTTTGATGCTCAAACCTGGCGGCGTTCTATAGGATTCCAAGCAAAGATTCTTAATAATATAATGGAAGACTTTCAGGAAGGAAAAAAAGTTAGAGAAGACAGATTAAGGGAGTTAGTCGGGCACACCCCGATAGAAGTTTTTGTCGGTGGTCTCATCGGAGGTATTATTACCTTTATATTTTACTGGTAGGTCTCTTTAGATGTTTGCCATCTAAGGAAAGAGAAAGGAGTTTTTATGAAAAAGGTCTATATAGGTATTATAGCCGGAGTAGTTGCGTTAGGAATTATATTGGTCTTATTTTTAGCACCCAAAAGTAAAAACGACGGGGAGAATACCTTAGAGATATCATCCTTGGCGAAAGCCGATGAAGCGTTTAGCAATCAGCAACTTCTGAAGGCAAAAGCACTTTATAAAAAGGCTATGGAATCAATTGAAGACGCAGGCAAGTTAAAAGAAGTCCAAGCAAAAATAGAAGATATAAACATCAGCATCATCTTATCACCGATTATTGATACTTGTAGCACTGAGTATGAAGTTAAGCCCGGCGATGCCTTGGTAAAAATCGCTCGAAAGTTCAAAACCACAGTCAATCTTATAAAGCGGGCAAACAACTTGACTTCCGATATAATACGGCCAGCTCAACTATTAAAGGTGAATACTTGTAAATTCTCAATAGTTGTCGATAAGTCGCAGAATCTTCTCTTTTTGAAGAGGAAGGGAGAGGTTATTAAAACCTATACCGTATCTACCGGAAAGGATAACTCAACTCCTATCGGAACCTTCTATATCAGCAAGAATAAACTGGTTAATCCTACTTGGTATAAGACCGGTGCAATTATTCCTCCCGATAGCCCCGAAAATATTCTGGGATCAAGATGGATGGGGTTAGGGGGCATTGATAGCGCAGGGGTCGAGATGGAAGGTTATGGCATCCACGGGACAACCGAGCCCAACAATTTAGGCAAACAGATTACTTTAGGCTGCGTAAGAATGCGGAATGCGGACGTAGAAAAAATATTTGACATTGTCCCTATAGGTACGGAAGTAATCATTATCGACTAAGACTTTAACCTCCAAGGTGAAACCGGAGTGCGATGGCTTATGATGCAAAGTTGGGATTTTGAAAAGCCGATTATCGAGTTAGAAAAGAAGATAGAAGAATTAAAGAAGTTTTCTCTAGAAAAAGGGGTAGAGCTTTCTTCAGAGATTGGTAACTTGGAGGCGAAGCTAAAGAATCTTAAAAAAGAAGTTTACTCCCAACTTTCTCCTTGGCAAAAAATCCAAATTTCTCGCCATCCTAACCGGCCCACTACTGGTGACTACATCGCTTTAATCATGAAGGATTTTATTCCTTTAGCCGGGGACCGTCTCTATGGTGAAGATAAGGCTATTCTTTCTGGCTTTGCAATGATAGATGAGCTAAAGGTTGTTGTTATTGGGCATCAAAAAGGAAAAGATACTAAAGAAAATATCGAAAGAAATTTTGGCTGTGCCCACCCCGAAGGGTATCGTAAAGCAATGCGAATAATGAGGTTGGCTGAACGTTTTAACCTGCCGGTTATCTGTTTAGTTGATACTCCCGGAGCATATCCGGGAGTTGGGGCTGAAGAGAGAGGGCAAGCCCAGGCCATCGCTGAGAATATTAGGGATATGTTTTCTTTAAAAGTACCTATTTTAGTTGTGGTTATTAGTGAAGGAGGTAGCGGAGGAGCTTTGGGTATCGGAGTGGGGGATAAAGTTTTGATTATGGAATATGCCTATTATTCGGTGATATCTCCCGAAGGGTGTGCGGCTATTCTCTGGAAAGATGCTTCAATGAGAGAAGAAGCGGCAAGAGTTTTAAAACTAACCGCACCTGATCTCAAGAAATTAGGGGTAGTTGACGAAATCATCCCTGAAGCCGAAGGCGGTGCTCATCGAGGCGTCGAGAGTACAGCTAGTAACCTTAAAGAAGTAATATTGAAAAGCTTGGATGGACTTTCCCGTCTTTCTCTGGAGGTTCTACTGAATAACCGCTACCAGCGATATAGGAAGATGGGAGTTGTTAATGAATGAATATACAAAAACTGATAATTCTCGGTATTTTAAAAGAAGGCCCTAAGCACGGCTACGAGATAAAAAAGATAATTAAAGAAGAATTAGAGATTTTTGCTTCTTTGGAAAATAAGTCTATTTATTACCCCCTTAAGATAATGAAAAGGGGTGGATTTATAAAGAGGAATACTACTCGCCAACGGGGCCGGCTAGAACGGCATGTCTACTCTCTTACCTCTCGGGGCGATAGAGAGTTTGGCAAGTTAGCCATGGAGGCCTTGCTTTCTCAGAAACGTCCTTTTATTGATATAGATATCCCTTTATATTTTTTGCCTCATCTGGAGAAAAAGAAGGTTTTTGCCCACCTACGCTTAAAAAAAATATTTTTGGAAAAAGTTAAAAAGTGGCTGGCTAAGAACCTTAAACAGAAGGATCAGTTTTCGCCCCACCAAAGACTTCTCCTAAAGCACCACCTTAATCTCTTAGCTGCTGAAGAGAACTTTGTAGCTGAAGTAATAAAAATCATTAAGGACTATTAAGCCCAGAAAGGTAGCTTTTCCAGGAGTCTGGGCATGTTGCTTTCCAGGGGTGAAAATGGTAAGATTTAATTGAGGAAGAAGAGGAATGATTATGCGCAAGTCCTTAACTTTGTCGGAAGTAATGATCGCTACGATATTTATAACTGTTGCTCTCAGCGGTATTTTATTGCTTTTTATAAATTGCATGCTTTTAAATCAGGCAAACCGTAACTCTACCGTGGCGATTACCCACGCTCAGTACATAATGGAAGAGGTGCGCGGTACTGATTTTGCATCGATACAGGGGTTAGTCGAAGGAGGACAATGGGATTTAGACAGTGGCGAGCTTGGCGCTGCCCCTTATAATCTGGCAGTCTTGGATAATGAAGCAGTAGATACAACAGTGACAGTTGTCGGGAACATGCTTGAGGTATCAGTAGCTGTGAGTTGGCAGGATCGTCTGGGAAGAAACCGGAGCGAACAATTGTTAACTCGGATAGCTGATTATCAGTAGTCCGCCTTAGGCGGACAAGGATGAAGGATAAAGGATGTATACAATCTTCGCCAAAGGCGAAGCTGGTTGAGGCTTAGCCTCAACCGCATATTGTATCCATCATTGCTATTGTTGAATAATAAAGTTCTAAAAAGGAAAAAAGAGGCAATAAAAGCATAAAAGACTATTGTAGGTAAGAGATGAAGGATAAAGTTAAGAGAGGGTTTACCTTAGTTGAGGTAATGATAAGCGTAGCTGTCTTTACTATCGTAGTGGCCGCGATACACCAGATATTTGTTTCCGGGCAGAAAGCCTGGGATAATGATCTGAACTTGTTAGATTTACAACAGGCAACCCGGCGCGGGCTTTATAGCGCAACCAGAGAATTAAGAGCAGCTAGCCTTGCTGGTATAACTCTACCGGCAGGCTGTGACCATCTTAGCTCGCCTGCCAGTTGTAACCAGATTACTTTTAGCATTCCCAGCGAGAGCAATATTCAATTTTTCTACGATAACGCAGATAACCAGCTGATTCGTCAAGATTCATCAGGCGGCCAGAGGATTTTGGCCAGTAACATTACTAATGCCTATTTTTGTTGTCCCAACGGTGATGGAAATTGCGGCTGCAGCGCAACCTATGATATTTTAGAAATTCAGCTTCAGGCTGAGAAAACCAGCTGGGGCCGAAATTTAAGTTTTCCTTTAAGAACAAAGTTGAAGGTGCGGAATGATTAGAAATAAAAAAGCAGCAGCCTTAATAACCGCTGTTATCTTAACCTTATTTCTCAGTATACTGGGGATTGCTTTTACTTCCCGGAGCATCCAGGAGAGGAATCTAGCTACCCGATACATTGACTCTGTACGGGCTTTCTGGCTGGCTGAGGCCGCAATGGCTAAAGGTTATAGTGAATTAATGAGCAGCCCTTCTTATGCCGGAGAAGACTGGACAACTTTAGCCAGCGGCAGCTACCGGATAATCAAGAATTCTTCCCCTGGGGAAGTTGAGATTAGAGCCGAAGGCTTATCCGGCTCAACCACTCAGGTCTTAACTAGCACCTTAGCCTTGGTTGCTTATCCCTTTGAAAATACTATGTCTGTCGGCGATGATATCTCTTTGAGTGGACTTCTTGGTAATATAAATGTTTATGGTAAGACCCGCCTTTCAGGAGAATTTTCAAAATCCGGCTTTATTACCTCAGCCTGGTTTGAAGATAAGACAGAAGGCGTAGACCCAACCTATACGTCTATGCCAATTTCTGACTACGACAGCAACGGGACAGCCGATGAATTTAACGACTTCGTTATTATGGGACAGACGGCAATTGCCGATTATCCGTCAGAAGAAGTAGTTTATCTGCAGACAAACGGAACCGTAAACATCTTTCCCGACCAAACCCTTGTTGACAAGAAGGTAATTTTTGTTGAGGGGGATAACCCTGGCCAAGGTGACGTAAACATCTATTTTGGTGCTACCTGGCAAGACCAACAAGACCTAACAATTATTGCTACCGGTGAGGTTACTTATGTCCAACCTCTGCAATTTCAAGAAGATGCTCGGCTCAGTACTGTTTCCTGGGATGATTATAGTGAAATATCAGTTTTTCGCAACGCCCATGAGAGCGTAATTTATACTCACGATGATGCCTATTACATGGATATCTTTGATTGGGGTTCTACCACCGGTAATATTATTGCTCAAGACGATATAAGTATATTTGAGTTTATAACTAATGAGAAGTTTTACTATTCAGACCGGGCTTATAATGGGGATTTACCGCCGGGGTTTAGCCGTTTATCTTCAGGGTCAGGTGTTTTATCTAATCAAATGTCAGACTGGCAGGAGGCTTATGACTAATAAGAAGATTATATTAGGTATTGTATTAACTAGCTTAGCTACGTTACTGTTTCTGTCACTAAATTCGGGTAAAAAGAAAGAAACTGTTCCCAAAGCAAAGCCAACTAAAGAAGGTGGGAAAGCTAAAGAGACCCGGCGCAAGTTAGTACCGGATAACCCCGAAGATTATGGAATGATTGTCTTTGAACTGGGTGATGAACCCCAAACTCAGAAAGATTGGGATAAGTTATTAGAGAATAAGATCAAGAAGCTAAAAACTGAGACTTCCCTTGCTACCTGGGCTAAAGTAGAGGAGGAGATAAAAGAGGAGCCCGCCAAGACCAGGGACAAGATCAAAGATATTGATAAAAGGCTTGAGGAATTTCAGACTAGCTTAAAGAAAGAACCCAACAACCAGGAGATAAGAAAGAGGATTGAAAACCTGAAAATGCTAAGGGCTATTGCCAAGAGTCTCACCCCCTGACTGCTTTCCTCGGGATGAGCAGATTGCCGTTGATTTACCTCACTATCTTAAGAAGTAGTTAATTGACAGGGGATATAAAAAGTGATAGTATTTACACTAAGAAGGCAGGGAAAAGCCAGCTTAAAGGAGGAAAATGAAAGCCAAAGTTTCCTTAATTAATTTAAGTTTGAGAAGAAGGATTTATATTGCCCTAGCCCTGGTTTCTTTGTTGCCTCTAATTGTTCTATTTTACCACCTTTCCGGGTACTATATCTCTCTTTGGACTACCCTTATTGTAGCGGTAGTCATAGTTTTGGGCTGGTGGATTATCTTCGAGGTTTTTGACACTATTGTCAAGATTTATGCCCGGTCCCGAAATGCCTTGGAAGATATAGGCGAAAAAACTCCTTCAGTCCCCGATGAAGTAGAAAGTCTAGAAAAAATCATTGGTCTTCTCTCCGATCGGGTCAAGAGTGGTTTTGAGCAACTAAGAGACTTCACCCAGATGACCGAAGACTTAAACAAAGAAGTCTCTCGAACAGTGCTGATTCTATCCACTATCCTTCAGGCCAACGACTTATTTTCCAAAGAAGCCCCGGCTGAGTCGGTAATCAAGTTAATCATCAATCACCTTAAGCATCTTATCCGGGCTGAGGTGTGCTTTTGCGGCTTGGAAGATAAGGCCAGAAGCAAGTTGGAAGCAGTAGCTCGAGTAGGCATAGATTCTTTAAGGGTCGAGAGCTTTTTTAAAAAAAGGATCGGTGGGCTTACCCAGATTAAAGGGACAATAGTAGTAGATAGTCGCAACAAGCCTAAAGGGTACTCGCAATGGGTTCAAGAGTTAGGGGTAGAGAATATAGCTATTGCTCCGATTGTCACTAAAGAGCGGAACATCGGCGTGATTGGAATTGGCAATAATGCGGCTGAGTTTTCTTTCAGTAAAGATGATTTAGAAGTTTTGGGTTTATTCTCTCAGAATGTCACCCTTATTTGGCAGCATGAGCGGCTCTCGGCAAAAGTCGAAGACCTGGAAATTATTGACTATCTAACTGGTTTGTATAATGAAAAGTTAATAAGTAAGAGGTTAGATGAAGAGATTAAAAGGTCTACTCTTTATCAGAGACCCTGCGGTTTTATCGCAGTTCAGATAACAAATTATGATGATTACCGGGCAAAACACGGCTTAATTGCTGCTGAAAGAGTGCTTAAGAAAATGGGTAAGGTCTTTAAAGAGACCTTAAGGCCAGTTGATATTGCCGGAAGAATTGGGCCAGGCACACTAGGGGCGATTCTCATCGAGAGCAACAAGAGACAATCCCAGGAAATAACCAATAATTTAAAGGATAATTTAAAGCAGCTTTGTGGATCTGAGATCAAATTAAACTTTTCTGTAGCTGAGAGCCCCATACATGGGGTTACTGCCCACGAGCTTATGGTATTTGTCCAGAACCACAATAATGCATAATAGCTAAAAGACCATTGTAGATAAAGATGAAATTCTATAAACAAATCGACAAACCTTTAGGGCAAATATTAGTAGAGCGGGGCGTTATAAGTAACACTCAGCTCCAGCAGGCCCTGGAAGCTCAAAAGCACGGTGGAGGGCTTATTGGAGAAGTTATTGTGGAGTTAGGGTATGCTAAAGAAGAGGACATTGCTTATTGCTTATCCCTGCAGTTTGGATACCCTTATCTCTCTTTAGAAAATTACGATATATCACAGGATATTAGCGAAATTATTCCTAAGAATGTCTCTAAGCACTATTGTTTAATTCCCATAGATAAGATCGGAAATACCCTTACGGTTGCTATGGCTAATCCTTTGAACATTCAAGCTATAGAGGATTTAGAGGATATAACTCACTGCGATATTCAGATATTTGTCAGCACTCCTTCGGACATAAGAAAGAGTATAAATAAGTTTTCCAAAGACAGATAAACCGCACATTCATGGCTAAGTGAAATTCATAAACTACACTCTTCCTAAGGTCCGAGACTAAGTGGTCGAGTGGAAGGGCTAAAGGACACTGCTTTTATTAACAAAGATGGATAAATTAAATGGTAAAAGAGGAAGAAAGGGGTGAAGCGAAAAAAATTCTCAGATTATTTGATAAAGAATAAGATCTTAACCCCCGAGGAGTTAGAGAAAGTTTTAACTGTCCACAAGAAAAGAGGCGGTTCATTAGTTGAATTGCTGGTAAAATTAGGATATAAAAAGGAACTGGAGCTTGTTGGTGTTCTCTCGGGTTATCTTTCAATTCCTCCCGTCAGGGTTCTTAACTTAAATATCCCCCAAGAAATCTTGAGTCTTGTCCCGGAAAGAATTACCCGGGATTATCATGTTTTGCCAATCGGCAAAATTGGCAGCACTTTAACTTTAGCCATGGGCGATCCTTTGAATGTCTTAATTATTGACGACATCAAGAAGATTACCAAGTGCGAAATAAATCCAGTCATAGCTCCTCTTTCTGAAATCAAGGAAGCCATATCTAAATGTTATGTCCAGGAACCGGCAGAATCTATTGAAGAGATAATCGGATCTCAGTCAGCCGAAGGCATAAAGTATATAAAGGAATCCAGAAAAGAGGCGACCCAAGAGGAAATCATCCGTTCTATAGAGGAGGCGCCGATATTAAAGTTTACAAACCACTTTCTTAAACAGGCAGTTGAAGAAAGAACCTCGGATATCTTGATCGAACCTCTGGAGAGTGTAAGTAGAATCAGGTTGCGCATCGACGGCGTTTTAAAGGAAGTTGAAACCTTTTCTAAGAAAATTCATCCCTTTGTGATATCCCGGATAAAGGTAATGTGTAACCTCAACATTGCCGAACACCGGCTACCTCAAGAAGGTAGATTTCGAGGAAGAATTCTCGACAAGGATGTAGATTTTAGGGTATCAATCTTACCTTCTAGTTTGGGAGAAAAGGCTGCGATTAGGGTTTTAGATAAGGCTACAGCCCTCCTGAACTTAGACCTCTTGGGGTTTGAAGAAGACGTTTTAAAAAAGGTAAAAGAAGACAGCTTAAAATCTCACGGTATGATTCTTGCTTGTGGACCCACCGGAGCCGGCAAGACCACAACCCTCTATTCGATAATAAACCACATTTATAGCCCCGGGAAAAATATTGTTACTGTAGAGGATCCAATCGAGTATCAATTGAAAGGAATTAACCAGGTGAGCATAAAACCTAGCATAAACTTGACTTTTGCTTCTACCTTGCGGTCGATATTACGACAGGACCCGGACATAATAATGATTGGTGAAATTAGAGACGGTGACACCGCAGATATGGCTATAAAATCGGCATTGACCGGACATCTGGTTTTGTCCACGCTCCACACTACAACTAGTTCTGGTTCAATTACTCGATTAATCAATATGGGGGTGGAACCCTTTTTGCTTTCTTCTACCCTCTTAGGAGTCCTCACCCAGAGATTAGTAAGAAAATTATGTCCTAAGTGTAAGGAGAAAGTGGAGCTGTCTAGCAGCGTGAGAGCCAAGTATTTAATTAGCAAAGGGGCGGAAACCTATAAAGCCAAAGGATGTAATTTCTGCCAAAAGACGGGCTATAAAGGGAGAATATCTCTATGTGAGTACTTACGGGTTTTGCCAAAGACCAAGGGCTTAATAAGTGCTTCAGCTACCGAGAGCGATATAAAAAAACAAGCTCGAGCCTCAGGCATGCGCACTTTAAGGGAAGATGGTATAGTCAAACTGGGAAAGGGGATAACCACCTTGGAAGAGGTATTAAAAGTTACTAGTGCTGATGAGTCGAGTGGATAAAAGCAATGACAATTAAAGAGAAAATCTTAGCCTATATTCAGCAAAACAATAATCTGGATAAGAAGTTACTTGCCGAGATTAATAAGAAATCTGCTAACTATAAAGACTTTAAACAAATGCTTCTGGAGAAGAACCTTATTGATGAGGAAGGTTTGCTGTCCCTCCTCTCAAAAGAGCTTAAAATTCCCTTCCTGGACCTCAAGAAATACAAAATACCTTTAAAGAATCAGGAATTTCTTCCTCAGGAAGTAGCCTTCAAGCATAAAGTGATAGTGGTTTGTAAAATCGGCAAGGCACTTACTCTTGCCACCGCTAATCCTTTAGACCCCATCGCTTATGATGATCTAAAAATCATTACTGAAGCTGATAAGATCGACTTGGTGCTTTCTCGCCAAGAAGATATAACCAAAGAGTTAAATGTTCTCTATAAAGTTTCCGAAGATATTACCAAGTCTTTTGACGAAAGTACTTCTTTTGACGTTGAGGAAGTTAATGAAGCTAAGGAGGGCAGCGAGGATTTAGAGAATTTAATTTCGGAAAGCAAGAATCCTCCGATTGTAAGAGCTATTGATCTAATCGTCTATAACGCCTTAAAGAAAAGAGCATCTGATATTCATGTTGAGCCCTATAAAGATAAGTTGTTGGTAAAATACAGAGTTGATGGTGTTTTAAACGAAGAATTCAACTTTCCCAAACGTAACCAGCAGGCGGTAATTGCCCGGCTTAAGATAATTTCTTCTTTAGACATAACCGAATCTCGTCTGCCCCAAGACGGACGGTTTAAAGTGAAATTTGAGAATCGCGAAATAGATTTTAGGGTTTCCAGTCTTCCTACTAACTTTGGGGAAAAATTTGTTTTGCGGGTCTTGGATAAAAAAAGTTTGTCTATAGGACTAAAAACATTAGGATTTTCTCCCCAACCTTTAAAATTATTTGAGGAAGCGGTAAGGGCGCCTTTTGGGATAATTTTGGTGACTGGGCCTACCGGAAGCGGCAAATCCACAACTCTTTATTCGATAATTAACCAGATAAATAGTCCCGAAAGGAATATAATAACTATTGAGAACCCGGTTGAGTATCACTTAGAAGGCATAACTCAGATTCAGGCTAATGCTGATATAGGGCTAACTTTTTCAGCGGGCTTGCGTTCGGTCTTACGACAGTCCCCAGATGTTATAATGGTCGGGGAGATAAGAGACTCAGAGACTGCTGATATCGCGATTAAAGCCTCTTTAACCGGTGAGATTATTTTCTCAACACTCCATACTAATAGTGCAGTTGGAGCGATTATCCGCCTAAGGGATATGGGCACAGAACCCTTTCTTTTGGCTTCTTCATTAGTTGCTTTGACCGCACAGAGATTAGTAAGAAAGTTATGCCCTAAGTGTAAAGAGAAGTATAAGGTAGAGGAGGGAGCTCTAAAGGAGCTGGAGATAGATTCTTTTTGTCGTCAGCAGGGAGGAGGAAAAGAGTTTTACCGGCCTCAAGGATGTCCTTATTGTGGGCATAGCGGGTATCGAGGCCGGGTGGCTATCATTGAAATTATTCATTTAGATGATAAGATAAAAGAGATGATTGTAGAGATGCGTTCCGAAATCGAGATTGTTAATTATGCTCGGCAATTTAGAGGCTACAGTCCCTTGAGGGAAGATGGGTTTTTAAAATGTATAGAGGGAGTAACTTCTATTGAGGAGGTTATAAGAGTAACTTCAGAATAAGATATATACAATAGGTAAAAGATGAAATTATTTTTTTACAACATCAAAAACAAAGACGGCAAGACATCCCGAGGGATGATTGAAGCTGAGTCTCAAAGTAAGGCAATCGAACATTTCCAAAAAGATGGACTGATAGTTCTCTCTATTAAGGAGACCAAAAAGAAGCTCAAGACAAAGGTAAAGGGGAAGGTTAAGACCGACGATTTAGTAATCTTCTCACGCCAATTTACCACTTTGATTGAGAGCGGGATACCAGTGGTTGAATGTTTAAGCATTCTCCAAGAGCAAATAGAAAAACCTTATTTTAAAGGAGTCATCAGCTCGGTATTAAAAGATGTTCGTGAGGGATCAGCTTTATCAGATGCTTTAGCTAAGCACAAGGATGTATTCCCTGATATTTACTTAAGTATGGTAGAAGCTGCAGAATTCTCCGGTAACCTACCCGAAATTTTAGACCGGGTATCGATTTACCTAGAGAAGAGCAATGCTTTAAGGAAAAAAGTGACTTCGGCTCTTTACTATCCGGCAATCATTATCTTAATGGCAGTTGGTATAACCGGGTTTTTGATATTCAAAGTAATTCCTACTTTTAAAGGTATATTTGCTTCTCTCGGCGGAGAATTACCTTTACCGACCCAGCTCTTAATAAATTTCTCTGATGCTTTAAGAAGGAAGGAAATTGTATTCCTTATGATTGGAAGTGTATTTGGCGGGTTCTTTGCGATTAAGACCTATATTAATACCCCTGGCGGTAAGAGAACTTATCATAAGCTTCTGCTTAAGCTCCCGATAGTGGGAGAATTAGCCAGAAAAATGGCCATTGCTAAATTCTCCCGGACATTTTCTACCTTAGTAAAAAGTGGTGTGGCTATAGTCAGATGTTTAGAGATTGTGGGTAAAACTTCTGGAAACAAAATAATCGAAGATGCTGTTAGGGAATCTAAGACTTCTATCCAGGAGGGCCAGCCCATTTCAGTCCCCTTGGAGAAGACCGGCGTATTCACTACTATGGTTATTAAGATGGTATCAATAGGTGAGAGGAGCGGACGGTTAGAGGAGATGCTTTCAAAAATAGCCCAGTTTTATGAAGATCAGACCGATGCCATGGTGGCTGGTTTATCCAGCCTTATAGAACCCCTGGTAATAGCTTTTTTAGGCATAATTGTCGGAGGCATAGTCATATCTTTATTCCTGCCGATAATAAAAATGACCCAATTTATTGGGGGAATGCACTAAGTTGACATTTTAGCCTGGCTATGGTATATTTATGTGTGTTCTTTATAATATATTTTTGCTGCAAGGCCTGTGAAAAGGGGGTGAAAAAAGGAGCAAAAAATGGGCCTTGGCTATTAAAAATGGAGGTGAAAAATGAAACGCAAGGGTTTTACTTTAGTTGAAATTATGATTGTTGTTGCCATTATTGCTCTTTTGGCAGCAATAGCTATACCTAACCTTCTAAGAGCAAGAGTAAATGCTGCTCAAGCCTATGCCCAAGCAGCTTTACGAACCATGTCTACAGCTTATGAGAGTTATGCTGCAGCCAATAGTGGCAGCTACAACGAGACCTTAGCTAATTTAGCAAGCTCTTCTGTCCATGATCCGGTTTATCTTAACCAGAATTACGCAGCTTGTACAGCCGCTGCCCCTTGTCAAGGGTACTCTTTTGCCTGTACCCCGGCAGTGGGAAGTTACACTTGTACAGCTACCGGTCAGGGAGCTATTTCTGGCAAAGCTAATAACTACCAGATAGTAACCGGCGGAAGTTTAACTGTAGCTAGCGGGTCATAATAAAACTTCTTCAGGAAGAAATATAACCGCCTCTTTGAAAAAAGAGGCGGTTTTTTTATTCCCGCTAATTTTTTATCCCCTTGTCAAGCCTAGGATATTCTGCTATGATTTTGCTATTAAATATGGGTCAAAGAATTAAATCATCCTTCAGGAGCATTATTGCCGAGTCGCTTAAGATAACAACAGCCATTACCTTTCTCTTGATATTCATAGAGTCTTTAGGGAATTATACCTTTTTTTACCGGCATTTTCCCCGCAAGGGCTTCTTTACTCTTATTTTCAACTCTAGCGTATTAAAGTTTATCAGCTTGCCAATCCTTCAACTTACTCTGGTTACTTTTATGGTTTATTTTTTCATAATCTTTTTCTTTGTCTATGCACTATTTTCCTTAAAGCAAGCCTTGAGATTAAGCAGCGGGAGGGCTTTAGGAGGGTTTTTCTTATTTTCGGCAATAAGTATTTATATAGCCCTTTATGCCATTTACGGCTTTAATGGATTTTTATGCCCGGAGTCGCAAGGCCGCCATTTTTTTCTCTATAAATTTTTCCTAGCCCAGGACAATTACCACCAACCACTTTCATTTTGGGTTCAAATTAGTTATTATCTATCCGCTGCCTATTGGTTGGGTTTATTTTTATTTACCCTCAAAGTAGCAAAATCAAAGGTGGTTCTAATCACAATGCCGTTAATTGCCGGGTTGATTATTGCCCTTTCTTTAGTGACCTCTAACTTGTTCTTGATTAAAGAATTCAAAAAGAGAGACAACGTTATTTTAATTGGTCTAGATTCAATTCAATACAATCAGCTTTGTAAAAAGTGGGGGTATGAGAAAGATCTTGCGCCTAATATTTGTAGGTTTTTGGAGAATTCAACTTCCTTCACCAATGCCTGGTCTCCCTTTGCCCGAACCTATCCTTCTTACCTGAGTATATTGACTGGACGTTATCCGATAAATAATGGAGCCAGAGCAAATTTAGTCCCGGATCAGCATATAAAAACCGATAATATCTATTTAGGCGATATCCTTAAAGGTAAGGGCTATTATAGATTGCATTCTACTGATGATGTGCGGTTTAGTAATATCCGGGCAGAGCATGGCTTTGATCAGCTGTTTTCTCCCCGTAAAGACGTAAGCGGCATTCTAATTACTGCTTTTTATGACTATGCTTTGGTTAATATAATGATTCAGAAGAATATATTAGCGGGACTGTTTAGCCCGATAATTCATAATCGGGCCCACGTTGCCTATAACCCCAAGGCCTTTATAAAAGCCTTGATTAAAAGGATCAATCGTCTGCCTCAAGACAAGAGACAGTTCATAGTTATTCATCTCTGTGGGAATCATCAGCCATACTCTTCTCCTTATCCCTATACCCGGGATGAGAATTTAATAGAATCTTCTGAACGTTGCATAGCCATGGTTGACGATCAATTTGCTGAATTAGTAGAGTATTTGAAAAAGAGTGGTTTGTATGATAATTCAATAATTGCCCTTTTATCTGACCATGGATGCGGCTGGAACAGTAATAAAACTCGATTAACCCATGGAAGCGACTTCTATTATCCTTGGGCTAACCGTATGGTTCTTGCCTTTAGCCCTAATTTAAAGCCTAATGCCCCTCAGAAGATTAATGCTTTGGCCAGGAGCGTAGATATTTATCCCACGGTTCTTGAGATGCTGGACGTCGATATACCTGAAGGTATAGACGGCAGGAGCCTGATGTCTTTAATCCAGGGGGAGGAAGCAGAACCCCGTAAGTTATTTGCTGAAACCGGATACTCTTTTAGTGTTGATTTTAATCAGGAAGTAATGGTAGATCCTGAAAGCATCCGTTCCGAGCTGAAACGTTTTAACGTAGATCCGCAGACCGGGTTTATTTATATCCTTGATGATGATTACCAGGAGCTCCTAAAGAAAAAATGGTATATGTTAATTGATAGGGACCGAAGGTTAATATATAATCCCTTTTTAGATATTACTGAGGTTTTCAAAGTCGACAGGGAGACTGGTGAAGATATATCTCTTAGGCCTCAAGGACCGGATTCTTGGTTATATGCAGAGCGGGGGGGAGAGCTTCTTGGTGAGCTTAAGAAGCACTTTAAGCTCGAGTAAGAGCCTGGTTGGCGTTGACAGAGGAATGAGTCTGTAATACAATATAGGCGGTATTCTATAGCCGATAATAGGTAAAATATTATGAAAAAAGGGTTTACACTTGTTGAAATAATGATTGTAGTTGCTATCATTGTTATAGTAATAGCAATGGTCAGTGTTAACCTCCTGAGGCCAAAAGTAACCGCAGTTGAGACTAATGCCCAAACTACTTTAAAGACAATGGGCACAGCCCTAGAGTCTTACGCCGGTGAAAATGGCGGAATCTATGCTACTGGCAATGATTTAAGTCAATTATATAATCCTGACCCCAAGTATATTAATAAAGATTACGTTGCTGATTGCACGGTCGCCTCACCTTGCCAAGGCTATTCTTACAGCTGCCAGTTAGCAATGGCCGGTTATACCTGCACAGCCACCCCTGATGCCGGCTATACTGGAGCCAGAACTTTTCAAATTGTAACCGGAGCTAGGTTAACAGAAGTTGCTGGGGAATAAATTCCTCTCTTAACTCTTTTTAGTACCATTAAGCCCACCGCTTTTGAATCAGCTTGCCTTTGTTTTTAATGCACCGATCAGTTAAATATAGTTTTTAAAGAAGAGATTCGTTGACAATGCGAAGGCTAAGTTATAAAATATTTATAAGAGTCTGTCTTTTTCCTTTCTAAAAGTATTTTTGACAACGAAAGCGTAATAAAAGATAACTCTTTAGCAGTAAATTAATGAAGCTGACCTTCCTGAAAAGAAAACTTATGACAAGAGAGAATGACCAGGCCGGCCCTACTATTTTAGATAATCGTTATATAAAATGGGTGATTATTAATGGGGGTAAAATCAAAAATTACCTTCTAGAAAAGAAGAAAGATTTAACTGCCATGATAAAAAAGGCCTGCTCTGAGAGAGATTTTGCCTTCCTCAAGGATAAACTTATAACAAAAGAGGTTGAGAAGTCTGTGGTAGTTAATTTAGGTAATTGCTATATAAAGGGATTGATTATTGAGGGAGGTACGGTTAAAGATTATTTTATAGAAAAAAGGGGAGATCTAGCAACTACAATAAAAAAGATCTGGTCTGAGAGAAAGATCCCGGTTCGAAAAGTAAAGCTTTCGGTTAAAGATCCTTCCTGCCTGGTCAGATACTTCTCCTTCCCTAAGATGGATAGGAAGAAATTAAGCCAGGCACTCTTTTATGAGCTAAATAAACTTATTCCTTTCCCGCCGGATAATGTATACATTGACTTTTTTATCTTAGACGATACCTCCCCCACAGAGCTATCCATACTACTTGCTGTAGCCAAAAAAGATTTTGTCGATAATATCATAAATGTTTTTGGAAAGGTTAATTTAAAAGTAATTGAGATTAATTTAGACAGCGTGTGCCTCACTAACCTTTTTTTGAATAATTATGGCGGCAACAAAGAGGAAAATTATTGTATTTTAGATATAGGGTATAATTTCTCAACAATGACTATATTAAGTAAGGGTATTCCTTTTCTTACCCGTGATGTGAAGTTTAGCGCTAAAGAGATATTTCAGATTGCCTCACGGATAAGCAATAAATCACTCCCGGAGATAGAGAAACAACTGTTTTCTCCTAAAGGATACGATGAACTCCTAAAGTCAACCCGCGATAGTATTTCCAATTTTTGTACGGAATTGAAGAGCTCATTTGATTATTTTGAAGTTAATAAGGGAGAAACCATAAATAAGTTATATCTAAGCGGGGGGTTAGCTTCTGTAGGCGGCATAGAAGATGTCTTTATTGAAGCATTAGGCATAGAAGTAGGGCTCTTAAAGCCTTTCCCCCAAGGAGCCAACAATCTAAGTGAAGTTTTTTCTGGCAAGAAGTTCAGTGATTTTGAAAATAGCTTTTCTGTAGCTTTTGGTTTGATTTTATGAAAAGAATAGTTATAAACTTAAGCCCCCAGAAAGAAACTGTTACTAGTGTTATTTCTCAAACCGTAGTCTCCTACGCTCCCTTGGTAGGGTTAACGGTAGTTTTGGTTGCAATTATAATTTTCCTTCTGCAAATGGTTGTTTTTAAACAGACTTATGAATATGCTGGATATCATAAAAAATGGAAAGCCTGGGAAGGCAGACATAAAGAGATAAAAAGGATAAAGAACGGAATATCCAAATTAAAGAGGGAGAGGAAGGGGTTGGAGGAAGTAATAATCCCCGAGTATAATCTGGTACTTATTTTAAGCGACATTGCTTCTTCCTTGCCTGAAAATGTATGGTTTGAGGGGTTGGAGTTTAAGCAGGGAACTATTAATCTAAGAGGGTATGTGGTAAGGTGGGATGAGGACCATCTTGTATCTTTGGACGGTTTCATAAATTCTTTACGCGAAAAAAAGTATTTTTCGTCGAAATTTAAGAAAACAAATATTAAAGAATCTAAAAAGTCAGTTTTTAATAGCGTAGAGACGCTGAAATTTATTATCGAATGCGCAAAATAAATTTGGATAGACAAACAGTTATTTTTATTACTTTGGCGACTATTTTAGCCGGAGAATTGTTTATCCTGTTTCCCTGGGAGCTGAGGAAGATAAACACATTCACTGAAAGAATAGCCAAAATTGCTGAACGAATTAATTCTGTTGAAAATGAATGGCCGCAAAAGAAGAGATATCTGGAAAACCAAAAAAGGTTAAAAGCGGAAATCAAGAAAACACGAGAGGAATTTATTATAACTAACCAGGAGTCCAAACTGCTTTCTTTTATTTCTGCAAGCAGCAAAGATTTCGAGATTGAAATACAATCTCTTTCCCCTCAAGAGTTACAAACTTATGTCTCCACAAAGTTTGGCAAATTCAAGTATCTGCCAATCAAGGTCAAAGCAGATGGTAAATTTAATAATTTAGGGATGTTCTTAAATTTTCTCAACAACAGCCAGTATTTTTTTGAGGTTAAAGAATTAACTATATTGTCTGGCTCTCCTTCCAATTCAATAGAGATGGTAATATGCGGAGCTGTTGCGGTAAAATAAGCTTTATTTTCTTCATTGGTTTTTTGTCTTTAATATCGATTTATCCGGCTTTTTCTCAAGAGGATAAACACACTTTTGATAGTGGAGGCAGGGATCTATTCACTCCTTTAGTCAGCAAAAATGGCACTATATTAATCTGGCGGGAAATCGACTTAAATGGTCTAACCCTAAAAGGTATAATTTATTCCCAGGAAGCGCCGGTAGCTATCGTTAATGATGAGGTGTTGGAGCCGGGGGCAACTATTGGCGAATATCGCGTTTTTGAGATAGAAGAGAAGAGGATTATTTTAAAAAAAGGCAATGAAGAATTTATTTTAGAATTAGAAGAGGAGGAAAAATTATGATAAAAAAAATAAAGAAAAAAGGAATAAGAATGAAGATAGAACTCTCATTGATATTATTTCTTTTTTGTTTTCTGTTCCCTGTTTCTGCTCAAAACAATGAACCGATTCCGGTTATTAAGTTTAAGAATGCTGACATCAGGGTAGTACTACAATCAATAGCCCAGAAAGCATTCCGGGATGGCGAAAAGATAAACATTGTAATTAGTCCAAATGTAGTGGGCCTGGTTAGCATAAATTTAGAGAATGTTAATTGGCTCTCTACTTTGGAGGCAGTCTTGAGACCCTATGATTATAGTTACGAGTGGATAGGGGATACTATACTCTTGGTGGATACTACTGAGAAGATAAAGGAAAGAGAGGCTTTAGCTAAAGAAAGAGAAGACATAGAGCCTGTTCGGACTAGGGTTTTTAAACTAAAATATATCGATGCCAATGATGCTAAAAAGACGATTGAACCCCTTCTGTCTCCTATCGGGAGGATTTCAGTATTAGAAGTTACTGGCCAAGCCGGTTGGGAATTTGGTGTGGATATCACCAAGCGGTCTCGGGCTAAAGAAGGTAAGTCTTCACGGACCAAAACCCTGATCATTTCAGACATATCTAAAAAATTAGAGGAGGTAGATGCTTTGATCAGGAAAATTGATATTATGCCTAGGCAAATTCTGATTGAAGCAAAAATTATGGAAATAAATCGGGATTTCTTAAAAGATATTGGTTTTAACTGGGGGACCGGTACTACCGGAGCAACAGCATCGGCAATTCAGCCTATTGATGCAGATAAGGTAGGCGGTGATGTTGCATCTCAGGTTGGTGCCCGGGTAGTCCCGCCGGCTACTTCTGCATTTGGTCCCAAGCAAACTAACTTAGATGCCACTGATTTTCAATTTCTCTATAAAAAACTTACCGGTTCGACATTTGAGGTAATCCTCAGCGCTTTGGAGGAAGATGTTAATACTAAAACTCTTTCTGCGCCTAACATCTTAACTTTAGATGGTCAGGAAGCTTCTATGTTGATCGGAGAGAAATTCCCGATAGTAAAAACAGAGGTTAGTACCGAAACTTCTCAGATTACCGGAGGTTCGTTAGATTACTATCAGGATATCGGAATACAGCTTAATGTGGTTCCTCAGATTTCCGGTCAAGACGGCGATTTTATAAATATGATAATTCATCCGGCAGTTACCAGTTCTTCTGAAACTATTAAGATAAAAGATCAAAATCTGGTGACCCTTGTAGAGTATCCCCGGATAACTTCTCGTGAGGTCGAAACCCAAATATTAATAAAGGACGGGGAGACAATTGCTATCGGCGGTCTCTATAAAGATCTAATTTCTGAAGCCGTAATCGGCGTTCCGATTTTAAGCAAGCTTCCTTTAATCGGTCGCTTTTTTAGGCGGGAAACCAAAGATATTGAGCGAATAGACTTAGTAATTTTTATTACAGCTAAACTGGTTGAACCGGGTGCGTTGGCCCCGGCGAATGTCGTAGACCATGAAAAATTTATAAAAAAATTTAAAAAGGTGAGGTAATTTTTTAAGTTACTTTTAAAATTAGACCAATATGTATTTTGAATTGTACAACCTAAAAAGCTCTCCCTTTAACATAACCAGTGATCCTCAATACTTTTTTGAAAGCCTATCTCATAAACAAGCCTTAGCTGCCCTTTTATATGGTATCCAGGAGAGAAAAGGAATCATTCTAATTACTGGAGAGGTAGGCACAGGAAAAACAACTCTTTGTAAGGTTCTCTTAAAACGTCTACCCTCGAATGTTAGAACCTCCCTGATTCTCAACCCCTATTTTAGCGAGGTCCAGCTCCTACGGGCAATAGTTGAGGATTTCGGTTTAAAACTGGAGAAGAGGAGCCGTTTGGATATCGTGGAGAAATTAAATTCTTTCTTGGTAGATGTTAGTTTGTTAGGAGAGAACGCAGTCCTAATTATCGATGAAGCCCAGAATCTAACGAACCGCCAGCTAGAACAAATCAGACTTCTTTCTAATCTCGAGACAGCTAAAGAAAAATTATTGCAAATTATTCTTGTCGGACAGCCAGAATTAAAAGACAAGCTCAATAAATTTAATTTAAGACAGATCCGGCAGAGAGTTTTTGTAAAGCAGAATATTTTTCCTTTAAAGGAAGAAGAGGTGCAAAAATACGTAGAGTTCAGGCTGAAGCTTTCCGGGTCGACAGAAATTAATATTTTGCCGGAAGGTTATAAGGTGATTTATGATTTTTCTAAAGGTATCCCTCGTTTAATTAATATGATTTGTGACCGCGTGCTGCTTTTAGGTTTTGTCCGGGATAGTAAAGTTTTTGACCAAGAGATGTTTAAGGCTTGCGTGGAGGAGCTTTTATGAGTATAGTCTATGATGCCTTGAAAAAGGTTGAGAGCCAAAAGACCCCTTGGCTTATTAAGAGTATTCGCGGCAGCGTTTCTGAAGAGGCGAAACCACCACTCCTGATAAAGGAGAAGAAAGCATCTCTTCGGGAGAAAACTATTCTTTTCTCTTCATTAGGAATCTTGATAGTTTTAAGCTTACTTTTTTTACATAGCAAGTTAACTGGATCAAGAAGGGAATCAGGAATTTTAACTTCTCGGACGCAGGCGGTAACCCAGGCTAATCCAGCTAAAAGTTATGCCGACCTAGAATTTGGGGATGAGGCCACCGGAGAGGTAGTTTCAGAAGATGGTTTAGTTAAGAAGTATACTCTTGAAGGGATTGTTTACGATAGAGAAAGCTCTTTTGCAATTATTAACGGCAGAGTTAAAAATGAGTTAGACCTATTAGGCGATTTTCGTATAGATAAAATCAGCGAAGATACGGTAGAGATGTTCAGCATTAAGGATAATCGCAAATTAACTCTTTCCTTGCCTTATTAACCGGCCAAGGAATGATTTTTAAATTGGTTATTTTAAGAAGTCTTTGAAAAGGTCTTTGACTTTATCAAAGTTCTCTAAAGCTGGGATTAGCGAAACTTTGATATTGTATCGGGGGTTTTTGAGAGTTCCTTTAACCTCAATCGATAAACTACCTCCACCCAGGAGGGTAGTCAGGTATTTTTGTAAGCCTTTTGATGAATCGATAAGTTGTTGGCTAAATTGAGGGAGCAGTAGAAAATCAAGGCTACCTTGCCAAGTTATCTTTCCACTGCCTTCTATGTTCATTTGAGTCGCGTTTAGCTGAAAGTTTTCAAAAACAATGTCTTCTCCCCTAAACAAGAGGTCGCTATAGGCCCTTTTAAATACTAGGTTATCAAATCCGGGGATGGACAAGAATTTTCCCAAGCCCTTTAAGAAATTTATTTGCCAGATATTCCCTTCGCTAATAACGATCTGGCCCTCACCGCTTAACTCCTTCCACTGGAAGAAATCTACATTCTTTAAGTGAGTCACAAGGGATAATTTCCCAGAGCTTTCCTGCCCCTTTACATCTAGTTCACTTATAGCTTGGGCAATGTCGATATTATCAGCAGTTAAGTATAAGCTTCCCCTCTTATTGGAAGTATTTAATAGCGCTTGAAGCTCAATTCCCCCCCCACTCAGAGCTGCTAAGCAGACAAGAGTGAGTTTATTCCCCTTTTTTACGAGGTCAAATCTCAAATCAGTTACTTTCGATTTTTGAATTTTTAACTCGCTAGAAGCACCGCTGAGTTCAAGTTGTCCTTCCTCCTCAAGGGTATTTTTGCGAAGCGTAAATCTTACTTCCAAGTGTCCCTGGGGATTCAACTTAGATATTGCCGGCGATTTTAATCCCAAGCTATCTAGAGTCGCCACGATATCAGCCAGATTCAAGCGGCCTTCTCCCCGAACATTTAACCGGGGTTCCTTAATGTCTATTTTTGCCTGAGTTTGGATTTTTGTATCTTTACCTTGGATAAAGAACTTACTTACTTCAAGTATTTTTCCCTTGCGTTGGGCCTCGGCCTTTAAATCCCAAAGATTATTAGTGATGGTTAAAGCTATTTTAGGTGATGAAAAATTTTCCAATCGGCCGGTTATCCCAAAAGGAACATTTTTGTAAATCAAGCCTCCTTTATTTAAGAGTAATTCGTCTTTTTTAAGAAAACCCTTAATCTGTATTGCACTGACGCTCTTAAGTTTAGAGAAGTATCCATCTTTGATTTGATAGTTAATATGGTAGTCAAGTCCTTGCTGGGGCAAGTTTAAGTAGCCTAAAAGTTTTATATCTCCTTTAAAGGTTACATCTTGCTGAGCGAGGTTAAGTTCCCTGACTTCCAGCTCACCCTTTAAGGAGTAGGTTTTTCCTGCTTCTAGGTCAATATCTCCCTTCTTTATATAGCCACCCAGGGGCAGTGCTATGTGTTGGCCGAGATTGTTGAGGTCAAAATCTTTGAGCAATACTTTTACCTTCAAAGAGTTGTTGCTAGAGTCGCAGCGACCGGTTAAATTTATTTTATCCAGAAGCGATAATTCAAAACTCAAGGTCAACGGTTCCCTTAGGTCGATAACGATAGATATGCTGGCCGGATTTTTTTTATCTAAAGGTTTAGCTTCGGCTAGAAAGAGGAGGAGACCAAAACTAAGCGTTGCTGTAAAAAATAGTGGTAATTTCTTTACTAAAATTATTTTTCTCCCTCTAGAATGAAGTTTAAGTGTTTTTCGGCCAAGACTTAGGCCAAGTATACCGTAAGGTTGAGTTCTTTTTTCTTTATCTCATTTAACTGATCTCTCTTTATAATATAGCTATGGTTAGTTTGGGAAACTTTTTTTCCCTCTAAAAGCACCTTTTTTATCTGGGAGCTTTTTCCCTTCATATAGGTGATTCTAACTATTTTCCCTGATTGGACTAATTTGACTTCAATAGTCCTTTTGCGAAAATCTAAAGGCGTAAGTTTTGGAGACAAAACAAGATTCCCGAGAGCAGACTGCACCCCTAATATTTCTTCTATCAAGGTGTGAACATACCAACTTGCTGAGCCAGTAAGATAAAGATAAAGACCGGATCCTGAATTATTAAAGTACTCCGGGATTAGGGGGTATATTTTGGCTTTAGGGCTTGTAGCCATCTTATAAATAGAAGCAAATACTTGGGAACCTTCTTTTGTGAAACCGCGGCGATATAAGGCGTTAGCCAACATCACTACCATGTGGTTAAAAAAAGCCCCGTTTTCTTTCTCACCCCAAGAGAAAGAAAAGGCTCTTCCCAGATCAAGATAAGAGGGACCAAAGTTTGTATTGAGCCGAAAACCACCCAGAGCCTTATCTTTAAGATGTTTTTTAATCGAAACCCAGGTTTTTTTAATCTGACTGGGTGTGGCTATTCCGCTCATTATGGCAAAAACCTGAGAGGCCAGTTCAATTCTTACGCCCTTCTTTGATCGGCCCCCGACTGGCCTACCCTTATTATCGTAGTAACCGTTAAAGAATCCTGAACTAAACCACTCTTTCTCCTGCAGCCACCGGGAGAGGTGTTTGCTTTTTCTCTCTAAATCATAAATTAACCGTTCAATTCTTACCTTCTTTTTCTGGCCGCTTATATTTTTAGATATTTCAAGATATCTTTCCAACCTTTTTTGTTTAGCCCTAAAATTATTATAGTCTATGGGTTTATTTATTTGGTCCAGGAGAATAAACAACTCTTTCATTAAGGATACTTGCTTTGTTTTTTTACTTAAGCAGTTCAAGAGTAAACATATACTTTTTAGATTATGGGCATACATAAAACTAAAACTAACACTCTCGCCTAATTCCGCTGCCATATCCAGGCCATCATTCCAATCGGCGTTTTCCAGACGGATAATATTATGCTGGCCAACATTGAAAAAGGAAGTCAAGTGTTGAATCAACAGGTGTTCTAAGATGCTGCCTTTATAAATTTTGCCCCCACTGGCCCGCAAGTAAAAATCTTTTTGAGAGAAGTTTAAGTCTATTTCTTTTGCTCTCTTTAAGAGGTGGTCACGAAAGTACGTAGTGTTTTTATTAAGGATGCCTAGATCTCCGGTCTTGTCAATATATAAGCCCAAAGTAAGTAGCGGCCAGATACCATGGTCAGACCAGACTCGGCTGATTTTATTCCGGTCAGTGATAAAACCACCAGATTTAGTTATTATTGTGGCATTTGAACCGTCGACTCTGATTCCCTTGAAACTATTCAAGAGAAAAGTTTTTGCTTTAGCTGGTTCATTAAGCAGAAGGGTTAAAGCGTCCTGCCAGAGGTCCCGCCAGCCCCTACCGCCTTTTCCATAATCGAAGTGAGGTAGGAATGAACAGCCGAATAGTTTGCGTAAGGTCGGCTGTAGCTTGACCCAGAGGAGCCAGTTATTAAAATTGCGGTCTTTAAAGTCAAAGTTAACCCTTGAGAGGTAATCAAACCAGTATTTTTTAGTTTCTTCCAGGCTCCTTTTGACTTTGGCCGGAGTGTTTAGCCGCTTAAAGATGCCCATTATTCGCTGGTGAGGATTTCCCTTTAAGCCAGAATCAATTCCCATAATCAGAAAGTAATTTACACTTTCATTCCTGGCTAGTCTTCGGCAGTTGAACCTAAATGCAGCCAGGGCTTCTTGACCTTGGAATTCTGGTTTGTTTTCTTTAGCTGGTTTTAATTTTTCTTCTAAGCTTTGGGGATTAAGTAAACTTCCTGTACCAGAGAAGTAATCAAGAGTAGGGAATTGTCCCTGAGGCGCAATTGTTTTGTCTTGGAATCCCAGACAGAAATAAGTAGTTTCATTCACTTGGTGGCCTTTCTCGTTAAAACTGAGAGTTGGTTTAAGAAATATCCCATACTTATCGAGATGGATACGGTTGAGCAGGCTACTTACATGGCGATGGTCTCTTAAGTTTCGTTCGCCTCTTCCGTAAAAAGGAATCAGGGAAGTAGGAGTAATTTTTACACTTCTTGAGCCCCGGTTAATTATCTTAACCGACATCACCTCAACGCCTAGGTTGTGGGGGACGAAGTTTAAGATTTCTATATCCAGTGAATTCGCTTTTTTTATTAGCTTATGGTAAAGAAAGCCTATCTCTAGGGTGTCTTTGTAGGAGGATGATAATCTTAGTAACTTTCTCGGTCTTCCTTTAGATTCTAGGTCGATAAAGAAATCTCGACGGCAAAGAAGGTTATTTTTTATGTCTACAATGCTGGCTGGCGGGGTGAGAAAATGCTGATTATCGGCTTTTATGTCCCCACCTAAATTAGGGCTGATTGAGCTTAAAATACTGCCGTCTTTATTGGTAAGCGGAAAGTAGAGCTTATACTTTTGAGGGTCCTTAACCCTAAAAGTTCCTTTATTGTCAATAAATTTATAAATCATCTGAGGTATATTCTACAACAAATCCTGTCTTTTTCAATAATTGGTTAAAGCTCAGCCTAAGTTAGGAAAATAGGGTAGCTTTTTAAAGACATTCTGATATAATTTTAAACAGAATGCGTAAGATTATTCTTTTTCTTGTAATTCTTATTACCTTACCGGTTTCTTCAAATGCGGCTACGAAGATATCGGCAACTCTATTTTACTCTCATCACTGCAAGATTTGCCATGAGGTAAGGGAAGAGATTCTGCCTCAGATCAAAGAGAAGTACAAAGATAATCTTAGTTGGCAGGAGTTAGATACTTCCGCTGGCGCCGATAACCTAGAGTTGCTTATATCATTAAGCAAGCAATTTAACCGCAAAGCCTTAATTCCTAGTATCGCCGTGGGGGATATCTTTTTAGTCGGGGGACAGGAGATTAGAGGAGGTTTGGAGCTGGCGATTGAACGGGCCTTAGAGAGGGAAAAGCACCCTTTGTCCTTCTTACGGACAGATTTAGTAGATTTTTTTAAGAGGTTTTCCGTCTTTACTGTAATCGGCAATGGTTTAATTGACGGGATAAATCCTTGTGCTTTTGCGGTAATCATATTTTTTATATCGTTCTTAGCCGTATATGGCTACAAAAAAGAAGAGATAGTTTATGTCGGCACATTTTATTGCCTGGCCGTGTTTATTACCTACCTCCTGATTGGTTTAGGGGTTTTCAACTTTTTTTACTCTCTATCCCAAATCCACCTGATTATAAAGTTCTTCTATTATTTTATAGCCTTTTTCTGCTTTTTAATGGCTATAGCTGCTTTAAGCGATTATCTGCGGTTTAAAAAAACAGGGCAGGCCAAAGAAGCGATTCTCCAGCTACCGAAGTTCTTAAAGAGGAGAATAAATGTTGTTATTGGTTCAAGGATGCGGGAAAGAAAAGGCGGTGTCTGGGGCCTATGCTTTAGTTCTTTTGTGGTCGGCTTTCTTGTTTCTTTGCTGGAAGCGGTATGTACCGGTCAAATCTATTTGCCGACAATAGTTTTTATTTTGAAAAATACCGATTTAAAGTTAAAAGCAGCTGCCTATCTCTTTCTTTATAATTTCATGTTCATCCTTCCTTTAATCATTATTTTTCTTCTTTCTTTGGCCGGAGTTAACTCAGCAAGACTCAGTGATTTCTTAAAACGAAACTTAGGGCGAATTAAAATTTTAATGGCCATAGTCTTCTTCTGTCTGGGTATTTTTATACTAGTTTTGAGTTAAGTACTTTCCCCGATGAATTTACCTTATTTAGTCTTTTCTGATAAAAAAGGGAAAATTTATCACCACCTTTATTTAAGGATGAGTGTTACATCTTTGGAGAAAGTTAGCCTGCCCAAAGAAGCCGAATTGATCAAACTGCCTCCAGGAAGCGCCCTTTTTTATCTCCCTCAGCGACAGCCAATAGGTTTTGATCCCGGAAAGAAACAGTTCGAAGTATTAGATGAGTTTAAAGGTAAAGAGGTCTTTGCAGTCTCGGCATTTCCTATCCCAGCATTCTTGAGATTATATAACCCAGCCTGCATAACTAAAACAAAAAAGACACTTCCTCTTTGGGCTTATGCAGCTTGCGGTTATTATAAGGGTAATTTCTATATAACAGCTAAGAGAATAGATAAAAGAATCCGCCAGAGCCCCCGGTTTTACGATAATAAGTTGGTTAGTGAACGGACAAGAGCCTTTCTTAAAAAGGATCCTGATAATCGGCTTTACCGGCACTTGGCTAATTGTGCCCTTAATTATAATTGTTTAGCGGCAAAGAATCTTTTTCTTAAACGTTGGGAGGCACCTCTGCCTACAGCAAGACTTTGTAATGCTCGTTGTATTGGTTGCCTTAGCCATCAAGAGTCAGATTGCGCTTCATCTCACCAGAGGATAGATTTTAGACCTAGGGTAGATGAGGTCGTTAAGGTTATGATTAATCACTTGAAGGTAGCTAAAGAAGCAATAGTTAGCTTTGGCCAGGGTTGTGAAGGAGAACCTCTGCTTGAGAGCGACTTAATTGCCAAGAGTATAATCAAGGTAAGAGAGAGTGTCAGAAGAGGTACAATAAATATAAACACAAATGCTAGTATTCCTAAAAAAATAGAGATGCTTTGTCAGGCTGGTATGGATTCTTTTCGGGTTAGTCTAAATAGCCCTGATCAGAAATTCTATAATCTCTATTTTCGGCCTAAAGGCTATAAATTTTCAGATCTTGTCAAATCAATAGCCATAGCTAAGAAGTATAAGAAGTTTGTTTCAATAAATTTATTTGTCTTTCCGGGATTTTCTGATTCGTCCCAGCAGATAAAGTCTTTGGTCAGGTTCGTAAAAAATACCGGCATTGATATGATTCAGTGGCGTAATTTAAATATAGATCCTGATTACTACCTAAAACATATTCCCTATAAGAGGCTAAAGCCCCAAGGAGTTCTTTGCCTCCTGAATACAATAAAGAAGGAATTCCCCTCTCTAAAGCAGGGCTATTTTAACCTTTCCAAAGAAGATTTTTAATTCCCGGTCCTTAAATGCGCCGCCAATTTTTTTTATTTCGCCCCTTGACAAGTAGGGAATATATGGTATGTTTTAATTACTACTAAAGCTATAGACTTGGTAGGAATTAAAAACAGTGTGTTTATCGATATTAATGCAGACAAAAGGAGGGAAAAGAGGTGAGTTTATTGGATAACAAAGATGATCTAAAGGTATTGGTGGAGAAGTTAAATTTTAAGGAAAAGGTTGACCGGTCTCTAGCTCTTATCAATGAAGCTTACGAGAAGTACGGTGACAGTTTAGTAGTAGCTAATAGCCTTGGCAAAGATTCGGTGGCAGTCTGGCATCTTGCAAAAAAGGTTAGTCCGAAAATAAAAGGGTTTATCGTTACAACCCGATTTAAGCCCAAAGAAACCATAGAATTTATGAATCAAGAAGTGGCGCGCTACCAGGAACTAAAAATTTACAAAAGTGATGTGGATATACCACCAGAGCTCTACAAGACCGACCCTGATAGGTGTTGCGATTTGCTTAAGGTAGAGCCGGTAAAGCGGGCAGTTGAAGAAATGAAAGTAACTTGTTGGGTTACTGGCTTACGTTGTACTGAAGGCCGTACCAGGACTGATTATAAAGAAGTTGAAGAAAGAGACGAAGGGCTAACGAAGCTGAACCCTATTCTTATCTGGAAAGAGCGGGAAGTTTGGCAATATCTTGCCCTATACGGAGTCAAGGTTAATCCTTTGTATGCAAAAGGGTACCGTTCCTTAGGTTGCGAGCCTTGTACAAAGATAACTAATGAAGATAATGAACGTTCAGGCCGTTGGATTGGTACAAGTAAATGTGGCGGAGAGTGTGGTATACACACCAGACCGCTTAAAACAAACTTAGACGGCGAAGGCATTTGAAAAGGGATTAATTCGACTAGACACTTTTACGAAGTAAAAGTGTAAGTCTCATTGAGGAGTAAACTCTGATATTCGCTAAGTACGGAGCTTTAGCCTTATTGGTGGTATTTTTCTCTCTAAATATGGGGGGCAGTAATTTCGGTGCTTCGTTTGCTGCAGCCCACGGAGGGAAGATAATTACCAAAAGAAGGGCCCAGCTTCTTTTCGTTATCTTTATTTTATTGGGCGCAGTTTTAATGGGGCGTCCAGTAACAGAGACTATCGGAAAAAAAATAATTCCTCCGGAGCTTATTAACTTCGAAGTACTTCTTGTAATCTTTACTTCTACAGCGCTTAGTTTATTCATTGCTAACCAACTGCAGGTACCTCAATCGACTAGTCTTGTTACTATTGCTTCGATATTGGGAGTAGGGGCGTATTTAGGACGAGTTTACTTTGGTACATTAGCTTATTTATTGCCTTTCTGGGTATTATTACCAGTAGTAGGGTACTTATTGACATTTTTTCTGGGAAGGATAATATATCCTCCTCGAAGGAGTAATTTTTGGATTTACGAGAAATTAGTAAACCACAAAAACAGATTAAAAGCCTTTGTTATAATAGCTAGTTGTTATAATGCTTTTAGTATTGGTACTAATAATGTAGCCAATGCAGTTGGTCCTCTCCTTGGAGCCGGGATTGTGGATAAGACATTGGGGCTAGTTTTAATAGCTCCTATTTTTGGTTTAGGCAGTATAGTTTTTTGCGGCCCGCTGGAAACTACCGGAGGGAAAATAGTTCCTTTGGGGCTCTTATCAGCTACAATAATTTGCCTTGTAACCGGGACGCTTATGGTTACAGCTTCCTTTTTGGGAGTTCCTCAATCTTTTGTGATGATAAAGGTAGCGTCGGTCTTTGCTATTGGGAGCTTAAAGGATGGACACAGGCTTACATTTTTAAATCCGGTGACAAGAAAGACATACCTTACATGGCTTATAACTCCCATTGTTGCTTTTGGGCTTTCTTTTATTTTGAGTTGGCTAAAGGGTACATTTTTTGTTTAAAAAAATCTACTTATCGAGGTTAATAAATATATGGGTTTAATAGTTGTAGGTACAAGTTATAAATATAGCTCTCTTCAATTAAGAGAGAAGATGGCATTTTCTAAGAAAAAGGCAAAAGAAGCCCTCCTTCTTTTAAGACACAAGAAGCTATTAAGTGGGGCAGTCGTTCTTTCAACTTGCAATAGGACAGAAATCTATGCTAGTTCAAAAGATACTGAATTTGGCCTAGAGAAAATAGAGGAATTTATTTGTTCTTACCACGAACTAGAAAGAGGTGATGTCTCACCTTACCTGTATAAACATAAAGACTCACAGGTCTTGGAGCACCTCTTTTGTCTTGCTAGTGGTGTAGATTCTTTGATTTTGGGTGAAAGACAAATCGCCGGACAAGTAAAAGAAGCTTTACTCCAAAGCCAAGAAGCCAAATTTACCGATGAGCTTTTAGATGGAGTATTTGAGGCGGCTTTGACCTTTGCCAAAAGAGTGCATGAGCAAACAACAATATCTGAAGGGAAGGTATCAGTAGGCAGCATAGCTATAGATTTTATAAAGGGAAAACTTAAAAGCCTTTATAATAAAAGTATTTTAATTATTGGAGTTGGTAAAGTCACCGAACTTCTACTTAAATATCTTAAAAAAGAAAAACCTAAAGTCGTATTTATATCTAATCGGACCTTTGAGAAAGCAAAAGATTTTGCCTCATTAATAGGTGCAAGAGCAGTTAATTTTAACCAGTTTAGCCAATATCTAAAAGAGGCAGATGCTATTATAACTGCTACCAAGAGCCCCAATTTTATTATTAAAAAGGAAGAAATCGCAAAGGCCAGAAGAGCTGAACTGTTGATTTTGGATCTAGCCTTGCCAAGAGATGTTGATCCTGAGGTAAGGCAAATAAAGGGAGTGGATCTCTTCCATTTAGAGGAGTTGAATAAGGTTATAAGAGATAATTTCAAGAGAAAAAGTATTCAGGCAGAGATAGTAAAAGATCTTGCCCGTGCAGAGGTAGAAGAATTATGGAGCAAATTTATAAAGCTGGAACCAGAACCAGCCCTCTTGCCTTAAAACAGGTTGATGAGGTTTTAGCAAGTTTGCGAAAGATTTACCCGAGGCTTAAGGTAGAGGTAATAGGTATTGATACCTGTGGGGATAAAGATAAGTCTAAACCTATATCGACCATAGAAGGCAGTGATTTTTTTACAAGAGAGATAGATGAGGTTCTCCTGAAGGGAGAAATAGATTTTGCTGTTCATAGCGCTAAAGATTTGCCAGATAAGATTGCCAAGGGCCTTAAGGTTGCTGCAATTACTGCTTCAATCGACCCTAGAGATGTTTTGGTCTCCAAAGGCAATCTAAGGCTTAGTAAACTTCCCATAGGTGCAAAGATTGGAACGAGTAGCCTTCGTCGTAAGAGCCAATTAAAGGCCTACAGAGATGATTTTGAGATAATTGATATCCGCGGTAATATAGGGGACAGGCTAAAGATTTTAGGCAATAACGATTTGGATGCGATTCTTATAGCTGCCGCTGGTTTAATTAGGTTAGGATTAGAAGATGAAATTAGCCAAAGGCTTCCTGTTGATATAATGCAGCCACATCCTTATCAGGGTGCATTGGCAGTTGTTGTCCGCAGAGAGGATAGAACACTATTTAAGTTATTAAGCGTGTTAGATAACAAAAAAGAGTTAAGTAAAGTATGACAATTTTAGGGAGGTGGTTTAGACATGAATATTAAGGTTAATGGTAAGGAGAAAAGTTTTGATAAGGTTTCGCTCTCAGTATCTGAATTATTGAAGGTGAGTGAGGTACAGAGACCAGAAGTGGTTTCAGTGCAGCTCAACGGAGAGTTTGTTAAAAAAGAATATTTAGCGAGCACACATTTAAAAGAGAATGATCAGGTTGAGTTTTTGTATTTTATGGGTGGAGGCATAAGTTAATGCCAAGATTAGAATAAGGAGTAGTATGAAGAAGTTAAAGTTTATAACAAGAATCCTTCACAATAAGTTTTTAAAGAAAGATGTTCACGGCTCTCTACATATGCCTATTTACAATAATGTGGCTTTTGAATTTGATACTGCGGAAGATATTGAGTTGGCATTTCAAGGTAAAAAGCCTGCCCATATGTATAGTAGGATAAGTAATCCTACAATTGAGAATTTTGAACAGAAGGTCAGGGTTGTTACTGATGCTTTAGGGGTTATTGCTCTGTCTTCGGGTATGGCTGCTATTTCAAATCTTATTTTGGCGGTCTGTGAGGCTGGAGATAACATCATAACTACTAAACATTTATTTGGGAATACATATTCTTTGTTTGAGAAGACCCTTAAAAGCTGGGGGCTTGGGGTAAAATACACTGACTTAACCCAGCCCGGAAACCTTAAACACTTAATCGATAGTAAGACTAGAGCGATATTCTTTGAGACTATAACTAACCCTCAATTAGAGGTGGTAGATGTTAAGGCCTTATCTAAAATAGCAAAGGCTAAAGGTGTCTTGCTTATTGTTGACACAACTCTTACTCCTCCCTATACCTTTGACTCCAAAGCTTCTGGGGCTGATGTTGAAGTTTTATCAAGCACTAAATACATATCTGGCGGTGCAACTTCAGTCGGTGGATTGATAATTGATAATGGTACTTATGATTGGGGTAAGAATAGTAAACTAAAAGCCGATGTAAAGAAATATGGTAATTTTGCGCTTATCAATAAACTAAGGCGTGAGGTATATAGGAATATAGGTGCTTGCTTGTCTCCCCAGAATGCTTTTCTGCAAAGTGTCGGCTTGGAAACTTTACCATTACGGGTAGATGCCTCTTGTGCCAATACCTTAGAGATTGCCAAGTTTTTGCAGAGTTCACCTAAGGTAAAGTCGGTAAATTACCCCGGCCTTGAAGGCTCAAAATTTTATGAGATAGCTAAGAAGCAATTTGGCGTTAATCCCGGGAGTTTGCTTACCTTTGATTTAACTTCAAAACAGGAGTGTTTTGAGTTTATGAATAAATTAAAACTTATCAGGAGGTCGACTAATCTAAACGATAATAGGACTTTAATATTGCATCCGGCATCAACTATATTCTGTGAGTATGATGATAAGCTTAGAGCGGAAATGAATATAGGCGAAGCTATGATTCGTCTTTCTGTAGGTATTGAGGATCCAGTTGATCTGATTTCTGACATAAAAAGCGCATTGGAGGGGATATGATAAATTTCAGCGAAGAACAATTAAATCGGTATAGCCGCCATATTATTTTAGCTGATGTCGGAGTAGAGGGGCAACAAAAAATAATGGCTGGTAAAGTTCTAATCATCGGGGCCGGAGGCTTGGGTGCACCAGCCAGCCTTTATTTAGCTGCTGCTGGCGTAGGTACAATAGGGATAGTTGATGGAGATGTAGTTGAGACATCGAATTTGCAGCGGCAGGTAATCCACTTTACTGCCGATGTTGGTAAACCCAAGGTAGTTTCAGCTAAAGAGAAGATGGAAGCTATAAATCCAGAAGTAAAAGTAGTTACTCATCAGGAAAAAGTATTTGCGAACAATATCTTGGAGATAATAAAAGGCTATGATTTTGTCATTGACGGTACTGATAATTTTCCAGCTAAATTTCTTATTAATGATGCTTGTGTCTTAAGCAAGAAACCTTTTTCTCATGGCGGAATCCTAAGGTTTGACGGTCAGGCCATGACCTATATCCCTGGTCAGGCTTGTTATCGCTGTGTATTCACTACTCCTCCTCCTTCAGATGCTGTGCCGAGTTGCTCTCAGGCCGGAGTTTTAGGAGCTGTTGCCGGAATGTTAGGGACAATACAAGCTGCCGAGTCCTTAAGATATTTGATTGGAAGAGGAGATCTTTTGGTGAACAGGTTGTTTATTTTTGATGCCTTTAACATGAAATTTAGGAGTGTGAATATAAAGAAAAATCCTAAATGTCCAATATGCTCGGATAAACCAACAATCACCGAGCTAATTGATGAGGTGCAGTCGGTTTGTGAATGGAAGAAAAGGAACTAAGGTTAAGGAGCTTAAGGTGGATGAAGATAAAAAGAGAAATTATTAAAAAAATCATTGTCCAAGCAAAAAGAGCTGCTCCGATAGAAGCCTGCGGTTATTTAGCATCTAAGTCTGGCATAGTGGCTAAACACTACACAATGACTAATATTGATAAGAGTCAAGAGCATTTCTCTTTTGCTCCCGAAGAGCAATTTAAGGCGGTAAAAGATGCCCGGGCAGAAGGTTTTGAAATTTGCGCAGTTTATCACAGCCATCCGGAAACCGGCGCCAGACCTTCGCCGGAGGATATAAAGCTGGCATTTGATCCTAATTTAGTTTATGTAATTGTGTCTTTGCAAAAAGGAAATGAAGATGTTAAGGCATTTACCATTAAACAGGGAAAAGCAAAAGAGGTAGAGATGGAAATAGAAGATAAAAATACTGGTGAGATTTCTAAGGCCGAGACAGACCTAGCTGAATTAAAAAGAGTAGGAATAATTCAACAGAAGCAAAAAAACTATTTTGTAATGAGGCTTAGGGCAGTAGGTGGAGATCTTACTACAACCCAGCTTAAGAAAATTGCCGAAGTTGCTGATAAATATGCTGACAGCCAAGTGCATTTATCTACTCGTCAGGGAGTAGAAATACATAATGTGCATCGCAAGAATTTGGCAGACGCACGCCAGGAGCTAAAAGAGGCAGGAGTAGAAATGGGTGCTTGCGGTCCTCGCATAAGAGTTATTGTAGCTTGTCCGGGATCAATAACCTGCCGCTGGGGCATTATCGAAACAAAACAATTGGCCAAAGAACTTGATGCTAATTACTTCAGAAAAGATACGCCGCATAAGTTCAAGATTTCAGTCACTGGGTGTCCGCATAATTGTGCAAAAGCAACAGAGAATGATGTTGGTATTATGGGTGGTATACTTCCCAAGTGGGAAGAGGAAGAATGCATACATTGTGATTTGTGCGTTAATATTTGTCCGACTAAAGCCATCTATAAGCAAAATGGCCAGTATAAACTAGATAAGAAAAAATGTATTCTATGTAGTATTTGTACTGCTTCTTGTCCGACGAACAGTTGGGTGCCGGAGAAAAAAGGATATATTCTCTTTATCGGCGGAACCATGGGGAAAAAACCCAGACTTGCGACCCGGTATCCGGGACTCATAGAGAATAAGACGAAACTTATGAAATTGGTTGAGCGAGCACTTCTTTTTTTTAGAAAACATGGCCGGAAAAAAGAAAGATTTGGGCATTTTATCGATAGATTTGGTGAAAAAAAGGCAGTAAAGGAGATTTCCGATGGAGTTTAATGTTGTTAAGAGAATAGACTTGCACGGTATTGCTTGTCCAATGAATTTTGTTAAAACCAAAGTTGCCTTGGAAGCGATTAATTCCGGTGAAGTATTGGAAGTTATTCTCGATGAGGGAGAAGCAATGTTAAATGTTCCAAGGAGCCTTAAGGAAGAGGGCCATAAGATTCTAAAAGTTATCCCTGCCGCAGACGGGATATACAAAGTTATCGTGGAAAAGAGATAAAGATGAAGAGAAGAAAAGTATATTTAGTCGGAGCAGGCCCGGGTAAGCCTGATCTCATAACTGTGAAGGGACAAAATATCCTAAGAGAAGCAGATGTTATAATTTATGACTATCTTGTTAATCCCGCTATTTTAGCTAAGGCTAACAAGAGAGCCGAAATAATAAACTGCCGGAATTTAGTTTCGGATAAAAGGTTCAGAAGCCCTCGTGCAAGGCAATTAGCCATAAATAATTTATTAGTAACTAAGGCTAAACAAGGCCGAAAGGTCTTGAGGCTCAAAGGTGGAGATCCAACTGTTTTTGGTCGTTGTTCAGATGAAACAAGAGCTTTGGCCAATCAAAAAATTGAGTTTGAGGTTGTTCCCGGGGTGAGTGCCGCAAGTGCCGCAGCTACTTTCGGCGGCATACCTTTAACTGACAATAGATTTGCTTCAAGTTGTCTTATTGTAAGTGGGCATAAGGGTTCAAAAAGAGGAGGTTCAAATCTTGATTGGGAAAATTTAGCTGGAGTTGATACTCTGGTTCTTTATATGGCCGTCGGTAATTTAACTAATATAATTAAGAAAATTATCTCAAGTGGTAAAAATGATAATACCCCAGTAGCTATAGTCAAAGACGCAAGTCTTATAACCCAGAAGGTCATAATCGGGACCTTAAAAGATATTGGAATCAAGGCTGAACAGAATAAATTAAAAGCTCCGGCGATAATCATTGTTGGTAAGGTAGTCGAAGTAGAAAAAAGGTGTAACTGGTTAAAAAAGAATAAGAGAATTCTTTTTACTGGTTTATCTAAGGAGAGATTCTTTCTCAAAGGTACTTATTTTCATCTGCCTTTAATTAAAATAGCTCCACTCAAGAGCTATAAGAGATTCGATAATTACCTAAAAAATATAGATAAATTTGATTGGATAGTTTTTGCTAGCCGTTTCGGTGTAGAGTATTTTTTCAAAAGGTTAAATGGTTTAAAGTTAGACTCAAGAGTTATTGTTAGGGCTAAAGTTGCAGCTGTAGGTAATTCTACCAAAAACAAACTCCTTAATTTTGGAATTTTAGCTGATCTAGTTCCCAAGATAGAATCGTCACAAGGGTTGTTAGAGGAATTCAGAAAACACGATCTTAAAAATAAAAAGATATTTTTGCCGCGTTCCGACTTATCTGATAAGGGTCTGGGCAAAGGGCTTGAAAACCTTGGTGCTAAGGTGAGCGTGGGTTTTGCCTATAGTAATTCCATGCCCAAGAACTTACCAGATTTAGATTTAGAAAGTTTTGATGAAATTCATTTTACCAGTCCTTCAACCGTGAAGAATTTTAAGAAGCGATATAAAAGTGTACCCAAAAATGTTAAGGTACGATGTATAGGGAATGTAACTTTAAAAGAGGCCAAAAGATGCCAGCTGTTAAGTTAAGAAGATTACGTAAAACTAAGATTGTAAGAGATTGGATTAGCCAGACCAAATTCAATGCCAGGGATTTTATTATGCCTTATTTTATCTGCGAAGGTAAGAACAAAAAGGAACCCATTGAGTCAATGCCAGGGGTTTGGCGCTTATCACTCGATAGAGCCTTGGAAGATTTAAAGAAAACTAAAGGTATAAAAGCAATACTTTTGTTTGGCGTTCCAGCTAGGAGAGACGTGGTAGGTTCTTTTGCTTACAAAAAGAATGGCATTATTCAGAAGGCTGTGAGGGCGATAAAGCAGAGATATAAAGATTTGATTGTGATAACCGATGTTTGCCTTTGCGGTTATACATCGCACGGTCATTGTGGCTTATTGAGTGAGCCAAAAGCAAATAAGAGGCAAGAAGTAATTATAGATAATGACGATACTTTAAAAATCCTAACTAAAATCGCTCTTTCTCATGCTGATGCCGGAGCAGATTTTGTTGCTCCTTCAGCAATGATGGATGGGCAAGTAAGAGCAATAAGAGAAGCGTTTGATAACAAAGGATTTAAAGAGGTGGGGATTATGGCTTATTCTGCCAAATATGCCTCGCACTTCTATAGGCCTTTTAGAGAGGCTTTAGATTCTGTACCGCAATTTGGTGATAGAAAAAGCTATCAGATGGATTTTAGAAATTCAGATGAGGCTTTAAGAGAGATAAAGCAGGATATAGATGAAGGTGCAGATATAGTTATGGTAAAGCCAGCCTTAGCTTATTTAGATATTATTTATAGAGCAAAACAGAAATTTAATATTCCTATAGCTGCTTACAATGTAAGTGGTGAATATAGTATGATTAAAAAAGCAAGTGAAGGCAACAAAGCAGAAGAAAAAGAGCTATGTCAAGAAGTGCTTACTTCTATAAAAAGAGCTGGTGCAGATTTAATCATAACTTATTGGGCTAAAGATTTAATAAAATGGTTAAAACAATAAACTTAGACGCTAATCGTAAATTATTTAATGAAGCAAAAAAGGTTATACCTGGGGGTGTAAACAGTCCTGTTCGTTCGTTTGTTTCTGTAGGTGGGCACCCAATTTTTAGTAAAAAAGGATGCGGCCCTTATCTTTGGGATGAGCAAGGCAAAAAATATATAGACTATTGTCTTTGCTGGGGAGCGTTGATTTTAGGTCATGCTCATCCAGGGTTACTAAAAGTTTTAAAGAGTAGAATAGATAAAGGAATAGGTTTTGGCACAGCTACTGAGCCGGAGATAGCTCTAGCCAAACTTATTACTCAAGCTTTTCCTTTGATTGAGCAGGTAAGATTGGTTAATTCCGGAACAGAAGCAGTAATGTCTGCAATAAGGCTGGCAAGAGCTTATACGAAAAAACGAAAAATTATAAAGTTTGAAGGTTCATACCATGGCCATGCTGATCATCTTTTAGTAAAAGCTGGTTCAGGTCTTGCTACTTTGGGTATATCAAATAGTTGTGGCGTCCCGCAAGATTTTGCCAAACATACAATTGTTATTCCTTTTAATAACTTAGAAGTTTTTAAATCAACAGTTAAAAAATATCAAGGTGATTTAGCAGCAGTAATAGTTGAGCCGATAATGGCAAATTGTGGCTTAATACTTCCGAAAGAAGCATTTCTGAAAACCTTAAGAAAACTTACTAGTGAAAATGATATTGTTTTGATCTTCGATGAAGTTGTTACTGGTTTTAGGCTGGGGTTTGGCGGAGCTCAAGAGTTTTTTGGAATCAAACCTGATCTTACATGTTTAGGTAAGATAATCGGGGCAGGTCTTCCTATAGGAGCTTTTGGTGGTCTCAGAAAAATAATGAAATTATTAGCACCCATAGGTAGTGTGTATCAAGCCGGCACACTTTCCGGTAACCCCATCTCTGTTACAGCGGGAATTTTTACCTTAGAGACTTTAAAAAAACTAAATTCTTACAAGAGTCTTGAGAATAAGACAAAAAAAATATCTTTGGCATTAAAATCAGCAGCAGAGAAAAATAATATAGATTTAAAAGTAAATCGTATCGGTTCTATGTTTTCATTATTTTTTACAAAAAAGGAAGTCATAGACTACAAAACAGCAAAAACTCAAAACTTGGATTTATTTAGAAGTTTTTTTAAGACTATGTTGTTTCAAGGGGTATATCTTTCTCCTTCTGGTTTTGAGACAAATTTTTTATCTATTGCCCATAGTAATGATGATATCGAAAAGACAATTAGGATTTTTGAAAAGACATTAAAGAAATTTGGGAGGAAAAAGAATGATAAATGTTAACCAGCAGGTTGCAAACAATGTATTAGAGCTTATAGGTAATACTCCTATGGTTAGACTTAATAGGATTTGTGAAGCCGGAATGAGTCAAATTCTTGCAAAGGTTGAGCTTTTTAACCCTGGTGGGAGTGTAAAGGATAGGATATGCCTTTCTATGGTTGAACAAGCTGAGAAAAATGGCCTATTAAAGCCCGGTTCAACTATCATTGAACCTACAAGCGGAAATACCGGCATTGGTTTGGCTATGGTTTGTGTTGTAAAGAATTATCGCTGCGTACTTATTATGCCCGAGCTTATGAGTTTAGAAAGAATTTATATACTTAGATCTTATGGAGCAGAAGTTATACTTACTCCGGCGATTGAAGGTATGTTAGGAGCGATAAAAAAGGCAAAAGAGGTTGCAAAAAATACTCCTAATAGTTTTATACCCCATCAGTTTACTAATAAAGCCAACCCTCAAGTTCATCGGGAAAGTACAGCCCAGGAGATTTTAGCTGTTGCCGGGAAAGATATAGATGCATTTGTTGCCGGAGTCGGCACAGGTGGGACTTTAACCGGAGTCGGTGAGGTTTTAAAGGAGCATAACCCGGAAGTTAAAATAATAGCTGTTGAGCCCAAAACAAATGCTGTACTATCGGGCGAGAAGCCCGGTCCGCATAAAATTCAGGGTATTGGCGCCGGATTTATACCCGAAATTCTTAACCTAGATGTAATTGACCGGATAATTAAAGTAGATGACAACGATGCTTTTAGAACTGCAAGAAGGCTGGCTAAAGAAGAGGGTTTATTTGTAGGGATATCATCTGGAGCTGCCACCTGGGCGGCTTTAGAAGTTGCTAGAGATTTAGGAAAAGGAAGAAAAGTTGTTGTCTTTTTGCCTGATACTGGTGAAAGATACTTTTCGATGGAACAATACTTTGAGGCTTAAAAATTAACAGATGTTGGTTGGATAAGATAATTAGAAAATGGCTATGAAGATTTCGACAAAAACACGTTATGGTGTTAGGTTAATGCTGTTACTTGCTCTTAACTATGGTAAAGGGCCGCTACTTCTTAAGGAGATCTCCAGGAGAGAGGGGATTTCAGAAAAGTATTTAGGACAGATAATAATTCCTTTAAAGAGTGCCGGCCTTGTTACTTCCATCCGGGGAGCACGGGGAGGTTATGAGTTGGGCAATCATCCCGCTGAGGTGACTTTAAAAAGCATCATTGAAGTTCTTGATGGTGAGATAAGTTTAGCTGAACGAATTAATGGATTCGCTTCTCCTAGCCGGGCAGCTTATTGTTCCAGTCATTTTGTGTGGGAAACATTGGAGAGAAACATATCTAAGACACTGGAGGCAATAACTCTTGAGAATTTAGTCTCAAAATACGGAGAGAATAAGAAGAACTCTATCATTTATAACATATAGGGTGTTTATTCTATGAAGGCCTATCAGCAGAGTCAACTAAGTACAATATCTACTACGAGAAGAAGAGCAGTGGTGTTATTCTCCGGTGGCTTAGATAGTACTCTGGCAGCCAAAGTAATTATTAACCAGGGGTTAGAGATAATTGCTTTGAATTTTAGGAGTCCTTTTTGTCGGTGTGATCGATCAAGCAGGTGTGGATCTTCAATAAGAGATATGGCTAATCAATTGGGGATAGAGTTTAAATCAGTCTATTTGGGTCAGGAGTATCTTCGAATAGTTAAGACTCCGGATTATGGTTATGGCAGAAATTTAAATCCTTGCATTGATTGTAGAATATTTAAATTTAGAAAGGCAAAAGAATACATGAGAGAAATAGGTGCTTCTTTTGTTATTACTGGAGAAGTTCTAGGCCAGAGGCCAATGTCTCAGCATAGAAGGGCTTTGGAAGTAATAGAAAGAGAAGCCGGGCTCACAGGTCTTATTTTACGACCCTTGTCAGCTAAATTATTTTCACCCACAATTGCTGAGCAAAATAACTGGGTGAATAGAGAGAGTTTACTTAGTATTTCCGGGAGAACAAGAAAGCCCCAGATAAAATTGGCAACAGAATTGGGTTTAAAGAATTATCCTTGTCCGGCTGGGGGGTGTCTTCTAACAGATCCTGCATTTACGCGGCGCCTGAAGGATCTTATGGAACATGAAGATTTCAATATAGCTAACGTAGAATTATTAAAACTAGGAAGACATTTTAGGATAAATTCTTCCTTTAGGCTGGTTGTAGGAAGAGATGAGAAAGAAAATGCTAAACTTAAAAACTTTCTTCAAAAAGATGATTTATATTTTGAACCTACAAAGCTTGCTGGACCTTCAGGGCTGCTTAGAGGTAAGTGGGATAATGAATTTAAAAATATAGCTGCTAAAATTATTGCATATTATACGTCAAGAGAACAAAAAGTAGAAATTTCTGTTTCGAATATCTCTGGTAACAATGAAGATAAAATATTTGCAGAAGCAATTCAAGAGTCGGTTGCGAGGAAATTAATGATTTTATAGATAGAGAATATTTATAAAGAAATTGTAACAGTCTAAAGAAGGAGGTTCTCATGGAAAGAGTTTTTTCAGATATTACTAAAACCATAGGTGGTACTCCTTTAGTTAAGATTAACAGATTGAGCAAAGGTCTAGATGCCACAATATTAGCTAAGCTGGAATCTTTCAATCCGCTTTCAAGCGTAAAGGACAGGATTGGTAGGGCCATGATTGAAGCAGCTGAGGAGAAAGGCTTAATTAATAAAGATACGGTTATAGTTGAGCCGACAAGCGGTAATACCGGGATTGCTCTGGCTTTTGTCTGCGCTGCTAAAGGGTACAAGCTAATCCTTACAATGCCCGACACCATGAGTATAGAGCGTCGGCAACTTTTGAAGATCTTTGGGGCTGAATTAGTTTTGACCGAAGGAGCCAAGGGAATGAAGGGAGCGGTTGAGAAAGCCGAAGAGATTGCCAAAACCACTCCTAATAGTTTTCTCCCTCAGCAATTTAACAATTTAGCAAATCCCCAAATTCATAGAGAGACTACTGCTGAGGAAATTTGGAGCGACACCGAAGGTAAGATCGATATTTTTATCGCCGGGGTAGGAACCGGGGGAACCGTTACTGGAGTCGGAGAGGTACTTAAGAAGAAGAAGCCGGGAATCAAAGTTATTGCTCTTGAACCAGAGGATTCTCCGGTGCTTTCCGGGGGCTCTCCTGGCGCCCACAAAATTCAAGGTATCGGTGCTGGATTTGTCCCGGAAGTTTTAAACCAAGGGGTAATAGATGAGGTTATGACTGTAGCTGATGCTGTTGCCGGAGATTTAGCAAGACAGCTGGCCAAAGAGGAAGGTATTTTTGTGGGAATATCCAGCGGTGCAGCTATGTGGGCGGCAGTAGAGGTAGCAAAGCGTCCGGAATCAAAGGGTAAGGTAATTGTGGTTGTTTTTCCCGATACCGGTGAGAGATATCTTTCGACCTGGTTATTTACGGAGTAATTAAAGCAGAATAAAAAGTTTGAATATTGTCCCACATTATGGTCTAATAAAGGTTAGCTAATTCAAGCTTAAAACCATGAGAAATAAAGATAGTTTAGGAATAATCGAAACTCAGTATTTTACTTTTGCTCAAGGGTCAAGCCAGCTTAGGCTCGACAGTGGAGCGCGACTGGGGCCAGTCACTTTAGCTTATGAGACTTACGGAGCATTGAATGAGAGCAAAGACAATGCCATTCTCATTGTTCATGCTTTATCCGGAGATGCTCATGCAGCTGGCCTTCATCAGGGAGATGAGAAACCTGGATGGTGGGATAATATGATTGGTCCGGGTAAGGCCTTTGACACTAATAAATACTTTATTATCTGTTCTAATATTATCGGCGGCTGCCGGGGGAGTACTGGGCCCTCAACTATTAATCCGGCAACCGGTGAGCCTTACGCCCTCAAATTTCCATTGATTACCATTAAGGACATGGTTAAGGCCCAAAAAAAACTAATAGACCATCTTGGTATTTCCCAACTTTTATCAGTCTCTGGTGGCTCAATGGGGGGAATGCAGGTTTTAGAGTGGGCTGCTTCTTATCCTGAAATGATTCGTTCGGCAATTCCCATTGCAACAGCCTTAAAACACTCTCCGCAGCAAATTGCTTTTGATGAGGTAGGCCGGCAAGCAGTAATGGCTGACCCTGACTGGCTAGATGGCAATTATTATGGCAAGAGGCAACCGGAAAGAGGTCTAGCGGTCGCCCGGATGATTGGCCATATCACTTACATGAGCGATAAATCTATGGAGAGTAAGTTTTCTCGGAAGTTGAAAGATAAAAACTATAGTTTTGCTTTTAAAACCGATTTTGAAGTTGAAGGCTATTTACGCTATCAAGGAGATAGCTTTGTAAAGCGTTTTGACGCTAACTCTTATCTTTATATTACCAAAGCTATGGATTACTTCGATTTATCGGGAGGTAAACTGATTGCTAAGAATGATAAAATTGATACCCGGTTTCTGGTAATAGCTTTTAAGTCCGATTGGCTTTATCCGGCATATCAATCGCTGGAGATAGTACACCAGCTTAAAATGCGGCAGGTAGATGTGACTTATTGTGAGATGCAGTCTACTTATGGACACGATGCCTTTTTGCTGGAAGTTGATGAACAAACACGTCTGATTAAGCATTTTTTGAAAAAAACCGCCAGTCTTTAGGAGATGGATAAGATAAGGTTAGACCACAGAGTTATTTATAAGATTATTAAACCCGGTTCCAAGGTTTTAGATTTAGGGTGCGGAGACGGGGACTTACTATATTTTCTGGTTCGCGAAAAAAAGGTTAAAGCTCAGGGCATAGAGTTAGATGAGCAGGCAATATATAAGTGTGTTGAGAAAGGTTTAAGCGTATTTCATGGTGATATTGAGAGCGGCCTCTCAGGTTTCCCGGATAAGTGCTTTGATTATGTGATTTTGAATCAAAGTATGCAGGAAGTCAAGAAAGTTGATTATGTAATGAATGAATCTTTGCGTATCGGTAAGAAAGTTATAGTCGGGTTTTCTAATTTTACCTATATTTCCGCTCGCCTAAGAATATTTTTAGGAGGAAAAGTTCCCATAACCGCTTCCCTGCCCTATCACTGGCATAATACACCCAATGTGCACTTCCTTAGCATAAGCGATTTTCAAGATTTTTGTAAAGAGAAGAACCTTGCGATTATTAAGTCTTTTTATTTAGGCAGAAAAAGACTCATAAGATTATTTCCTAATCTGCTTGCTTTAAATGCAATTTTTCTTATTAGTTCAGATAAATAATAAAAGATGGTAAAGGTAAAGATTCCGGGATTATTGCAACAAGATGCTAATGGCAGTAGTGATGTTGATTTAGAAGCAAAGACTATCCCTGAAGCTGTAAGAGGGCTGGTTAAACAATATCCCCAGCTGGCCCAGCGGCTTTGTGATTCAAAGGGTAGGATAAAGAAATACGTCCGTTTTTACATAAATCAAGAAGTCATTGAAACCGATAAGTATCAAAGCTTATCTTTAAAAGAAGACGACCTTATCTCTATAATTATTCCTGTCGCCGGGGGATAATTTACCAACCTTTAACTATATGTCGCTGACAAAAGAACAATTCCAAAGAAGTTAAGCCGGGAGGAGGAAAAAGATGTCGAGTAAAAAGATTTTTAGTAGCGTAGGAGAAAAAGAAGTTACCCGGGCAATTGTTGATGAGTTTTCAAAGCAGTTCTCAGAGTATACTGAGAGCGATGTAATTATTATTGGTGCTGGTCCCAGCGGACTTATGGCTGGTAAGGAATTAGCACTCACCGGACTTAAAGTGCTTATTGTTGAGAGGAATAATTACCTCGGCGGCGGTTTCTGGATTGGCGGGTATCTAATGAATAAACTTACCGTAAGAGCACCAGCTGAAGAAATCCTAAAAGAGCTGGGAGTTCCCTATAAAGAGACTAATCCTGGGCTTTTCGTTGCTGATGGTCCTCATGCTTGCTCTAAGCTTATTGCAGCTGCTTGTGATGCCGGAGTTAAAGTTGCTAACATGACTGTCTTTGAAGATATTGTCTTAAGAGAAAAGAATCGTGTAGCTGGAGCAGTAATTAACTGGACTCCGGTTCAAGCCTTGCCTCGGCAGATTACCTGTGTTGATCCAGTAGCCATAGAGGGAAAGATTGTGATTGATGCTACTGGCCACGATGCCATGGTTTGCCAGAAAATGGAAGAAAGAGGCCTGCTTAAGACTAGAGGTTACGGAGCAATGTGGGTTGAGCGCTCTGAGGATTTGCTAGTTGAGCATACCGGCGAAGTAACCCCTGGTCTTATAGTCATTGGTATGGCTGTATCAACTATGTATGGGCTGCCTCGTATGGGCCCTACTTTCGGGGGAATGCTTTTATCGGGCAGAAGAGGCGCTGAGGTTACAAGAGAGAAGCTAAAGCAACTATAAGATAAAGAATGCCTAGGCGAAGCCTCACCTTTAGGGACGCCATCTCTTCTATTTATGTTTATAAATGTGATGGTCCACCCCAGTACAGAATAGAAGAAATTACTGGTTATATAGAGAAAACATATCCCAAAGCAAAAGTAGAAGAAAGGGAAGATTTTTTTTCTTTAACGCTTAAGAAAGAAGACTACCCTGATATCGATAATCTAGCCAGAAGAATTACCCTTTGCCGAGTTCATAAAGTTAACCAAGAGACAGAAGACTTCACTCCTTTAGCCTTAGAGATTGACTATGAGAAAAAGAGACTAATTGCTCATAAACAGTTAAAAGGGGTGATTTATGATGGCTTTAAGCTGCAAGTTGTCTACAGAAAACTTCTGGTGCCCGGTGAACTTAATTTCTCGACCTGCCATATAATATTTACCAACCAACTATTAGCTAGTTTCGATAGCAATGATAGACGCTATCATCTCAGAGTCGGTATCTATGGACAACCTAATATTATCTCTGTTCCGGGATTAGTAGAAGCTTTAGCTAAGCCTAAGGAGTACTATAGAAAGATGCAGATCGGTCAGGACCCTTTGATTTTAAGCCAGGAGTTCAAAGGAGATATTATCGGGTATGAAGATACCCGGATTACAGAATTATTAAAAGGCTATTGTCTTCAAGCCCTTTTTTATCACTTAACCGGAAATCCTTTTTGCTTAGATAAGAATTGCCGTCTTTATAATGCTCATTGGCAAAAAGAGGCTATCTGGGCCCAGATAGAGGCTGAGTATGAATTTTGCCCAAAACACGCCGAAATTATCTCCCAATGGCAAACCAACTAATTCGGGACAGGTCCCATTAAAATCCGTCTTACTGAGCTTAGCTTTTTTGCGGTTTTTTTCAATTTTTCTTCAGAATCCCGGAATGGGAAAATGGTTGTTTTTTAGCAAAATGCCTAAAAAACCCTTTACCAGCTTAGCTTTTTCTAATGGGACCTGTCCCGACAGGGACAGGTATTTTTAAGACGGAAAAAATTACTTTTATCTTGACATACCCTAGGGGGGTATGGTATAAATGATTTAGGGGAAAAGAGTATTGAAGGGGTTAGGTATTAAGGAAAAGGAGGAAGTAAGATGAGAATTTTGTTTATTTTTGCTTTATCGATTTTCTTGAGCACAGGAGTGGTTTATTCTAATCAATGTCACCAGGAGCATATGATGAGTGGAGATCATACTGAGGCTGGCCATCATACGGAGAATGAGGAACAGGTAGAAGCTGATGAAAATTTAGGGATTTGTCCGGTTATGGGTGGGGCTGCTTCAGAAGAGTATTCTTATACCTATGAGGGAAAAACTTATTATTTTTGTTGTCCGATGTGTATAGGAGAATTCAAGAAGAATCCTGAGAAGTATATATCGAAGATTAAGGAAATTAATCTAGAGGCTTATCAATTTGGCTATGAGCCCGAAGAGGTAGTGGTAAAGAAGGGGGATATAGTCAGATTGCTTATCAGCTCCCGGGATGTTGCTCACGGAGTTTATATTAAAGAATATGGAGTAAGTGCTCGGGCCGAAAAGGGAAAGGTAAAAAAGGTAGAGTTTATTGCTAACGAGAGCGGTAAATTCCCAATTCTTTGTTCGGTTTATTGCGGCCGGGGACATTCGACGATGCAGGCTGTATTAATTGTTGAAGAATGAAGAGAATATTGGTTTATTTGGAGGTGAAGAATGCCGCATAAAACAACTCATACAGCAAGTTTAATTGCTTTAAGAAGAATTGAAGGGCAAATTAAGGGGGTTCAGCGGATGATCGAAGAGAAGAAGTATTGCATAGACATTGTTAATCAGATCCATGCTTCGATTAATGCTCTGCGTAAGGTAGCTGAGACAATATTAGCTAAACACATGGAACATTGTGTAGTAGATGCCATAAAAGGAAAATCAGAGCAGCAGAAAAAAGAAAAAATAGGTGAAATAATGGAAGTAATAAGGAAACTGCAAAAACTATGAAAGTGTTTAGGGTTCTTCTTATATTTGCCTTTAGTTTTGCGATTTTTGAAGGTTTAGCTTTAGCTGAGGTTGATAGCTTTGTCTATAACTTAGTAACTCAGGCTTTGGATAATAACCCTCAGATAAAAAGCTTAGGAAAAGAATGGCAGGCTAAGCAAGCGAAAATAGTATCAGAGAAATCACTACCTCAGCCGGAGATTAGTTTTACTCATTTCGGGGAGTCTGTTCAAACAAGAGTAGGACCCCAGAAAAGAAAATTCGGGATAAAGGTGCCGATACCTTTTCCGACTAAACTTTCTACTAAGGGTAAGATTGCCAAGAACGAAGCCGAGATTGCTTACTCCCAGTATATCTTAGGTATAAGAGGAGTCGTTGAAGAGCTAAAGGCTTATTTTTATGATTATTATTTTGTCAGACAATCCATTAACATTTTACAGGAGGAGAAACTCATATTAGAAAGTATACACAAAAACATTCAAACCAAGTATGAAGTTTTAGAAGCTCCTCAGCAAGACCTGGTAAAGGCAGATTTAGAGATTTCAAAGATAGAAGACAGGATTTTAAACTTAATGCGTCAGCGAAACCTTTTGCGGGCCCAGATAAACAGAGTATTAAATAAGCCTCAAGAAGAGCGCCTTGAGCTCCCCTTAGGCTATAAGCTTTTGGCTAGTGAGTTTGGAACCCGGAAAGATGTTTTATTAGATAAGGCTTTTAAAGAGAGCCCTCATATATTGCTGGAAAGGATAGGAGTAGAGAAGCAGGAGCAGAAACTTTCTCTAGCTAAACAAGGGTTTCTGCCTGATTTTACGGTTATGGCTGAATATATAGAGGTGGGTTCGGGAGAGACTACTGCTGCTGAGGACGGGCAAGATGCCTGGATGATTGGAGTGGGGGTTAAAGTTCCTTTATGGTTTTGGAAGATAAAGTCGGATATTAAATCAGAAGAGTTTAGGCTAGAGTCTAAAAAGTATAGTTTTGAGGAGAAAGAGAACTTTTTGTCTTTTAAGATTGAAGATTCATTTTTTAAGCTAAAGACTGAAGAGCAGCTGGTAGATTTATATGAGAATGTATTGTTGCCTCAGGCTGAACAAAATTTTTCTGTATCTCGTATTGGCTATGAGGGTGGAGAGGTTGACTTCTTAAGTTGGCTTGATGCCGAAAGAAACTTAATTTCTATAAAAATAGCGAAGCTTAAGCAAGTAGTTGATTATAAAAAGACAATTGCTCAACTTGAGTATATTGTGGGAGAAGATTTAGAGTAGTTCACCTAGGCTTTAAGTTTCGGTGGACAGGGAGGTTTTATGAAAAAAATAATATTTATAGTCTTAGTTATAGTTATTGGTTTAGCCTTATTTACGAGGAAAGAGAAGGAGGTTGCTAAGAGTCCTGTAGAGAATAAAGAAAGCCAAGCCCAAGCATCAGAAGAACCTAAAATACTATATTATACCTGCGGTATGCATCCTTCAGTTAAAGTAGGCCTTAAGGAGTACGATAAAGGAAATAAAACTTGCCCGATATGTAATATGTTTTTAACGCCAGTATATGAAAAAACAAAAGGAGCAGTTTCAGATGAAGATGTAGTATCTATTGATTTGAAAGGTTTATCTTTAGCTGGCATTGAGACTTATGAGCTTAAAATTATTCCTTTATCTAAACAGATAGAGACCGTAGGTATTGTAGCTTATGACCCAGCTCTGCGCACAGCCGAGGAGGAATACTTGCAAGCTTTAAAGACTTATAAGAAGATTTCTCAATCGGACTTTCAAGATGCTAAAGATAGGGCTAAGGATATCCTAGAAGCTGCTAAAATAAAATTAAAAATTTTAGGTTTGAATCAAGAGTCAATTAAAGAATTAGAAAAAAGAGGCAGCGCTGATAAGAGCTTAATCTTACCAGATGAGACTATGTGGGTGTATGCTCATCTTTATGAATATGAATTAAGTTGGCCTCAAGTAGGAGATAAGGTCGAGATGGTATCGGAGGTTGACCCTTCAGTAATTATTGAAGGAGAAATTAAAAACATTGAACCAATTGTCCAAGAGAGAACAAGGACTTTAAAATTACAAATACTTGCTGATAACAAGAGTAATATTTTAAAACCAAATATGTATGTTGATGTTCGCTTCAATATGGAATTAGGTAAGGCCCTAGCTCTACCCAAAGAAGCAATTTTAGATACTGGCAAGAGAAAGATTATCTATGTAGATTTGGGCCAAGGTGATTTTCAACTAAGAGAAGTGTTGGTTGGACCTTTGGTTCAAGGAACTGCTAAAGGTGAAGACCTATATTTTTACCCCTTAGTCGAAGGGGCAGAAGCTGGTGAAAGAGTTGTGTCAAAGGGAAACTTTTTAATCGACTCTCAATCTCAACTAGGGGCAGCCTCCTCTGTTTATGGAGGAGCCTTAGGGGCTGAAGAGGAGTCTGAGGCACCTGAAGCAGCAACACACCAGCATTAATGAGGCCAAAACTTATGGAGCAAAGCGAACATAAGTTTAAAGGCCGAATTAATCCGCCGAAGCCTTGGCGGAGGCGGATAAAATACTTATGACCGAATCATGATTAATAAAATCATAGAAGATTGTCTTAAAAACAGATTTCTAGTTATTGCCGGGTTTGCTTTGATTATCTTTTGGGGAGTTGTGTCGATGAAGGATACCCCGGTAGATGCTATACCGGATATCGGAGAACTGCAAGTACTTGTCTATGCTGATTGGCCGGGTCGAAGCCCTAAAGATGTAGAAGACCAGGTAATTTATCCTTTGACTACCGGCCTTATGGGTACCCCGGAAGTAAAAGTGGTGCGTTCGACATCTGCATTTGGCTTTGGTTTAGTAAATATGATATTTAAACAAGGTACTGATTTTTACTGGGCCCGGACCCGGGTACTGGAGAGATTAGATTTTGCTAAACGCGATATTCCTAAAGATGCAAAAGTTACCTTAGGCCCTGATGCAACTGCTTTGGGCCAGATTTTTTGGTACACAGTGGAAGGAGAAGGATATGATCTTGCCCAATTGCGTTCAATCCAAGATTGGTATATCAGATATCAATTAAATGCTGTGGAAGGGGTTTCTGAAGTTGCTTCAGTGGGAGGCTACCTCCGGCAATATCAGATAGATATTAACCCCAATAAGCTTTTTACTTATGGAATAGGCATACATAAGGTTGTTGAAGCGGTTAAGAAGTCAAACATTGATGTCGGAGCTAAGGTTTTTGAGGAGGGGGGGGTTGAGTTCATTGTCAGAGGATTAGGTTTTATAAAGAATACTGCTGATATTGAGAATATTGTTATTGACCAACGAGAAGGTGTACCTATATATCTTAAGAATATTGCCAATGTAACTATCGGGCCAGAATTTAGAAGGGGTGCTTTGGATAAAGAGGGTAAAGAAGTTACCGGTGGTGTCATCCTTATGCGCTATGGCGAGAATCCACTTGAGGTTATAAAAGAGATTAAAGAAAAGATAAGTGAGTTATCAGTGGGGTTGCCGGAAGGGGTAAAAATAGTTCCTTTTTATGACCGCACCGGTCTTATACAGCGTTCGATTAATACCTTAAGCAGTGCTCTCACCCAGGAGATTGTTATCACTATTTTTGTGATAATGGTTTTTCTTCTTCACTTCTGGGGGAGTGTAGTTATATCAATAGTCTTACCGATAGGAGTTCTGATCTCTTTTATCTTGATGAGGCGAATAGGCGTAGATGCTAACATTATGTCTTTAGGTGGCATTGCTATAGCAATCGGGGTTATGGTTGATTCCGGATGTGTATTAGTTGAGAATATCTACCGAAGAATTGTCGATCGAAGAAAGGAATTAGGGGTCAGGCGTCTTAGACCTGAGGAGAGATTGGATACCTGTCTAAGTTCAGCCCAAGAGGTAGGCAAGCCAGTGCTTTTTGCCTTGCTTACAACTATTGTTGGTTTTATCCCGGTATTTGTTTTAACCGGCCAGGCCGGAAAGCTTTTCCGGCCGCTTGCCTTTACCAAGACATTTGCTATGGCCGGAGCTGCTGTTATTGCTTTAACTCTCCTACCCACACTTTGTTATTACCTCTTGAGAGGAAGATTAAAGTCGGTTGATGAGAATAGAACAGCTCAAGGTTTACATGAGGTATACAAACCGACAATTACCTGGGCCGTTAAAAACAAAGGCAAAATTGCCATAATTTCTATTGCAATTATAACTTTAGGCCTTATTTGTGGTTCTCTTCTCGGCCAGGAGTTTATGCCGTCCTTAAATGAAGGTGACTTTTTGTTTATGCCGGTACTTTTGCCAGGAGCATCCTTAACTCAGGTTATGGATGTGATGAGAAAGCAAGATATTATTATTAAGAACGAATTTCCCGAAGTTGAATCGGTGGTGGGAAAATTAGGCCGGGCCGAGACTGCTACTGATCCGGCACCAGTAGGAATGATTGAGACCATTATTCATCTAAAGGATAAGAAGTTTTGGCGCCGGGGTTATACCAGGGAGAAACTTATCTCTGAAATTCAAGAAAAGACAAGGATGCCAGGAGTAAGTCCAATAATGACCCAGCCAATAAGGAACAGAATTGATATGTTGGCAACCGGGATTCAGACTCCGGTAGGAATTAAGGTCTTCGGGCCAGACTTAGAGAAAATAGTTGATATAGCCATTAAGGTGGAAGGCATTGTTGGTAGAGTCAGGGGCGCGGTAAGTCCTTATGCTGAACGTACCTCTAACCGACCTTACTTTGAGATAGAAGTAGATAGAGAAAAGGCAGCTAAATATGGAGTAAAGGTTGCTGATATCCAGCAGGTTATTATGACTGCAATCGGTGGGATGAACTTAACCACTACTGTTGAAGGAAGAGAGAGATACCCAGTACGAATTAGATACTTAAGAGAGTTGAGGGATAGCCCGCAAGCTCTGGAGCGTATTTTTGTTCCAACTAAAGATGGAGTACGTATCCCTTTAGCTCAGATTGCAGATTTAAGAAAATCTCCTGGTCCGGCAGTAATTAATGCTGAGAATACCCTTACTTATGCCAGAGTTTTTGTAAATGTTAATCAAGATGAACAGGGTCTAATAGATTTTGTAAATGAGGCTAAAGATGAAGTAAATAGAGAAATAAAAAATGGAAATTTAGTATTACCGCCAGGGTATTATATTTCCTGGTCTGGACAATTTGAGTCCGAAATGGAATCTCGCAGGAGACTAATTCCCTCTTTGGTAATTTGTTTAGCTCTTATTGTTGTCATACTTTATATGGCATTTAAAAATGTAACATCTTTATTGATTCTTCTAACCGGATTACCAGTAGCATTAATGGGGGGTATTATATTATTATTTCTTTTAGGTTTTAATTTTTCTACCGCAGTATGGGTGGGATTTATTGCTTTGTTTGGAGTGGCTACCGATAATGGTGTGGTATTACTCTCGGCTTTAGATGATTTATTTAGAAAAAAAGTGCCTAAGACTATTGAAGCAATAAGAGAGACAGCTATAGAAGCTGGGCTGTTAAGAGTACGGCCGGCGATTATGACTACTGCAACTACAATCCTTGCTCTCCTGCCAGTGATGCTTTCAAAAGGAACCGGTTCTGAGTTTATGAAGCCAATGGCAGCACCCACAGTAGGTGGTCTTATTACAGCTACCCTTTCGAATCTCATTTTGGTTCCGGTTCTCTATTGCTGGGCTAAAGAAAGAAAGTTAAAAACTAAAGAAGCCAAGAAATCTTAAACAACTCTTAAAATACTACAGGTATTAATTATAATGGCAAAGATAGATAAGGATTTAGATTATATAATTCTTCAACAGTTAAAGGATAATCAGGGCTATACTTCTGGAGAGGAGCTAGCCGGTAGACTAAAGATTAGTCGCCAGGCCCTCTGGAAGCATATTGGTAAGCTTAGTGATAAAGGTTATGAGATTGTAGCTGCTCCGCATCTAGGCTATAAGCTTATTTCTTGCCCTGATAAGTTTTATCCTTGGGAAGTTCAACATAATTTAAACACTCATCTTATCGGCAAAGAGATTCAACATAAAGAGGTAATAGATTCCACCCAGAACCTGGCTTGGCAATTAGGGTTAGAAGGTGTCCCTGAGGGTACAGTAGTATTTGCTGAAACCCAAAAGAAAGGAAGAGGCCGTATCCAGAGGCAATGGATTTCTCCCCGAGGAGGAATTTATTTCTCATTACTCTTAAAGCCTCATTTTCTTCTTATCCAAGAGGTTCCTCAAATCACTCTGCTTATTGTTTTAGGTTGTCTGCGGGGGATAAAAAAAGCAACTGGTGTGGAGTGCTCAGTAAAATGGCCTAATGATATTTATCTTAAAGGAAAAAAATTAGGAGGAATACTCTGTGAGATAAATGCTGAGATAGATAGAATTCACTTTGTAGTAGTAGGGATAGGTATTAATGTTAATTCAAAGGATCTACCTTCTCAGGCTACTTCTTTATTCTTAAATTTAAAGAAGAAAGTGTCGCGAGTAGAGATCGCTAAAAGAATACTTGAAGAAATAGAAGCTTGTTATCGCCAGGCTGAAGCCGAAGGTTTTTCTAACTTGCTTGGAGAGTGGAGTCAATTTTGTTTTCTTTGGGGTAAGCGAGTAAAAGTAAAGGTCTTTAACAAAAGAATAGAAGGTGAAGCTGCTGGAATAGATGAGAAAGGGTACTTACTCTTGCGCAAAGACAATGGCTTAATCGAAAAAGTATCTGCCGGAGACGTGACCAAGCTTGTCCTCTAAAAGCCTACCATTTTAAATCTTTCCTTTTGAAATCGTAAACCTTTAGAACCAATACTTACACACCCGGTGTGCAAGGGAGTTGTGGTTGTAATTGTAAACCTTTAGTGATAGAATGGGTGACAATGGATGTAAATTCTCTCCTAAAGTTACCCTTACCAGAGTTACTGGCTTTAGCTAATAAGGTTCGAGAAGATTATTTCGGTTCTAAGCTTGAATTATGCAGCATTATAAATGCTAAATCCGGTTATTGTAGCCAAGATTGTAAGTTCTGCGCTCAGTCAACCCATCACTCTGCTGATATATCTACCTATTCCTTAAGAAGAAAAGAAGAAATTGTAAGGGCTGCTAAAAAGGCAAAGGATATTGGAGCTGAGAAGTTCGGTATTGTAACTAGCGGAAATTGTCTTGCCGCTAGAGAGTTAGAGGAAATAATTTTAGCAATCTCTTCAATAAGAAAAAAAGTCGGCATTGTTGTCTGCGCTTCTTTAGGAGCTTTAAGCGAGGGTGAGCTAAAGAGATTAAAAGAAGCCGGCCTCATTCGTTATCATCATAACATTGAAACCTCTCGACGATTTTACAAACAAATTGTCTCAACCCATGAGTTTGGCCAGAGAGTTGATACAATAAAAGCTGCCAAAGCAGTTGGCTTAGAGGTCTGTAGCGGCGGAATAATCGGGATGGGTGAGACCTGGGGAGATAGAATTGATATGGCTTATACTTTAGGAGAGTTAGATGTAGATTCAGTGCCGATAAACATTTTAGTTCCGATAAAAGGAACTTCTTTGGAGAATTTAAAGCCAATTTCTTGTAATGATGTTATTAGAACTTTAGCTATTTTTAGAGTAATTTTAAAAGATAAACTTATAAAGATAGCAGCCGGAAGAGAGAGCGCTTTAGGAGATTTTCAGGGTTTAGGTTTTATGGCTGGCGCTAATGGAATGCTTATCGGAGGCTATTTAACCATTAAGGGAAGAGAGCTCGAGGCTGACTATAAGCTTATAGAAGAAGTAAAAAAAATATGGGGCGGATAGAAGAATTCTTAAAGCAAAGGCAAGAAGCTAATCTACTCAGAGTCCTAAAGCCGGCAACTTCCCGGGGCCAGGGTTTAAGGTTCTCAGAGGAGAGAGAATTTATTGATTTATCTTCTAATGATTACTTAGGCTTTTCAACCCATCCTAAACTAAAACAAGCTTCCAAAGCGGCAGTAGATAGATTAGGTGTAGGCTCATCAGCTTCTCGGCTCCTGAGCGGAGATTTAGATATTTTTCATCAGTTAGAGGAGGAAACAGCTAAATTTAAAGGTAAAGAAAAAGCCTTAATTTTTAACTCTGGTTACCAAGCTAATGTCGGTATAATCAGTGCTTTTTGTAGCCGCGGTGATGTTATTTTCTCGGATAAGCTAAATCATGCCAGTATAATCGACGGCATAGTCTTATCCGGGGCAAAGTTTTTCCGTTTCTCACATTGTGACTTAAACCACTTAGAGCAACTATTAAAAGAACAGAGAGATAAGTTCAAGCAAGCCTTAATAATAACCGAGAGTGTATTTAGTATGGATGGCGATAAGCCAGCATTAGGAGAATTAGTTAGCTTGAAAGAAAGATATAATTGTAAATTAATGGTAGATGAGGCTCACGCAACCGGCATATTTGGCAAAAGTGGGGCTGGTGTAGTTGAAGAAGAAGGGGTGACTAAGAAGATCGATTTAATAATGGGAACTTTTAGCAAGGCCCTGGGGAGTTTTGGTGGTTATGTTGCTTGTTCGAAAGTTTTAGTTGATTACTTAATAAATACTGCTAGAAGTTTTATCTACTCTACTGCTCTTCCACCTTCGGTAATTGCAACTAATTTAGCTAGCTTAGAATTAGTAGCAGAGGAGCCAGAACGCAGAAGAGACCTGATCAATAATGCGGATTATTTTCGCATGAATTTAAAAGAAGCAGGATTTAAAATAAAAGGTTCATCTCAGATAGTGCCGTTGATTGTTTTTGATAACCAGAAAGTGATTAAGGCCAGTCAAGAGTTGCAGAGAAAAGGTTATTGGGTTCTCCCGATACGGCCGCCTACTGTGCCGCCAGGAGAATCTCGGTTAAGATTTTCACTGACCATTAATCATTCAAAAGAAATATTAAAAAAACTGATTAAAGACTTATGCTAGACCTGAGTTTTAAATATTTAGACCGAGGAAACAATAATACGATTGCACTTATCCCAGGCTGGGCTACTGATTATAAGATTTTTGGCTCATTAAATCTAAAATTTAATTATTTATTACCTCTTAATCTTTCTCCTCCTACCTTTGAGAACAGTATTCTTAATGCTTTGAAAGAGAAGTGGATAGAGAGGATTTCTTTATTGGGTTGGTCTTTAGGTGGATTTTTAGCAGCTGAGTTTGCCATAAAATATCCTGAGTTAGTAAATGAACTTATCTTAGTAAGTATCAGAAAAAAATACCAACCAGAGGAGATAGCGGGTATAAAAGAACTACTCAAGAAGAGTAAGAGAGGTTATCTTTATAAGTTCTATACCCAGTGTTTCACTGACCCGGTGAGTTTAAGCTGGTTTAAGAGAAACTTACTTAAAACTTACTGTGAGAAGTTTGATTTAGAATATTTACTTAAAACTTTAGACTATTTAGCAAAATCTCAGATAAAGACTCAAGAGTTGGCTGGAATCGGGAGGGTAAGAATAATCCATGGAGAGCATGACAGGATAGCACCTATTGCTGAGGCAAGAGAAGTCCAATCTGCTATAACCGGCGCTGAGCTGATAGCTATTAAAAATTGCGGTCATATTCCTTTTTTAGAAGCTGATTTAGGTAGCTATATATGATAGATAAAAAAATAATCGAAGCAAACTTCTCAAAGCATGCCCGGGATTATGATCAGCATTCAAGGGTTCAGAACCTTTGTGCTGCTATACTGATTAAAGAAGTTAATAGCGATGGTTTCGCTAGTATTTTAGATATCGGCTGCGGAACCGGAAATTATACTATGCTTCTTAAGAATAAATTTCCCCAAGCTAAGATAAAAGCTGTAGATATATCAGCTGAGATGATTGAAGTTGCCAAAGACAAGCTAGAGAGGAGGCAAGTCGAATTCATTGTTGCTGATGCTGAAAACCTTAATCTTAAAGAGAAGTTTGATCTTATAAGTTCCAATGCTAGTTTTCAGTGGTTTCAAGATTTAGAATCAGACTTAATAAGATACAAGGAAGTTCTTAATGAGGGAGGTTTTATTTTATTCTCTACTTTTGGGCCCAAGACTTTTTCCCAATTGCATAGTTGTCTAGAGGAGTTTCTCAATAAGTCTCTTTCGATAAGTGCCGCCAATTTCCTAAAACAGGAAGAAGTAGCGAAGATATTAAAAAATATTTTTAGTGAGGTCCAAGTAAAAGAAGAGATTTATAATCAAAATTATAACTCATTATTAGAGTTATTAGAAAGCGTAAGATGTACCGGGACAAGGGGTGACAGCTTAAGAGGAGAAATCTTCTGGACTCCTAGAACAATAACCTCAATAGAGGAGATTTATAAGAAGAGATTTAAAAATATAGTAGCTACTTATCAGATGTTCTTTTGCCGGGGCATTAAATAGTGGGCAAGCAGCCGGTTGAGGCTTAGCCTCAACCGCAAAAGCACGGAAAAGCTACAGAGCGGCCCGGTTGAGGCTAAGCCTCAACCGCACTGTTGGAGATAAGAGATGAGAGGGATTTTTGTTACTGGGACAGATACCGGAGTAGGTAAAACTATTGTAACCGGATTGCTGGCTAAGTTCTTAGATGATCAGGGCTATAAAGTCATAACTCAGAAGTGGGTTGAGACCGGCTCTTTAGGATTTTCTAAAGATGTTAGTCTTCATTTAAAGTTAATCAATAAAAAGAAGCACAAGCTACGAGATCACCTATCGAATATTTCGCCTTATACCTTTAAATTCCCCTCTTCGCCTCATCTGGCCTCAAGCTTGGAGAGGAGAAAGATAAGTATAGAGAGGATAAAAAGGAGTTTTAAGTATTTAGAAAAAGTTTTTGATTTTGTAGTAGTTGAAGGAGTAGGCGGAGCCTTAGTCCCTTTGAATAAGAGGAAATTAGTAATAGATCTAGCTAAGGAACTAAATCTTCCGGTATTGGTTGTAGTTGGCAATAAGTTAGGAGCGATTAATCATACCCTTCTTACCATTGAAGCTCTTAAGGTCAGAAAGATGAAAATAGCCGGAGTTGTATTTAATAATTTAAAGGATAAAGCAAGCAATATAATTCTAAAAGATAATCCCAAGATAATAGAAGCAATAAGTGGTAAGAAGTCTTCAGGGAGCCTGCCTTGGACTAAAGATAAAGATATACTGCATAAGAGCTTTAAGAAAATAGGCAAAAAGATATTGTCTAATTTAAAATAAAGATTAAAGAATGAATAATTGGATTAAAAAAGACCTAAAATACATCTGGCACCCTTATACTCAAGCCAAGGACTGTAAGAGGCTTCCTCCGATTCTGATCGAGAGAGCCAAGGGGATAAAGCTCTATGATAATCAGGGAAATTGTTATTATGATACTATATCCAGCTGGTGGTGTAATATCCATGGCCATAACCACCCAGAGATAAATAAGGCTATTAGAAATCAGCTAAATTCCTTGGAACATGTTTTATTTGCCGGTTTTACCCATAAGCCGGCAATTAAATTAGCCGAGCAACTGGTTACAATCACCCCGGATAATTTAACTAAAGTTTTCTTCTCTGATAATGGTTCAACAGCAGTTGAGGTGGCATTGAAGATGTCATTTCAATATTGGCAGAATATCGGCAGGAAGAAAAAGACAAAATTCCTATCCTTAGACTCTGCTTATCATGGTGATACTGTGGGTGCTATGAGTGTGAGTGGAGTAGGCTTATTTAATCAGGTCTTCTCACCTTTATTCTTCAGGAGCTTTAAAGCTCCTTCGCCTTATTGCTATAGGTGTCCGGTAGGTAAGTGTAAGTCTACTTGTAATATTGAGTGCATAAACTCTCTAGAGGTTATTTTAAAGAAAAAAAGTAAAGAAATTGCTGCTTTGATTTTAGAGCCAATGGTAATGGCTGCCGGAGGCATGATTATTTATTCTCACTCTTATCTTAAGAGGGCTGCTCAGCTGGCTAAGAAGTATAATATTCATTTAATCTTAGATGAAGTTGCCAGCGGTTTTGGCCGAACCGGAAAAATGTTTGCCTGTGAGCATGCAAGAGTTAAGCCGGACTTTATCTGCCTCTCCAAAGGCATAACTTCTGGCTATCTTCCCTTTGCAGCAACTCTAACTACTAATAAAATCTACAATCGGTTTTATGCCGATTATGAAAAAAGGAAGACTTTTTACCACGGCCATACCTATACAGCTAATCCTATTTCTTGTGCTATAGCTTTAGCTAGTTTAAAGGTATATGAGCAGGAGCATACTCTAGGAAAGATCAATAAACTTATTCCCCTATTTCATAAAAAATTAGAAGCTTTTAAGGATCTTCCTTTAGTCGGCGATGTAAGATGTATAGGTATGATTGGGGCAATAGAGTTAGTAAAGAATAAGCAGACAAAAGAGCCTTTTGGGTTAAGGGAGAGGATAGGCTTGGAAGTTTACAGAAAAGGATTAGGAGAAGGGCTGATCTTGCGCCCCTTAGGCAGTATTGTCTATTTTTTCCTACCCCTATGCATAAAGAGAGGTCAGATCATTGAGGTTTTAGATAAGACCTACCGGATTATTAAAAGTTTAAAAAAATAGATTGACAGGACTTTTATTTTAGCTATAATTGATTTTGAATTTCAATATCAAGTGAGAAAGATATGGTGGAAGAAAAAGCGATATTTATTGATTTTTTAAGGAAAAAAGGGTTAAAGCTTACCCAGCAGAGGGAAGTAGTTTTAGAGACTTTTTTAAAGATTGAAAAGCACCTTAGCACTGAAGACCTTTATAAGCTTATCAAGAGGAGGAGTCCCGATATCGGCCAGGCTACAGTTTTTCGCACCCTAAAGCTTTTAACTGCAGCAGGTATTGCTAAGGAAATTTATTTAGGCGATAAGCGAGTAAGATTTGAGCATAAGCATGGACACCAGCACCACGATCATCTGGTTTGCACCAAGTGTTCGAAATTAATTGAAGCTGTAGATTCTAAAATCGAAAAATTACAAACCGAACTATGCCGGAGGTTCCAATTTACCCCTACAAGCCACCGGCTTCAGATATTCGGAATATGCAAACAGTGTAGGAAAGGAGGAAGTAGGAAGAAGAAGTAACCGGGAAAATTTTTTTTAAAATATGATTGAAATTGAATTTCAAAATCAATAAGGAGATAGCAATGAGGATAAAAAGTTTATTTTTAACTGCCATGGCAGTATTTTTACTAACCGGAGTAAATACTTATGCTGATCAGAGAAGTTATGTTTGGACATATGAATATATGACTATGCCTAAAGGTAAAGCTGAGATAGAATACTATCACACAACTAAAATCCCTGACACTTCAGATGCTGATATTAACACTATGAAGCATCAGATAGAGTTTGAGTATGGGATTACTGACCATTGGGACCTGGCTCTTTATCAGCGCTTTGAGCAGAAGAATAACAAAAAGGAAGTAGACTTCACCTATGATGTCTTTAAGCTAAGGACGCGGTATCGTTTTGGTGAGAAGGGGCAATTTATAGTAGACCCCCTACTTTATCTTGAATACATAAGGGATGTTAACTTTTCTAAGCCTAATGTTTTTGAGGCGAAAATAATCTTAGCAAAGGATATTGGGAATTTTAATCTTGTTTATAACCAAATTTTCAAGCAAGAGGTTGAGAGAAGGGGCGCAACCGAATATGAGTATGCCTTCGGAGCTAACTATAGACTAAGCCCTAAGCTTTCAATAGGATTAGAGTCAAAAGGTAATTACACAGATAGAGAATTTTATTTAGGGCCAACTTTCTCTTATTCGAGGGATACGAATTGGGTTGCTTTTGGTATTTTGCAGGCATTGAATTCCCAGAGTGATGATATCCAGACTCGGTTAATTTTTGGGATTCCTTTCTAAGGGGTAGGAATTAATGAATTTAAAAAAAATCTCCATTGTTGGCTCACCCAATGTCGGTAAGTCTTCAATTTTTAATAATTTAAGCGGCCGCTATGCTACGGTTTCAAATTATCCCGGGACTACCGTTGAGCTTTTTAAAGCAAAGATAAATATAGAGGGAGTTGAGTGCCAAATAGTAGATACCCCGGGAATGTATTCTTTGCTTCCCTTAAGTGAGGAAGAACGGATTGCCCGCTTGATTCTCTTTAAAGATAGTCCCGATCTGGTTATCCATGTTGGAGCGGCAAAAGATTTAGAGAGAACCTTACCCTTAACCTTACAACTCATCGAAGCCGGGTTCCCGGTTATTTTAGTCTTAAATATTATGGATGAGGCCAGGAAAGATGGCTTGGATATTAATGTCGATAAGTTAGAGAAGATATTGGGTATTCCGGTTGTTGCTACCGTCTCAGTAAGAGGAGAAGGGGTAAGAGAGTTGCGGCAGAGGATAGTACAAGCCTTAACTTTCCAAGATAAAGCAGCCAGTAAGAAAGAACCAATAATTAAATACACTCCGATTATTGAGGCCGCGGTTGAGAAAATAGCTTTGCAGCTGAAGAGGAGTTATTCTCTGGATAAAAACATCTTAAGTTTATTATTGTTAGAGGGGGATGAGGAGACCTATAGCTTGGTTAAGAGTAAGGAGGCGGAGAAGAGTTTAAGCGAAATTGAGAATATAAGAGATGCTCTTAAGAAGAAGCTGCCTCAGCCGGTAGAATATTTAATTAATTTAGCTTTAAGAAGAAAGGCCGAGGTAATTATAAAGAAGGTAGCTAGCCAGACTCAAAAAACCAGAAATTTTTCCCGTATTCTCGGCGACATAACCTTAAGGCCGGTAATTGGGATACCCTTACTTGGCTGTTTTCTTTATTTTGGTATCTATAAATTAGTTGGAGAGTTTGGAGCCGGAGTTTGCGTGGACTTTTTAGAAACTAAGATTTTCCAGGACCAGATTAACCCGTTTTTTACCTCTCTATTTGATAAACTTATTACTTATCAGTGGCTTAAGTCGCTTTTTGTAGGAGAGTACGGGATAATTACCTTAGGTCTCCGTTACGCTATTGCCATAGTTCTTCCGATTGTAGGGATATTCTTCCTTGTATTTAGCTTTGCTGAAGATACTGGCTATCTGCCGCGGGTAGGGGTAATGCTTGATAGAGCTTTTAAAAAGATAGGGCTTAGCGGAAGGGCTGTTATCCCGATTATCTTAGGCCTCGGTTGTGATACTATGGCTACCATGGTTACCAGGATTTTACCCAGCAGGAGAGAAAGAGTTATTGCTACTCTCCTGCTTTCATTGAGTGTGCCTTGTTCAGCCCAATTAGGGGTTATAATGGCTGTGCTTTCCAAAGAGACTAGCGCCTTAGTTTTATGGTTTTTAGTTATTTCGGCAGTATTTGCAACTACTGGATTTTTGCTTAATAAAGTTCTTAAAGGCAAACGTCCTTCTTTTCATATCGAGCTTCCTCCTTTGCGTATACCCCGGTTGAGTAATATTTTTACTAAAACTTACACCAGGTTAAAGTGGTACTTTAAAGAAGTTTTGCCGATATTCATCTGGGCCAGTGTGTTAATCTGGCTTGGTCAAATCACTAAGATCTTTGAGGTCATAGTTTCTATTTTAGCTCATCCGGTAAAAGCTATCGGTTTACCTTTAGATATGGCTAAGATTTTTTTATTTGGGTTTTTCAGGAGAGATTACGGTGCAGCCGGACTCTACGATCTGGAAAAACAAGGGTTACTTTCAACCAGAGAATTAATAGTTGCCGCAGTAGTGCTAACCCTGTTTTTGCCCTGTATCGCCCAGTTCTTAATGAACCTAAAAGAGAGGGGGGTAAAGTTTGCTTTAGGGATAGCGGGATTTATCTTGTTTTTCTCATTTTCAGTGGGTTTTGTTTTGAATAAGATATTAATAATTTGGGGGTGAGTTAGGATGTATAAATTATCAGATGCCGAGGAAGAAATCTTGGAATCTCTTTGGATTGAGATTGAAGAGAACAAAGACAAACCAAACACCAGGGTCTTAAAAGACGAGTCAGCTTTCCAGGAATTAATCGAAAAAGGGCTAATTGATACCAGCAAGCGAGAACTTTTTACCAAAGAAGGTTTAAAGGAAGCTAAGGGTTGTGTTCGCCGGCACCGCTTAGCGGAAAGGCTGGTGGCCGACGTCTTAGACGTAAAAGACCCATTAATGCATGAGGCAAGCTGCAAGCTTGAACACGGTCTTCACTATGGTTTAGAGGATAATGTTTGTACACTCCTGGGGCATCCTAGGGTTTGTCCTCATAGAAAACCGATCCCGGCTGGTGATTGCTGCAGAGATTTTAAGAAAACCCCTCAGCGGATAATTGTTACCTTGCATGAGATGGTTGTTGGCAGTAGCGGTAAAATAAGCTATTTAAATACTCACGACAATGAAATATTAAAAAAGTTAATTTCAATGGGTATCTTGCCTGGGAATAAGATAAAACTGCTTCATCGCTTTCCTTCCTTTGTCTTTGAGATGGACAATTCCTCTTTTGCTGTGGATAAGGATCTGGCTTCAAATATCCACGTCCTTTTATTAAAAGAGGAAGAGTAAGGATATTATAGGTCTAGCCTCCTTAATTGGCTCCTTTTTTGCTTTCCCCAAAATTTAATTTTTGTGCTATAATAAATTAAATAATTGAGTTTGACCCTGTAAGAGGCGGAGAAATTCCAGGAGGTGAGGTATGTTAGTCAAAATCATCGGGTTTATCTGGGTTATTTTCGGTATTCTGGTCTTGATTAAGCCGCAGATCTTGAAAAAGAAACTGCAAACCAAGAGCATCAAAAAGTTAAAACGAAGCTTATTTTTACTGACGATTATTCTATCGGCCACCTTGATTATAACCGCTTTTAAAGCCCAGGGCCTACTATCAAAAATACTGATGGTTATAGGGATTTTAGGGATTTTTAAGGGATTTATCTTCTTAAGCAATAAAGGAGCTGAGAAACTGATCGGCTTATCTTCTCGGATGTCCTTGGGGCTCTATCGTTTAGGTGGTGCAATCTATATTGTGATCGGCCTAAGCATCTTAAAATTCCTCTAGAGTCGTTGATTGATGTTGCGAATTTTGGCTTGGGAGTGGAATTCTTTTGTGCTATAATTAAAAGCTCGATGAAAGGGTCTTTAAACCAAAAAAAAACGTTAAATGCTAAAAGTTTGGGATAAAAAGTCAGTTTTAGAACTAGTAAGGGGTAAGTTTTCCGACTATACCTTTGTGGTAGTTTCTAACCGTCAACCCTATATCCATAAATTGTCCCGAGGAAAAATTGAGTGTACTCGCGGTCCCGGTGGGGTAGTTACGGCTTTAGACCCGATTATGCAGGAGCTGGGCGGACTGTGGGTTTGTTGTGGCAGCGGCGATGCAGATCAGCTGGTGGTAAAGAACTCGAAAGTAAAGGTTCCGCCGGATAATCCGTCTTATGAGCTGAAATATGTCTGGTTAAGTAAGACCGAAAATTTAGGTTATTACTTTGGATACTCTAACCAGGGGCTTTGGCCGCTCTCTCACTTAGTTTTCATGAAGCCGGAATTCAAGAATGAAGATTGGAAAATTTATAAACAGGTAAATAAGAAGTTTGCTCAAAATATCAGTAAAGAGATAAAGGATAAGAAAGCAATTGTTTTTGTACAGGATTACCACCTGGCTTTAGTGAGTAATTATTTAAAAGAGATAAATCCTCAGGTGGTTACCCTTCTTTTCTGGCACATTCCTTGGCCTACCTATGATCTTTTCCGAATTCTGCCTCAGCGTCAGGAGCTGTTAGAAGGGATACTCTCTTACGACCTTTTAGGATTTCAGATAAAATACTTCTGCAATAACTTCTTCGATGCCGTAGCTAATGAAATTGAGGCTAAGATCGACGATGAGAAACAATTAATCGTACACCGAAAACACACCTCTTTAGTAAGGAACTACCCGATAAGTGTTGATTTTGAAGGTATAAGTAAGACTTCTGAGGCTGATGAGGTGGAAAGCTTAGCCTGCTCACTTAGAGAGGAATTTGGCCTAGAAGGCTATAAAGTAATAATTGGCTTAGACCGGATAGATTATACCAAGGGTATTGTGGAGAGAATAGATGCAATCGATAAGCTCTTAGATACCCATCCGGAGCTAAAAGAGAAGATAATTTTTATTCAGATGGGAGAAATTTCCCGCATCCATCTCATCCAATATAAGCAACTTAATGAGAAGGTCAATGCCCGGGTAGAGGAGGTAAATTTTAAACACTCTCAGAAACTTTGGAAACCAATAATTTTCTTAAGGAGACATCTTAATTTTAAAGAAGTCTTAGCTTTTTACAAAATAGCTGATATTTGCGTGGTTAGTTCTCTGCACGATGGGATGAATCTTGTGGCTAAAGAATTTATCTCAGCTAATACCAGCGAAAAAGGAGCACTAGTCTTAAGTCGTTTCACCGGAGCCAGCAGAGAGTTAGCCGATGCTATATCTATTAACCCCTACCATCCTGAGGAAGTCAGCGCAGCTATTTATAAAGCCCTTACCATGAATGAGGACCAAAAGAAAAAAGTAATGAGGAAGCTACGGCAGAATGTCCAGCGTAATGATATTTGGCGTTGGATTGGCAAGGTAATTTCTGATATCCCCCAGGAAGAGTGAGATATATTTTTAATCCAGAAATAACTAAGGTACTGAAAAACAAAAAGAGGCTTTTTCTCTTCTTGGACTATGACGGTACGCTGGCAGCAATAGTCAAGGACCCTGAGAAAGCAAAGCTTACCTCAACTACCAGAAGACTGCTCAGAGAACTTAACCGGCAGAGAGAAATAGTTTTAGGTATTATTAGCGGAAGAAGTTTGTCGGATCTTAAGAAGAGAGTGGGGGTAAATAATATATTTTATGCCGGAAACCATGGTTTGGAAATTTTGTTTAAAGGAAAAAAGATTTTAGCCAAAGAAGCATTAATTAAGCAATGTCGGTTACCGTTAATTTTAGCTAAGAAGGACTTAAAGAAAGTCTTAAAAGGCATTAAAGGAGTAGTCTTTGAAGATAAAGGAGTTATGTTTGCTGTCCATTACCGCAAGGTAACTAAGGGTTTAAGAAAAGTAAAATTAGCTTTCCGGCGAGCCACTGCACCTTTCTTGCGAAACAATAAGCTAAAGGTAAGTGCTGGCAAGAAAGTCTTAGAAATAAGACCTAATATTGCCATCAATAAGTTCGATGCCGTTAGTTTCCTCCAGAAGAAGCTTAAGAAGAAAAAAGACGAATTAACTATTTTTATCGGCGATGATTTAACTGATGAGGATGTTTTTAAAAACTTAGGTCCCTCTGATTTTGGAATAAGAGTAGGCAGGAAACAAGGTTCCCGGGCTAAGTACTTCTTAAAAAGCCCTCAAGAAGTGAATAAACTGCTGACTAAGATATTAAAGTCTAAAGATTAAATTGTTGCACAAGATGCTTGGTATCAAAGCCTTAGGCACTAATATTTTTGATTTTACCCTTATATTTTTCAAAAAAGCTTGCTAACTAAGGAATCTTGTGATAAATTCCTTTGTTGAAGGAGATTGAATGTCTAAAGATTATTTAAACTTTTTAAAACAGCGGCTGGATCAAGAAAGCCTCAAGAAGCTTACTATGCTTGAGAACCCCAAAGTTATTAGCTTTGTTGGTGAGTATTTAGAGCTTTGCAGTCCTCGATCAGTCTTTGTCCGCACTGATTCTCTTTCCGATTCAACTTATATTAGAGCCAAAGCCCTGGCTGCTGGCGAAGAGAGGAATTTAAACCTCAAAGGCCATAGTATTCACTTTGATGGTTTTTTTGACCAAGCCCGGGATAAAAAGAATACCAAGTATCTTATCGCCGGGGACGCAGGTAGCGGTTATTTAAATAGTATTGACCGCCAGGAGGGTAGAGCTGAGGTAAGGAACATATTAGGCGATATCATGAAGGGTAAGGAGATGTTTATTTGTTTCTTCTGTTTGGGCCCGACTAATTCTCCCTTTTCTATCTTAGCCGCTCAGATTACTGATTCCGCTTACGTCGTACATTCCGAAGACATTCTCTACCGTCCAGGCTATGAGCAGTTTAGGAAACGTAAAGGGGAAGGAGATTTTTTCTCCTTTGTGCATAGCGCCGGAGCTTTAGCTGACAATGTAAGTAAGGATGTAGATAAACGAAGAATATATATTGATTTAGAAGATAACTTAGTTTATAGCGTCAACACCCAGTATGCCGGTAATACCGTAGGCTTGAAAAAACTCTCCTTACGTCTGGCGATAAAAAAAGCTTACCAAGAAGGTTGGCTGGCCGAACACATGTTTTTAATGGGGGTTTTCGGCCCGGGAGAAAAAAAGACCTATTTTTGCGGAGCCTATCCCAGTATGTGTGGTAAAACTTCAACTGCCATGCTCAGTGGAGAAGCTATTGTCGGCGACGACATAGCTTATTTAAGAGCCAAAGATAGTAAGGCTTTCGCGGTAAACGTAGAAAGGGGTATTTTTGGTATTATTAAAGATGTAAACCCTAAAGATGATCCGGTATTATTTAAATCCTTAACCAAGAAAGGTGAGGTTATCTTCTCTAATATTTTAGTCGATAAAGAAAATAATACTTTTTGGATCGGTAAGAGCGATAAAGTTCCTTCGCAAGGGGTAAACTACTCAGGAGCTTGGATGCTGGGGAAGACCGATAAGGGAGGAGCAACTATTCCGCCTTCTCATAAGAATGCCCGCTATACTATAAGACTAAATGCCTTGGAGAATGTCGATGAAGATTTGGATAATCCTCAAGGGATAGAGATTAAGGGCTTAATTTACGGCGGACGGGATTCGGACACATTAGTTCCGGTGGAGCAAGCCCTCACCTGGCAGCAGGGAATTATTACTAAGGCTGCAAGTTTAGAATCAGAGACAACCGCGGCTACTTTGGGCAAGGAAGGGGTAAGAGTTTTTAACCCCATGTCTAACATGGATTTTCTTTCTATTCCTTTAGGTAAATATTTAGAGGCAAATTTAGGATTTGCTGAAAAGTTAACTAATCCGCCTTTAGTATTTTCGGTTAATTACTTCTTGAGAGATAAAAAGGGTCAATTTTTAAACCAGATACAAGATAAACGTATCTGGCTTAAATGGATGTGCTTAAGGGTTGAGAAAAAAGTTAAAGCGCTCCTGACCCCAACCGGGTTAATACCCCAATATGATTGCCTAAAGCAGCTGTTCAAAGAGGTCTTGGGCAGAGATTATCAGGAAGCTGAGTATCTTGAGCAATTTAGCCTAAGGGTGGTTGAGAACTTAGCTAAAATCGCAAGAATTAAAACAATCTATGAGAAGTTAGAAGATATTCCTGCTTGTTTGTTCGAAGAATTAAATGATCAGGATAAACGGTTAAGAGAGTGTCAAGAGAAATACGGGGATTATGTTAGTCCTAAAAACTTTATCTGTGAGGTGTAACTATGGTTGATGATTTAGAAATTAAAGGATTGAAGCTATTTAAAAAAGGAAAAGTAAGAGATGTTTACGATTTAGGCGATAAACTGCTACTTGTGGCTAGCGACAGAATTTCTTGTTTTGATTTTATCTTACCTACTCCGATTCCTGATAAGGGAAAGATTTTGACCAAAGTTTCATCATTCTGGTTCTCGTTTCTAAAAGATACGGTAGAGAACCATCTTATTTCTACCAATTCAGAGGATTTGCCGGATCAGCTCAAGAGTTATAAAGAAAGAATAGCCGATCGGTTTATGATTGCCAGGAAGTGTGAAGTAGTACCATTTGAGTGCGTGGTTAGGGGTTACCTCTCTGGCTCAGGCTGGAAAGAATATAAGACTAAGCAAAGTATTTGCGGTATAAACTTGCCTTCTGATTTAGGAGAGTCAGCTAAGTTGCCAGAACCCATATTCACTCCGGCTACTAAGGCTGAGACTGGCCACGATGAAAATGTAGATTTTGATTATATGAAAAAAGAGATCGGAGTGGAATTAGCTGAAAAAATAAGGGGAATTAGTATTAGTGTTTACAATAAAGCTGTTGGCTACGCCCAGGAGAGAGGCGTAATTATTGCTGATACTAAATTTGAATTTGGTATTTGTAATGGTAAACTGATCTTAGTCGATGAGGTCTTGACTCCGGATTCTTCTCGTTTCTGGCCCAAGGATCAGTATCAGGCTGGAAGGCCTCAGGCCAGCTTTGATAAACAATTTGTCCGTGATTATCTAGAATCATCTGGTTGGGATAAAACCCCTCCGGTTCCTACCTTGCCGCTTGAGGTGGTAGGTAAAACTCAAGAGAAGTACAAGCAGGTTTTAAAGTTACTTACTGGCGCTAATTTATAAAAATTAGGCCCTTAGTTACCTCCTCCTGCCGGCGAATAGTATTGACAATTACTAAATATATAGTATTTTAAATTATGGTGAAGATAGTAGTCTGCATAAAGCAAGTCCCCGATACTACCGACGTAAAAATTAATCCCGAAACCAATACTTTAATCAGAGAAGGGGTTGATTCTATGATTAATCCTTTTGACATGTATGCTATTGAGGAGGCAGTACGCCTCAAGGAACGTTTCAATGGTCAATCAATAGTTATTACCATGGGGCCGCCTCAGGCCCAGAGCGCTTTAAGAGAAGCTTTAGCTTTAGGGATAGATTCAGCAATTCACCTTTCAGATAGAGCTTTTGCCGGGTCCGATACTTGGGCTACTAGTTTGATTTTAGCTAAGGCGATTGCCAAAATTGGCGACTGTGATCTGGTAATTTGCGGCAAACAAGCTTCCGACGGAGATACTGCTCAGGTTGGCCCGGGCATAGCCACCCATCTTAATTTGCCCCAAGCTACTTATGTTCGGCGCATAGATTCAGTGCATCTTGATACTACCCCAAGAGTTATAATGGTGGAGAGGTTGCTTGAGGAAGGCTATGAGATGTTAGAGCTTAAACTGCCAACGCTTATTACCGTGGTGAAAGAAATAAACGAGCCCCGTCTACCTTCTCTTAGGGGAAAGATGAAGGCTAAGAAGGCTGAAATTACGGTTTGGGATAATAAAGATTTAGGGCTAGCCGAAGATCAGATTGGACTCAACGGTTCACCCACTCAAGTAATTAAAATATTTACGCCGCCTCCTAAGGAAGGCGGAAAAATTTTACAGGGCGAACCAGGGGAAATAGTGGAAGAGTTATTTGGGGAGATCAAAGATTTAATATGAGCGGGATAAAGATAATTTTAGATAAATGTGTTGGTTGTGGCTTATGTCTTGGGGCCTGCCCGCTGGCAGCCATAAAGTTGATAGATAAGAAAGCAATAATTGATTTAGATAAGTGTAATCTCTGCGCAGCCTGCATAGACAGCTGTACTTTTGATGCTATAAAAATTGAGCGTAAGACCATAATAAAAGATGATATTTCAAACTACAAAGGCGTATGGGTCTTTGCTGAGCAGCGAGAGGGAGTTATTGCCTCGGTAGCCTTTGAACTTTTAGCCAAAGCAAAAGAATTAGCCAAAGATCTTAATACTTATGTCGGCGCAATCTTGCTTGGTTCGGGGATAACCGAGAAAGCAGACGAGTTAGTCTATCGCGGCGCTGACAAGGTCTTTGTGGTTGATTCAACAATTCTACAACACTATATTGCTGAGAACTACACCAAGGCAATATCAGGACTAATTGGTAAATATAAGCCGGAGATCATCTTAGCTGGAGCAACTACTACCGGAAGAAGTTTGGTTTCAAGAATTGCTGTGAATATTTATGCTGGCCTGACCGCTGATTGTACTGGTTTGGATATTGATAAGGAGAGGAAGATATTAATTCAAACCCGCCCAGCTTTTGGCGGCAATATTATGGCTCAAATTATATCTCCCAACTATAGACCTCAGATGGCTACGGTTCGGCATAAGGTCATGCCTGAGGCTGGTATTGATACTTCCCGGAAAGGTGAGATAATCAAGGAGAGCTTTGACCCGGCTCTTGAGGATAGACGGATAAAATTCTTAGATTTCATAAAAGAAGCTATCTCCACTGTGAATTTAGCCGAAGCCGATATTATTGTTTCTGGCGGCCGGGGCCTAGGCGAAGCTAAGAATTTTGAATTAATTGAAGGGTTGGCTGAAGCTCTCGGTGCGGCTATAGGTTCTTCTCGGGCTTGTGTGGATGCTGGCTGGATTCCCTATTCTCATCAAGTAGGGCAGACCGGCCGGACTGTCTGTCCCAAAATATATATTGCTTGCGGTATATCCGGACAGATTCAACACCTGGTAGGCATGCAGTCATCAAAGACCATTATCGCTATCAACAAAGATCCTGAGGCCCCGATATTTAAAGTTACCAACTACGGCATTGTCGGTGATATATTTAAAATAATTCCTCTATTGGTTAAGAAATTGAAAGAGAAATAAATAAATTTCTGATTTTTTAAAAACAACTTTATGTATTTAAAAGAATTAGAAATCTTTGGTTTTAAATCATTTCCCGAGAAAACTGCTCTTAAATTTGAATCAGGGGTAACCGTAGTTGTCGGTCCCAATGGTTGCGGCAAATCAAATGTATTCGATTCAATTAAATGGGCCCTAGGTGAGCAGAGTCCTAAATCTTTGCGGGGAACCAAGATGGAGGATGTTATTTTCAACGGCACCGAAAACCACCCACCCTTAAATTATACCGAAGTCGCCTTGACCTTTTCTAATGAAGATAGATATTTACCCATAGATTATAAAGAGGTATTAGTTGCCCGGCGTCTCTACCGAAGCGGTGAAAGCCAGTATTTTATCAACAAAAATGTTGTTAGATTAAAAGATGTCCAGGAACTGTTTATGGGTACCGGCGTTGGAGAAGCCACCTATTCTTTTGTTGAACAAGGAAAGATAGAGATCTTTTTAAGCTATAAACCCGAGGACAAGCGTTTGATATTTGATGAAGCCAGTGGAATCGTAAAGTATAAGGAACGAAAGAGAGAGTCTTTGCGCCGAATAGCCGAAGCTGAGGAAAATCTACTTCGCTTGGAAGATATACTCTTTGAAGTAAGGAGGCAGATACGTTATCTTGAGCGGCAGGTAGAGAAAGCAAAAAAGTATAAACAAACTCAAGAAAAACTTATTGAGGTAGAAAAAAAAATTGCTTCTTTGCAATTTGTAGAACTAGAAGAAAAAATCAGTAAACTGACCAGAGAATTGAATCTTTTCAAAGATAAAGGGAAAGATAAAGAAGAACAGCTGCAGGGAGTTAACAATCGTTGGGAGAATTTAAACGACCAGCTTAAGGTTCTAAGGGATAAGTTAGAGGCAACTACAACCACTATTGTTTCTCTAAACGCTCAAATAGAGAGTTCGACTAGCCATATTGCGGTTGATGATCAGAGGATAAAAGAGATTCAGCAGCGTTGCACAAATCTTGAGCTTTCCCGTACCAGTCTTAATCAGCGATTGCAGTTGCAGGAGAATAGGAGTCAGGAAGAGGCAACACGGATGGAAGCAATCGGTGTAAACTTAAAAGAGCTAGATCAGAGGGTCAAAACAATAGAGGAAGAAAAAGAAGCTCTTAAGCAGGAAGTGGAAACTGCTAAGAAGACAGTTGACCAAGAAAAGACAAAAGTACTGGATTTAGAGAGTAGGAAAGTACAATCTCATAATATTCTTATTGAGACTCAGACCAAAAGCACTTCTTTAGTTAATCGGAAAAAACGCTTACTTCTGGATAAGGCAAAATTAGATACGCTATTAACTGAAAATAAGGATAATCTAGGCCAGACTCAGCAAGAATTGGCAAGGATAGAGAATAATTTAGCAGCTTTACAAGAGCAGCAGAGTAATTTAGCCCAAAAAGAAAAGAACTTAAGCGCCCAGACCGAAGATTTAAGGTCAAAATTGGTAGATAAAGAAAAAGAACTGCTGGAACTTAAAACCTGTTATGATTTCCTAAAAGATTTGCGGATAAAATATGAGACCTTCTCGGTCCAGAAGAAAATTACCGTTATCTTTGATCAAGAACCCAAAAACATTAATAAGTTAGTTGCTTCCTTGCAGGATGTAGAGTTTAAACAGGAAGGAGGAGTTTATAAGGCCCGGATAGAGGCCAAGATAGTTTCTTTTGAGGAGAAACAGCTGGAGGAGAAAATAGCCTTTATTGAGAATGAAATTACCGGATTAACAGAGGCAAAGGCAAAGGTAAAGATTGAGAAAAGTAAGCTCAGCCAGGATTTATCAGCCGAAACTGCCCAAATTGAAGAGGTAAGAAGCCAGCTGCAGCAGAAGCAGCAAGAAAAGGACAGTTTAGCTAAAGAGATCGAGCGCTTGGAAGAAGAATCAGAGTTGCTTAATCAGGAAGAGAAGACCACCCTTGATGATATCGGAGATTGTCAGAAGAAGCAAGAAGAGATCGAAGCTGAACTTGCTATTTACCAGAAAGACTTAGATCAGGCTAATCAGAGTTTGATTTTAGCTAATCAAGCTATAGCTAATGGTTTAGAGAGAATAAAGAATATAGATCTTGAGATAACTCGTAGCCTCACCCAGAAACAATCTTTGCATAAAGAAAAAGAAACCGTAGAGTCTAAGATTACTCTTTTTAAAGATGAGATGAGTAATATTCAGCATAGCTTAGAGCAAATTAACCAAGAAGAAGAGGAAAGCAGACTTCGGGCTACGTCTTTTAACGGCCAGATTGAGAGTTTACGAGCAAAGATAGAAGCCGATAAACTTAAAATTGATCAAGGCACAGAAGAAAAGCAGGCTTTCCAAGAGCAGGAAATGTCTTTAAACAAGGAGATCGATAAAGTTAAAGAAAGCGTGCAGGTTTTTGAGAAGGAAGCCCAGGACTTACGTGATTCCACTTATAATAAAAAGCTGGAGATTCAGAGCTTGGAGTATGAGAAGGAAAAGGTTAAAGATTATTTACTTCAGGTTTATAAAGTTGAGTTTAGCCCTCTGTCTGGGGAACTGATTGAGGAGAACAAAGATATGCTTTCAGCGGAGAAGGAAAAATTAAGCAAGCGGATGAAATCGCTGGGAGAGGTTAATTTAGTGGCTATCGAAGAGTTCGAAGAACTTAAGAAACGCGAAGATTTCTTAGATAGCCAGAAGCAAGATTTAATTACCTCTAAAGATAATCTCAAGAAAGCAATTGCCAAGATTAACCGTACCTCGCGAGAACTCTTCTTAGATACTTTTAATAAGATTGAGCAGGAGTTTAAGAAGAACTTTAGATTTTTATTCAACGGAGGAAGAGCTAACCTTATTCTCCTTGATCGGGACAATATTTTAGAGTCAGGTGTGGAAATTGAAGTTCAGCCTCCGGGAAAAAAATTACAAAACGTTTCTCTTCTTTCGGGAGGCGAGAAAGCCCTAACTGCCATATCTTTAGTTTTTGCTATTTTCAGTGTCAGACCTTCGCCTTTATGCGTTCTCGATGAGATAGATGCCCCTTTAGACGATGCTAATGTTGATCGGTTTAATCATCTCCTGAAAAGATTTGCTGCTGCTTCTCAATTTATCCTGATTACTCATAACAAAAAAACTATGAGCACCGCCGATGTCTTATACGGTGTTACCATGCAGGAGAAAGGTATTTCTAAGCTGGTATCAGTAAAGTTTGCCCAGGAAGCAGTACCCTCTTAGGCTAAAACCACCCTGTTTTTCCCCTCTCTTTTAGCCGCGTAGAGAGCCTGATCAGCCTTCTGGATTAGGGTTTTTTTATTAGATGAATTTTCAGGATAGGAGGCGATACCAATACTTATAGTGAATTTGTGGTTTAAGATTTTTTTAGCCTCAACAGATTTTCTTATTCGTTCAGCCAGCAGGGTTGCTTCTTTTTTATTGTTAGCTGGTAAGATCAACGAGAATTCTTCCCCGCCGTAACGGCATAAGATATCAATTTTACGGCAATTTTCCTTAAAAATTTGGCTTATTCTTCTTAAGGCCTCATCACCCCGGATGTGTCCGTAATTATCATTGAATTTTTTAAAATCATCAATATCAATCATCATTAGCGATAAAGGCAGAAGGCTTGAATTAGTTTTAGCTATTTCCTCATCGAGCCGATATTGAAAATAACCATAGTTCCAGAGTAAGGTTAAGGGATCGGTGTGGGCCTGGGTTAAGGTAGTTTCAAAACTCTGAGAGTTCTCCAAGGCTCCTTGAGCTTGCTCCATGAACATAGTAAAGATTTTTATTTCATCATCGCTTATGGGATTTTTGGTAATATAGTTATCTACTACCATTATTCCGTTAGGCTTACCTTTTATCCAGAGCGAAAAAATAAGGAATTCTTTTAGATTCAAACTCTTTATCAGGGGATCATCCTTGAACTTCTTCTCACCCCCTTTAATATGGATTACATCTTTTTTGTAGAGGGCATTAAAAAGTAATCCTCCCCTTTTATTAAGAGGAAAAGAAAGAGATTGAATCAGTTGCATAAAGGGGGGCTTTACCTCATTTTCTTTTATGCGATGGTAATTATCGATTAAGTCATAGAGATTCTTTTTTTCCTCTTCGATGCTGTGCCATATTTGAGTTGCTTCTTGATTATCTATCGGCCCGATACCCATAAAGCCATTTATCTTTTTAGTTTCCTGATCAGTAAAAAATATAGCAGCTCGATTAAACCTTAAGCCTTCATGGGCAGTTAAGCCGGTTAAGATGATGTAGGTTATCTCATCAATCCTAAGAGTTCTGCGCATAGCCTTGGTAAGTTCATAGAAAACATATAGTTGAGAGCGCGCCTTCTCCAATTCCGCTTTAAGATTTCTGATCTCTTCCTGCATAGGTTATTACATAGCATATTTATTGGCAAAAGTCAATATTTGGACCTAAACCGAAAACTAATCGATAAAAACATGGTGAATTTCCCCTTTTCTGATAAAATATTCTTCCTATGCTAGATGATGTTTTTAGCCGAAAACACTATAATTTTCAAATCCCCCAAGACTTAATCGCCCAAGAACCAGCCAGTCCCAGAGATAGCTGCCGGCTTCTGGTTGTAGACCGGAAGAGTTCATCCTCAAAGGAGATAATATTTAGAGAAATAGCCAATTACTTTAAGCCGGGAGATATACTGGTTTTAAATAATACTAAAGTAATTAGAGCCAAGCTTTTAGCTAAAAGAAGTAGCGGAGCTAAGTTAGAGATTTTGTTGCTTAGCGAGAAAGAAAAAGGGGTTTGGGAGGCTTTGGTAAAGCCGGGAAAGCGGGCTAGAGAGGGTGAGACTATTAACTTTGAAGGAGGAGATTATAAAGCTAAAATTATTAGCAAAACTTCTAGTGGTTCAAGGATTCTCGATTTTAGGCCTTTAGATGTAGATGATTTTCTGGCTAGAATCGGAACAGTACCTCTTCCGCCCTATATAAAAAAAGAAATTCGCGATCCTGATGATTATCAAACTATTTATGCCAAGCACCAAGGGGCTGTAGCTGCACCTACGGCCGGCTTACACTTTACCCCTCAGCTAATAAAAAGCATAGAAGAAAAAGGGGTAAAGATAGTTTACCTAACTCTCCATTGTGGCCTGGCTACTTTTCGTCCGGTAAAGTGTCAAGATATCCGTGATCACCCCATAGAATCAGAAAGGGTAGAAATTCCGGCTTCAGTAGCGAAAATTATCAATAAGGCTAAGAAAAACTCTCAGCGAATAATAGCCGTGGGAACAACCGGAGTTAGGGCTCTGGAGACAGCAGCTGTCTTAGGTCAAGGCTATTTAGTTAAGGCTTTTTCTGGCCCGACCAATCTTTATATTACCCCGGGTTATCAATTTAAAGTAGTAGACGTACTAATTACTAATTTTCATACCCCGGCTTCTAGCAACTTAATTCTAGTAGCCTCCTTCACCAGCCTCGATTTAGTTAAGGAGATTTATGCTTATGCCAGGGAAGAGAAATTCCGCTTTTACAGCTTCGGTGATGCGATGCTAATCCTCTAAATTTGTCTAAGTTATTACACGGCAATAGCTTAAAGATTGTAAAAAAAACAGCTGTTTTCTTGCGCTATAGAGAAGTAAAAACCTTAATAATAGCCTATAACGCAAGGAAATCTAAGGAAATAGCCTAAATGGCCCCCTTTTTGGTGGCCAGATTTTCTTGACGGGGGGGTTGGTTTCGATTATAATAAAAATTTAAATAAAGGAGTGTTATTATGCAGAGCGATGTAATGAAGAAGAAGACCTTTCTTATTTGCGGCCATGCCCAATCAGGCAAAACTTCCCTTACTGAAGCAATACTTTTTAAATCTGGAGCAACTAATCGTTTAGGCAGCGTAGATAATGATACCTCCACCAGCGACTATGAAGATGATGAGAAGAGGAGAAAGAGTTCGATTAATTTGACCGTTTTAGGCGCTGATTATAAAGGGAATTCTTTACAATTCATTGATACTCCCGGTTATCTCGATTTTATTGGTGAGATGGTTACCAGTTCTTCTGCCGTAGACTTTGCTATTGTTGTGGTTGATGCCGTAGAAGGAATAGGGGTAGGAACCGAAAAAGCCTGGGAGATCTTAAAGGAAAAGAATATTCCTTGTCTTTTCTTCATAAACAAGCTCGATAAGGAGAGTACTGATTATAATAAAACTTTAAATGATATCCGGACCAGTTTAACTAAGTGTGCTGTAAGTGTAGCTGTAGTTGATCAGGGAAAGGTAATTAATATTTTAAAAGATAAGGATAAAGATACTTCAACTTACAGCAAGATTGTGGAGATGGCTGCTGAGAGCGACGATCAGCTTCTTGAGAAGTATCTTGAAACTGGAGAATTGGCCGAGACTGAATTTAATGCGGCTTTAAAGAAAGCGATTGTTAATTCACAAGTTTTCCCAGTTGTCGGCGGGATAGCCACTCAGGAAATCGGCATTGATTGCCTTCTTGATTTAATCGTTGATCTTATGCCTTCGGTCGGTGATGCTTTACCCCGGCCGGCCAAAGATAAATCGCAGCAAGAAGTGAGTGTTATGCCGAGAGTTGATACTCCTTTCTCAGCTCAGGTTTTTAAGACTGTGATCGATCCCTTCGTAGGCCAACTCACTATCTTTAGGGTCTTCTCGGGGAAATTGGCTTCTAATAGTGAATTCTTCAATGTTGCTAAGGCTTCTCGGGAAAAATTTGGCCAACTCTATTACCTCCAAGGAAAGCAGCAGATAGCTCAAGAAGCTGTTTGTGCTGGAGATATCGCAGCAGTAGCAAAATTAAAAAATACTCAAACTCAAGATACGCTTTCTGAATCTTCCCGGACCCTTGAGTTCCAAAGGGTGAGTTTTCCTTCTCCGGCTTATTCAGCTTCAGTTAAACCTAAGACTCGCCAGGATGAAGACAAAATATCTTCAGCTCTTCATCGCCTAACCAGTGAAGATCCCACTTGCAGCACCTCTCTTGATGCTCAGACCAAAGAGCTTATTATATCCGGCATGGGTGAATTACATATCAATGTGATTATTGATAGAATGAAACGAAAGTATAATGCTAATGTAGAGTTAGGTACGCCTAAGGTGCCTTACCTTGAGACCCTTACTAAAACAGTTCAGGTCTCTTATAAGCATAAGAAACAGACTGGAGGTCGGGGGCAATATGGTGATGTTTCTATTGAAGTAGAACCAATAGAGCGAGGTAAGAAATTTGAATTTGTTAATAAAATTGTTGGTGGAGCAATCCCGCGTAATTTTATCCCTTCGGTGGAAAAGGGTTTGAATAAAGCAATGAAGGAAGGTGTGGTAGCTGGTTATCCAATAGCTGATATTCGAGTAACTCTTTTTGATGGCTCCTACCACCCGGTAGATTCATCGGATATGGCTTTTCAGATTGCCGCATCCCAAGCCTTAAAAAAAGCTTTTGACCAGGCCGGAGGCGTGTTACTGGAGCCAATTATGAATGTAGAAATCGTTGCTCCCGAGGAAGTTATGGGCCAGATTACCGGAGATATAAACAGTAGAAGAGGCCGGGTAATGGGAATGGAAGCTAAGGGCAAGAATGAAGTTGTTAAGGCTCAAATACCTTTAGCTGAGATGTTTAAATATGCATCAGATCTGCGTTCGGTCACCGGAGGCAGGGGCAGCTATACCATGAGTTTTTCTAATTATAACATTGTTCCGGCCCGGATTGCTCAAGGGATTGCCGAGAAGTCAAAGCAAGCTAAGCAGGAGCATGCTCAAAGCAAATAGTAACTCTCTGCTTTTAAAATAATGAAAATATTTAATTTTGGTCTGGATATTGAACCGGGAAAACATAAATATCAACCGGAGTATTGGGATAAGTTAGTTGAGAAGTTTGCGCCTCAGAAAACAACCCCTTACTCAATTGAATTCATAACTACTGAGCCTGAAAGCTCAGATGCAATTGTCTTTGATCTTAGTAAAAGGTTAGATCTTATACTGATTGATTTAGAGAAAATAGAAAAAAGGATTGCCAGATCGGAAGATGAAAAAGAAAAGCAACTCTTAGCTAAAGCTACCAAAGCTTTAGAGGGAGAGACCTTACTCTCTGATATTGAATTCTCACCGCAAGAGGCCGAAACCCTTAAGTTGCTGCAGCTAATTACTTATAAGCTTTGTTTAGGGGTCGATAAAGCTGATCAGGTTGATAAGGTAATCGGGAAAGTAATTGATAAGGCCGGCATAGTTCTATTTTTTACCGTGGGGAAGAAGGAAGCTCGGGTCTGGGGCGTAAAGAAAGGAAAAAACATTCTTGAAGCTGCCGGGAAAATCCACAGTGACTTAAAGAGAGGTTTTATAAAAGCTGATATCACTAAGGCCTGCGATTTAGATAATTTTTTTAATATGGCTGAAGCAAGGTCGCGAGGGTTTGTTAAAACAGTCGATAAAGATTATATTGTCCAAGCCGGCGATATAATCGAAATAAGGTTTAATGTTTAATTATGCTAAAGATTAGAAGAGCATTAATCAGTGTTTGGGATAAGAAGGGAATAGCTGAATTTGCTAAGAAATTAGCTGAACTTAATGTTGAGATAATTTCTACCGGCAAGACCGCAACTCTCCTGCGCAGAGCCGGAATTTCGGTCAAGGAGGTAGCAACCTTAACCTCTTTTCCGGAAATTCTTTCCGGCAGAGTAAAGACCCTGCATCCTAAGGTGTTCGGAGGCATCCTGTCTAACAAGAAGCACCCTTTACATATGGAAGAGATAAGAAGTTTGGGTATTCAGCCGATTGATATGGTGATAGTCAACCTTTATCCTTTTATAGAAATGGTAAAACAGAAATTAGGCTGGGACGAGATGGTTGAGTATATAGATATCGGCGGATCCGCACTCTTAAGAGCTGCAGCCAAAAATTTTAAAAACGTTGCTTGTCTTAGTAATTTCCGGCAATACAAATCAATTAGTGGCGAACTTCAGAAGAATAAAGGATTCATATCCGAGGAGTCTTTAAGGGCCTTGGCCGAAGATGCTTTTTATACTACTAAGGAGTATGATAATGCTATTTACAATTACTTTAAAGGTAAAGACGTATTAAGCTGGAATTTTGAAGAGACACGCTCTTTACGTTATGGTGAGAATCCTCATCAGCAGGGGGCTTTATATAGGGTAGTTGATTTTAATAATATCAAGTTTAAGCAACTTCAGGGAAAAGAATTATCTTATAATAATTTTCTTGATATTGATACTGCTATGCAGCAGGCAAAAGAGTTTAATGAACCAGTAGCAGTTATTGTTAAGCATGCCTCTATCTGTGGAGTAGGGGTGGATAAAAAATTAGCTTCTGCCTACAAAAAAGCCTACATTTGTGATAAGCTTTCTAGTTTCGGTGGGATTATTGCTTTAAACCGAAAAGTAGATAAAGAAAGTGCCCGCCAGATCTTAAACAGTGAGTTTAAAGAATGTGTTATTGCCCAATCTTTCTCCAAAGAAGCCTTAAAAATATTTTCTTACAAGAAGAACTTACGTGTCTTAGAGGCTGATTTTAGTCAAAAGGCAGGCTCTAAAGACATAAAAACTACAATTCTTGGCTACCTGATCCAGGATAGAGATAGTTTAACTCTTGATAAGGGTAGCTTGAGAGTAGTGACTCAGAGGAGGCCCACTAATCGTGAGCTGAAGGACTTAATATTTGCTTGGAAGGTAGTTAAGTGGGTAAAGTCTAATGCCATTGTTATAGCTAAGAATAATTCTGTTTTAGGCATTGGAGGAGGCCAACCTTCAAGAGTCGGGGCAGTAAAGATAGCTTTAAACAAAGCTAAAGCATCCCCGCGTATGGCAGTTTTAGCTTCCGATGGATTCTTTCCTAAAGAAGATTCAATAAAGGTTGCTTACAAAAAAGGGATCAGGGCTATAATCCAACCCGGAGGCTCGATCAAGGACGAAGAGGTTATAAAAGCCTGTGATAAATTAGGCATAAGCATGATTTTTGCAGGCATCCGTCATTTTCGCCATTGAACCGTAGGTTTTCAGTTATTTCTATAACACCCGGCTTTCTATAAACTTTTACTTATATACTGTAAACAATTGCGAGAACAACAAGAAAGATAAAGTTGCTTCGCAACTGTTGTTGCCGCCACTAAATAATCGCAAAACAGTGTTTTTTCACTCCGGCATAATTTTAGTAAAAATTATGAGTCGTTCAAAAACAGTGTTTGGCTTTTGAATTTATATCAGAATGATTCACACTTATAAGCAGGCAAAAGATTATTTAGACTCTTTCCTAAATTACGAGAAGATCTCCTACTTTCCTTACCAGCGTTCTTTCAATTTAGAGAGAATGCGTCTCTTGCTCAAACATCTAGAAATTTCCTATCAAGATTTAAAGGTGATTCATATTGCTGGCACCAAGGGTAAAGGCTCCACTGCCCATTTTTGCGCTTATTTACTTGCTGCCTCCAGTTTTAAAGTAGGGCTTTTTACCTCACCGCATCTCTTTGATTTTAGGGAAAGGATTAAAGTAGTTAAAAAGAACTTAAACAGTGGGGATATTAAGGAGAGCCAAATTTCTAAAGATAATTTTAGAGAAATTACCAAAGAGTTGAGAAGAAAACTAGCTAGTTTAAAGCTTCCTAAACGATTAGGCCAGGTAACTTCTTTTGAGGCCTCTTTTGCCCTTGCTTTCAACTATTTTATTCAGGAGAGATTAGATTTTATTATTTTAGAGTGCGGCTTAGGCGGAAGGCTGGACGCGACCAACATAGTTACCCCCCTGGTTTCAATAATTACCCATATTGGTTATGATCACACTGATAAACTGGGCAGGCGATTAGCTGAGATTGCTAATGAGAAAGCCGGGATTATCAAAAAGAACCGGCCTTTAATTTGTTCCTACCAGAGGCCGGCTTCTTTAAGGATAATTAAGGAGAAGTGTAAAGCCAAAAATGCTTTATTGATGCTTCTTGGCCGGGATTTTAAAACCAGGAACTTAAGGCTAAAAGATAAGCTTACCTTCTTTGACTTTAGATTCGGTAAACTTAGCTTAAACAATTTAGCGATTTATCTTAAAGGAGAACATCAGGTAGAAAATGCTTCTTTAGCCTTGGCAGCTGTCAGTTTATTAAAAGAAAAAGGAGTAATTGCTAAGGAGATAGACTACCGAGGCGGTCTTAGTGGTTGTTTTCTACCGGGAAGGTTTGAAGTGGTAAATACCTCACCCTTAACCATTGTCGATGTCGCCCATAATCCTTCTTCATTCTTAGCCTTAGATAATAATTTGAGGCAATACTTTCCCGGTAAGAAGATTATCTTGATATTCGCTTGTTCTAAAGATAAAGATGCTAAAAAGATGTTAAAGAACATCGATTATTCTTATCTCTTCCTAACTAGTTTTAACAACCCCCGGGCTAAAAACCCCCTAGAATTAAAAAGAATAGTTAAAGGCAAAAGAGTTTATTTAACTGCTACGGTAGGAGAGGCTATTAGGCAAGCAAGAGAAAGCTACAGAAGAGGCTGGGCAATTGTCATTAGCGGCTCTTTGTTTTTAGTAGCTGAGGCTAAGAGAGTCTTGCAATCTCAAAACAATAAAGTAAAATATGCTGGTTGAGTTTAAGAGAAGGTTAGATTAAACTGTTTTTAGGATGAGAGAATTTAGATTAAAAGATTACAAAGTAGGGGACACTATTGCGGCTATTGCTACTTTTCCCGGTAAATCGGCTCTGGGAGTAGTTAAGCTTTCCGGCAACAGAGCTTTAACAATTGCCGCTAAAATATTTAAGCCAGCTAAAAGGAAAAATATAAAAGAGGTAAAGACCCATACTCTTCACTATGGGTGGATTGTAGATAAGGATAAAGGAAAAAGGATAAAGGCAAAAGCGGGGAAGGAAGAGGTAGTAGATGAAGTTTTATTGAGCATTATGCGTCAGCCCTCAACTTATACCCGGGAAGATGTGGTTGAGATATCTTCCCATGGTGGGGTTGCAGTAGTAAATAAGATTTTAGAGCTATCTTTGAAAGCAGGAGCTCGATTAGCCCTGCCGGGTGAGTTTACCTATCGAGCTTTAGTGAAAGGGAGAATTGACCTGCTTCAGGCTGAGAGTATTCGGGGAATTGTTGAGGCTAAGAGCGAAGATACCCTGACTTTGGCTGCCGGGCAATTAAGAGGCCAGGCATCCTTAAAAATAAAAAGATTAAAGGAAAGAATAAAACAATTATTCATTGAGACTGAAAGTATGCTAAATTTTCCCGAAGATGTGGGTGGAGATATTCCGCTAGATTTAGGAGCAAGAATCGCTAAGATAGAGAAAGAGGTAGCCAACCTTCTCCAAGGTTGGCAGGAAGCTGAGATTATGCGGGAGGGGCTTAAATGTGTTATCTGCGGTAAGACCAATGCCGGAAAATCCACCCTGTTTAATTGTTTACTTAAGAAAGAAAGAGTTATCGTGAGCCGATTCTCCGGTACTACCCGTGATGTAATTGAGGAGACGATAAATATAAGAGGTGTGCCGCTTCGAATTTATGATACTGCCGGCATCTTAGAACCCAAAGATTTAATAGCCCAGAAAGCTTTAAAGAAGTCTTTGGATATCTTCCGAGAGAGCGATTTAGTTATTTTAGTTCTTGATGGCTCACGCCGCCTAGGGAGTGAGGATTCTTTTCTTCTTAAGAAAGTAAAGGGGAAAAATGTAATTCTGGTAATAAATAAGAGCGACTTATCCCAGCGTCTGGATTTAAGAGAGATGCCAGAAGTAGTTATAGTGAAGATGAGTGCTTTAAAGGGGAAAGGTTTAGCTGATTTAGAGAAGGCTATTTACGGAGTAGTTTACAGGAAAGGAGTAGGGCGGGAAAACATTATTTTTCTTAGCCAGTATCAGAAGCAGATTTTAGATAAGGTAAGAGCAAGTCTTAATCAGGTAAAGATTTTCTTGAGCCAAGGTCAGCCTATAGATTTTATCAATCTAGAATTAAAGTTGTGTTTAGATAATTTAGGCCGGCTTAGCGGAGAAGTAATTTCTGAGGATATTTTAGAGAGTATTTTCAGTAACTTTTGTATCGGGAAGTAGGAGGATATATGGATAAGAAAAAAATTGAGAAGGGAGTCCGGTTAGTTTTAGAAGCGGTGGGTGCCAATTTAAAATTAAAAGATATTGCAACCACGCCCAAGAGGGTTGCCCAGATGTACGAAGAAATCTTGGCCGGACAATTTAAGGATGCTAGCGATGAGCTTGAGGTAATACTAGAGCAGAAGCACGATGAGATTATCCTTCTAAAAGACATTCCTTTATATTCTCTCTGCGAACACCATCTTTTACCCTTTATCGGCAAAGCTCATATAGCTTATATTCCCGATAAAAAAATTACTGGTTTAAGCAAGATAGCCAGGGTTGTAGATACTTTAGCTAAGCGTCTGCAGGTTCAGGAGCGGCTTACTACAGAGATTGCTGACGTAATTATGAAGAAATTAAAACCCCAAGGGGTAATGGTAGTGATTGAAGCTGAACATCTTTGTATGTCCATGCGCGGGGTTAAGAAACCAGGAGCAATCACTACCACTTCGGTAGTAAGAGGAGTATTCAGGAGTAATGCCAAGAGCCGGCAGGAAGCCTTAAGCCTTATTCAGGCTTAATTAGTTTGAAGTAATCCACCGGACATATTATAATTAGGGTTTAACCCAAAGGAGATTTATGAGTATAGTAACCAAAAAGGGTGATAAGGGCAAGACCGATCTCTGGCAAGGATCAAGGGTAAACAAAGACCATATAAGAATAGAAGTTTGCGGAACTCTTGATGAGTTATCTTCTTATTTAGGTTTATCAAAAAGTATGATTAAGCATAGGCAGACCAAGAAGATTATTGAAGACATCCAGAAGAATTTATTTATATTGGGCACTGAGATAGTAACTGAGACTAAATCATTAAATAAACTTAAGCGAAGGGTTGATAGCAGTTTCATTGGCTGGGTTGATAAAATTATAAAGGGTTTGGAAGAAGAAAAGAATTTAAAAATAAGCTGTTTTCAGATTCCCGGTGAAAATACACTGGCCAGCAGTTTAGATATATGCCGGGCTGTAACCAGAAGAGCCGAAAGAAGGGCTATAACTTTAAGCCGGAGAAAACTCCTTAAGAATAAGTATATTTTAGCTTATTTAAATAGGCTATCCGACCTTTTTTATTTATTAGCCAGAAAATTTGAGTGGTGTCGCTAAAGGTGACTGTGAAAATAGAATGATCAAAGAAGCAATGTTCTATGAGAAGCTTAAGAAAAACATAGTGCGCTGTTATCTTTGTGCCCACCACTGTAAGATCGCTCCCGATAAATTAGGTTTCTGTGAGGTGAGGCAAAATATCGGCGGTGAGCTCAATAGTTTAGTTTATGCTAAGGCCATAGCTGCTAATATTGACCCGATTGAGAAAAAACCTCTCTATCATTTCCTTCCTGGGAGTAGATCTTTTTCAATAGCCACCCCCGGCTGTAATTTCCGCTGTGGTTTCTGTCAAAATTGGCAAATTTCTCAAAAACCAAGAAGCTATGATATTCAGGAAGGTAATGAATTGCTGCCGGCAGCAGTAGTTGCCAAAGCAAAAGAAAATCATTGTCAGAGTATCTCTTATACTTATACTGAGCCTACGATTTTCTTCGAGTATGCTTATGATACTGCTAAGTTAGCTAAGCAAGCGGGGTTGAAGAATGTTTTTGTAACTAATGGCTATATCAGTAAAGAAGCGCTTTTAGCCATCAATCCTTACTTGGATGCGGCCAATATTGACCTTAAAAGTTTTCAAGAGAAGTTCTATTTAAAGCATTGCCAAGGGCACCTAAGGCCGGTCTTAGATTCAATTAAGCTGGCTAAAAGTTTAGGTATTTGGATAGAGATAACTACTTTAATTATCCCCGGGGAAAACGATTCTTCTTCCGAGTTAGCTGATATAGCCCAATTTATTGCTAGTGTTGGAGACGATATACCTTGGCACATAAGCCGTTTTCATCCCGATTATCACTTCCTCAATCACAAACTAACCCCAATCGAAACTTTAAAAAAAGCAGAAGCCTTAGGTAGAGAAGCTGGTTTAAGTTTCGTTTACCTCGGCAATGTTAGAGATGCTAGTTAATATTTCTCTCTTTTTAATTTTTATTATACTCTCAGCTTTCTTCTCTGGCTTTGAGACAGCAATTTTTTCGCTCAGTAACTTAAAATTACGCCGGATTACTGAGAAATATCCTCAAGGAAGAATAGTCAAAAATCTCCTTAAGCGGCCTACTCGCCTGCTTTCCGCCATTGTTTTCGGTAATTTGTTAGTTAATATTAGTCTAGCTTCCTTAGCTGCAGCTATCTCAGTTCAAGCCTGGGGAGAAAATGGACTAGTTATAGCAGTTTTAGCCAGCGGTACGCTTATTCTGTTTTTAGGCGAAATTCTTCCCAAGACAATAGCCATATATACGGCAGAGAAGTTATCTTTAGCCCTGGCCCCTTCCTTAAATATCTTTTCCCGGATCTTCTCTCCCCTTATTATTACTATCGAAGGAATAGTCAGGTTTTTTTCTTCTCGGATTATCCGCAAACCAAAAAAATCCACCTTAAGCGATGAAGAATTTAAGGCTGCTCTTTTTTTAAGCAAGAAAGATGGCCAAATTTCGGCTCAGGAAGAAGAGATGATTAGCCATGTTTTAGAGTTTAAAGATACTAAGGCCAGTGAAATATTGACCGCCCGTATCGATATCCAGGGAATTGATACTAGCTTAAACCAGAAGGAGGTAATAAGCCTTCTGTGCAAGAAGAAACATTCTAAGTTCCCTGTATATGAAGGGTCCTTAGATAATATTGTCGGCGTCCTTTACGCTAAAGATGTTTTTCTTAAGCCGGATAAGGATTATCATGACTTTTTGCATAAACCGATATTTATCCCCGAAAGTAAAGGAATCGATGATATCTTGAAGTTGTTTTTAGCTAAGGATCAGAGAATTGCAATTGTCTTAGATCAATATGGAGGAACCGAAGGCTTGATTACTGTCGAGGATATTGTTGAGGAGATATTTGGGGAAATTTATGATGAATTTGAAAGCATTCAGGAACCCATAGAATCTATCCAAGATAAAGGCTATAGAATTTATGGAAAGACAAATATCAAAGCTGTAAACTTAGAGTTAGGCTTAAACCTGCCTGAGCAAGAAGATACTCTTGCCGGGTTCTTGCTTTCACGGATGGAAAGAATACCCCGATCAGGGGAAAAATTAAAATTCAAAACAGTAGAATTTACCATAGAGCGGGCTACAGCTAGAAGAATTGTCAGCGTCATTCTAAAGATAGTACACGAAAAAGCTAATTAAAGATTATGATTTACTTATACTTATTAAGTTGTCTAATTTTCGTTATTCTCCAAGGATTTTTTGCTGCCAGCGAAATAAGTTTTATTTCTTCATCGGCTCTTAAATTACGCCATCGTCAGAATAAGGGCGATAGAGAAGCTAGGAAAGTCTATGAGTTTATCTTAAATCCCCATAGGTTTTTGGTTACCACCTTAGTTGGGACCAACATATCTTTGGTATTAAGTACTAGTTTTCTTACCTTTTTTCTAATTAACCGGGGCTTAAGATTAAGCAACTTATGGATTACTTTTATTTTTACGCCAATTGTAGTAATCTTTGCTGAACTTATTCCTAAGAATATCGGCCGCTTCTTTAAGGAGGATTTTAGCTGTCAAGTAGTAGGTTTAATTAGTTTTTTCGAAAAGTTATTCTTACCGATTGTAAAAATTATTGAAGCGGTTAGCAAATTTTTAGTAAGAATTTTTGCAAGAGAAGCTAAACCCCGCTCTTTTTTCGTAACCAAAGAGGAGATAAAATTTTTGGTTAAAGAGATAGAGAGACAAGGAGGTATTGACCGGGGCGAAAAAGAAGCGATTGAAGAAGTCTTTGAATTCAGAAGAGACCGGATTAAAGATGTTTGCCTCAGGGGTAAAAAAATAATTGCTTTTGACTATACTGACTCCTATAAAACTATTCTGGGTGTGGTTAAGCAATATCGTTTTACCCGTTATCCGGTATATAAGAATAAAGAAATCATCGGTTATATAAATATTTACGATTTATTTTACCAAGGTGGGATAAACTGGCAGCAATTCATACGACCGATAGTAAAAGTTGGTTTTAATCAGAAACTTCACCAAATTTTTACAAAATTAAAGTCCCAGAAGGAAAGTATCGCTTTAGTCTTAAAGGGCAGGAAAATTTACGGAATAATCACTCTTCAGGATATTATCCGCGAAATCGTTACTTCTATTATTAAGGCTTAATTATTATTTCTTTAAGTTCTGAGGCGTTGATGCAGGTTAGGCCTAACTTTTGAGCCCACCTTACCAATCCCAGATCAGAGGTGGCTAGATAAGCATTTATCTCTTTGGCCAGGAGGATTAAGTCAAAATCTTCCTTGCTGTCAATAATTCCTTCGCGCAGAGCACTGCGATATTCACCACGCAGGGTCTTTATCAATTCTTCGCCTCCTTCCTTCTTAGTTCCCCCGGCCTTGATTATTCCTTTACGGGCATATTTTTCAGCGATTCGCAGGCCTTTATTGACTCTTAGGCGCATCTCCTCAATGAATTCATATACTAATAAGCTTGGGATCGGGGTTTGATAAGAAGCAGGGGGTTTTTTATTGATTAAAATTAGCTTTTCTGTCGGGGGTAATCTTTCGATGAATTTTACTAACTCTTCATATACTGAAGGAGGGATATAGCAGTTAATATGTTTTTTATCCTTTAATTGGTCTAAGAAGTTAGAGAAAGCAGCCTTGGGCGTATTCCCGAAATGAACTCGGGAATCAGGATTAACAAAAATACTAGTATCTAAGACTATATTCAGAGATTTTTTCATTTGTTTAATATTCTAAACTATAATTTTCATAAAGCAACATTAAAATTCGGCCAGAATGAATTTAAACTAAGCTAAACTAAGCTTATTTCTTTAAAAAAAAGCTTGATTTGAGAGCTCTTTATTGTTAAACTTATTATAAATAATATACTATAGTGCAACAGGCACTTGGGCAATAAAAAGGAGGTTTTTTAATGAAAAGGGTATATTTTGCTATTGTAGCTGTTGCGTTTGCCTTGAGTTTCTCGGGTTGTGATCTCTTACCTAGTTTTAGGAAAGTTCCTTCGTCAACTACTTCTGTAATTGAACCAACCGGTCCTATTTTGGTTAAAATAAATGATTGGGCATTAACCATTGATGAGTTTGATAAGCAGGTAGATATGTTGATTAAGCTAAACGGAGGAGACCCTAAGATTCCAGTACAGGCATTGGGAGCTTTAGCCAGTACATTTCTCTCTCCTCAGGTTGAGGGGATTGATTTAAGCTCTCCTGAGACCAAAAAGATTTATTTGGAGCTTATAATTAATCAGGAATTGCTAGCTCAAGAAGCTAAACTGCGGGGATTAGACCGAAACCCGGAAGTGGTAAAGGGCATAAGAAAAAGCACAACCGAGATTCTTGGTTTTACCTTGCTCAGAGATACCCTTAAGGATATTAATGTAACCCCTATAGAGGTAGAGGATTTATATAATAACGACTACAAAAAAACTTTAGAGAGCATAGAGAGAAGAAAAATCAGGGAAATCGTAGTGGATTCAGAGTCTAAAGCCAAGGATTTATTAATCCAGCTGCTTAGCGGAAGTGACTTTAAGGAATTAGCCTCACAGCACTCTCTGGCTGAGAGTGCAGCAGCCGGCGGGCTCATAAAGCAGAATGACCAGGAATATTTAGTAAGACAATCAGGATTAAAATTTCCTAAGTTCTGGGAAGTGGCTTTTAGTTTAGATAGGGATGGCGTCTCCAGCGTTTTTAAAGATCCGGCCAAGAAGGAGTACTATATTCTTAAAGTTGATGATTTTCAAAAAGGAGTGATTCAATCTCTGGATGAGGTGTATAACGAGTTAGAGTATATCTTGCTTCAGAATAAGAGTATGGATTCTATCGGCCGATTAATGGGGACAATAAGATCTAGATTAGAACCGAATACAGTTATAAACAGCGATTTGATTAGCTAAAGATCAGGATGGATAAGAGAGTTTTGAATTTAATAATCGGAATTGGCTTAGCGGTTGTTGCTATATTACTAATTCATACCAAGATGCAGGAAGATCAGAAACTGATTCAGCAACTTCATAACAAAGGTGAAATATTAGAAGTAGTAACCGCCAGGGTGGACATTTCTAAAGAGAGTACTATTGACCAGGGTATGGTGACCTTAAGCCGAATCCGCTCTACTGCTTATCAGCCCGGAGATTTGACTGTTATAGAATCGGCAGTAGGGAAATTAGCCAGGGTAGACATCTTAAAAGGACAGCATATAAACAACAATATGATTGGCAGTTTAAGCGGGGCTAAGTTTCTTTCTCAAAGAATTCCTAAAGGTATGCGGGCGATAACCATACCGGTAGATAAAATTTCTTCTGTCGAGGGGTTGATGAAACCCAGCGATCATGTAGATATTATCGGGACTTTTACCATTCAACCAGGGCAAAATCTGGTAGTTACCCTTTTCCAGGGGGTAAAGATCCTGGCTACCGGCAAGAATATCTCTCCTTACCGGGTAGAGAGCTCAGCTGAAACAGTTACAATTGCTCTTAAGCCCGAAGATATAAAACTACTCACTTTTGTCTTAGAATCCGGTAATAAAATTCGATTCGCCCTGCGAGCTCCCTTAGATTCTTCTCAAGAAGTTGGTTATTCAGCAGTTACTTTTGAGACCCTTATGCGGAGGTTGGGTATGTGGGCCCAGCCCCCTCAGACAGAAGAGAAAAAAACGACTTTGGAAGTTTATAAAGGAACTCAAAAAGAACAGGCTCCTCTATCTAAGTAATAAGAGGTAGGAGTATCCAGTGCTAAGAAAACTATTTTTCAAAATACTAGTTTTGGTAGCCCTAATTATTTCTCAAAACGCCTTTGGGCAATTTTTGGGTTTAGAGGAGGAAAGTGACGATATATTTATGGTAGCAGGAGAAGTTAGGGTAATAGAGGTAACATCGCCGAGGAGAGTTTCAGTCAGAAATCCTGAGATAGCCGATGTCGATTCGGTATCGACTGAAGAGATAATACTTTTAGCTAAGCAGTCAGGAAGTACTATTCTCACGGTATGGGACAGGGAGGGAGAAAAGCTGTTTTATATTACTGTTTATGCACATGATCCTGATGCTTTAGTTAGAAGGTTAGAGAAGTCGATTAATAAAAGACTCAAGATAAAAAACGTGAGTTTTAAGAAGAATGATGCTACCGGTAAAGTGATGGTTATCGGAGAGATAACTGCCGTGGAGAAGGCCCAGATAGAAAAAGTGCTTGCACCTTTCAGTGAAAGTATTGATAACCTGTTAGTAGTAAAAGAAGAGCGTCGGATGGTAGAGATAGAATGCCATATTTTAGAGTTAACTAAGAGCTTTTCTGAAGTTTTTGGCCTTGATTGGACCGGAACCTCTGGCTCTTCACCGACAAAATTAACTCAGCTTACTTCTGCGTCCTCAACCGGAAAATTTCAAGATGTTTTTAGGATTGTGGATATTACTAGAACTGCCTTAGATGTTCAGATTATGGCTGCCGCTAGAGAAGGCAAGGGTAAAATTTTAGCTAAACCAAAGCTTCTCTGTTTATCCGGTGAGGAGGCTAATTTTTTAGTCGGGGGAGAAGTCCCGGTAGTTAAAGTCAGTTCATCTTCTTCCGGTGATACCGTGGCCGAAGACGTTGAGTATAAAGAATACGGGGTAAAATTAGATATTCAACCGGTTGTTCTCAAAGGAGACGATATAAAGTTGAATTTAACTACCGAGGTAAAAGAGTTATCTACCGAGGGTCAATACGAACGCGCTGACGGCACAATCATCAAATCTTTTGCTACCAGGAATACTTCTACTGTTTTAAACCTTAGATCCGGTCAGGGGGTTGTCATCGCCGGTCTATTTAAAGATAAAGTTACTAAAGATGACATTAACAAAGTTCCTGGCTTAGGTGATATTCCTATCTTAGGAGCACTTTTTAGGTCTAAAGATTATCAGGATGACCAAACCGAGCTGGTAATTTCTATTGTTCCCAGGCTGGTTGCCACGGACGAAAAAATTGAAGATAAGATTGTAACCGGCAGAGAAGATTTCTCATCTGCAAGGCTAAAAGTTTATCCCCAGTATCTAGCTGAAGAAACTGCTTTAAATAATTATATTTTAGAAGTTCAAAAAACTATCTTTCAGTCTTTAGAGTATCCCCGCCTGGCTCAGGATGCCGGTTGGCAGGGGTCAATGAAGATAAAGTTGCATCTTAACAGCAAAGGTGAGCTTATTGATGCTCAGATTAGCCAATCCTCAAATTATCTTTCTTTTGACGATAATGTATTAAAAGTGGTTAAATCTCTAAGTCCATACCCGTCTTTTCCCCCCGATATTGAGCTAAAAGATATGTGGATTAATATACCTATCGTTTACGAGATAGATTGAACTAATGGAATCGAGAGTAATTTCTTTTTTTAGCACCAAGGGAGGAGTAGGTAAAACCCTTATTTCTTTAAATCTATCAGTCAGCCTTGCCTTAAAAAACAAAAAAGTATTCCATCTGGATTTAGGCTTAGGAGCTCCTCAGGCGACTTCTAAACTCTTGGGAACTAAGAGTAAATACAGCTTATTTAATTTAATTGGGCACCTGGACGAATTTAAAAGTAAAAAGAGAAACATTCGCAATTACCTAGGCTGCTATAAGAATAATCTTTTTTTCTTACCAGCTATTTCTAAAATATCTCAAGGTTCCCAGATAACCGATCAGGGGATAAAGGATTTTATTTCAATTGTTAGCAAAGCATTTGACTACGTTTTTATAGATGCCGGCAGCAATTTGAGCGATAACCTGATTGCTGCCCTTGATTCTTCCAATCTTATTTTTTTAATTCTTACCCCTGATATCCTATCGGTTTATCAAACCGAATGGCTTCTTGATACCTTGCAGAGTTTAGGTTTTCCGCTTAAGATGATCAAGATAATTCTTAATCGGGCCGAAAGTAAAGGTTCGATAAGCTGGCAAGAGATAAAAATGCTTCTACCCTCAGAGGTTATTGCCCTGATGCCTTCTGAAGGCAGGACTATCGGTTTAGCTGTTAATAGGGGAATACCGGTAGCCATTGATAGCCCCAATTCTAAAGTTGCCCTAGCACTTAATAAATTAGCTGATCTTCTTATCAGCAAAAAAGGCTTATACATAGAGCATAAGAGCCTTGCTGATGTCAGAGTGGCTAAAGAAGGGATTGGAGGCCGTAATGGGGCTCTTTGGCAGAAGAGTTATGTTTCAGGAAAGGCTAAGAAGACTACTCTGCAGGAAGAAGAGGATCAGATAATAAAATTTAAGCGTAGAGTTCACCAGAGACTTATCACTGAGTTAGACTTAAAGAATTTATCGGTAGATACTTTTATGGCCCACGCTGCTAAAGCTGAAGAGTTAAGGAAGAAAGCCGAGAGGATAATTTCCAATATTATCAGCAGGGAAGCCGGAGGATTCATTTCTTCTTTGGAGATTAGAAAGAAGGTAATCAAGGAGATTTTAGATGAAGCTTTGGGATTCGGCCCCTTAGAGGACTTATTAGGTGATTCTTCAGTTACTGAAATTATGGTTAATAATAAGGATCAGGTCTATATAGAAAAAAGGGGGAAGTTAGAGTTAACCAGCAAGAAGTTTACTGCTAATGATCAGGTAAGGGTAGTAATCGAGAGAATTCTCGCTCCTTTAGGCCGCAGAATTGACGAGTCTGTTCCTTACGTTGATGCCCGTCTTCCCGATGGTTCTCGGGTGAATGCTGTAATCCCACCGCTTGCTCTAACCGGGCCTACTTTAACCATTAGAAAATTTTCCCGCGAGCGGTTTACCATAGATGATTTAATAAGAAGGTTTAATAGTTTAACTCCGGATATGGCCAGATTTTTAGATGCGGCGGTAAAATCCCGGAAAAACATATTAGTTTCCGGCGGTACCGGCTCAGGAAAGACAACTTTGCTTAATATTATTTCTTCATTTATTCCCGACAATGAACGGATAGTTACTATTGAAGATTCGGCAGAATTGAAGCTAGACCAGGCTCATTGGATAAGGCTTGAATCCCGTCCGCCGAATATAGAAGGAAAAGGAGAAATCGGCATAGAAGATTTATTCCGAAATACCTTACGGATGCGGCCGGATAGAATAGTTGTTGGTGAATCCCGGGGCCGGGAAGCTTTAGATATGCTTCAGGCAATGAATACCGGCCATGATGGAAGCATGTCTACAATTCATGCTAATTCCACCCAGGATGTTTTAATAAGATTAGATAGTATGATTTTAATGAGCGGGGTAGAGCTTCCGATTCGTTCTATCAGAGAGATGATTTCATCAGCTCTGGATTTAATAGTGCATATTGCCCGTCTCTCCGATGGTTCACGTAAGGTTATCCAGGTTACAGAAGTTGTTGGCATGCTTGATGATATGCATATAAATCTTAAAGATATTTTTAGCTTCCATCAAACCGGAGTAGATGATGAGGGGGGAGTCATAGGAGAATTTGTTTCTTTAGGCTATATCCCTTCTTTTTATGAGGAAATACGGGCCAGGGGTATAGATTTACCCAGAGAGATATTTGTACCAAAGGAGTAAATTATGGCAAGTGGTGTTGATAAATTAAATAAGTTATTAGGCGACAAAGCTGTCACCGAAATAATGATAAATGGTTCCCAAGGTACCTTTATTGAAAAAGCTGGTATTAAGCATAAATTAGATGTTAGGTTTTCCGATAAAGATATAGAAGATGTAATAGAAGAGTTTTACAACAAGCAAGGAAAACCAATTTCTTATTATAGTCCTTATGGTGATATTTGCCTTTCGGATGGGTCGCGTATTAATTTAATTACATCTCCTTTAGCCCGTTGCGGCACAGCAATTACTATTAGAAAATTTAGCCAAGAACTAAAAGAGTTAGAAGATTTAATAAAGTTAGATACCTTAACTCCTAAAATGACTCAATTTTTAATTGCTTGTATTAAAGGAAGAGTAAATATTCTTTTTTCCGGTCCAACCGGAGCTGGTAAGACAACCACTATGGAGATGCTTTCTTATCATATCCCTGAGCAAGAAAGAATAGTAACCATTGAAGATACGGCTGAATTGCAGCTTCACCAGGATAACCTTGTTCCCATGGAAACAAGAGGGCCTGATAAAGATGGCAAGGGAGAAGTCACCTTAGAAGACTTAATAAAGAATGCTCTTCGTATGAGGCCGGATAGAATAATTGTTGGCGAGGTAAGGGGACCTGAAGCCTTGGATATGATTCAAGCTATGTCTACTGGCCACCGTGGAACTTTAGCTGTTATCCACGGAAATTCTCCTCAAGAAGTAACCGGACGCTTAGAGACGATGGTTCTTTCTTCAGGCATAAAACTATCGTTAGAGGAAATAAGAAAGTTGATAAGCAATACTATCCAAGTAGTGGTTCAGCATGATAGATTTCCTGACGGAAGCCGCAGAGTCACCCATATTAGCGAGATAAGAGGCATTGAGCGTGGCGAAGTCGTTATACAAGATATATTTGTTTTTAAAAGAACCGGTAAAACCGCTGACGGTAAAATTAAAGGCAAATTCTCAACAGTCATGAGAATGTATCCTCAATTCTTTTCAGATTTCCAAAGGCAAGGCCTTCTGGATGAACAGATATTCTCCGATAAGTAAAACTGCTTAGCCTGTCCGCCTCTGGCGGAGATTCACCTAAACCGCCTACAATTCTAAATATCTAAGGCCTTGGGAATTTAAAAAGCTAATGATATGATAAAATTAAGTTCTAGCTATGAAAGTCCACAAAATAATAGAAGGTTGTCTAAAAAAGGATAAAAAATCTTGGGATATATTTGTCCAAAAGTATTCAAGACTGATTTATTGGGCAATAAGAAAGCGTTTTGGCGGCAGCGGTTTTAGTTTTAACCAAGATGATATTGATTGCATTTTTCAGGAAGTGTTTTTGTTAATTTTGCAAGGAGGTAAACTCCTTCAATTAAAAGATATAAAAACAGTTGCCAGCTGGCTGGCGGTAATAGCTTCTAATAAAACAGTTGATTTTATGCGGTGCAAAATAAAGGAGGACAAGAAGCTTGTTATAGAGATGCCGGTCTTAAAAGATGATAAATTTGAAGAGGAATTATACAAAAGGGATTTATTAAATGTGTTAGGTAATATTATAGATACTTTGCCTGCTAAGGAAAAGATTGTTATTTCCCTTAATCTCATTGAAGGCAGGACCCATAAAGAAATTGCTGAAATTACTGCCATGCCGGTAAATACCGTATCAACCATAATTGCCCGGACTAAAGAAAAGGTTAAGAAAGGGCTAGAGAGAGTAGGTTTAAAAGATTTATGAAAGAAAAAGAAGAGATATTTCGTCTATTAAAGAGGAGAGGAAAATGCGAAAAATAGAAGATTATCTTAAAAACTACCTTAAAAAAGATTTAAGCAATATTGAGAAAACTCCTCAGTGTCTTAATGAAGAAATCTTGCTAGATTATCTTGAGCATAAACTAGGTAGTCAGGAACGAAAAGGCGTTGAGGAACATCTCTCTCGATGTAATTTCTGCCTTAGTCAGCTTAATTTAGCCTTTGAAGCTAAGAAATTAAATATTGGTAATATAGGAGGGAAAGTTCCCTCGGGGCTTATAAATAAAGCAAAAGCACTGCTTAAGAACGATAAAAATCTTATCCGTAAGGGAGGGGGGAGCCGAATGAAAAAGAATCTATTTCTTACCGGGGCAATTATATTTTTCGTCATCTCGTTTCTACTGCCCAGATATTTTATGCAATGTCTGGTAGCCTCTCTTGTTCTGGGTATGCGCTGGGCATTTGAAAGTGAGAACGGCCGGACCCTTATTATGGTACTTGATTCCTGGCGTCGTCACTCTCACGGTGAGGATGACGAAATCTCCAAGCGTCTAAAAGATCGGTTTAAATCCCCCCACCTTTAGCTCTCCACCCGGTTGAGGCTTAGCCTCAACCGATTCTTTGGTTAAGCCAACCCCTTATATTTAAAAAAATAAAAATTTTTGAAAGAATTTTTGTGTCGATTACGTCTATTAAGTAAAGAGGGCATAAAGCAGTATCTGTAATTTAGGTGAGGTAGTGCGCATGGGTAGGTGTTTAGCAAAAAGGAGGTGGATGATGGCTTTAGATTTCAAAGTTACCAGGATTCACGAATTTGACGGCAATCGGGCAACAAAGGCTATATGCGATGTGGCAATAGCCGATGAATTTGTAATCAAAGGGTTTCGTATAATTGAAGGTAAAAATGGCTTATTTGTTGGTGCGCCACAGGAGCCTGGTAAAGATGGGAAGTGGTACAACAGCGCTTTCCCTATAACAGCTCAGACCCGGGAAGCACTCAATGAAGCAGTTATTTCTACTTACCTGGAAAACAGCGGTTAAATTCTAAATTTTTATTGGGGGTTATCCATAAAGGACACCCCCAATATTTTTAACACCCCCGGTTGAGGCTTAGCCTCAACCGCACATTAAATTAACTGAAATGAGAAGAGAAGTTTTTACGATAGGCAGTTATGTACATGTATATAACAGAGGAAACAGAAAGCAGGCAATAATTCGTGAGGATTGTGATAGATGGCGTTTTTTACAGATGTTATATTATTTTAATACCTCAATATCGATTGCAAATCCTTTTAGAAGCCTAAGGAGGAAAATAGGCTTGGCATTTGGTAAAAAATTAATTTGGCTCAAAGATTGGCCTCCTCAAAGGCCACTTGTAAAAATAATTGCTTTTTCTTTGATGGAAAATCATTTTCATTTTCTTCTTAAGCAGATTATTGAAGGTGGCCTTGCGTTGTTTATGCAAAAGTTTGGCACTGGTATGGCCACCTATTTTAACGCTAAATATCAAGAATCTGGCAGGTTTCTCCAAGGTCCTTATAAAGCAAGAGTAGTAAACAACGATGAATATTTAAAGTATTTGAGCGTGTATATCCAGGTAAAAAATTCTTTCGAACTTTATCCTAAAGGTTTTGAAGCAGCTATAAAAAATTTTGATGATGCCTACAAGTGGGCTGTTAAATATCCCTATTGTAGTTTAGGAGATTATGCTGGGGAAAGAAATTCACTGATTATAGATAAAGATATATTAGGAGAAATGTTTCCATTTCCCCAAAAATATAAAGAATTTGCAAAAGACTGTATATGTTCTATAAATCTGAGAGAAAAATTAAGTATGTTGGCCATTGATTAATAAGAGTGCGGTTGAGGCTAAGCCTCAACCGATCAAAAGTTAGCAAAATGAAACGTGGTGTGGTTACGATTGAAAATTCAAAATATCCTGAATTGCTTAAGGAAATTCCTTCTCCTCCGGAAAAAATTTATTACAAGGGAAATTGGGATGCTTCTATTTTTGAGAATTGCTTGGCAGTTGTGGGTTCAAGGAGGATGACAGCTTATGGTAAGCAAATCACCACTAAATTAGTATCAGAAGTATCAGGTGCGGGAGTAACAATTGCTTCCGGATTTATGTACGGTATTGATGCAACAGCCCATAAAGCAGCAGTAGATGCCGGAGGCAGAACAATCGCAGTTATGCCCTGCGGAATTGAGATGATTCACCCTCAACATCAAGAGAGTTTATATAATGAAATATTAGAGAATAACGGGTTAGTCATATCGGAGTTTGAAGGGAGTTTTCCTCCGGCTATATGGACTTATCCTAAACGAAACAGAATTGTCGCCGGTTTATCCCAGGCAACTATGGTTGTTGAAGCCGGTAAAAAAAGTGGCTCTTTGATTACAGCAGGTCTTGCTAAAAGTTATAAAAGAAGACTTATCGTTGTCCCCGGGCCTCTTACCAGCTTAAATTCACAGGGTATCGTACAACTTATTAAGGGAGGTGCTGATATTGTAACTAGCTCGGAAGATCTATTGGCAAGCTATGATACAATTCGATTCGGATTTCCAAAAGTTTCATCAAAGTTGTCAAGTTTAAATAGTTTTGAGCAAGCCGTATTAGAAGAATTACAACGTGAGCCCATGAAAGTAGACGACCTATCTCGATTTATAAAAAAATCAGTTGCTGAGATTGGTACCATACTTTCTCTTATGCAACTAAGGGGTTTATTATTGGAAGAGGGAGGGAAGTATTATATAAATACTGGCCAATGTGATTAAAGACCGGTTGAGGCTAAGCCTCAACCGGTTTGATGGGGGGTGCGGTATGTTAGTTAAGGTTTTATCAGCGTCAAATTCAGGCCTTGCGGCTATTGGTATAGATGTAGAGATAAATGTTGCCAATAGAGGTTTGCCGGCTTTTGAAATCGTTGGTTTACCTAGTAAAGCAGTGGATGAAAGCAAACAGAGAGTTAGAACTGCAGTTATAAATTCAAATATTGAATTTCCTTCAAGAAGAATTGTTGTTAATTTAGCACCGGGTGATGTTCCTAAGGAAGGTTCTTTCTATGATTTGCCTATAGCGGTAGGCATCTTAGCATCAATCATTCAATTCAAAATTCCCAAAGGGAGCCTTTTCTTTGGTGAGCTTTCTCTGGACGGAACATTGCGCCATACAAAAGGGGCATTGCTATTAGCATTGTTTGCTAAAGAGAAGGGAATTAAAAATATATTTGTGCCAAAATCATGCGCAAACGAAGCAGCTGTTGTCAAGGGAATAGACGTTTATCCTATTGAAAACCTAAATCATTTATTAGCTTATTTATTAGATGAAATCGGAATCCAGCCGGTTGAATTTAAGGAGGTGGATGAGGAAGGGAGTGTTGTCAGGGCTGAATTTGATATGGTAGAGATTTTAGGCCAGGAGCAGGCTAAAAGAGCAATGGAGATTTCAGCTGCCGGAGGGCATAATCTTTTTATGTCCGGTAGCCCTGGTTCAGGTAAAACCATGTTGGCACGGGCAGTTCAAGGCATTTTGCCGGTGTTAATCGGTGGAGAGCAGCTGGAGGTTACAAAAATATATTCGGCTGCCGGCCGTATCCCACCACAAGGTTCAATTATTAAAACACGCCCTTTTAGATCACCTCACCATACTATTTCCCAAGTTGGCCTTATTGGCGGAGGCACAAGGCCTCAGCCTGGAGAAATAAGTTTGGCCCATCGTGGAATATTATTTTTGGATGAGTTCAATGAATTTCCGCGTAGTGTTTTAGAAGCATTAAGACAACCTATAGAAGATGGCCAGGTTTCCATTTCCCGCAGCAGAGAAAGAGTAAGGTATCCCTGTAAATTTATGCTGATAGCCTCAGCCAATCCTTGTCCCTGTGGTTACCTGCATCATCCTAAAAAGCCTTGCGCCTGCACCCAAAGGGAAATAGAAAAATACAGGAAACGAGTTTCCGGTCCTATGTTAGACCGTATTGACCTTCATGTTGATGTTCCGGCAGTTAATGTTAAGCAGCTTTCCGACGATGAGCAAGTAAAGTCAGGTTTAGAAACCTCTGAACAAATACAAAAACGTGTGGTTTCAGCCAGAAAAATTCAACAGACTCGTTTCCAAGAAGAAAACATCTATACTAATGCAGAGATGAAAAACGCACAGATAAAAAAATATTGCCAGCTTTCAAAAGAGATAAAACAATTACTGCGCCGAGCTGGTGTTGCTTTTCAGCTTTCGGCACGCTCTTATTTTAAAATGATAAAAGTGGCAAGGACTATAGCAGATTTAGAAAGTTTACCAGAAATAAGTGTCGCCCATATGGCAGAAGCTTTACAATACAGGCCAAAAATTCCGGCAGAAGGTTTATGAATATTTTTAAAAAAGACAATCCAAAAATCATTCAGAAAAGTTTTTCGATTAAGACAAAGAACCTTAAAACCGGCCGGTTAGGAGAAGAAATAGCCAAGAAATACTTACAGTCTAATAGGTACGCCATAATTGAACAAAATTACCGAACAAGGCGGGCTGAAATTGATTTAATTGCCTTATACAAAGGTATATTAGTATTTATTGAGGTGAGGACAAAGAAGAGTGAGAGGTTTGGCATACCTGAGGAGTCGCTCAACCGCAACAAAAAAATTAAGCTTATGGCTAATGCTAAGGCTTACGTAGTTAAGAAAAGATGGAAGAAAGAGTATCGAATAGATGCAATTTGTATTGTTTTAGATAATAATTATCGAGTTAGCCGCATTAACCACTACCAGAATATCACTTTCTAGCCGGTTGAGATCAGATCTTAACCGGTAGCAGTTTGTGACCGGTAGTAAAAAGAAAAGGAGTTTTGGAAAATGAAAAAACCAATTTTTTCAGGGGCAATAGAAAAAAATATTTTTTTGATTAGACAGCATAGAGTTATGCTTAGCACGCATCTAGCTGAGCTTTATGGGATTGAGGCAAAAGTATTAGTTCAAGCTGTAAAGCGAAATATTGATAGATTTCCCGAAGATTTCATGTTTCAGCTTAACGAACTTGAATTTAGGAACTTGAAGTCACAAATTGTGACTTCAAATTGGGGTGGCATCCGTCGGGCTAATCCGTATGCTTTTACTGAACAAGGTGTAGCAATGCTTTCTAGCATTTTAAGAAGCAAATGCGCTATACAAATGAATATTGCTATTATGCGTATATTTGTAAAATTACGGCATATTTTTTCTACCCATAAAGAGCTTGCTTATAAATTAAGTCAGCTTGAAGGGAAAATAAAGAAGCATGATGCAGAAATCCGTGCTATTTTTGAGGCGATTCAACAGCTCATATCTGTTCCAGATGAACCGAAACGGCAGATAGGGTTTCGTAAGGCCGGTTGAGGCTAAGCCTCAACCGAGGGTACAGGTTAAACAGGAGCTTTCGCAGCGATGGAGATTCTGATATAATAAAATATATGCCAAAGGGAATAGTAACTTCTACGCTAAGAAGAATAGTACTTAGAGAGAAAAGACATGCTCCGCATTTGGGGGTTAGGCCTTTATCGCAGCTACTGAGGCAGAAACATAAAATTACTATTTCTAAAAGCGCAGTTAATAAAATTCTTACTGGCTCTGGTCTAAAGGAGAAAAAAGGCCGTAAGAGATCCCTACTTATTTATAAGGGCCGGACTCTTGAGCATTGCGGATTATTCCTGCTTCGCTGTCTGGATTATCAAATCGGTATATTCGATTATTTAAGTCAGGAGCTTAAAAGTTATTTCCCTAAATTAACCAAGGATTTATTGAAGCAATTAATTATTCTGACCAGTTTTTCAGCCTTGATTAATGAAAAACCGAAAAAAAGCGCCCAAAGAGAAGGTTTTTTAAGATTAGCCGGGCTAAAAGCCCTGCCAGCCCGTAAGTTAAGTTACTTTCAGCACCAGCTCTCCCAACATAAACCCCAGATAGACCTGGGGCCTTTAAGAGACAGCTTAATCCTGGTTTCAAGCCTAAAATTTTACTTTAATAATGGCTATTGCAGCTACTTTGATGCTAAGATGTCTACTTTTTGGAATGGGCCTTGCCGGATAAGAGAATTCTTCTTACCCTTAAGATCAGCCACTAAACTTATTCAAGGCATGATTGATAGTAAGACCATTATTGTCGGCTATACTAAAAGCTTTGGTTACCTTTCACCCTTAACCTTTGATTTTCTCAAAGCTATCGATAAAGGGATAAAAAAGATTGAATTTTTAGATTCGCGGGGCAGAGTTATAGAGCAGAAGAGAATAAATCTATCTAAGGTCTCCTTTTTCATTGGTTACTATCCGGAAGCTATTTCAAAAGGCATGAGTTTTGTAGCTAGGCCCAAAAGGTTTAAAAGCTTTTTTTGGGGTGGCGTGGGTGAGTTTTTGTGTGCTTCATCTTTAACAAAGGTTGCACAACATCAAGGGAAGCAGCAACTTATATTGAATAATGTCCTCATAAAACCATCGGCAACTGCTCTGCCTACCTGGGGTTTGCTTACCGGCAACATTAGCCAGAACAAGCTAAAAGTAGCTTCTTTTTTAAAAAAGTATCTATATCTATGGCCCAATGCCCAAAAGCGGTTTATTGAGGATATGAGGACTATTGAGGAGTTTCTGGTTACTGCTCCTAAAAATAAGGGTTATTTGACTAAAATGCTGCCCCAGAAGCTATATTTTAAGGAAATGCTTGATTTCTCGCGAGTGGGCCAAATCTTATCGGCTGTTTTTAAAGAGATAATCTGGGGTTGGGAGCCTAAAAATAAAGCCGGAAGTTTAGCCTGGGGCCAGGATTATCTTTGGCTTAGCCTTAGCAAAATGCCTAAGCAGGCTAAAAAAGCCTTTAATAGAGGGCGTTTTTACCTGGATCAGCGCCGGGTTTTCCTGATTTAAAATTTAAAGCGTTTTCAAAAAGCACAGGTTTTCCCGATTCTTTTCTTGCAATATTTCTAGTATTTATGTTATAGTTATATGGTAATCAGGGGGGGCAATGAAAAGGGCAATCCACTAAAAGCGTGGAGCGAAAAGCCCGGAATTCTTAAAGACAATTTTTTAAAGGAGTAGTCGGGCCGCCGAAAGTCTCCCCGAGATTGGGATAAAGGTGGGGTTTCTTTATTTAGGGAGTAGAGGATGCCAAGCCAAGATAAAAAATTTAAACAAGCTCAGATAGTTTTTGAATACATAGTTATATTTGCCATAGTGATTGCAGCTCTTATTAGCACGGGATTTCTTTCTAAGCTAAAGCAAAATTTTTCTAGTCACTACAACAGTTGTGTAAATGTAATATTGCAGTGAGGATAAGATGTTAAAAAAAACTAAAGCCCAGAGTTTTCTTGAGTACGCAGCCTTAATCGCAGTAATTTCCGGGGCTTTAATGGCTATGAAAATATATATTCACAGGGCAATGAATGCTCGTTTAGCCCAGGTGAGGGCAGAGCTAAATGAAAGTATCAGGTAATTTTAGGAGGTGGAGTAGAATGAGACCAACAAAGGCACAGAGTATTTTGGAGTACACCCTTATTCTAGCAGCGATTGTTGCTGGGATAATACTTGCTGCCAGGACTCTTGTTAGGCCGGCAGTAGAACAGAGTTTTACTGATGCCACTGACACCATGAATACAATGACTTCAAAGTTTAATACCAATATAGGCCAGTAAAGAGGAAGGAATCGGTAAAACAGAGGCGAAAAAGTCAGGAGGTGAAGTGATGTTAATTAATCTAAGAAAGGCACAGTCTACCGCAGAATATGCCATATTGATATCGGTAATTGTGGGAGCAGCCTTAGCCATGCAGGTTTATGTCAAAAGATCTCTACAGGCTAAGATGCATGATGCCGGAGTTGCTTTAAGTAGTGTCAGTGGTGATGTTACCGGTGATGGTACAACTATAGGCACAACTAAGCAATATGAACCTTATTATAGTGAGCAGAGGACCTCAGCTATCGGTCGTACGACTACTAGCACTAGCAGCAGCGATACTCTAGATGGCGGAGCAGTGGATAGAGACAGCACACAAGATATCGCGGTGACATCAACTGCAACCGAGCAGACTCATGTTTCAACTGTAGAGGAATAATAAGAGGTGAGTTTTAAGTTAGAGGAGGTATCAAGATGTTGATTAAGAGGAGAGCCCAGAGTACCTTAGAGTATGCTCTGATAGCTGCGGTAGTTGCCGGCGGTTTAATTGCGATGCAGGTTTATATTAAGAGGGGTTTACAGGGAAAGCTTAAATCCGCGTCTGATGAACTGGGAGAGCAATACTCACCGGGAAATACTACAGGTCAGACTGATATTAATGTTACTACTACCAGCAGTGAGACTTTATCAAGCGGAGTGACTACTTCTAGTAGTCAAACAACTCAGAATAGGCAAACCAGTGAATCCGTGGATGTTCAAGCTAACGAATACTGGGGTCAATAAGTAACAAGCATAAAACCTGTAAAGCAGCAGAAGAAAGGTAAAGGTGGGGGCGTTATGCTAAAGCTTAAAAGGGCAATGGCTTTACCAGAGTATGTAATTTTGATTATTCTTGTGGTCTTAGCTTTAGCCACAATGAATACTTATTTGCGCAGAACTATCCAGGCTCGAGTAAAAGACTTAACCGATGCTGTTATCAGTGATAAGCAGTTAGCTTCTTTAAATGATCCGGAAACTGAGAAATCTGACAAGACAGTCTCCTCTAACAAGAATACCCAGAGAAGTGAAGGCCAAGGAGGAATTAGCGGCCTTAATATCACGGAATTCTCTACCGTAGACTTAACCCATGAGGTGGAAAGTTTAGATCAGATAAATTACGGACAAGGTGTTCCGGACCCAGGCAGACCAGCGGATACCATTATAAGCCATGAGGAAAGTCAATAATGATAAAGACTATTTATTGTCGGAAAGCTCAAGCAGTGCTGGAGATAGGAATCTTAGGTTCCCTGATCTTAATCGCATTTTCTTTACTCGTCGGCTATATCCAGCGTTTAAATGATGAACAATATGCCTTAATGGGTAATTTTCGTCAGGCTTTAAAGAAAGCTCATGATGAGAACGCTATAGTTAACTATACTACTCTCGAGGATCTCAGGCATATTGACATCAATACTCCTTTAGCCGGCAGGAGAACAAACATCAGTGCTTCTAATTATATTCACTGGGCAGTTCCTTATGTTGGGAAACAGGCTGAGCGAAGATTTTATTATAATATTAATGCCGAAGAGACAAGCTTAAGTGAGGATGATGAAGCAAAAGATATTGTTTTTACCTACAACACCGACCTTGATAGAAGTTTTAATCGCAGAGAGACCAGTACTCTTATTAGTACTGTTCAGGGTGTGGATATCGATGAGGATTTAATTTATACCTTAAGGGATTCTGCGGATAACACGGTAAAGGAGATTAGCCAGAGCAGAATAATTAACAGACAAAGAAGGTGGGATACAAGTCAATAATGAGAAAGTCACAAGCAATTTTAGAGGTAGTTTTAGTTTTTATTATCGGATTGTTCTTATTTTTTGGTATAATGGGTATCTGGATGTGGGGTGATAGCCAAATAGCCAAGCGCCAGCCAGCCTATAATCAGACCCGGACTGCCGCCGGAACCGTAACCCAGAATACCGGTCAATCCGCAGATCCCAACCAATTAAATAGCCTGATAGCTCAGCGGGATACTTTGCAGGCAATGCTTAATTCGATGGGACCTGACATGGGAAATTCTGCAGCCGATTTAGAAGCCTCTAAGGTGCCGGTTCAGGCTGAACTTGATGGTTATCTAGCTGATAAGGTAACTCTTGAGACCGAACGGGCAACTTTAGTAGCGGAGGAGACAGCTTTGCAAACTGAGCTGGCCCAGCTGCAGAGGACCTGTTTTCGTCATGATTGTGACTGCTTTGATCGAATGGAGTGGATTCCAATCCGCTTAGCTGAAATTCAAACCCGGATCACCGAGATAGACAATAGGATTAATAATGTCCTTATGCCGGAGATTAACCGTTTACAGGGAGTAATTGATCAGGTCGATGCAGCCATAGCTGCTCTTCAAGATGACACAACACCAGCAGCCGGTCTACAAGGGCAGATAAACAGCTTAAATGCTTTAATCGCTGATTTACAAGCACAAGCAGGGGCTGCCACTGTCCCGAAAGATTTATATTGGCCGGTATATACTCCGGATATATTAACCGAAGAAGATGTGTTTGGGGTGCAGGAATAAGAGGGTGAAAAGAGAAATTAAAAACTAAAAATAAAAAATTAAATATACATATTAAAAATACAAAAATATTTTTATTTTTACCTATTTGGTTTGTGTTTTTAATTTTTGGTATTTAATTTTTAATTTTACGCTTCTCGGTTGAACTTTTTAGCTAATGTTATGTTTATTTATTTTAATCAAAAAAAGTTAGCTTACCATAAGGGACAATTGGTCCCTTTTTTTATTGTTTTTATCATCGCGGTGATTATTGCTGCTTTAGTTACCGTAAATGTGGGAAAGGTTGCCAAGACTAAGACCTACTCGGCTAATGCTGCTGATGCCGGAGTGTTGGCAGCTGCCTCATCTATGGCTTCAGCCTTTAATTACATTGCCGTAGCCAACACCCAGATGATAGTCAACTACCAGTACTTTTTTGGCCTGGCTACAGTCTCCTTTATTATTGGTTATGCCACTATGGCTTCAGCAATAGCCGAGACTGCTACGGCTATAGCTATTCTTTATACAGCTTGTATGGAGCAATCTTGTTGCCGGTCATGTGTGGTTCCACCGGTGGTGGCAGCAGCTTGCGCCGCCCACCTAGTTGCTTGCGCCCTAGCTATAGCCGCTTTAAAAGTAGCTATCGGCTCCGTAAAGCTTTTTAAGCAGACCATGCAATCTTTAATTGTTCAGGTTACTGGCTTCTATGCGACTCAATTTTTCTTTTATAAGAAAATCCGGGAAAATGTTGATGACTATTATCGGGGGGCACTTAATTCCGGTTATAGCTTTGCCTTTAATAATAGCGGGATAGCTTCCAAACTCAAAGGCTGCAGGCCAGAAAACATAGCAGACAATAGCGCTGATTGTGATGCTTGTGAGCAGGCTTGTGAAAGGGATTGTAAAGGGAGGTGCGGAGTCAGGAGCGCTTGCCTTGATAGTGATGGCGATTATGATAATGAGTGTTTGAAGAATTATAGTGATTGTCGGGAACAATGTTCTCGGGAAGAGCTAAATTGTTTAATCACTAATTGTGATAGCCAGAAGGCTAAATATCAGCTGGCCTTGATGGACAATCTGGATTTACTAGAGTATTCCCCCAACGTCGATGACTATAATACTAAGATTCTAAATTGCAGCTGGCTTGACGGCCAGCAGCGGACTCATGATGTGGCGGTTAAGACCGAAATTGACCCGGTAAATGAGTATGCCCTAACCCACACAGTACTTCCTCATCTAGCAGAAACTGCTGCTTTGGGTGCAGCCTGGGCTTCTGCCGAGGTTGCCTTAGGAAGCTTAACTGCTGCTCTGGCTGACGCTTGTGGTGAATCTTGTTCGGCAATTGCTCCAGCAACGAAAGCCATTCTTCCTGAGATAATAGCTTTAACTGCCAGTATTTTTGCTCATGCCGGCTTAGCACCTAACGGAAATTTTAGCAGCACCAGCGATAATGATGCCTGGCCTTATCTTATTTGTTGGATTGATGCAGTACCCCATGATTATGAAGTTGAGGTTTACCAGACCCAGCGTCATCAAGGAGCAGACCTAGGTGTCTGGAACACAGACTACCCTGCGACTACCTCTTCGGCCCGGGCTAATTTTGCCGGCCATGGACAAATTTATCAACCCATTCCTTATTACGATGCTTCAATTACTTTAACTGATTTCTTAACCAGCCACCTTTTGGGGGTGTCAGCTGGGTCAATAACCGATGTCCAGTGCCAATGGCAATAATTTAAGAACCCGAGAGGGGACAAGGAAAAAGACTATTAAAAGGATAAAGTAATTTGGTTATTTTAGTTTATTAAGGTTTATTTTATTAGCTAAAGGAGGAAGAGATGAATTGCAAAAAGACAACAATTGTCTTAGTTTGTTTTATCTTAATTAGTTTTTCAGGATTCTCGCAAATCTTTGGTCTATCTGTGCCGGCTAAGACTAATTTAGCCAGCAAGGCTAAACAAGAGATATCAGGGAGTCAGTTTGCAGTTTATCAATATAGTTCTTTGTTAACTCAAAGCGAAATCTTGCAGTTTTATCAGCAAAGCTTGAACAAAAAGGGTTGGGCCAAGATGGATTTGCCAATGATCCAGGATCCAAAATTTTTAGAAGGGCGAGTCTATAACTTTACTAAAGGAGACGAGATGCTAGTTTTAAACTTCTCTCCTTTTAAGGCTGGTGAGCTTATTTTCTACAGCATCAGCTTAGGCGAATTTCCTAAGGTTGAAGGTTTTAAAGAAGAAGAGCAGCCTCTAGGTGAGGTTAAGAAAACGACCCCTTTGAGATTTGTTCCTAGCTATCCGGGCAGCAGCCAGATAAATTATCGTAAGACCTCATCCGGCCTTCAAGCCGGATATATGGCTAGTGGAGGCATAGAAGCAATTAAAGGGTTTTATCTTCAGAAGATGCCCCAGCAAGGTTGGAGTCTCAATGAGGAGAAATCTATCGGGGCCGATCAGTATGATTTATCAAAAGTCGAAGATAATTGTCCTACTTGCCCCAAGATACCCCAGCAGGCTAAAGAGGCTATGGCCGATATAACTATGCAGGGAGCGAGTTTAGAGTTTAAGCAGGGAAGCAAAACCTGCCAGATACTTCTTACACAAATGGAGGGGTTTGGTGAGACAGACTTGACTTCTTTAGGCTTAGGCGATACTATAATTACAGTAGTTTATCATGATGCAAAATAAGTCTCAAGCTATTCTGGGGTATGCTCTTTTACTTGCTGTAGTAGCAGGAGCTTTAATTGCCATGTCGGTCTATATTAAACGCAGGGTCCAGGGCAGCTACAAAAAAGCTGCTGATGTTTTGGGCCAGGAGGAGCAATACCAACCTTTTGGCGGAACAGTCGAATATTAATCAGTGTTTTAATAGCTAATGAATTCTCTAATATTGGGTTACATTCTACTCATAGCTGCTTTTGCTATTCTTGCCTATTATGGAATAGGATTTTTCCTCAAGAGATGGGATCAGGCTCAGAAGAAGAAAGCCGAGAAAGACAGTGCTCAGCTTGAGGAGATGTTCATTTTCTTAAGGAAAGAAATCTTAGTTACTCTCTATGTGGTTGTTCCTTTAGTTTTGGGAATATTAGGATTTTTATTGACCCAAATGCTCTGGGTTGGCTTTATCAGTATGGTTGTCGGTATATCTTGTCCTTTTTGCTTAGTAAAGATACTGGCTATCAGAAGAGCGGCTAAATTTAACGCTCAACTCGGCGACAGTTTAATGATAATGTCCAGCTGTCTCAAAGGGGGTTTAACTTTAATCCAATCTTTTGAGTCTTTGGCTGAGGAAGTGAATCCGCCGATGGGCCAGGAGGTTTCTCTTTTAGTTAGAGAGGTAAGGGTGGGGGCAAGCTTAGAAGAGGCTTTAACTCGCTTTAATAAAAGAATGCCTTCAGAGGAGATGACCTTAATTACTTCAGCCATTCTTGTGGCCCGGGAGACCGGAGGCGACTTAACCAAGGTATTTTCACGGCTTATTGAAACTATAAGGGATAGGTCAAAGCTAAAAGAGATGGTTCAGACCTTAACTCTTCAAGCCCGTTTACAGGCAATAATTATTTCTTTTCTTGGGCCGGTATTTGCTTTAGTTGTTTTTAGGATTAACCCTCATCATTTTGATGTTATGTGGCAGAATGAGCTAGGAAAACTTCTACTGATTGGAGCTGTCTTTTTACAGATAATCGGGATTATTTTGATTGTAGTATTCGGAAAGATCAAGATATGATTTATTTCATTTATGCTGCTTTAGCTGCAGGTTTTATTTTATTCTTCTTAGGATTATTACCTAAACCTAAGGATACGATTTCTATCTTTGGCGATAACTTGAAGAAAAAACAAGGCTCTTTTTTTGCTCATTTTTTAAGTATTCTTTTCCCGGTTAACCAATTGATTTTGAAGTTCTTAAAAGGCCTAGAACGTTCCTTAAAAGAAAAGATATCTTTAGCTAGGTGGAAGATTAGCCCGGCTGAATTCTTGTCAGTCAAGGAGTTAATGGCTATTTTCTCCCTGCTGATTGTTTTCTTTATCTTTGGACAGGACTCACCATTATGGCTTGGGGTAACGGTTTTTTTCGGTTTTTCTTTGCCCTCGATTATTTTAAAAAGCAAGGTGAATGAGCGAAAGTATGCCATAGCCAGAGTATTGCCGGAGACAGTAGATTTGCTAGCCCTTTGCGTTGGGGCCGGGTTAGACTTTATGTCGGCAGTAAGATGGGTTATCAACAAGGTCGAAATTAACCCTTTGATTGAAGAGCTAATAACTGTCTTAAAGGAGATAAATGTAGGCAAACCCCGGCTCGAAGCTTTAAGAGATATGGCTAAGCGGCTCAATATCCCTGATGTGACTTCCTTTGTGAGAACTTTAGCTCAAGCTGATAAAATGGGTACACCGGTAGAAGAGACTTTTAAGATTCTTTCTGAGGATTCCCGGATGAGGCGATTTAACCGCGGAGAGAGAATTGCCGTAAAGGCCCCGATAAAGATGCTTATTCCGCTTATTTTTTGCATTCTGCCAGTTATCATGGTGATTGTGGCCGGCCCGATTATAATGGATTTTGTTACTAAGGGTTTATTTAACGTTGGCCAGTAGCAATTCGAAAAACGGTAAGATAAAGGCAAAAGGCAATTGAATTGAC
>CAYVYJ010000003.1:0-107247 GCA_964455085.1 uncultured Planctomycetia bacterium
TAGTAATTTAATTCGGAGGGGTGGCAGAGTCTGGTTTATCGCGGCGGTCTTGAAAACCGTTGTGGGGTTATACCCACCGGGGGTTCGAATCCTCTCCCCTCCGCCATTTTTGAGAACGGGCAATTTTGGCAATGGTCGAGTGCGGCTCAGTATAGGAAAATAAAAGCTTTTTGTCCCTCATTGAGGTTGCGTTTCAAGATATTAAAAAGAGATGGGTTTAAATGTGTTAGATGTGGTAGAAGCCCAGCAACGCATCCAGGATTGGTGCTTGAAATTGATCATAAAACCCCCTATTCTTTAGGCGGAGAGACTGTTTTTGAAAATTTAGAAACTCTTTGTGTAGATTGTAATCGAGGAAAAAGCAATTTATAGCTTAAATGCATAACTATGCTTTCGTTATCTCTTCTAGATTCTGAAAAAGATAAAATGACTGCGTTGAAAAAATATGAAGATAAAAATAAGTGATAAATTTTACTAATCTAAGGTATAATATTTTATATGAGTAGGGTAACAATGAAATCCGCCATGTTCCAGTGGGCTTGCGAGAGGGCTGGTAAAGAAGTAGATGCTCTACGAAAAAGATTTCCAAAAATTGATTCTTGGATTCGCGGAGAAATTAGCCCCACCTTTAAACAGCTTGAGAATTTTGCTAAAGCTACATATACGCCTATTGGATTCTTTTTTCTTAAAAATCCACCTGTCGAAACAGTCCCCATTCCTGATTTTAGAACAGTTGCTAATGAACATGTTGGATATCCAAGTCCAGATTTGCTTGATACCGTCTATATTTGTCAGCAACGACAGGAATGGTACCATGAGTTTATGCGATCTACTGGTCACGAATCTCTTCCTTTTGTTGGTTCCGTCACACAAGACGATGAAATCGTAAAAATCGCGAAAACTGTTCGCCATGCCCTTAACTTTGACATTGAGCAACGTCGTAAAATACCAACATGGACAGATGCTTTAAGGCGTTTTATAGAACAAGCAGATACCATTGGTGTATTAGTAATGGTGAGTGGTGTTGTTGGCAGCAACAATCGGCGCAAGCTTGATTCTCAGGAGTTTAGGGGATTTGCTTTGTCGGATAATCTGGCACCTCTTGTGTTTGTGAATGGGGCTGATACTAAAGCGGCTCAGATGTTTACCCTTGCTCATGAGCTGGTACATATTTGGCTCGGACAATCTGCTGTTTCTGATGCACAACCTGTTCAGATACCAGAAAATAACATTGAGCGTTGGTGCAATATGGTTGCTGCTGAACTTTTAGTGCCCTTACAATTATTGCGTAGTGAATACAGAAAAAAAGATCCATTAAATGATGAGGTCAACCGTCTTGCTAGATATTTTAAAGTTAGCACTTTAGTTATTTTAAGACGTATTCATGACGCCGGTGGTTTGACAAAAGAAAAATTCTGGCAAGCGTATTACGAAGAGATAGATAGATTAAAATCTTTTTCCTCTCAGGGTGGAGGCGATTTTTATCTCACACAGGGGGCACGTGTCGGTAAACGTTTTGCCCGTGCACTTGTTGGCAGTACGCTTGAAGGGCAAACTTTATACAGGGATGCTTTTCGTATGTTAGGATTTTCGAAGATGAAAACTTTTAAGGATTTGGGGCATCGGTTAGGAGTAGCTTAATGTATTTACTTGATGCAAATGTTTTTATACAGGCCAAAAATCTCCATTACGGCCTTGATTTCTGTCCGGCGTTTTGGGACTGGCTAATAACGAACAATAAAAGTAAATACGTTTTTAGTATCGAGAAGGTTGGGGATGAGATTGAGGCTGGCGCAGATGAGCTTGCCGTTTGGGCAAAGCAACGTGGAGATAATTTTTTTCTTAAACCCGATGCTGCAATCCTTCCTAAACTTAGCGTGGTTAGTAATTGGGTGAGTAGCCAGAATTATGAACCAGCCGCTGTGAATACATTTCTTCAACTTGCCGATTATTATATAATAGCTTATGCTCTTGCGTATAAGTATACAGTTGTGACGCATGAGATTATTTCTACTTCGATTAAAAAAGTGAATGGTAGAATGCGATGCAAAAGAAAGTATTGTTTTTCGTAGTTCTGGGGGTTCTGTCAGTTATAGTCAGTGCTTGGGGAGCGAAAGAAATGATAAAACTTCCACCGGTTAAAACGACCGGAAAAATAAGTGTTGAGGAAGCAATTTCCCAGAGGCGCTCAAAGAGAAATTTTAACCGGGAGCCGTTGAGTCAAGAAGAGCTTTCTCAGATCCTTTGGGCTGCGCAAGGCATCAGCGACAAAAGAGGTTTTCGTACAGCTCCCTCAGCTGGCGCCACCTTTCCGCTGACGCTCTATGTGGTTATTGGAGAAGTAAGCGGTGTTCCCGCAGGTATATATCGTTATCATCCCCAAGGCCATTTTTTAGAAATAATTTCGCCGGGAGATGTCCGTAGCGAACTTGCTTCCAGTGCCCTCGGGCAAAATATGATAGCCGTAGCACCAGTAGATATTATAATAACTGCAAAGTATAGCCGAACCACTCGGCGCTATGGGGAACGAGGAGTTCGCTATGTACATATTGAAACAGGGCATAGTGGTCAGAATATCTATCTTGAATGCGAAAGTTTGGGTTTGGGAACCTGTGCGGTAGGCGCTTTTGATGATCGAGGCGTAAAAGAACTTTTGAATATAGCAGAAGAACCCCTTTACATTATGCCGGTGGGGATTCCAGAATAATATTCCTAATATGTTCCCCAGCATCATCCTTCCAAAAATGTTAAGAAAATAAAGATGAGCAAAAGAAAAGAATTTGGCTGGGATTTGAATTATGATTGTAATTATAAATGCTCTTATTGTTCAGTTTGGAAGGAAGAGTATCATCAGTATCATGGAACCCCGGAATTAAATATAGATCGTTGGGTAGAAGCTTGGAATAGAATATTTAGGATATACGGGAGTTCTATGATATATCTTTCAGGAGGGGAACCTTCGGTATATCCAAAGTTCTATGAATTAATTTCAAGATTATCAGAAAAACACTACTTAATCATATGTACTAATCTATCATATAATGTAACTAGATTGTTAAATATGGCAAATGTTGAGAAGATTAAAATAAACGCTACTTTCCATCCATTAAATGCCGATTTTGATGAATTTATAAATAAAATAATTATTTCAAAAAGGATTTTAGACCGAGTATCTTATTTGATCTACCCGGGTGAACTTGAAAGATATAATAAGATGAAAGAAAAATTATTAGAACAGGAGATAATCATTCATCCGATGCCTGTAAGAGGGTTTAATGGACAGATATTAAACTCTAGTAAAGAGTTCGCTAAAATAAAAGAGCTGGTAGGAAATGATGCCTACGAGATGAATACCGTAGAGTATTTATCTTGGGAGAAGTCACCTCGAGGAAAGATATGCAGAACTGGCAGAGACTATGTTATGATAAGACCAGATGGTCATGTAGACAGATGCCAAAATGTAAAAGGAGAAGGGTTAGGAAGCTTTTTTGATCCTCAATTTAGATTGGCTGAAGAAACAATGTTATGTAATAACAACCATTGTTTTCTACCGGTGTTTTTAAATGACAATGATTCGTGTATTTGATTCCGTTATGTAATGCTGAAAACAATACAGCAAGAGGTGTTATTAAAAAATGAAATCTTTTAAAGATTTAGGGTTATCTGAAACGACTTTGGGGATATTAAGAAAAAAAGGGTTCGAGGTACCTACGTCGATTCAGGAAAGAGTGATTCCGATTGTACTTAGCGAAAGTTGTGATATTGTTGGCCAAGCCCAGACTGGAACCGGAAAAACTGCTGCTTTTGGCCTTCCGATACTTGAACAGATAAGCGAGCAGGCTGGGGCCGTACAGGTTCTGGTGCTTACCCCGACTCGAGAATTAGCGATTCAGGTAGCCGAAGAAATCTATTCACTAAAAGGAGAAAAAAAGTTAAGTGTTGTTCCGATATATGGCGGTCAGGCAATATCATTGCAGCTGCGAAGCTTAAAAAAAGGAGTCGATATTGTAGTCGGCACTCCGGGAAGGATACTTGATCATCTCCAACGCCGTACTCTAAAACTTAAAAATATATCCTATCTTGTTTTGGATGAGGCCGATGAAATGTTAAATATGGGTTTTCTTGAAGACGTTCAGAAAATCATGGCTGAGACCGGCCCAGATAAACGTACTATGCTATTTTCAGCTACAATGCCCAGCGAAATAATGCAGATTGCTAAAAAATATATGGGGCAATATAGGCTGTTTAAAGTATCCCCGGGGCAGCTGACTGTTAGCCGGACCGATCAGATTTATTTTGAAGTTTCAGCCAACGATAAATTTGAGGCACTCTGTAGGATCATAGACATAGAAAAAGAGTTTTACGGGCTTATTTTTTGCCGGACCAAGGTAGATGTTGATGGCGTTGCCAACCGTTTAATTGAGCGTGGCTATGATGTTGATGCTTTGCACGGAGATATGTCGCAGGCATTAAGAGGAAAAATATTGGGTAAATTTAAAAAACAGACAATTAATATTTTAGTAGCCACTGATGTTGCTTCACGCGGCATTGACGTGCAGAACCTTACCCATGTTATTAATTATTCTCTTCCCCAGAATCCAGAATCATATGTTCACAGGATTGGGCGTACCGGAAGAGCCGGTAAAGAAGGCAATGCTATAACCTTTATTACACCTGCAGAGTATCGGAAATTACAATTTATCAGAAGAAAAGCTCAGACCGATATCCGTAAAGCAAAATTACCGCGGGTTAAAGACGTAATCCGGGTAAAAAGACTCCGGATTAAATCTCGTCTTAGCGATATCGTAAAGACTGAGCTTAAAAGTGAGTACCGACAGATGTCTAAAGAGCTACTTAGCAAAAATAACCCCGAAGATATACTGGCTGCGATTTTACAGGATTCTTTTGGCAACGAGTTAGATGAGAAAAAATACAGCGAAATCGGAAGTCAAGTTATTGACTTAAAAGGTAAAACCCGCCTCTTTGTGCGACAGGGAAGAGGGGACGGATTAACAATTAGGAAGTTAATAGGCATTATTAAAAATAATTGTAATATTGACGGGGGTAAAATACAGGATATCCAGATTTTTGATAAGTTTTCTTTTATCAGCCTTCCCTTTAATGAGGCCGAGAAGGTTTTGGCTTATTTTGGAAAGACAAAAGGAGGGTCCCGTCTGGTAATTGTTAAAGCCAAAAAAAAGCGGTTAAAATAATTAAAAACTTAAGAAGGTCGAAAAAACCCTAATCAATAGATGTAAACAACCGTCCAGCTAAAATTCTTGCCAATACAAAGCTTTTGGTGTAATATAGTGAAAAATGGGGAAGGGAAGGATAATTATAGCGTTACTAATTCTAATAAGCTTAGGTTTTTCCGGGGGTACTTTCCCTGAAACCATCAAGCTTAAGTCCGGTGAAACCATAGAAGGCGAGATTATTGAAAAGACAAACGAGTATATAAAAATAGATTTTTATGGCATACCCCTAACATATTACTTAGAGGATATTGCGCCTGCTCAACAATCCCAAACCAAAGATGCAGCTAAAAATCTTTCACTGGATGTAGATTCTAGCGTAGCGAAACCATATCAAAGTCAATTGCCGATTGAAATACAACAATTTCAACCGCTAGATGAAGTACAACCTGTTACGTCCTACGTCGATAAAATCGGCAAAATCGTACTTGCTGCTAGTAGGGCGGTCAACAAAATCGAAACTGAGATATATGAAACTAAGGGGGCAGCGCTATTAGACAAAACTACTGAAGAAGTAACCAATATAATCAATAGCGCACAACAGGAAGCATCAAAGTTGATACCCCCTCCTGGATATGACGCCTTACACTCTGAGGCAATGCAAACACTTCAGGCGATTAAGAATACGCTGAAGGAAGAAAATAGTCAACAGATTCAAGTAATGCTCCAGCAAGCTATTCAACATATGGCAAATTTTGCAAAAGAATTCACTTCAATAAAACGCCACCTTTCAAAAAGGGACTAATTAAAGGGTTGCCTAAAACAGCTAATGACCAACTAAAGTCTTTGGTTGTGTAACACCCCTCCCTTTTTTTACTTATCTAAACCTCAAACAATTCGATGGTTGTATTATTCCAGAGTGCGCAGTATAATAGTGTTGGTTTAAATTATCAATAGGTTTAAAAAAAGGGGGGAGGTATGAAAAAACCAAGAATCGTAGTCGTAGCGACGGCGATTATGTTTATCTTGATTATTGCAATCTATAGTTTGGGCTATTTGTTCTATGTGGAATATACGCAACGACTGGCTTGTATTGATTCTCAGAATCAAATCATCTTGAAGAAACACTTGCGGTTGCAGAATAGTTTGGTGAAACTGGAAATGTTATTCGATGATTTAAAAACCGCGGGCCGGCGCCAGAAAAAAGAAATCTTGGAAAAAATTGGAGTTATTACCGGGGAAATCAGAAACCTTAAGGACGAGTATGCTGCTTCTTTAGATAAAGTTAAAACCGATATAAAAAATTTATCCGAAATTGATTTGGGAAAAATATCCGTTGATAAGAGTCCTGGGGAATAAAAATCGACTAAACGTAATGGTTTGACTAAATCAATTTGCCCGGACAGATTATGATCTGTAATTTTATAACTTTGCTAAATATTTTCTGCGGAACCGCCGCAATTAGCTTGGCAATAAACAACCAATATGTTTTTGCCGCTATTCTAATTCTTGCTGCGGCATTCTTAGATATGGTTGATGGGAAAGTCGCTCGTATATTGAAAACTACTTCAAGTTTAGGCGATAATTTGGATTCATTGGCCGATTTGGTCTCTTTTGGTGTTGCTCCCTTGGTACTTATTTTTACATTGAACCCACAAATACCCCAAATCGCCTTAATTCCCCTCACTGTATATCTTCTCTGCGGGGTTTGGCGACTTGCCAGGTTTAATGCTTCACCCAAAAATCATCTGAAAACATTTTCTTTCCAAGGTCTGCCAATTACCGTCGCCGGTGGTAGTATCGCCTCAACTGTTTGGGCATTTCAAAAAATTAATCGCGGTTCGAACTCCTTTATCCTGCTAATCCTTGCGATGATATTAGCAATCCTGATGATTTCAAAAATTAAATACCCACCATTTAAACCCGAACAAATACTCAAGCCAAAATATGCTGTGATGGTTGGCATGATCCTGTTTGCTTCAGTTATTGCGCCAGTCATGGTTATTTGGATGCTTTTTACTGCCTACATACTTTTTAGCCCGCTATTGAATCTAAAAACAAATCGGTGAACAGCGTAAGTAAGACAAAGAGTGATGTCTTGAAAAATAAGATGCGGAAGTTTGGCATCTTGGAAAAAGATCTTGATGAGAAGTTTATCCGTTCGCAGGGAAAAGGGGGGCAAAAAGTAAACAAGACCGCTAGTTGCGTCTATTTAAAACATCGACCAAGCGGCATCGAAGTAAAATGCCAACGTGAGCGTTCTCAAGCCTTAAATAGGTTTTTGGCCCGAAGAATTCTTGTCAATAAAATTGAAAATCGTATCTGCGGCCGATTATCTGCGGAGCAGAAGCGAATTGAGAAAATAAGAAGGCAAAAACGTAAGCGCTCTAAGCGGTCCAAAGAGAAGCTGCAAAAAGATAAAGTAAAACGTAGCCAAAAGAAGATGGCGCGTTCTTATCGACCACATCCCGAGGAGTTAAGTTGATGAAATTGCGCATTTAATTGTATATGTTGAGAAATATGATAAAATAAGTGGCACAGGAAATGAGGTGGATAGCATGAGTTGGGATAAAATTAACCGAAGACGATTCGTAAGGATAAAATTTCCGTTCACGATACATCTCTATTTTCCTCAAGAATCGCCAATCGCCGCGTACACTGAAAATATTAGCGAAGGCGGCCTTAGGGTTACAATTCGCCGAGAACTTAAACTTTCATCTGTAGTTGATTTAGAAATTTACGTAAAATTAAGGCCAGTAAGATGTAAAGGAAAAATTGCCTGGATAAAGAAGTGGGAGAGTAATTATCTTGAAGGTGAAGTTTTCTATGATATCGGATTGGAATTCCAGGGACTGACACCTGGGACTAAGAGCGCAATTAAGGAGCGCCTAGATAGAATCGTAGAGGAAAGACGCAAGAAAGCACAAACCGGCCTTTAATCTGGTTTTCGACTTAGATACCTTACCACGATAATTATAATATTAAAACTATGAGAAGGTTAAAAAGTGAATTGACTTGGTCATTTTCGAGAAGTCGTCTTTTTTGTGAATGTCGGCGCGCTTACTATTACCACTACTATGGATCTTGGGGTGGCTGGGAACCTTCTGCTGAGGAGTTAACGCGTCATGTCTACATTTTAAAAAACATTCGTAGTATTGATGCCTGGATCGGTGATATTGTTCATCAAGTTATTAAATGGGTCTTGGAGAGTAAAGTCGGAGACAATACAACTCTGTTCACGGAAGGCAGAGATATCCCATATGATGAAGCGAACGCGGCAGTTAAGAAATTATTAATGAAAACCTGGGAGCAGTCACGCAGCAAGGCCTGGAAGAGTAAGGTTAAAGACAATCTCAATCTATTTGAGCACTACTACAGGTGTGAACTGGGTCGTAATCAGTTAAAGGTAAAATTAGAGAAAGTACGTAAGAGTATTGATAATTTTTATCACACCGGATTATTGGAAATATTTTCAAAGTTGCCCCGAGAAAATTTTTTGAGGATTGATCAGTTAGATAGTTTTGATTTTGAAGGAGTAAAGGTGTTTGCAGTTCCGGACTTTGCAGTTTCGGAGGGTGGCGAATATTTTCTCTATGATTGGAAAACCGGGAAGCAAAACGAAAAGGATATTTGGCAACTATCCTGTTATCAGTATTATGCCGTTAATAAGTGGGAGGTATCAGCGGAAAAGGTTAAAATAGTCCCGGTCTACCTGACCCAGGAAGAAACTTTGCCCTCACCGATTAAAGCACTGGAACTAGAAAAGGTAAAAGATTACATTCACCAGAGCTTAAAGAAGATGAGAGATATTCTCATTGATCCTAAGGAAAATATCGCCGACATTAATAATTGCCCTGAAACTACTGAGACCTGGCGCTGCAAAAACTGTAAATTCCAGGAAATTTGTCGCTAAGGGGTCGTTCTGGACTTAGCCAAAATGTGCTGAAGATACAGCTATACATTTCCCTTTTGTAGTATGAAAAAATTTAAATACAAAGACTTATTTAAAAAATTGGGCTTACTCCTTGCATCCCTGGCTATACTGTTTGTTACCTTGGAATTATTAGCGCGGTTATTTGATGTCCCTCCATTGCCACCGCTACCTGGTTATTTTAAATTAGATTCTCAAAACAATCATTACCTAACGCCCAGCGGGAAAAGTTTTTTAAAAGATAAAGAAGATGGCACATTTCGCATATTTATTTTTGGCGGTTCGAGTATAGAGGCACAAAATTTTCAACTGCTCAGAGAATTATTGACTAAAGAATTCACTTCAACGCATTTTGAGGTAATAAACGTTGGTATCAGCTCTTACGGAACAAATAGGATAGTGCCTTTTTTGGAAGAGGCGGCTAAATATAGTCCCGATTTATTTATAATATATTCGGGCCACAATGAATTCTTGGAACTGTTTCTGCAAGAAAATATTTACGTTAATTCAATGCAATTCCTATATATTGTACATAAAAAATTATCAGGATTTAGAGGGTATGCATTCGTATATCAAGTTTTTAATAAGCTCATGGCGAAGCCTGCCATGCAAATGATGGAACCTATTAGAAATATAGTGCAAATCTGTTGGACTAACCCATTGTCCGATGATAAAAGAGCTTCAATTTACAAACGCTATAAATCGAATATTTACGAAATGATTAATTTTACAATGGCAAAAAATATAGAGATAGCTATAAGCACGGTGGCGTATAATTATGTAGATGATAGATATGTTTCGCGACTATATTATAGCTCAAAACATAAAAACACCCAATATTCTGAAAATCAGGTCGCTATTGAAAATGTATCTGATGAAGAAGTGCTCGAATTAGCTAATAATCCAAAAAAAGACCCTTATATAGAAAACCGCTTAGGAAAATACTATTTTAAAAAACAGGATTATAATAAGGCCGCGGAATATTTTGTAAATGCTGCACGAGTTGATTTTCAGCCATTTAGAGCAAATGACACTACAAACAGTATAATTAGAAACATTTCGAATGATTTGAATATTCTACTCGCGGATGTGGAGCAAGTGATAATCCAGCACTCTAATCATATGATTCCCGATTTTAAATTATTCGATGATTGGTGCCATTTAAATAGAGAGGGTAATAGGCTGATGCAGATTACGTTTTTCAACACAATTAAAGAATCCAATAGGTTAAGGTTAAATGAATAAAAAACAATTAATAGTTGCTTGTGTGAGTGTTATTTTATTAGCGATATTTTTAGGATTGAAGACAGGTTTAGTATGGACAACAGTGGTCTCTCAGCCCGGCCATATTACTAACTCGCGGCATGCAGCACTTTTCTTATACGGCAATCTATTGTTTAGCTCCGATAGCTTTGATTGCCCCAACTTTTTGTGTCCTCTCTGCGGCTACAAGTATCAGATTATAATCAGCATTCTAACTATAGGTGGTTTATTAATCTATACCTTAAGGAATAAGAAGGAATGAAATCCCCATTCCTATTGCAAAAAAACAAAACGGTGATATACTACAGTTTCTAGAACACCTTGAAAATAAGGAAGATTTAACATTGCGCCCGTGGCCCAATTGGATAGGGCGTTTGGCTACGGACCAGAAGGCTGCAGGTTCGAGTCCTGCCGGGCGCATAGTTTTATTTCTTTTAATATGTCCCTCGTCGCAGGAGATGCTGGGTAAATATCGAAGAGATTTACCCAGGGCGACTTCGGGATCAATTCAACTACAGTCCGCCAAAGGCGGACTAAGTTCATTGAAGGGGGTAGTCAGATGAAGGTAGTAGTTATTTATTACTCGCGAGGCGGAACAACCAAGAAGATGGCCGATATAATTGCTGCTCAAATAAAGAAAAACGGCGTGAGTGTCGATATTCTTCCGGTATCAGAAATAGAGGCTAAGCAATTACTAGAATATGACGGTATAATTGTCGGTTCTCCTACTTACTATGGAACTTTAGCTGCCCAGATAAAAGAATTATTCGATAAGAGTGTAGCCTTTCACGGCGAATTAGACGGAAAAATCGGGGCAGCCTTTTCTTCGGCCGCAAATTTAGCCGGTGGAAACGAAACTACAATTTTGAGCATCCTCGAAGCAATGCTAATCCACGGGATGATCATCCAAGGTGATTATAAAGGTGACCACTACGGTCCGGTAGCAGTAGGTAGTGTGGATGAACGTTGCAGGACTAATTGCCAGCGCTACGCCGAAAGATTTGTTAAATTGCTTAAGGAGGTACGATCCTAAAATGATATTAGTAGTTTTGGTTACGGTGCCACAGGAGGAAGCAAAAACATTAGCCAAAATACTTTTAGAAAAAAGATTATCAGCTTGTGTCAATATTATAAAAGGCCTGGAGTCATTTTTCTGGTGGCAGGGTAAAATTGATACCGAAAAAGAATCGCTTTTGATTATTAAAACAACCAATTCTGCTTTTGGGGCACTTAAAAAAGCTATCGTTGAGAATCATTCTTATGAAGTTCCGGAAATAATTGCTTTTTGCGTCGACAAGCTGAACCAAGAGTATCAGCAATGGCTGGAAAAGGAAGTGCATGTTTAAAGAATGGCTTATCAGTTTGGGAAACTTTTTTGTACCCTCGACTTTTCTGGGTCTGGGTGCAAGTTTCCTTGCCGGAGTCCTGGCCAGCTTTTCTCCTTGCATTCTGCCTTTAATTCCGATTACATTAGGTATTGTCGGTGCAGTATCCGCGTCGACTAGACTGCGTGGCTTTTTGGTAAGCCTAATTTTTGTCTCAGGAGTAGCCGTAGTTTACACTGCTTTGGGGATAACTTCAACTTTGTTTGGTATCTTGTGGGGAAAATTTTTTATTAACCCCGTAACCTACTTAGTTTTAGCAATTGTCTTTTTTATTTTAAGTGCTTCTGCTTTTGGGTTGATTAGATTAAACCTGCCGGTTTCAACTGGTTCGACCTATAGAGCCGGGAAGAGCCTTATCTCGATTTTTATCCTCGGGATGATTAGCGCTTTTGCGCTTATCCCTTGTAATTTTCCGGTCTTTGGCGCCATCTTAAGTTTGATCGCTGTCAAAGGAAACATCCTTTATGGGGGGTTGGCGCTTTTTCTTTTTGCCTTTGGCCAGGGAATGCTCTTGATCATATTAGGTACCAGTACTTCCTTAATTCAACGATTGCCAAAGCAAAGTTTAGGGTTTATAATTATACACAAATGTATAGGGTTAATTCTGGCAACACTGGGAGTATACTTTGCGGTAAGATTTATATCTTTGTTAGGATGAAAAAAATTATTCTTCTCTTAAGTCTATTCTGTCTTTCCTTCTCCTGTTTGGCTGCCGAAAAGAAATTCTCCACCCTGGAAGGTGAAACTATTTCCTATGAAAAAATAATTGCCCAGCCAAAGTCAATTCTCTTTATCTGGGCTACCTGGTGTCCTAGTTGCCGTCGTGAACTTACCAAGCTTTTTCAAAAGCGTATATTTTTCGAGGGGGTTGACGTCTGGTATGTAAATACCGGCGAGAGTAAGTCGATAGTGGATGAATTTGTCAAGGTTAAAAAAATAACCGATTCCGTAAAGAAAAAAATTATCTGCGATAAAAAAAGCCGCATTGCTAATAAATTCTCAGTTGCAGCCATCCCTACCTATCTTTTCTTCAAAGACAGCGAGCTTGTTTTCAAATCCTACTTTCTTAATGATAATGTACTAAAAAAAGCTTTTGGCAGCCAGTAGAGGAGTTTGGCCGATCAATGCTTAATTTCCTCTAAACGCAAACCCTGCTAATAGTTTCTGTCTCAGCTGCTATCCGACCTAGCTTTTCGTTGACACCCCTAACTTTTTATGATAATTTAATCACCACTTATGAGTCAAAGAAGAAAAGTCGGTATTATTGGTGTGGGTAATATGGGCTGGGCGATTGCAAAGGCCCTGGCAGAAAAAACCCAGTATCAAGTTTTTGTTTACGACAAAGATCCTTTAAAAACCCGCAAACCGGAAAAATTTTCTGTCGTAGGAAGTACTTCCAAGTTAATTGCAGCGACTAGCCTAGTAATTCTGGCTATAAAACCTCAGGATATCACCACCTTTCTGGCCCAGAATAAACAATATTTGTTAAGGAAAAAACCTCTTTTAGTCACGATTGCTGCCGGAATCTCCTTAGAATGGCTTGAGAAACAACTAAAAGGTTTAAGCCTAATAAGGATTATGCCCAATCTCGCAGCAAGGGTAAGAAAGTCATTCTCGTTTGTTTCCGGAGGCAGATTTACTAAAAAGAAAGATCTCTGCACGGTAAAACAAATTTTTAGCCATATCGGGGAGGTTGTTATGATTAAAGAGAAATACCTAGATAAGGTTACTGCGGTTACTGGTAGTGGTCCAGGTTATGTCTTTTACTTTATGGAATCAATGTATCAAGGTGCTCTAAAGTTAGGTTTCAGCAAGAGGAAAGCCAAAAAAATGGTAATCCAAACTTTCTTAGGAGCGATAAAGTTAGCCCAAGTTTCCCAGCAGGAGTTTAAAACATTAATTAAAGGGGTTACTTCTAAAAAAGGAACCACCGAAGCTGCTCTGAAGGTTTTTAAGTGTTGCCATCTTGATCGAGCCATTGTCAAAGGCATGAATCATGCTTACAGAAGAGCCAGCGAAATTTCAAACAAACTTGTTAAAAACAAAAAGAGGTAATTATGGGAAAAATCGGAATAATCGGGGGAAGCGGTCTCTATGGCTTAGAAGGGATTAAAGAAAAAGAGGAAGTCGCAATCAATACACCTTACGGTGCGCCTTCGGACCGCTTTTTTATCAGTGAATTAGAGGGTAAAGAGGTAGTTTTTCTTCCCCGTCATGGTAAGCATCATCAATTTAATCCTTCTTCTATCAACTACCGAGCAAACATTTACGGGATGAAGAAGCTGGGCGTTGAAAAACTTATATCACTTACCGCATGCGGCTCATTAAAAGAAAGATATCAACCTATGGACTTTGTAATTCCGTTACAGTTTGTCGACAGGACTAATCAAGCCAGAAAATATACCTTTTTCGACCAAGGAGTTACTGTCCATATTGGGTTTGCTCACCCAGTCTGCCTTGATTTAGCTGGACAGTTAAAACAGGCTGCCGAGAATGTGGGGGTAACCACCCATTACGGCGGTACTTATCTTAATATGGAAGGGCCGCAGTTTTCTACATTAGCCGAATCAAACCTCTATCGTAGTTGGGGAATGGATATTATCGGAATGACCAATATGGCCGAGGCTCGACTAGCCCGGGAGGCTGAGATTTGTTATGTAAGTTTAGCCGCTGTTACTGATTATGACTGCTGGCATCCGGACCATGACAACGTAACTCTCGATATAATATTAAATAATCTCAAGAATAATGTGGCTAATTCAAAAAAGATACTTACAGAATTTATATCTCTGGTAACTGACCAACGAAATTGCGGTCATCAGGAGGCTTTGAGGCAGGCAATAGTTACAAGACCTGAGTATATCCCAGCGGAAATTAAGAAAAAATTAGACATTATCCTCAGTAAGTACCTAAAATGAGCGTTTTGGTAGTAGGTTCAATCGGTTTAGATACAATAACCACTCCTTTTGGCAAAGAGAAAAATATCCTTGGCGGTTCAGCAATTTATTCAGCGATAAGTGCCAAGGTATTCAGCGAAGTTAATTTAGTCGCAGTAGTGGGAAAAGATTTTCCCAGGAAATACATCAATCTACTCAAGAAAAAGGGAGTGGATTTAAAAGGTTTAAGGAAGGAACAGGGAAAAACTTTTCGCTGGGAAGGCGAGTATGGCTGGGATTTTTCAAACCCCCGGACAATATCTACTGATTTAAACGTTTTTGCCAAGTTTGACCCTGAAATCCCTTCCGCTTACCAAAAGAGTGAATATGTATTTTTAGCTAATATTGATCCTCAAATCCAAGCCAAAGTTTTAAACCAGGTAAGCCGGCCAAAAATAGTTGCTTGCGATACCATGAATTATTGGATCGAGAACAAGCTAAAAGCTCTGCTAAAACTTCTTAGACGAGTAGATATTTTCCTGCTTAATGAATCGGAAGCCAAGGAATTGACCCAGGAAGTCAATCTGATTAAAGCCGGTAAAAAAGTGCTTAAGTTAGGTCCCCGGATAGTGATTATAAAAAAGGGTGAACACGGTGTACTTTTATTTGCCCAGAAACATGTTTTTGTCACCCCGGCATATTTACTTGAATCGGTATATGATCCTACCGGAGCCGGAGACACTTTCGCCGGTGGATTTATTGGTTATCTGGCGAAATGCCAGCGCTTAAACCAACAAGCCTTAAGAGAAGCGGTTGTCTACGGGACTATAATGGCCACTTTTGCAGTAGAGGACTTCAGTTTAAGGCGCTTAAAGTCAGTAAGTTTTGTTGATGTCCGCAAGCGACTAAAAGAATTTAAAAAATTTACTCATTTTTAGAATGAATTATAAGGATAGTTTAAATTTACCGCGAACTACTTTTCCGATGAAGGCAAATCTGCCCCTTCTTGAGCCGAAGACTATTGCCAGATGGGACAACTTGAATATTTACCAGCGGCTGCGAGAAGAGAATAGGGGTAAGAAAAAATTTGTGCTTCATGACGGGCCGCCTTACGCTAACGGTAAAATCCATATTGGTCACGCTTTGAATAAGCTGCTTAAAGATATTGTTATAAAGTATAAAATCCTCAGCGGATACGATTGCCCTTATATTATTGGTTGGGATTGCCATGGTTTGCCGGTTGAACACCAGCTATTTAAGGAATTAGGTTTAAGCAAACACGATGTTGAAGTAGGAGCCTTTAGAAAAAAAGCCCGAAACTATGCTTTAAAGTTCGTTAAACTGCAAAGCCAAGACTTTAAGCACCTGGGAATATTTTCTGATCCTGAACCTTACCTTACCTTAGCTGCAAGCTACGAACAAGCAGTAATGAGACTTTTAGGGGATTTAGTGGCTGATGGCTACGTTTATCGCGGTCGTAAACCGGTTAATTGGTGCCAATCTTGTGAAACAGCCTTAGCTGAGGCAGAGGTAGAATATCTGGATAAGGAGTCGGACTCGATTTATCTTCTTTTTATACTTGATGACGGTAAAAGAGTTTTTACTCACGAGGAAATTTCCCAAATTGGCTTCTTGGTTTGGACTACCACACCTTGGACTCTAATCTCTAACGTTGCAGTGGCTGTGCATCCAAAATTAGAGTATTGTTTAGCCCAGCTTAAGGAGCAAAAGATTGTTTTCGCTAAAAATTTGCTACCCTTACTGGAAAAAAAGTTTAAAACTAAATTTAAACTATTGAAAACATTCGCCGGTAAGGATCTTGAAGGACTAAAGCTTAAGCACCCGTTTATTAAACGAGAATCGCCGATAGTCTTGGCTGATTTCATCTCTCGAGAAGAGGGCAGCGGCTGTGTACATATTGCCCCTGGCCACGGAGCAGAAGATTTTTCCCTAACTCATAAATACGATCTTGATATTATTATGCCCCTAGATGAGAAAGGCCGATTCCAGGAACCCGAGGAGTTTAAGGACAAAAACGTGGGAGAAGCTAATATCGCAGTAATAAAAAAACTAAAAAACAATCAGTCGTTAATTCTTCATGAGACAATAAACCATTCTTACCCGCATTGTTGGCGTTGCAAGGAACCAATAGTTTTCCGGGCTACCTTTCAATGGTTTTTGAATGTTGACCATAAGAAATTACGGGTCAAGTCGCTTAAGGAAACAGAGAAAGTTAGATGGATTCCTTCCGCCGGCAAAGAACGAATGAGAGGAATGTTAGCTACCCGACCGGATTGGTGCCTTTCCCGTCAACGACTCTGGGGTGTACCGATTCCGGCAGTGAGATGCAATGATTGCCAGAAGGTATATTTGACTAAAGAAATTATTGATAAGGCTGCTGAAATCTTCAGCCAGACTGGTTCTGATTCTTGGTTCAGTCTGGACTTGGATAAATTTCTTCCTGCGAAGTTTAACTGCACCTGCGGCAGTAAAAGACTCCTAAAGGAATTTGATATCCTTGATGTTTGGTTTGAGTCCGGTGCAAGTTTCTTGGCTGTAGTAAAGAATAACCCTGAGCTTAAATTTCCGGCAGATTTATACTTAGAAGGTAGTGATCAGCACCGAGGCTGGTTTCAGGTCTCGCTTATACCTTCGGTGGCCAAGGAAAAATGCGCACCTTTTAAAACAGTGCTAACCCATGGCTTTGTGGTTGATGCTTCAGGAAAAAAAATGTCAAAATCCCAGGGAAATGTGATTGCCCCTCAGGAGATTTCCAGGAAATACGGAGCGGAGATCTTACGTCTCTGGGCAGCTTACGCTGATTACAGCGAAGATGTCAAAATTTCCCAAGAAATAATTAAACAGTTGGCAGATATGTATCGGAAGATGCGTAATACCATCCGGTTTATTTTGGCCAATATATCTGATTTTGAGTTAAAAAATTGCCGATTAGCTCATAACCATTTATTAGAAGTTGATAAGTTCATGCTGGCTAAAGCCTTGCGTTTTAATCAAGAAGTCATATCTTACTATGAAACCTTTAGTTTTTACAAAGTCTGCCAAAAGATTTTTAATTTTTGCAACCTTGACTTGAGCTCTTTTTATCTTGACATTTTAAAAGACAGACTATATACTTTTTCTCGATATTCAGCTGCTCGTCAGAGTGCCCAATTTGTTCTTTACCATATCTTGAATATTTTACTTAAGCTGATTGCACCGATTTTATCCTTTACTGCCGAGGAAGCTTATCTTGCCTGGGATAAGTTAGAGGAAAGGGAAGTTTCGATTTTCCTTTCTTCCTTAAAGGTTAATTATCCAAAGACTTGGGACAGTGAAGAACTTCTTAACCGCTGGGAATCTATTCTTAGCTTACGTAACCAGGTTCTCAAGGAAATTGAAACCAAAAGAGTCAGCGGTCTGATTGGAAGTTCCCTTGAAGCATGCGTTCTTATAAAGTGTCGGGGCAAAGATTACCCTTTCTATAAGGAGTATCGTGATGCTTTTGCAGAAATCTTCATAGTCTCTTCGGTCACAATCGAGGAAGGAGATTTTGCAATCAAGATATCTAAAGCTGGTGGTAAAAAGTGTCTACGCTGTTGGAATTGGAGCGATAGTGTGGGGAGAAGTTCAAAACATTCTAACCTATGCAGTAAGTGCCAAGAGGCTTTAAAAGCATAAAAACTACAAGGAGGGTAGTCGATGAAGCGACGATTCACAAAGAAAGAGCTGGATTTTTATAAAGAAAAATTATTTAACTTAAAAGACGATGTTTTGAACCAAATCCGGGATATATCGCAGGATACCTTAATGAAGTCCCAGAAAGATATGTCCGGGGATATTTCCGGATACGGTATACATATAGCCGATGTAGCAACTGATAATTACGAACGAGATTTTAACCTGAGTCTTGTATCCAATGAGCGAAAAATTGTTCTGGATATAGATCAAGCCCTGAAAAGAATAGAAGATAAGACCTATGGAATCTGTGGGATGTGTAAAAAACCGATTGCTAAGAATCGCCTCAACGCTATGCCCCATGCCGACTATTGCCGCAAATGCCAAGAAAAGAGCGAAAAGGAAAATAAAATATAGTTTATGCTGATAGCCTGGATGATCGCCATGGGAGTGTTTCTGGCCGATTACTTCATTAAAGGCTATCTTCATTCGATATTTCCCTTTCAATCGATTCCGGTTATCAAAAACATCTTTCATATTACGCTTGTGTTTAACCGCGGTGCGGCGTTTGGAATTTTACAAAAAAACAGTGTTTTTTTAATCTACATCGGTATAATCTTTATTTTAATCTTCCTTTTTCTGATAAAACATGAAAAAATAAAAAGCCGACTCTTCCTAATCGCTGCTGGCCTAATCCTTGGTGGAGCACTTTCAAACCTCGGTGATCGGTTATTCTTAGGTTATGTTGTCGACTATATCGATTTACGCATCTGGCCGGTTTTTAACCTTTCCGATTCTTGTATAACTGTTGGTGCCGGACTGCTGCTCTGGGATTCATTCCGGAGGCGCCGAAAAAATACCCAATAAATGAAAAATCTTTTGATTGTTAACGATGAAGCTTGCCGTCAGCGGCTGGATAAGTTCTTATCTATCCGGTTAGCCCCAATTTCTCGGACAAAAATTCACCGCTTAATCCAAGCAGGATTAGTTTTAGTGGATGGCAAAGTAAGAAAGGCCGGTTTTCAAATTGGACCTAAACAACAAGTCAGGGTATTTATAAAAGAAGAAAAAAAAGAGTTGAAGCCATTCAATTTTCCAGTTAAGATTATCTATGAGGATGATGATATAATAGTCGTTAATAAACCTACGGGGTTAGTCGTACATCCGCCCCAGCGAAACTGTCACCAAACTCTGGTTAATGCCTTAATTTACCTGAAAAAGAAACTAGCACCAACGAATGATTTGCGTCCGGGCGTAGTCCATCGCTTAGATAAGGAAACTAGCGGGGTAATGGTTTTAGCAAAAAATAGATCAAGTTCCGAAAACCTGATATCACAGTTTAAAGCCAGGAGCGTAGCTAAGGAGTATCGGGCAATAGTCTGGGGCAAGCTGCAAAAAGAAAAAATGCTCATTGATTTACCATTAAGCCGAGACTTAAAGAATCGGCTTAAGATGAAGGTAGGTTTTCTCAAAGCAAAAGAAGCTCACACTGAGGTCGAACTAATCGAAAGACTGGGAGATTCAACATACTTAAGGCTTAAACCCCTCACCGGAAGGATGCACCAGATCCGGGTACACCTTAAGTTCTTGGGATTTCCGGTTATTGGTGATAAAAAATATGGGATAAAGGATAAATACAATGAACTGTTCCTGCATGCAAAAGAATTAAGTTTTGTCCATCCCGGAAACAAAAAACGCTTGAGATTCAACTCAGCGTTGCCAATACGGTTTACAAAATTTCTTAAGGAAGAGAGGTTACGATAAGGAGTTCGATGTACCGGATAAAATATTTAAATAATTTAGTTACTGAGATTAATATACCTCCGGATAAATCAATATCACATCGGGCGGCCATAATAGCTGCGCTTTGTAAGGAAAAAACTACAATTAAACCGTTCCTAGATAGTGCGGATACTTCGGCCACTTTGGATTGTTTAGGGAAACTAGGGGTTGCTATTGATCAAGAAGGGGATTCATTGGTCGTGGAGGGTGTAGGAATGTATTTCCCTAAAACCGAAAAGGTTGACCTTTACGCTCAGGAATCAGGAACAACCATGCGTATACTCAGTGGTTTGTTAGTTGCTCAGAAATTTCCGATTGAATTCCATGCCGCTGAATCTTTAAACAAGCGGCCAATGGATAGAATTATTGATCCCTTGAGAAAGATGCAGGCAAACATAAGTGGCCAAAAACAGGGCAATACCTTGCTTGATATTGAACCGATCATCTCAGCACCTTTATCGATTTTACCCAGCGCTACCGGAATTAAAGGAAAAAAAATTGACTTAAAAATTGCCAGTGCTCAGGTAAAAACAGCAATTATCTTTGCTTCGCTTTATGCTGATTCGCAAACTATTATCCGCGAACCTTACCAATCCCGAGATCATACTGAACGCATGTTAAAACTCTTCGGCGCAAGCTTAAGGGTAGAGGAAGGGGCGATTATTTCCGGACCAACCCCCCAGCTAACTTCTCCAAAAGATATATATATCCCTTCGGATTTTTCCTCAGCCTCTTTCTTCATTGTCCTAGGATTGATCCTAGAAAATTGCGACTTGACCTTAAAAGAAGTTAATGTAAATCCTACCCGGTGTGGATTACTGAAGGTACTAAAACGGATGGGGGCTAATATTGAAATCATTAACCAAAAAGAGAGTTACGAACCCTATGCCGATATTAAAGTTAAAAGCTCAGCCTTAAAGGGAGCAGTGGTCGAACCCGATGAGATACCTTCAATGATCGATGAAATACCGATTCTTTGTGTTGCTGCTGCTTTTGCTAGTGGCCGAACTCTTATTCAAGGCATAAGTGAATTAAAGGTTAAAGAGACTGACAGAATTAACGCTATTGCCAAAAACTTAAAGGCAGCCGGCATTAGAGTTGATGTTGACACCGATAGTGAAGTGATGATCGAAGGGGTATCTGAACATAAACCGACACATTTTATGAGTTTCAATGACCATCGAACCGCAATGAGCGCAATTATTTTGGGAGCGGCAATCGGAAATAATTGTACGGTGGATGATACAAAATGTATCAACAAGTCATTTCCTCAATTCATACCTCTATTCGAATCATTGTGACTATCACTATGGCCTCAATAAGGAGACGATAATGAAGAGTTATACCGAGCATCTAACCTTAAATACTAAACAAAGGATTGAATTCGTTAATCTTACCCCCCGGGTTGATAAAATCGTGGCCAAAAGCGGTGTACAAGAAGGTTTGTGTTTAGTGAATGCGATGCATATTACGGCTGCGGTCTTTATTAACGACGAGGAGAGCGGCTTAAAAGAGGATTTTAAACTGTGGCTTGAGAGGCTGGTTCCTGAAGATGTTAATAAGTATAAACACAATCTTACTGGCGAAGACAATGCCTATGCTCATCTTCGCCGTACACTTATGGGCCGGGAAGTGGTTGTTGCAATAACCGAAGGTGCCTTGGATTTTGGTCCTTGGGAACAGATCTTCTACGCTGAATTCGATGGCCAACGACCTAAACGAATTTTAGTAAAGGTAATCGGAGAATAATTCGGGACACATCCTAAGTAAATTTTCCTTTCCGGTTGGCCTTTTTAAATGGGATGTGTCCCGACTAAGTTTAGGTTGTAATTTACCTGCCCCTATTATATAATTCCTTAGTACAAAAAGGCTAGAATATGGAAATTCCTTCAAGATATAATCCTAAAGAAATCGAGCCAAGGATTCTAAAACAATGGCTTGAAAATAAGGCTTTTTCTGCTAAAACCGGCTCTAGAAGTAATTACTCAATTGTTATTCCACCCCCCAATATTACCGGTATCCTTCATATGGGCCACGGTTTAAACACCACGATTCAAGATGTTTTAATCCGCTTTCGAAGAATGCAGGGTTATCAAGCCCTCTGGATGCCAGGAACTGACCATGCCGGTATTGCCACTCAAAACGTTGTGGAAAGGGCCTTGGCCAAAAAGGGGTTACAAAAGGAGACCATCGGTCGGGATAAATTTGTTAAAAAACTGTGGGATTGGCAAGAAAGATACGGATCAACCATAATCGAACAGCTTAAAAAATTAGGTGCCAGCTGTGATTGGCAAAGATTGCGTTTTACCTTAGATTCGGGATATAGCCAAGCTGTCAACGAAGTCTTTGTAAAGCTATATCAAAAAGGATTAATTTACCAAGGTAATTACATTATTAACTGGTGCCCCCGCTGTAAGACTGCCTTGAGTGACGAAGAGGCAGCTCATAAAGAAATTGACGGTTGGTTATACTATATCAAGTATCCGGTAAGGAGCAAAAAAGCTTTACCTCCCGATAAAAAATACATCGTGGTTGCTACAACCCGACCAGAAACAATGCTCGGTGATACTGCTGTGGCCATAAACCCCAAGGATAAACGGTATAGTTGGTTGAAAAACCTAAAGGTTATCCTGCCGATAGTAGCCAGAGAACTACCAGTTATAAAAGATAATGCTGTTGATCCTGAGTTTGGTACCGGTATAGTCAAAGTAACTCCGGCGCATGATCCAGCTGATTTTGCTATGGGAAAAAAATATGGCCTGGAATTTGTCAATATAATGAATGAAGATGCAACACTCAATACAAATGTTCCCAACGATTTTATTGGTCAGGATCGATTCGAAGCTCGAGAAGCTTTATTGACGCTTCTCGAAGATAAAAAACTAATTGTAAAAAAAGAGCCTTACAGCATAAGTGCCGGGCATTGTTATCGTTGTCATACAATAATTGAACCAAGAATATCGCTGCAGTGGTTTGTAAAGATGAAGCCTTTAGCCAAAGTAGCAATAAAAGTTGTAGAAAAGGATAAGGTGAAATTTTACCCACCGCGGTGGAAGAAAGTATATCTTAATTGGATGTATAATATTCAGGATTGGTGCATATCCCGCCAGATTTGGTGGGGCCATCGCTTGCCTGTCTGGTACTGCCTGGATTGCCGAAAAAATGCCGATAATCAAGTCCATGCCGGTGTAATTGTTGCCAAAATAGCACCCAAAATCTGCCCCAAGTGCGGCAGCACCAACCTATCCCAAGACAAAGATGTTTTAGATACCTGGTTTTCAAGTTGGCTTTGGCCTTTTGCGACTTTTGGCTGGCCCAGAGAAACTGAAGAACTTAAGTATTTTTATCCTACCAATTGTCTTGTTACAGCATCAGAGATTTTATTTTTCTGGGTTGCCAGAATGATTATGGCTAGTTTAGAATTCACCAAACAGATACCTTTTAACCATGTTTTAATCCACGGTACAGTTAGAGATGAAGGCGGGGTTAAGATGTCAAAGTCTTTAGGTAATACGATTGATCCCTTAGAAATTATTGATAAGTTTGGTGCCGATGCACTAAGATTTTCCTTAATGTTGCTTGCGGCGAGTGGTTCCGATGTCTATCTGAATAAGGAAAAATTCTTGGTCGGAAGGAATTTTGCCAATAAAATCTGGAATGCCACCCGCTTTATTCTCTTAAAAATAAAGGATAGCAACTTCACAGTATCTGACCTTGAACTTTCCAATTTAGATTTGGTTGATGGCTGGGTAATAACTGAGCTAAATATTACTATTAGCGAGACTACAGCTCATCTAAATAAATACGCTTTAAACGAAGCAACCAAAAAAATCTACGACTTCTTCTGGCATGTATACTGTGATTGGTATATAGAGATTACCAAGGATAATTTTACCCAGGATAAAGCCAAGGTGCTAATATATGTTCTTATAAACTCGGTAAAATTACTGCACCCATTAATGCCATTCATTACTGAGGAGATTCTTTCTATAATTAAAGAGTATACCGGCCTGTCTTTGGATAAAACCATGACAAAGGCAGCCTGGCCTAAGGGAGAAAAAGTCGACACAAAAGGAATTGAGCTAGTCGAAAAACTTATTGAGACCGTACAGGCAGTACGGAATATAAAAGTTGTTCTTGGTATGGGTACACAGAAAGTTGGTTTGCAAATATGCGCAAAAGACGCCTATGTAAGGTTTTTAGAAATAAATAAATCATGGCTGGAGCGTTTAACATCCTCTAAGTTTGTTACGATTATAAATAAGAATAAAGGTGAGAATTTAGAAAGGGTTCTCTCCGATTTTTGTTTATGGGAGATAAATTTAGCGATTGAAGACTTCGACCGAGATAGCTACATATCTTCTTTAGATAAGAAAATAACGAAGAAGGAAAATATTTTTAGCCGAACCAAGCAACGCTTGACTAACGAAGGGTTTCTCCGAAACGCACCCGAGGCGGAGAAGGAAAAAGAAAGAAGTAAGGGTGGCAGCTTAAAACTCGAAATTAAAATGCTCAAGAATTTAAGAGATGCTTTTAAAAAATAAACATATTCAATCTGTAGTAAAGAGCGCCCTAGGGGAAGATGGCTGCCAAAAAGACATAACTACTGCTTTTGCTATTTCTTCGAAACTTAAAGGAAAAGGGGTAATCGTTGCCCAGGAAAAAGGCATACTCTCGGGAATAGAAGTAGCCAAGGCTGTATTTAAACAGCTTAACAAAGCAATAGTATTTAAGGCTCTAAAGAAAGATGGTCGGGCTTTCAGGAAAGGCGATAGGATTGCCGTTATTCAAGGAAGTTTGCAAACAATCCTTATTGGCGAACGAGTCGCTTTAAACTTTTTATCACTACTCTCGGGGGTTGCTACTTTAACCAAAAAGTTCGTTGAAAAAGTTAAAGGCACAGGGGTTGAAATTAAAGATACTCGCAAAACCATACCTAATTTACGGATTTTGGAAAAATATGCTGTAGGCGTAGGCGGAGGACGTAACCATCGCTTCTCACTATCTAACGGCATTATTGTTAAAGACAATCACTTAAAGGCTGCCGGCTATATACGCCGCGGGCGTTTGAATAAAGAGCACTTCTCTAACTTAGTAGCTACTTTAAAGAAAAAAAGTTCCTTGGAGGTAGAGATTGAGGTAGAGAGCCTAGGAGAATTAAAAGAAGTGCTTAAGCATAAGCCTGACATAGTCATGCTCGATAATTTTTCGGTAAAGAATTTAAAGAGTGCGGTTTGTTTCCGTGATAAATACTATCCGAAAATCAAGCTCGAAGCATCAGGTGGAGTAAGCTTGGAGAACGTAAGAGCTGTGGCTAGTAGCGGCGTAGATCATATTTCGATAGGTATGATTACCGACTCTCCGGAAGTAATTGATTTTTCTTTAGATATCTCTGAGTAATACTCCTTACTACCCCAAAGTAATCAATGGATAAATTTAAACTAATCAGTAAATTTAAACCTACTGGTGATCAGCCGCAGGCCATTAATAAATTAATCAAGGGGTTAAGAAGAGCTGAGGACTGCCAAACTCTTTTAGGTGTTACCGGTTCCGGTAAAACTTTTACTTTAGCTTGCGTAATTGAGGAGATTAACCGACCAACTTTAGTCATCTCTCACAACAAAACACTTGCCAGCCAATTGTATGCGGAATTCAAGGAATTTTTTCCTAGAAATGCTGTAGAGTATTTCGTAAGTTACTATGATTATTATCAGCCGGAGAGCTATATTCCCCAGACTGATACTTATATTGAAAAAGATGCTTCAATAAACGAGCGCCTAGACCGGCTCAGACTTTCAACAACCAGTTCTTTAGCCAGCCGTAAAGATGTGATTGTGGTTGCTTCGGTATCGGCAATATATAATTTAGGAGCACCCCAGGATTACCAAGACCTGATTCTTTGGTTGGAGTCCGGTGATTCTACCCCCAGGGAATCTCTATTGCGGAAATTGATTGCTTTGCAATATCTGCGAAATGATTTTGATTTCAAGCGGGGAACTTTTCGGGTTAAGGGTGACACAGTGGATATTTTTCCCGCTTATACAGAGTACGGAATAAGAGTAGAGTTTTTCGATGATACAATTGATAAGATATATGAGTTTACTCCTCTTAGCGGAAAAAAAATTGGGGAGTTAGAGAAAATAAGTATTTATCCGGCTAAACATTTTATTATTAAAAAAGAAAGAGTCAGTCAGGCCTTAGAGACTGTTCAAGTCGAGTTAAAAGACCATTTGGCTCTTTTAGGAAGGGAAAATAAGCTGCTGGAGGCTCAACGTCTTGAGCAACGCACACATTTCGATATGGAGATGCTGGCTGAGTTCGGGTATTGTCACGGAATTGAAAATTATTCGCGCCACTTAAGTCAAAGACCACCTGGTTCTCGCCCTTACTGCCTTCTTGACTATTTCCCCTCACCCTTCCTTACTATTATTGACGAGAGTCACGTTACGATACCGCAGTTACGAGGTATGTATAATGGTGATCGGGCCCGTAAGGAAACTTTAGTCAGGCATGGATTCCGGTTACCATCTTGTTTAGATAATCGCCCACTGCGCTTTGATGAATTTATGCCGCTAACTGAGGAGAAAATATTCACTTCGGCAACTCCCGGAGAGTTCGAGACTGAACTATCGGGGAAGAGGATTATTGAACAGATTATCCGACCTACTGGTTTGCCGGATCCGGAAATTATCCTTAAACCGACTAAAAATCAGATTGACGATTTAATTCTGGAAATTAAGAAGCGGGCTAAACAAAAAGAACGCAGCTTAGTTATTACCTTGACTAAACGAATGTCGGAGGAATTGGCTGCTTACCTCAGTGAGGCGGGATTGAAAATTACCTACCTACACTCCGAGATCAATACACTGGAGCGAACAAAAATATTAAAAGAACTTCGGCTTAAAAAGTTTGATGCCCTCATTGGCATCAATCTACTCCGTGAGGGATTAGACCTGCCGGAGGTATCCTTAGTGGCAATCCTTGATGCCGATAAAGAAGGATTCTTGCGTTCAGCTACCTCTTTGATCCAAATTTCCGGCCGCTGCGCCCGTAATATAAAGGGACAAGTCTATATGTATGCTGATACCCTTACTAAATCAATGCAAACGGCAATTAGCGAAAGTCGGCGACGACGCAAGATTCAACTGAAGTACAATTCCCAGCATAAAATAACGCCACGCAGTGTTGAAAAAGCAATTAAGGCCGGTATTGAAATTTATTTAAAGGAAGAGGAAAATCTCAAATTACGCTTGGGTTTAGATAATCAGGATCTGCAACTACACCAAGTGGTAGCTCAATTAGAGAAGGAAATGTACCTGGCCGCAAAAAATCTGCACTTTGAGCGGGCCGCACAATTACGGGACAAAATAAAAGAACTGAAAAAAGTCATCAAAAAGTGATTGGAATTTAAATTCTATCCGCTATACTATATACACTATGTTTGCTGTAGATATAGGAAACACTACGATACACATTGCCCATTTTAAAAAAGGAAGAATCCTAAAGACCCAGCGACTCCCTACGGCTAAAGTTACCAAGACCTGGCTGCGGAAAACTCTTAGTTCAAAAACCAATGAAACTATTTTAGTCTGTTCAGTAGTACCTAAAGTAACTAAAATATTTCGAAAGCTAAACTTACCGGTGGGAGTAACCGGTGAGAACATTAGAGTACCGGTAAAGTCTCTCTACGCCAACAAAAAAGTTGGTATGGACCGGTTAGTAGGAGCTTATGCAGCCAAAAAACTTTTCCCCGGTACAAGATTAATTCTCGATTTTGGAACTGCCATAACTTTGGATTGCTTATCTAAGAATGGTGTTTATCAGGGTGGTTTAATCCTTCCTGGAATTGGTTCCACTTTAAACGTACTCGCTGGTTGCGCAATGCTTCCCAAGCGTATACAACTTAGACCGGCCCGACAGTTAATTCCCGCCACAACCACCGGTAGTATCACTAAAGGAGTGACAGAAGGATTTTCCTTGATGATAAACTCTTTGATTGCTAAATACAAAACAAAGCTGAAAATACCCGCTAAAGCAAAAGTAATTATCACCGGAGGCGATGCCAGGATAATTACCTCAAATTTAAAATTCCCTTTTAAATACGAGCCGCTTTTAGTCTTAAAAGGCTTAGAATTTTTAAGCCGTATGCCTAATATCTTACAGTCACTTCTCTAACTGCCTCGCAGCAAGACAGTTAAGAAAAGGACAAAAAAAAATTAAAAAAAATCTTGACAACTTTACGTTGACAGGTATAATTTAGCACTCGGAGTTAGAGATTGCTAAGTTTTAACCAAACCAAAATAATATCAACAAAACTTTAAAGGAGGTGTTCAATGAAGTTTAAGCCGCTAGCTGACAGAATCTTGATTAAACAACTCGAGGCTAAAGAGCAGACCAAAGGTGGTATTGTACTTCCCGATACAGCAAAGGAAAAGCCTCAGGAAGGTAAAATTATTGCCGTTGGCGAAGGAAAGAAGAGTCCGGAGGGCAATGTAGTACCATTGGCATTGAAAGTCGGTGACAAGGTACTTTACGGAAAGTATTCAGGAACCGAGATCGCAATAGATGGTGAAGACTATCTGATCATCCGTGAAGAGGATGTTCTGGGTATTATTGCATAAAACAGTACGAATAAGGAGGTAAATTTTATGAGCAAGCAATTAACATTTAGTGAGGATGCGAGAAAAGCAATCCTAAAAGGAGTTGAGCTCTTAGCCCGGGCGGTTAAGGTCACTTTGGGGCCTAAGGGAAGAAATGCAGTCATCGAAAAGAAATTTGGTTCTCCTACTATCACTAAAGACGGCGTTACGGTTGCCAAGGAGATAGATTTAGAGGACCCCTATGAAAATATCGGGGCTCAATTAGTGAAAGAAGTTGCTGAGAAGACTTCCGATACTGCCGGTGACGGAACTACTACTGCTACGGTTTTAGCCGAGGCAATCTACAAAGAAGGACTTAAGAATGTTGCGGCCGGATCAAATCCCATGGCGTTAAAAAGAGGAATTGATAAAGCAGTAGCTTTAGTAGTTGATGAACTTCAAAAGCTTTCAAAAGAGGTTAAGGGGAAAAAGGAAATCGCTCAGGTCGCTACTATTGCTGCTAATGGTGATTCTAAGGTCGGCGAATTAATTTCCGACGCTATGGAGAAAGTAGGCAAAGACGGGGTTATAACTGTGGAAGAAGCAAAGGCGACTTCTACTACTTTAGACACGGTAGAAGGCATGCAATTTGATCAAGGATACTTATCCCCATACTTTGCTACTGATTCTGAAAAAATGGTAACCCTGCTTGAGGATCCTTATATTTTGCTTTATGAGAAGAAAATCTCCAATCTTAAAGATATGCTTCCCTTGCTTGAGAAGATTGCCAGAGCTGGAAAGCCTCTAATGATAATCGCCGAAGATGTTGACGGTGAAGCCTTAGCTACTTTGGTAGTCAATAAGCTTCGCGGGACTCTGACCTGTTGCGCAATAAAGGCACCGGGTTATGGTGATAGACGCAAGGCAATGTTAGAGGATATTGCGATTCTTACCGGCGGGAAATCAATCACCGAAGATTTGGGAATAAAGTTAGAAAGTGTAACTTTAGATGATTTAGGACGCGCTAAAAGGGTCAGAATCGATAAAGAAAACACAACCATCGTCGAAGGCGCCGGAGAAACTAATTCCATCCAGGGAAGAATTAAACAAATCAAAAATCAAATTGAAGAAAGCGATTCTGATTACGATAGAGAAAAACTTCAGGAAAGATTAGCTAAACTAGCCGGTGGAGTAGCAGTGATTAATGTTGGTGCGGCTACGGAAACTGAGATGAAAGAGAGAAAAGCCAGAGTTGAAGATGCTTTACATGCAACCCGGGCAGCAGTTGAGGAAGGAATTATTCCCGGCGGCGAAGTGGGCCTCTTGCACAGTATACCGACTCTGGATGCGCTTAAGGTTGATGGAGATGAAGAAATCGGTGTAAATTGTATTCGCCGAGCCCTCGAAGCACCGTTAAGACAACTATTAGCTAATGCCGGTTTAGAAGGGTCAGTAATAGTTGCTCAGCTTAGGAAAGAGAAAAATACTCTCGGGTTTGATCTTGTAAACAATAAGGTCACTGACATGTTTGAAGCGGGCGTAATCGACCCTACCAAGGTAGCTCGAGCCGCTTTACAAAACGCGGCCTCTATTGCTTCCCTTTTGATTACTACCGAAGCAGTTGTTGCTGACAAACCAGAAAAGGAAGCTAAACCAGCTATGCCTGGTGGAATGCCCGGTGGCATGGGAATGCCTGGCGGGATGGGTTACTAATTAAGTAATCTAAGTCACGAGATATGAGAATATCCCCGTTCAGTTAATCTTGAGCGGGGATATTTTTTTGTTTTCTTAAATTTAGCTATATTTTTCGTTTAGCTAGTGGTATAATAATTGCGTTTTAAAACAGGCCTTTTAAGTCAAATTATGACAAAATCCATTAAAAATAAGAGCTTTCGTCTGGATACCGTTAACGGATTCAGTTTAAATATCGGACTTTTTCAATATCGCCTAAAACCTGAGGCTAAAGTCATTATGGCTAATTCAACTTTAGCTCAGTTTTTAGATCATCCCTTAGATCAGGGATTTATTAAAAAAACTTTAGGCAGTTTATTCTTCAGACCCCTGGATAGAGAAATTTTTCTAAAGATTTTAAGTCGAAACAAGGAAATCCGATCCTTCGAGGTAACCTTTAGGAAAAGAGATGGCCAGCCATTATGGGTTGCTATCACCGCCCAGCTGGTGCTTGCCGCCAATAAAAAAGAGCAGTGGTTGGAAGGAGTGGTTCAGGATATCTCGACCTGGAAAAAACTTGCTACCAGACTGACTATGGAAAGGGATTTTTTTGAAAATCTTCTCGACAACATACCCGATGCTGTTTACTTTAAAGATCGTGAGAATCGTATCATAAAAGTTAATGATTTCTATATTCAAGGAACCGGGCTTAAGGAAAGTGAAATTATTGGTAAGACTGATTTTGATTTCTTCCCCGAAGAACAAGCAAAGGATATGTTTGAGGATGACAAACGAGTCCTGACTACCGGCAAACCGATTATTGGCAAGATCGAGAAGACTCTTCTTCCTGATGGTCGCTGGAATCAGGTAATTACCACTAAAGTTCCCATGCGTAATAGCAGCGGAAAGATTATCGGAACTATGGGAATAACTCGCGATATGACTACTTATGCTAATCTGGAACGGCAACGGTTGACTATGATGGTAAATGCTTTGGAAGTTTTAGGTAAGGCGTTGGAGATGCGCGACCCTTACACTTTCAGTCATACCCGACATGTAGCTGGTATTGCTGAAGATATTGCCCGGGCTTTGGGCTGGGATGAAAACCGTTTTTTAGCTATTCGTTTAGCCGGTGAGCTTCATGACTTAGGTAAAATAAGTATTCCTTTAGATATTTTAAATAAACCCGGTAAACTAAATGCCATAGAATATCAGTTAATTCAAGAGCATGTGAAAAATTGCTATAACCTGATTAAGAGCATTGAATTTCCTTTCCCCTTAGCTGATATTATCTACCAGCACCATGAGCGTCTTGATGGTTCAGGATACCCGCGCGGCCTGAAAGGTGATCAGATACTCCTTGAGGCCAAGATATTGGCAGTCAGCGATGTTTTAGAGGCAATGACTCACTATCGGCCATACCGTGAAGCTTTGGGGCTGGCTAAAGCCTGCGAGGAGTTGGAGAAGGGTAAGGGCACAAAATACGATGAAATGGTAGTCGATACTCTTTTCGGGTTGATTAAAAAGAACGGGAAAAATAAATTTTGGCTTGACGGCTAATTTTTTGTCTTGCCTTTTTAGTTTCTTGTGATATAAAAAGTTCTTATGAAAGAAGTAAAAATATATGCCCGGGCCGGCCAGGGTGCGATTACTACCGCCACTATACTGGGAGAAGCCCTGTTTTATGAAAATAAATACGCTTATGCATTTCCTTATTTTGGTGCTGCGCGAATGGGAGCGCCAATGAATGCTTTTGTCAGATTCGACGACAAACCGGTCCGGCTACGTTCTCAGATTTATGAACCCGATTACATCATGGTGATTGATCCAACTTTAATTGAAAGTCAAAGGTGTTTTCAAAATTTAAAAAGCGGGGCAAAAGCGGTTGTAGCCGTAAGAAAAAACACAAATATCCCTGAAATCAACAACGTTGAAATAAGATCGATTATGGCCGAAAAAATTGCCATGGAAATAATTGGAAAACCATTTGCTAACACTATTTTAGTCGGTGCCTTTGCAAAGACAACTGCCGAGGTGAGCTTAGAGTCGGTCTTGAAGGCAGTCGAAGCCAGATTTAAAGCTAAGCCAGAGATATTACAGAAAAATCTTGATGCTGTAAAAAAAGGATACGAAAGTGTTTAGTGTATTAGTAAGCCGGGCAAAAACTTCTTCAGCAAATTTAACTGGTTCCTGGCGGTCAACCAAGAAGCCAAAGTTTTTACAAAAAGGCTGCATTAACTGCAGCTTGTGCAAGTTTATCTGCCCTGAGGGTTGTATTGAAGGTATTGAAAAGAATGCTTATTCAACCGACTTAGATTATTGTAAGGGTTGCGGACTTTGTGCCTACATCTGTCCCAAAGACGATATTGAAATGGTTCCTAATCAGGATGGGGATTAGATTTTAAAACTTATTCTATGAAGAAATATTTAGAAGGTTCCTGGGCAATGGCGGAAGCGGCAAAATTATGTCGCCCCGGCGTTGTTGCTGCCTATCCAATTACCCCACAGACCCATATAGTTGAGCACCTATCCAAATTTGTTGCTGACGGAGAACTAAAAGCACAAACCCTGAACGTGGAGAGCGAACACTCAGCTGCCTCAGTAGTTTTAGGTTCTCAGGCAACTGGAGTAAGAAGTTTTACCTGTACTAGCTCGCAGGGTTTACTCTTGATGGGTGAAGTTGTCTTTTGTATTGCCGGTATGAGATTGCCGGTTATGATGGTTTGCGCCAACCGAGCAGTGTCGGCGCCGATTAATATTTGGAACGACCAGCAAGATTCAATTGCCTTAAGAGATGCAGGCTGGATACAACTTTATGCTGAAACCAATCAAGAAGCGGTTGATTTAATTATTGCCGGTTATCGGCTGGGAGAAAACCCTAAGGTTATGTTACCGGTAATGGTTTGCGCCGACGGTTTTATTTTAACCCATGGTTTGGAAACAATTGATATGCCTGAGCAGGAGCTAGTCGATAAGTTTCTCCCTGAATATAATCCGGCCTATAAGCTTGACGTTGATCTGCCAATGAGCTTTGGCCTCTTAGCTGACCCTACAGTATATACTGAAACTCGTTATGCCCTCCATAAAACCTTAGAGGAGGTCCTTGATTTAATACCTAAAATTGGTAATCAATACATGAGCCTAACTGGTAGGAATAGCCTAAAGTTAATTGAGGCTTATAAATTAGAAGATGCTGATCTGGCAATAGTAGCTATGGGTTCGGTTTGCGGAACTATTAAAGACGTCATCGATATTGAAAGAGAAAAAGGCAAAAAAGTTGGTCTCCTGAAAATTATTGCTTATCGACCATTTCCTAAGCTGGCAATCAATGTGGCTTTGAGTAAAATCCCTAATCTGGCCATACTGGATAAAGATATTTCGTTAGGCTCCGATGGTGCTCTCTATACAGAAATTAAATCAATATTAAATTCGGATAAAAAAGTCAGTGGTTTTGTTGCCGGTCTGGGCGGAAGAGACATAACTGTTGATACTATAAAAAATATTATTGCCGCAGCCGAGAAAGAAACCAGTAGTTGTACATTTGTGGAGTTAAATAAGGATTTGCTTTGGGATGAGTTCAGGGCATCCTAAAAAAAGAGGATAGATGGCTAAAAAACACTTTGAAGAAAACTTTTATGTATCAGGGCATACTGCTTGTGCTGGCTGCGGCCAATCGATGGGCGTACGGATTGTTATGAATTCGGCAGGTAAAAATACTATGGTTACCAATTCTACCGGTTGTCTTGAAGTTTTTTCTACTAAGGCGCCAGAGACCTCATTTGGCGTTCCCTGGATACACTCTTTGTTTGAAAATTCCGCAGCGGTAGCAAGTGGCATTGAAGCTGCTTTAAAATATTTAAATAAACTTGATGAAATCCGAGTTATATCACAGGCTGGTGATGGTGGAACCAGCGATATTGGTTTACAAGCAATTTCCGGTATGCTTGAGCGAGGACAAGATGTTTTATTTGTTTGTTATGATAATGAGGCCTATATGAATACCGGAATCCAAAGAAGCGGCTCCACACCTTTTTATGCTAATACTACTACCTCACCGGTAGGTAAACACTCCCTAGGTAATCCTCGGCCAAAAAAGCCTATGGTTGAAATCTGCGCTGCCCACCATATACCTTATTCAGCTTCGGCTTCAGTCGGTAACCCTAAAGATGTCGAAAGAAAGGTTAAAAAAGCCTTGTCAATAAGAGGTTCAAAGTATTTACAAATCCATGTACCTTGTCCCTTGGGTTGGAAATCCGAATCATCCCGAACAATTGAGATTGCAAAGTTGGCAATTACTACCGGATTGTATCCATTGGTCGAGTATGAGTGCGGTAAGCTTACAAAAGTAACCAAAATTTCTTCACCAAAGCCGGTCCAAGAATACCTTAAAACTCAAGGTAGATTTAAACATTTGCTTAAAGACGCAAAGGCATTGAAAGAAGTCCAAAGCGTAGCCGACAAAAACATCGAATATTACGGTTTGAAATAAGACTTAAACTAAATCATACCCAGAAAAGGAGGAAGAATGGCAAAAGTTATTATTGATGAGAATGCCTGTGTAGGTTGTGGTTTGTGTGTGAACGCTTGTGATACTGTTTTTAAATTAGGTGACGATGGTATTGCTAAGGTAGTGACTGAGAAGTGTTCTGATTGCGACCTTCACGATGTTGCTTCTCAATGTCCGGTCAATTGCATTGTCGTAGAAGACTAAACAATTTCTGAAGATAAAAATACCCCCGCCGCAAGATTGCAGAATCTTAAAGCGGGGGATTTATTTTACAAAGGGAACTTTAAGGTTATTTCCTGGTTAAGACCCTCAAGGAACTTTAATCTTTCGATGAATTCCTTCCGTAATTTAATTTCATCGTGATAGGTTTGCTTTTTAGTTTCAAAGTCCTTCTGGTTAAAAGGTGTTTTATCACTCAACTGAATGATATATACGCCTTTATCTAGAGGGAGAATCTCTGAGTGAATTCCTCCCGGCTCAAGCGAGAAGACTATTGCGCTCACCGCCTCATCCAAGCCTAAACCTTCAATATAATCGGTGTATTTAAAATATCCGGTAGTCCTGAATTCAACATTAGATTTAGCCGGGAGTTTATTCAGGTCACTTATTTTCGCTTCTTTAATTTCTTCCAAAAATTCTTGCCCGAACTTTCTTGTTTCGGCTTCGGCCCGGGTAAGGATTAATTTTTCGGTGACCTCGTCTTTTATTTCACCAAGGGTAGGGATAAATTCTGGTCTCTCATCATCTTTGCCAACTATAATAATACCTTTTCCCAACTTTATCGGTCTGCTGATTTGATTTATGGCTAAATTAAAAGCAGTTTGGTTTAATACCGGCTGCCAGCCAATTTCGCTAATCGGCTCATCTATGCCGACAAATCCGGTCTCTTTAAGCTTAAATGATGTTTTTTCCTCTAGCTGATCAAGAGTAGTTAAATTTGATAATAGGTTTAATTCTTCATCGCTTAATGGGTCATCTTTACTAATTAAAAAATATTTTATATTTATTTTGGCTTCACGCTGAAATAAAGCTCTGTTATCCTGGTAAAACTCTTCAATCTCACCAGGATTTATCCCGACGTCAACGCGGAATTTCTCATAAGGGATAAACAAATAGTTAATTTTTGCTTCTTGAGTATCAATTGCATATAAAGCGCGTATCTGGTTATCACTGACGGTAATTTGAACCAGCTGCGCCCATAATTTATCAATAGCAATAAAATCCCGGATATATTCTTCAAAACTACGCGGGGTAAGATTGATGTTGTAGATCCGGGAAATATACTCGATATATCGCTCATAAACTTCTCGGTCAAATTTTCCGCCCGGGCTAAAATTCCGATTAACCCATTTCGCTATTTCATCATCGCTCACTGTAATTTTCCTTCCCTTAACCTTCCAAAGTAAACGAAAGTAGGTCTTGGCTTTTTCGATAACCTCACTAGAACTAATTGCCTTTTTACCATCTTGAGAATTGGTATGAAGGATGAAATCCAAACGGGCTAAATCAATATAGTATTTAAAGTCCGGAATCGGTATCCGGCGGTTTGCGATTTCAGCAACTATCGGCATATTCCGCTGTTGGAGAAAGGAACGGGCACCGGAGAGAACAAAAACTACGATAACCGCTATGGCGACCACCCAAATAATCTTTTTAGCATGTTGTCCGCGAATTGTGGTAAGCATGTTCCTATCATAGCTTTTATCGGAAAATTTTCAAGAAAAAAATCGAAAATGTTTTAAGCCAGTTCATTTGCATAACCTAAAGATTTAATCTAAACATACCCAGTAGCTTCAGCACCAATAAATGGCTTGCAAATATTTTTATTTTGTGCTACCTTTGAGTTGAGAAAATACTCTTTGAAAACCGGGGGTGCATGGACTCGACTTAGAGGTTAGATGAAGTGGTTGCATGCCGTAGGGGTAAGGCCGAACGTATCCGGGCTTACAAAACACAAAGGCAAATACACAATTTGCTTACGCAAACACACCTGAGTTAGTAGAAGTAAACTAACCAGGGCTCTTAAATTTTTGCCTCAGGAAATTTAAGAGTTCGGTTATGAGGCTAGAAATAAACCTCTGGCTTTGAGGGTTTATTTCGAAACAAAACAAAGTTGCTTTCTGGGGAATCCCGCCTTCTGGAGTCTCCAGAAAAAAGATAAAGAAAAGGCTAAGCATGTAGGAGCTGTTTGTCAACCCTTTAAGGACGCGGGTTCGAATCCCGCCACCTCCACCATAGTTTATTTAGTTTAAGTGCAATTGAATCGAAAGGTCAATAAAAAGAGGAGGGGTTATGGCGAAGAAAGAATTTTTTAAGGAAGCTGTGGATCGACTATGGCCCAAGGCCAAGAAAGAATTAGATAAGGGGATGAGGAATGCTAAAAAAATGCTGGCAACAAGTGAGACTTACCTTAAAAAGCTTTCCGTAAAAGGAGCTGCTGAGACCAAAAAAATATCATTATCCTTAAAACGCGAAAAAGCTTATTACGATTTAGGTAAAGCTACTGCCTCAGTCGCCGTAACCAAGTGGAAAACTAGCCGTAAAATCGCTTCGTTGATAAAGGTGATCAAAACTTTAAGTAAAAAAATCGCTAAAATAAAATAAATAGCTAACAACTGCTAGCCAGAAAGGAGAGACAATCAATGGGGATTGAGGTAAATGCTGCTAATTTCAAACAAGAAGTTATTGATGCTAAAATACCGGTAATAGTTGATTTCTGGGCTCCCTGGTGTGGACCCTGTAAGGCGATTGTCCCGCATCTGGACGAATTCGCCAGAACTTATAAGGGTAAAGTCCAGATTTGTAAGTTAAATGTCGACGAGTCTCCAGAAATTGCCACTCAATATGTAGTTATGAGTATTCCCACTGTAATGGTATTTAAAGCCGGGAATGTTATGGAAAAAAGAGTGGGGGTAATGAATAAAAAGGAACTTGAGAAATTTATCCAACCCTATCTTTGATTTAGACCTGCTATTATAATCTAGCCCTTAACTCCAGTTATCGCGAAGAAATTAGGGATAAATTTATCGGATTTAGTACCCATTACATCTTCTTTAAATGGTGTAGTTGCGATTAACACACCACCCTGCTTAAGCACACGATTGGTCTCCCTTAAAGCTATATTTATGTTTTCACCGCGCATGTGCTCAAATAGTTCGCAAGCGGTAACCAGCTGGAAAAAATTACTTTGGGAAGGAATTTTAGTAATAGATCCTTTCTTAAGGGTTGCCGACTTAAGTAACTGATCAACCCGTTCTATAGTCCGATTAGCAATATCTACTCCATAGACCTTAAATAAACCGCTTTTTAGCGCCTTGTTTAGTAAATAGCCGTCGGTTATACCAATATCTAAATAAGGCAAAGATTCGCCTTCGGGGCGATACTTAATCATTTTTGAAAAGACAATATCTAATCGCCCGTGCGCCAGACGCCGCTCTTTAAGCGGCCTTCCAGCACCATGTTCATAGAACTTCTCGTCTACCAATTCTTCTTTTAATAGTCGCACTTTTTATTATCCTGGTTATTACAAAACTACGGCTTTAAATGACAATATTTCATCGCCAGAGCCACTGTAGGTTGTCTGCCGACACCTTATAGCTTAGATTAACAGTATTTTGCTTAAAGTCAATATTCTTTCCAGTAAATGCCCCTAACTCGCTACACTTAAAAGTCCTTCACCATCTGCGGTCGTTTAGGACTACTTCGGCTACAGTTCGCCTTTGTGGCGGCCTAAGTCTCATTAAAAAAACCTTGCTATCCTGCTTATAACTTGTTATAATTCTTATTACTTTTTAGGGCTGGATTGTTTTTTATCGGGCCTGTAGCTCAGTTGGTTAGAGCAGTTGACTCATAATCAATTGGTCCGGGGTTCGAATCCCTGCAGGCCCATGAGTTTTTATCACCTAAGGGGTCTTGGGGATTAAGCTATATTATTTCAGCGGGCACATAGCTCAGTTGGTTAGAGCGCTACGCTCACATCGTAGAGGTCGCCCGTTCAATTCGGGCTGTGCCCATATGAAGATTTGAGCTGATTCTATGAATTTAAAGGATGAAATCAGAAAGCTAGTGGAATTACAAGAAATTGATTCCCGAATATATAAGTTACAAGAAGAAAAGGACCAAAACTTACCAGCTCAATTGGAGGAAAACCGCAGAGAATTTGAGGAAACATCCAAAAACTTTACCACTGCCGAAGAAAAACTCAAAAATCTGCAGCTAAGTAAGAAAGATAAGGAGATCGAGCTGGCTTCGAAAGAGGAGGGGCTTAAGAAACTGCAAACCCAACTCTATCAGCTAAAAAGCAATAAAGAGTACCAAGCCATGCTTACCGAAATTGGATCTGCCAAGGCTGATACATCACTAGCTGAGGAAAATGTATTAATTGTTCTTGAAGCTCTAGAAGCAGCAAAAAAGGAATGCCTGGCCCAACGAGAAGCTTTGGACCAGGAAAAGAAAAACTTTACTGAAAAAGAAGCTAAACTTACCGGGTTAATCAAAGATGCTGAGGCTGAAATCTCAAATTTAAGAACCAAGCGTAAAACTCTTGCAGCAAGCGTCGATAAAGAAATCCTCACCCACTATGAACGGCTTTTGGAATCACGACAAGGATTGGCCTTGATTCCGGTAAAGGGAAATGATTGTGGCGCCTGTAATATGCGGCTTACCCATCAAAAGATAAATGAAATAAAGATGTTTGAACATTTGGTATCATGTGATGTCTGTGTGAGACTACTTTACATACCCGAGGATATTAACCAATGATTAAAGTCTATACTGACGGAGCATCAATTGGTAACCCCGGCAAAAGTGGTATTGGTTACCTAATTTACAAAGATAGCCGACTTTTGAAAAAAGAAAGTGTCTACCTGGGCATTCAATCAAACAATTTTGCCGAATATATGGCTTTAATTTTTTCCCTGGTCGATATTGTTGAATTAGGCGAAAAAAAGATTGAGGTCTTCTCGGACAGTAAACTAGTTTGTGAACAAATTAAAGGTAATTTTAAGGTAAAAAACAAAAACATTTATCCGCTTTTTGTCTTAGCTAAAAAATTAATTTCAAAATTGGATAGTTTCAAAATCCTTCACATTGATCGCGAGAGAAACAAAGAAGCCGATGAGTTAGCTAAACGAGCTACCGGCTTTTTAATTTAAAATAACCAATAAGCAGGAGGTAGTGATGAGCGGACATTCCAAATGGGCAAGCATTAAACACAAAAAGGGTGCTGCCGATGCAAAACGGGGACGTCTTTTTACCAAGTTGATTCGGGAAATTACTGTTGCTGCTAAAAATGCTGGTGGCAATCCCGACACAAACCCCAGTTTAAGAACTGCTATTGCCCGCGCTACCGATGCCAATATGCCTAAAGATAATATTTCTAAGGCGATTAAGAAAGGTACAGGTGAGCTTCCGGGAGTAACTTACGAAAGTTGTGCCTTTGAAGGATATGGTCCGGGAGGAGTAGCACTGTTAGTCGAAACCCTGACTGATAACAAAAACCGCTCCTCAGCAGAAATCCGTAACATTTTTTCCAAGAAAGGGGGAAATATGGCCGGAGCCGGCAGCGTAGCCTGGATTTTCACCTCTAAAGGTTATATTTTAATCGATAAGGCACAAATAAGCGAAGATGAGTTATTCTCAATAGCTGTAGATGCCGGCGCAGAAGATATTAAAGCCGGTGATAAAAATTATGAAGTATTTACAGGTCCTAAAGATTTTGAGGCAGTTAAAGCAGTAATCGAAGCTAAAAATATTAAATGGGTATCAGCCGAGCTAACTAAGCTACCTAATTCAACTATTAAAATTAGCGGCAATGATGCCAAGCAGCTTCTCTCCTTAATTGAAATTTTAGAGGACCACGACGATGTGCAAAAAGTTTATGCTAATTTTGATATCCCGGATGAAGTATTAGAGGAAATAGCACAAGAAATCTAAGATGAAGGTTTTGGGTGTAGACGTTGGTCTCCGGACCTGTGGTTATGTCGTCACCGCAGTAAAAAACCTGGAAGTAAGTTTAATTAAAGAGGGGCAGATAAAACCTGGTCTGAGCCAAAGTTTTCCTCAAAAACTTAATTGCATCTTTGAAGAATTAGAAAAAGAAATTAATCAACATAAACCAAGAGCGATTGTGGTCGAGAAACTTTATTCCCACTATCGTCATCCGACAACTCTGGGAATCCTAGCCCAGGTAAGAGGCGTAGTGGTTCTTCTAGCACATCAAAAGGGGTTAGGTTTTTTTGAATATTCACCGACTCGGGCCCGAAAATCTTTTTTAGGCCGGGGTAATGTGAATTCCACTCAGGTAAAGAAGATGGCCGAGAAGGTAACCGGAAAAAAGTTTAAATCCCTGCATACTGCAGATGCTTTTTCATTAGTGGTTGCTTTTTCTCACGCCCAAAAGTTAAACCAGCTGCTAGAGGAGCGCTGTCGATGATTTACCAGATTAAAGGAATATTAACTAAAAAGGAAGAAAACCGGGTAGTAGTTAACGTAGATGGTATTTTTTATGAGATAAGTGTGCCACGGACTGTCTCATCTCGGCTAGGTCATGAGACCAGGGAAATAACACTAGTTATCTACCACTACTTCAAAATCGATAAAAATAAAGGTTTACCGGTAATGGTTGGCTTTATTGAAGAGTTAGAAAGAGATTTCTTTGAAAAGTTTATCACTGTCTCAGGGGTTGGGCCAACAGCGGCTTTACGGGCTTTTGATAGGCCGGTAGCGAGAATCGCCCAGGCCATTGAAGAAAACGATAGTTCGTTCCTGGAAAGTTTGACCGGTATTGGAAAACAGCGGGCAAAGCAGATTATCGCCCACCTTCAAGGTAAGGTAGGCCGGTTTGCTCTAATTAAGGAGGGACAGCCTTTAAAAGAACCTCAAAGCAAAGCGATTATCGCCGAAGCAAAGGAAATCTTAAAACGCCTGCAATACAAAAGCAGTGAAGCCGATAGCATGATTAAGAAGGCATTGGAGCAGGCACCGGGAATTGATAGCAGTGAAGAACTGCTTAATGAGATTTATCGGCAACGAAAATAAGGATTTATCTAAACAATGAACAATCAAAAGGTAAAATCAATTCTGGAAGCATTATTGTTTATCAATGAACGGCCGATTGACGTAAACGAACTTACCCAAGTCTTAGAGACTTCTCGTAAAGAAACTGTGGCAATGCTTGAGAAGCTTTCCCTTGAATATCGACAACGTTCTTCAGGTATTTGCATTGTTAAGGTCGCCGGCGGTTACCAAATGTGTTCGGCACCCGATAATGAAACTTGGGTTAAAAAGATGTATCAAGAGAGAACTAAACAAAAACTCTCAACTGCGGCTTTAGAAACCTTAGCTGTGATTGCCTATAAGCAGCCGGTTACCCGGATTGAAATCGAAGCTATCCGGGGAGTTAATGTAGACGGAATGGTGAGAAAATTGAACGAACTGGGATTAATAAAGATTGCCGGACGAAAAGATGTTGTTGGTAAACCTTTTCTTTATATTACTACGCGAAAATTTTTAGAGTATTTTGGCATTAATGCTTTAAGTGATTTGCCTAAACTGGAAGAATTCACAGCTTTAGCCGGGAAAAATCAACTGGGCGCTGAGACTGAAGCCGGCCCAGTTAAGGAAGAGGTTGAGCAAACTGCACAACCTCAAAGCGAATTAGGGTAGATGAGACTGGCTTCATTCGATAGATTGAAACAATTATGGTAGGATCAGATAATAATTAAGAAAATCGTTAGAAATACTTAAAAAACTACAGGAGGGTTAAGAGATGAAAACTTATTTTGCATCAGAGTCAGTAACCGAAGGGCATCCCGATAAGGTTTGTGACCAAATATCCGATGCGGTATTGGATGCTGTTTTAGCTAATGACACTAAGGGACGGGTAGCTTGTGAAGCCTTAGTTACTCGTGGTTTTGTAATGGTGGCCGGTGAAATTACTACCAACTGTTATGTAGCGGTCCCAAAAATTGTCCGCGGCCTATTAAAAGATATTGGATATGATGACCCGGCAGTAGGGTTTGACTATGAAAGCTGCGGTGTGGCTACCGCAATTCAAGAGCAATCTCCGGATATTGCCCTGGGTGTAGATACCGGCGGTGCTGGTGATCAAGGATTAATGTTTGGCTATGCAAATTCAGAGACCCCGGAACTTATGCCTTTACCGATTATCTTATCCCATAAATTAGTCAAACGTTTAGCCCAAATCCGTAAGGAAGGGATAACTCCTTATTTGCGGCCGGACGGAAAAGCGCAAGTGTCTGTAGAGTATGAAAATGGGGTACCCAAACGCGTGGATGCGGTAATTATCGGCGCTCACCACACCAAGGATGCTAAAATGGATGTTTTAAAGGATGATGTTAGAAAACTGGTAATCGAACATATCATCCCCAAAGATATGCTGGATAAAGATACAAAATATTTTATCAACGGAACCGGGCGATTTGAGGTTGGTGGGCCGGTTTCCGATACCGGTGTAACCGGACGGAAAATTATCGTTGATACCTACGGTGGTTATGCCCGTCACGGTGGTGGCGCCTTTAGTGGTAAGGACCCTTCAAAGGTCGATCGTTCAGCATCCTATATGGCCCGCTACATTGCCAAGAACATTGTTAGCGCTGGTATTGCTCGCGCCTGTGAAATACAACTATCTTATTGTATTGGCATAGCTGAACCGGTATCAGTAAGCGTAGATACTTTCGGAACATCTCAGATAGCTGACGAAAAAATCTCTACGGCTATCCGCCAAATCTTTAAGCTTACTCCAGCCGGAATTATTGAGGAGTTAAACCTCTTACGGCCGATTTATACAAAAACCGCTGCTTACGGTCACTTTGGACGGGAAGAAGAAGGTTTTAGCTGGGAGAAGACTGACCGGGTAAGCGATTTAAAGAATGCTCTAAAATAAGAAAATCTTAACCAAAGGAGTAGAGAGGTGAATTGCGATATAAAAAATAAAAACCTAAAACGAGAAGGTAAACGGAGAATCGAATGGGCCCTGATGCGAATGCCAGTACTGGAACAAATCCGGGAACGCTTTAGACGGGAAAAACCCTTAAAAGGGTTGACTATCGGAGCCTGTCTGCACGTTACTACCGAAACGGCAGCCTTAGCCTTAACTTTAAAAGCAGCCGGCGCCCGCACCTTGCTTTGTGCCTCAAATCCTTTATCGACTCAGGATGATACAGCTGCATCTTTAGCCTTTGATTATGATATTGAAGTATTTGCAATTAATGCCGAAGATACTAAAACTTACTATAAACATATTGATTCGGTATTGAAACTTAACCCGGTTATCACTCTTGATGACGGAGCGGATTTAGTATCTACGATTCACAAACGGGCTGCTTCGCAAAAAAACCTAAAGCTACCCTGGGCAAGCACTGAAGAGACGACTACTGGTGTAATTCGCCTCAAAGCTTTGCAAAAGGAAGGCCGGCTTCTTTATCCGATTATTGCCGTAAATGATGCTTATACCAAACACCTCTTTGATAACCGCTACGGCACTGGTCAATCAACCCTTGATGGAGTAATCCGGGCTACCAATAAATTGATAGCCGGGACAACCGTAGTTATCTGCGGTTATGGCTGGTGTGGCAAGGGTGCAGCCAGAAAAGCTCAAGGATTAGGCGCAAATGTAATTGTCTGTGAGGTTGACCATCTTAAAGGGTTGGAAGCCATAATGGATGGTTTCCGGGTAATACCGATGCGCCAAGCAGCCTTAATCGGCGATATCTTTATCACCCTTACCGGAGATATAAATGTTATCTCTAGTCAGCACTTCCCCTTATTAAAAAATAAATCAATTATCTGTAATTCCGGGCATTTTGATGTTGAAATCAACATTAAGGCATTGGAGAAAATGACAGTTTCTAAAAAGGAAGTTAAACCTTTGGTCACCGAATATACACTTAAAAATAAAAGGAAGATTTATTTATTAGGCGAAGGCCGATTAGTTAACTTAGCCTGTGCCGAAGGCCATCCGGCTGAAGTCATGGATCTAAGTTTTGCCAATCAAGCTTTAAGTTGTGAGTATATTGCTAAGAATCATCAGAAGTTGAAGAAACAAGTCTATAAAGTCCCGGATAAAATCGATGCTATGGTAGCAAAGTTTAAACTCAAAGCTATGGGCATAAAAATCGATACCTTAACTGCTGAGCAGAGGAAGTATCTTGCCAGCTGGCAAGAAGGAACCTAAGGTCAATGAAGCGAATCGGAGTCTTAACTCGTGACTGTGCCGGAATAAATGCGGCAATTCGAGCCCTGGTGCGCAGCGCCTCGGTTTATAATCTTGAGGTCTACGGCATCTTTCGCGGTTACCAAGGACTTATCGAAGGTGATTTACAGCTCCTAACCCGGCGTTCGGTCTCAGGAATTATTAATCTCGGCGGAACTATTTTAAAAACCGCTCGCTCAAAGCGGTTCCTGACCCCCACTGGACAGCGTCAGGCAGTTAAAACTCTCCGTACTAATAATATTGACGGATTGATTGTTATCGGCGGCAATGGTTCCTTAACTGGAGCTCATATTTTAGCCAGTAAATATTCTCTGCCGGTTATCGGTATTCCGGCAACAATTGACAATGACCTTAATGGTGTTGAGATGAGTATCGGTGCAGATACGGCAATCAATGTAGCTTTGGATGCTTTAGATAAAGTAAGAGACACTGCTACGTCTCTGGAACGGATATTCATAGTTGAAGTTATGGGACGCGACTGCGGTTATATTGCTTCCCGGGTCGCCTTAGCCGGTGGTTGTGAAGAAGTCTTACTGCCAGAAAGAAGTTTTAATATTAAGAAAATTTGTGAAGAAATAGTCGAAGGAAATATCCGTGGAAAAGTCAGCTGGATAATTATTGTTGCCGAAGGAAAGGCAAAGGCAGCCGAGATTGCCAAAAAAATTAATAAAATTACCGGTCTGGAAACCCGCGAGGTAGTCTTGGGCCACATTCAGCGCGGAGGCCGGCCTACAGCTTTTGACCGCATCCTGGCAGCCCGTTATGCCAATCATGCCCTAGAGGTTTTAAAGAAAGGAGCAAGCAATAAGTGCATCACCCTAAAGGGAGGAAAACTAACAACCATAGCGTTAGCTAAAGCAATCCGACCTAAAGATATGGAAGTAAATAGCTACTATAAATTGGTTAAAATTCTTACCTAAAATATTACCGGGAGGGATAAAATGATCTACAAAACTGAAAGCGAAATTTTAAATAATCCGATCTTCGAAGAAAGGGCCGGTGAAATTGTAATCAAAGACCAGGCTGCTTTTGTCGAAACAGCTATTGATAACCTGCTGGATACAATAATCTTGAGTCCCGATGCCCACTTGCGTCGACTTTGTTACTGGGTCAGTCACAGCTGCGCTCAAACTAAAGGAGTAATTCTTTCCTCAATCCAAGGCCTATATAAAGCCATGGGAAAAGGTAGAGTAAGCGGCTTTACCGTTCCGGCAATGAACATCAGAACACTTACTTTTGACTTAGCCTGCGGAATATTCCGCGCGGCAAGCAAGATAAATGCCGGAGCATTTATCTTCGAAATTGCTAAGAGTGAGATCGGTTATACCGCACAAAGACCCATAGAATACAGCACAATTATCCTTTTAGCCGCAATGAAGGAAGGCTATCAGGGTCCGGTTTTTATTCAAGGCGACCACTTCCAGGTTAAGGCCACAAACTACTTAAAAGACAAAGACAGCGAGATTGATCCGCTCAAAAATCTGATTAAAGAAGCTATTGAGTCCGGCTTTTATAATATTGACATTGACTCATCCACCCTGGTTGACTTATCAAAAGAAACTCTTAATGAACAACAAAGACTTAATTATGAAGTCTGTGCATTGTTTACAAAATACATCCGGGGATTGCAACCGGAGGACATCGAGATATCAATCGGTGGAGAAATCGGTGAAGTCGGCGGGAAAAATTCACGTCCTGAGGAACTGGACGCATTTATGGATGGGTATAAAAAGGCTATCGGCACCTTGGAAAGTATCTCTAAGATAAGTATTCAAACCGGGACCAGTCACGGTGGTGTAGTTCTCCCGGACGGTACTATTGCCAAAGTCAGTATTGATTTTGATACCTTAACTAATCTTTCCAAACTTGCCCGCGTTAACTACGGTTTAAGTGGTGCGGTCCAACACGGAGCCTCAACCTTGCCTAGCGAAGCTTTCCATCGTTTTCCGGAGGTGGGTTGTGCTGAAATCCACTTAGCAACTCAATTTCAAAATATAGTCTACGATTATCTGCCGATTCCCTTGAAGGAGAAAATTTATAGTTGGCTGCACAAAGAGTGTGCCGGAGAAATGAAGAAAGACTGGACTGAGGACCAATTCATTTATAAGACCCGGAAAAAAGCCCTGGGGCCGTTTAAGAAAGAAATTCATTCCCTTTCCCAAGACGTCCGGTCAAAAATATCAAAAGTCTTGGAAGAGGAGTTTTCCTTTCTCTTTGACAAACTAAATATAAAAAACAGCAAAGATTTCCTGAATAAATATGTTACAGTTGTAAAGGTAACTAAACCTAAGGAAGATTTTCTAAAAGAAAAAAAGGACCTCGGAGTGTTGGAAGGGGCGGATTAGACCCCTCGGGAATACTCGGGGTTTAATTCCCTCGACTTCGTCGAGGTTATTAAAGGAGGTTAAAATGCGGTCAGATAGAGTCAAAAAAGGTCTAGAGAGGATGCCGAATCGTGCCCTTCTTTACGGAACCGGTTTATGCTCTGGCCAGATCAATAAACCTTTTATCGGAATTGCTTCCAGCTTTACTGACCTTATCCCCGGACACATCAATATGCGTACTCTGGAACGCTATATCGAAAGGGGAGTTGAATCAGGCGGCGGTACCCCTTTTATTTTCGGTGTCCCGGGAATATGCGATGGTATTGCCATGGGACATCAAGGGATGAGACAATCGCTTCCTTCGCGAGAGTTAATTGCCGACATCATTGAAAGTGTGGCCTCAGCCCACGCCTTAGACGGATTACTCCTGCTTACTAACTGCGATAAAATTACTCCTGGTATGATCATGGGCGCCTTAAGAGTAAACATTCCCACCATCGTAGTTACGGCCGGACCGATGCTGGCTGGACACTTAGGAACTAAGCGGCTTTCTTTGGTCCGAGATACCTTTGAGGCGGTAGGACGATTTAAGGCTGGTGAGATTAGTGAAGGAAAACGCCAAGGCTTAGAAATTGAAGCTTGCCCTTCAGCTGGTTCCTGTCAGGGCCTTTACACCGCCAACACTATGGCTTGTTTAACCGAGAGCTTAGGGCTTTCGCTCCCCTTTTGTGCTACTAGCCCAGCGGTTTTAAACCAGAAAATAAGAATTGCCTATAATAGCGGTCAGCGAATCGTAGAACTAGTAGCTAAAAACTTAAAACCCCGGGATATTGTAAATAAAAAATCATTGGAAAATGCAATCCGGGTTGATATGGCGCTGGGTGGCTCAACTAACACTGTCCTTCACCTAATGGCGATTGCTAACGAAGCTAAGGTGAGTTTAAGCCTGGATGATTTTGACCGCATAAGCAAAAATACGCCGCATATTTCTAACTTAAGACCAGGTGGTGATTATTTTATAGAAGATTTACACTATGCCGGAGGTATTCCTGCGGTATTGAAGCGACTGATAAACAAATTAAAGGAAAATGAAACTGTTAGCGGACAGAAGATAAAAACCATAGCCAAAGTTGCAAAAATTTATGCTAATGATGTAATCCGACCGCTTAAGGAAGCCTATCACAAGCAAGGTGGAATCGCAGTTCTCTATGGTAATTTAGCAACTGAAGGGTCCGTAGTTAAGCAGACGGCTGTCGAATCCAATATTTTAAAATTCTCAGGTCCGGCTCGGGTCTTCAATTCTGAAGAAGAAGCAATGGCAGCGATTCTGGGAAAAAAGATTAAAAAAGGAGAGGTCATTGTAATTCGTTACGAAGGGCCAAGTGGCGGACCAGGTATGCGTGAGATGCTGGCACCAACAGCAGCAATTGTCGGATTGGGATTATCTAAGCATACCGCCTTAATCACTGACGGCCGTTTCTCTGGCGGAACCCGCGGGCCCTGCATCGGACATATTTCACCGGAAGCTGCTTCTGGTGGGTTAATCGCCTACATCAAGAATGGTGACCGAATCCTGATTGATATACCAAAACGGAGGATCGAGGTTAAATTAAGTACTGCTGAGATACTCAAGCGAAAAAAACAAATCAAACTTCTGCCAGCTAAGGTAAAATCAGGTTATTTGTCGAGGTACGGGAAAATGGCAACCTCGGCATCGAAAGGGGCAGTGTTTAAGGCCTAAATTGCTTAAGTGATTTTAGGAAACAATTATTGTTGACATTATCCTAAGCCTTTGTTATTATTTAACCTGCAGAGAAACCAGATGAAAACCTTACAAATAATTACCAAGAAAATCAGTAATCTCTTAGGAACGTTTTCTAATGATATCGGTATTGACTTAGGTACCGCCACTACCTTAGTCTATCTGCGCGGAGAGGGTATTGTTCTCTGCGAACCTTCGGTTTGTGCAATTTATAAAAATAGCGGTATCCCTCTAGCCGTAGGTGAGGAAGCTAAGAGAATGCTGGGCAAGACTCCGGGAAGCATTGTTGCCATACGACCGATGAAAGACGGGGTTATTGCTGATTTTGGCGTAACTGAACAGATGTTGCGCTACTTTATAAAAAAAGCCTACCCGCGAAGAATAATCATCGGACCAAGAATGGTAGTAGCTGTCCCCTCAGGTATTACTGAAGTGGAGAGACGAGCAGTAAAGGATTCAGCTCACCGAGCCGGAGCCCGTGAGGTAATCCCGGTAGAGGAGCCGATTGCTGCAGCAATCGGCGTGGGGCTGCCTATTGCCGAACCTCAAGGAAGTATGATTATTGATGTCGGAGGAGGTACTACTGAAATTGCGGTTATTTCTCTCGGCGGTATTGTTCATGCTCGTTCGATTCGCGTAGGGGGTGATGAGATGGATATCGCAATCACCGAACATATGAAGAAAAACTACAATCTCATGGTCGGAGAAAGAACGGCTGAGGAGATAAAAATTAAGGTTGGTTCAGCTTGGCCAATTGATGAAGAGCTAACAATTGAAGTGAGGGGCCGCGATCTAATTACCGGTCTTCCTAAATTTATTAAAGCCGATTCAGATGAAATAAGAAGTGCTCTGGAAAGCCCCTTGCGGGAAATTGCCGAAGCAACAAAAGTTACTTTGGAGAGGACACCACCGGAATTAGCTGCAGATTTAATCGAGAGAGGGATTGTTCTTTGTGGCGGAGGAGCGCTCCTAAGAGGATTGGATAAATTAATCTCCGAGGAGACCGGTTTAGCTTGTTTTGTGGCTGATGATCCCTTAACTGCGGTAGCATTAGGGACAGGAAAAATTTTGGAAGAGCCTAAATTCTTAAAGAAGCTTTCCCTTGTATCTTCCTTCTAAAATAAAACTTAAAATTCTAGTTCTAGCTGCCCTGGTTGGATTTCTGTTTTTTTTGCCATTTAAGGGTGTGTTCCAAAGTTTATTGTCATTTCTTTCTCATCAATTAACCGTTACTCCCCAAGAATCCTTCCAGCAAATAAAAAAATTTGAAAAAGAAAATATTACCTTACAACTGCAGCTTGAAACTTCTCAAATTCTCAAAGCAGAAAATCAACGGCTTAAAAGCATACTCGACTTTCGAAATGAGGAAAAAATTGATTTAATCGGAGCTAATGTCATCAGCTTCTCGCCTTCAAGCTGGCGACGATATCTCTTAATCGACGCAGGAAAGGATCGGGGAGTAAAAGAAGGACTCCTGGTAGTCGATGAAAAGGGAAAATTAATCGGCAAGGTTAGCGAAACTAAAGCTACTCACGCCGGGCTTACCTTAGTTAACGATCCAAATTTTAGCTTGGCGGTATTTGTCGGTGAAAGTGCCAGCGGCCTGCTTCGGGGAAACTTAACCGGAGCTAAGATTTTGTATATCGAAGATGCCGACAATGTAAAGGTTAACGATAGAGTCTGGGTAAAGGTATCAACTCAACCTTCATCGATTACCATCGGAGAAGTCGCCAGCGTTAAAAAGAGCAAAAATCAGCTTTTTTGCGATATCAAAGTAAGCTTATCCCAGCCAGGAGCCTTTTTTAAACAAGTATTTATAATCAAATGAAAAGATTAAACTCTCAGCTCCTGATTTCGTTTTTACTTCTTTTTTTTCTTGATCTGGCAAGACCTCTGGGTTATTCTTTAATAACAGAATTTCTTTTATTAGGGATTATCTTTATCTCCTTAAATAGCGATCTTTTATCGGGACTTATTCTCGGTATCGCTTTTGGTCTTTTTGCTGATTACTTGAGTCCCACTCTGCGACCTTTGAGATCCCTCGAGCTTCCCCTTATTTGCTTTCTAAACCACTACCTTTTTTCTTGCTTCCGTTTTGTAGATAAGAAAAAACAAGTTTTAATGGTAAAAAACTCTTTGGTGTTCCTGGCACTGATTATTCACATCATACTCAATACCCTTGGCACCGGCTTGATTTTACCGCTTTTTTGGATACAATTTTTTATACAGTCGGCCTTAATCTATTTTGCTCTGGATTACTTCTTGCTAAGGAATAAAACTACCTACTCCTTTAAAGTAATCCGATAAATTATAAAGATTAGTCATGAACCGAATCAAAAAAGTCTATCTGGCTGGATTTTGTCTGCTGATCTTAGCCTTATTCTTTTATCAAATCATTAACGGTAACTATTACCGACAACGGGCTCAGAATAATTATGTTCGTCTTATCCCGCAGGCGGCAATCCGAGGCTCAATTTTTGACCGCAAGGCTAATCTTCTTGCCTATGACCGGGCAATATTCAACATCAGTATCATTCCCCAGGAAATTAAAAAAGCAAAAAGTTCTTTATTTGAAAGTTTAGCCGAATTTCTAAATTACGATTTATCTCTAATTAAGAAAAATTACCAAGAGAATTTTAAGAACCCTTTTAGTCCCGTAAATATAATCCTTGATGTCGATAAAGCTACTGCCTTAAGACTTAAAGCGGAGTTTCGGGATTTAATTTTAATTAACTCCCAACCCCAACGATATTATCCTTATGCCCAAAATTTTGCTCACCTCATTGGTTATGTGAAAGAAGCAACCTCACACTATGAGCAGTTGAAAAAATACGGTTACCAGCCCTTGGAGCGGGTAGGCTTTTTAGGGCTTGAGCAGTATTATAACGCCTATCTTAGAGGTGAGGATGGTGGAGATTTAATAGAAGTAGATGCCCGGGGACGAGTAGTTGGATTCCTCGGCCAAAGGCACCCTGAGAAAGGTGCTGATATCTACCTTACTGTCGACAGTCAAATACAAAATCTTGGCTTTGAAGTCTTAGGGAAACAAAAAGGGGTAATTATTCTCATGGACTCACTAACCGGTGAAGTTATTTCTCTCTGTTCTTCGCCCTCCTTTAACCCTAACAATTTTACAAAGGGTGAGGATGTCGCAAGATTTCTTAACAATCGACATAGCCCCTTAATCAATCGGGCTCTCCAGGCAACTTATCCGATCGGATCCACTTTTAAGCCCCTGGCTGCCCTGGCTGCCCTAGAAGAGGGGGCAGTATCCCCAGCTAAAACATTCCTCTGCACCGGCAAGGTAAAAATTGGTCTGTCTGAATTTGGTTGCTGGGATATTCATAATGTTCAAAATCTTTATCCGGCCCTGGCTCACTCCTGTAACTCTTATTTTTATAATCTCGGCTTGAACCTAGGACCAAATGCCTTATCCCGCTGGGCAAAAAAGTTTGGTCTCGATTCATTAACCGGGATTGACTTACCTTATGAAAAAAACGGCTTCGTTCCTACACTTCGCTGGAAAAAGAAAACCCTAAAACAAAATTGGTTCATAGGGGATACCCTTAATTTCTCCATCGGCCAAGGGTTCCTGGAGGCAACACCCTTGGAGGCTGTGGTAGCAATCAATGTCTTTGCCAGCGACGGTTACCTGGTAAAACCGTATATCTTAAAGAAGGTAAATCAAACTCCTTCAGGATTAGTTTCAAAAACTTACCTCAAAGGCCATAAAAAAAACTTTCAAGCGGTTAAGCGAGGCTTAAGAGGAGCTGTTGGTGATGCTACCGGTACCGCAGAACTCCTTAATACCTTAGGCTTAGATATGTCCGGTAAGACCGGCACAGCTCAAAATAACCGAGCACCCCACGGATGGTTTGTGGGATATTTTCCCTACAAAGATACAAAGTATACAATCTGTGTGTTTTTAGAAAATGGCGGCTCAAGCTATGAAGCGTTAAAGGTTACCTATAAATTCCTTAAAAAAATAAAAGAATCAGACCTTCTTTAAGCAATGTTTAATCTGGGAGCGGTTAAATTAAAATTATCGGGCCTTAAGACAATTATCATCTGCATAATCATCCTTAATCTCTTAAGCTTATTATCAATTTACAGTAGCCTTCATCAAGGTGGAGAGTTCCTGGAGCGGCAGATTCTTTATAAGCAAATTCTCTGGATTGCTGCTTCCTGGATTTTGATACTTTTTCTTGCCCGGGTAAATTACCGAATATATTTTGGCATCGGCTATATACTCTACGCCCTAAACATAATCTTACTCTTAGCCGTATCTTTTTTCGGAAAAACCGTAATGGGAGCCCAGCGCTGGATTTCAATCTTGGGTATTACTTTCCAACCCTCGGAAATATCCAAAATTGCTATAATTATCCTTCTGGCCAGGGTTCTTTCGCAGAACGAACAGAAAGGCCCAAAGGGATTCCTGCTCCCTTTGAGTCTAGTTGCATTCAATGCCCTGGTTATTTTTAAACAACCAGATTTAGGTACAGCTTTAATCATTGTTTTTCTTTTTATTGGCCTGGGACTATTTTCCCGGATAAGTAAACGCTACTTTTTAGCCCTTTTTCTGATTGGACTACTTCTTGCTCCTTTTGGCTTAAGCCAGCTCAAAGACTACCAACGCCAAAGGTTAACCGTCTTCATCAATCCCAGTGTTGATCCTCTTGGTTCTGGATACACAATTATTCAATCAAAGATTGCAGTTGGTTCAGGTAGGCTGACCGGCCAGGGATTCCTGGCTGGAACCCAGAATCAATTCAACTTCCTTCCTGAGAGACACACCGACTTTATATTCACCGTAATTGCTGAAGAGTGGGGATTTATTGGTGCATTATTCCTGCTGCTAATTTACTGGTTAATCTTAAAAAAAATTTTGGAAAAAACTAAGGAGCTAGCTGATCCCTTTGCCTCCTACCTTTGCTTGGGGATAAGCTTACTCTTTTTCATCCATATCTTTATTAATATCGGTATGACCTTAGGGATACTTCCGGTAGTAGGCCTGCCCTTGATCTTCCTTAGTTATGGCGGAACTAACCTTTTCGTTAACTCTATCCTCTTAGGAATCTTCTTAAATATTGCTCAGCGATGATTGATTTTACCAATTTCCAAAAACCCCAGAGGTATATTGGCAATGAATGGAATGTGCTAACCAGAACGCACTCAGGAAAGATAAATGTCTGTCTCTCTTATCCGGATCTTTACGAAATCGGAATGAGTAATCTGGGAATAAGAATTATCTATGGCCTGCTTAATCAATACCCTGAGATAGCCTGTGAACGGGTATTTATGCCGGCTAATGATTTACTCCGTTTCTTAAAAGAAAAAGGCGAAAAATTATTTTCATTAGAAAGCCAACGTCCCTTAAATGAATTTGAAATTTTAGGCTTCCATCTCGGCTGTGAACTAAACTTTACTAACATGCTTAATATTCTGGACTTAGGCGGTATCCTCTTAAGAGCCGAGGAGAGAAGCGAAACCATAGTCATCGGCGGCGGCATTGCTAATCCTGAACCGCTGGCTGAATTTATCGACCTATTTTTACTTGGTGAGTTTGAAGAAGTGGCTGAGCAATTTACCGGGGTTTTAAAACAATACACCAATAAAGAAGAGAGACTAAAGGCCTTTGCTCAAATCAAGGGGTTTTATGTGCCTAAATTTTACTCGGTGTCATTTAAAAATAATCGCTATAGTTTTGTTAAAAAATACTCCTTAGCAATGCTTCCTCTAAACCGGGTCTACCTTAAGGACCTTGATCAGGGCTACTATCCTGCTCAGTGGCTTACTCCTCATACTCAAATCACTCATGACCGAGCCCAGATTGAAATCGCCCGGGGTTGCCCCAACCAGTGCAGATTTTGTCAGGCCCGGGCATTATATTGGCCCTACCGTCAAAGAAGCCTGGTCAAAATTAAACAAATGATCGAAGAAATCTATAAGTGGAGTGGCTATGAGGACTTCTCCCTTCTTTCCCTTTCGGCATCTGACTATTCTGACATCCAGGGACTGATTGCTGAGGTCTGGGATTATTGCAAAAGCCGACGGATCGGACTATCACTACCTTCCCTGCGTATTGACGATATTCTCGGACCGTTATATCAGCAACTTAGCACACTTAAAAAAACTTCGCTGACGGTTGCTGTTGAGGCACCGCGCGATTGCCTGCGGAAAAAATTAAATAAAAACTGTGATATCAATAAATTATTCGAAGCAGCCCGGCTAATCCGAAAACTGGGAGCAAAAAAACTCAAACTCTACTTTATGTTTGGCTTTCCTGATGAGGCCCAAGAAGACTTAATTGCTATCGGTGAGTTTCTCAACCGGCTGCGAAGAAATAGTCAGATTGAGCTTAATGCCAGTATAAATATGTTTATACCCAAACCCTTATCACTCTGGCAAAGTACGATTATGGATAGTCTAGAAAGACTTGAGGCGAAGCGAGAGACCATAATCGGAAATATCCCGAAGACTTCTCAGATTAAATTTTCCCTATCCTCGGCTAAAAAAACTATTTTAGAGGCAATTATCGCCCGGGCTGATAGAAAGTTTTCAAAAGTTATCTACCGAGCTTATCAATTGGGAGCCCGATATGATGGACATAATGAGTATTTTTCCTGGAATATCTGGGAAAAGTCAATGAGTGAGGAGGGAGTAGATTATCAAACTTATCTTTACCAGGATCGCCAGAACCATCCTTGGTCGTTAATTAGTTCGGAAAATGGATCATGCAAATAACTAAATACCCACTTAAGGTAACTCTCACTAAGCGCGGGAAGATGATTTATTTCTCGCAAATCGATTTAATACATCTCCTGGAACGGGCCCTAAGAAGAACTGATTTACCGCTTTATTTTACGCAAGGATTCAGGCCACATGTTAAAATCAGTTTATTGACTGGCTTAAAAGTGGGGCAGGAAGGTGAAATCAAGGCAGTTTTTTATTTTAGCCAAAGTATTTCCCTTAACTGCTTAAAGCAAGCTTTAGCCAATCAACTCCCTCAAGGATTAGCAATTGCCTCAATCAACTGATAAGATATTTATTAAAGGTAGAAATAGAGGAGGAGGATTAACGCTTAAGTAAGGCAGCCTTGATTCGTCTGGCTTTGAAGAACTTTTTAGTGAAGTTTTTAGCTCTGGACTGATCATACTTCTTGCAAGAGAAAATGTTAATATAGGCAGTAGACCAGTGCTCAGAGAAATGACCGGTTATCGAGCTAGTTTCGATTAACTGGACCAAGGAATAACCCTTAGTAAAGGCTTTCTTTTCGCCAAAGTAAGGCAGCAGGGTTTTCCCGTATTTTTTCATTTTTATCAGCTTACATAACTTATTAGTATATTCCTGTAATTTCTTTTTAGAAGAAATTATAGTCAGATCACACCCATAAAGGTCCATAACTAACTCGTAACCAAACAATCTTTTTGCCATTTAATCACCTCCTTTTAAAAAATTGTCTCTAGTTTTGAAATGGGTATTTGATGGAAGGAAGAAGAGGGGGGCGTAACACAAAGAATCGCCTATAAAGCGAACCCTTGTGCATCTTAAGTGTCCGTCAGTCGGGTGATTTTTTTCTGTCACCATCCTTTTTTATTATTTTTTTATTCTTATATAGCATAAAAGCTAATCATTCCTGTAATTTAAGTTTTTATATCACATTTTTATCGTTTTGGCAAGAGTTTTTTAACTGGTTTCCCGAATTTCTGTGGGGAGTCCGATCCTATTCAGTAATTCAATAAAGGGATCAGGATCTAGCTCCTCAACATTAACCATAGCTTTCCTATCCCAGATACCCTTAGCTACCAGTATGGCTGCGGCAACCGGCGGAACACCAGCAGTATAGCAGATAGCTTGAGATTCTACTTCCCTATAACATGCAGCATGGTCACAGTTATTGTAAATAAAAATTTCTTTATCTTTACCGTCTTTGCTGCCGCGAATTAAGTTTCCGATACAGGTTTTCCCGCTATAGCCAGGTGCTAAAGAAAGAGGGTCAGGCAAAACAGCCTTTAGAACCTTAAGCGGTACCACCTCAACTCCCTCGGCAGTTGTCACCGGCTTAACCGAAGTCAATCCCAGTTTAGTAAGGACCGTAAAAATATTTATATAGTGGTCGCTAAAACCCATCCAGAACCGGATGCTGTTGGCATCGATATTCTTGGATAAGGAGTGAATTTCATCGTGACCACTTAAATAGACTGTCTGTTCGCCGACTACCGGAAAATCATAAATTCTCTTTATTGAATGGATTTTGTTGGCTACCCATTTTCGATTAATCCAAGACCAGGCTTTTATAAATTCGCGGAAATTTATTTCCGGATCAAAGTTAGTTGCGAAATATTTACCGTGTTCTCCGGCATTAACGTCCATTATGTCAATTGTATCAATAGTATCAAAATGATGTTTAACAGCAAGCGCAGAGTAGGCATTTACAACTCCGGGGTCAAACCCTACGCCAAGAATAACGGTAATCCCTTTTTCTTGGCAGATGTCCTTACGTTTCCATTCATAGTTTGCATACCAGGGGGGATCCTCACAAGGCTTATCCGGTTCCTCATGGACTGCGGTATCCATGTAGGCGACACCAGCCTGGATACAAGCCTCAAGCAGTGATTTGTTTACGTAGGCAGTAGCGAGATTAATTACGATCTGGGAGTTAGTTTCCTTTATCAGTTTTACTGTAGCCGGGATATCGTAGACATCTATCTGGCGCGAGTAAAGTTTTTTAGTTTTATCCTTTAAGCTACTCCTTCGTTTAATGCTTTCGATGATCGCATCACACTTATGCTGCTTTCTTGATGCAATACAGATATCACCTAAGAGATCATTGTTTTGTGCGCACTTATGCCCTGCCACATGAGCAACCCCACCAGCACCGATAATCAACACATTTTTTTTCATTTTAACCTGCCTCCGAAGTTAGGATAAACTGTTTTGAAAATCTTTATACCCAAAACGGCGGACTACCTCCAAAGACCTATCCAGCCTTTTTACTACAATTGAAGGCATTTTCAAGCCGTTAAACCAATTTTTTTTAACCATTGTATAACCGGCGGCATCAGCAATACGGATCACTTTACCCACTTTTAGCCGGGATTTGAATCGGTAAGTACCGAAGATGTCTCCGGCCAAACAAGACCGCCCGGCAATCATATATTTAAACCGGCCCTGACCGGAAGTTTTTATCTTGGCACTCTGGCCATAAACTAACAAGTCTAACATGTGGGCTTCGGTTGAAGAATCAACTATGGCAATATTAATTTCATTATCAACGATATCTAATACTTTAGTCACCAGTTCAGCCGAGTCAATAATCGTAGCTTCTCCCGGTTCCAGATAAACCTGAACCCCAAATCGACTTTGAAACTCTTTTAGCAATTTCCAAAATTTTTCGATTGGATAACCTTTTTTGGTAAAATAAATCCCACCGCCAAGGCTTACCCAGTTCAAAGTCTTTAACAAATCTCCGTAGTCGCGGCTAATTTTATTCAAATTCATGGCAAAATTTTTAAAATTATCGTTTTCACAGTTAAAATGGAACATCACTCCTTTAATTAAAGGTGCTACCTTAAGCAGCAATCTTTTATCAATAATACCCAGTCTTGAGAACTTCCTTGCCGGGTCAGCTAAATCAAAGTGCGAGAAACTAACTTGGGGGTTTACTCTTAATCCTATATCCAGTGAACTGACCTGACCGTAAAACATCTTCAATTGTGATATCGAATTAAAAATTATTTTATCAGCGTATGGTTTGACTTTGTTTATCTCATTCTTCGAGAAAGCTACACTGTAGGCATGGATTTCTTTGCCGAATTTTTCTTTTCCCAAACGGGCCTCATACAAAGAACTACTGGTTGTGCCATCCAGATATTTACTGATTAGACCGAAAACCGACCAGGTGGAAAAACACTTCAGGGCTAACAACGATTTTACCCCGGATTGTTCCCGGATGTACTTTATTATTTTTAGATTTCTTAATAATTTACTTTCCTGAATTAAATAGTAGGGTGTTGGTAAAATCATAATTTAACCACCTCCTAAGTAAACTTTGGGCTATATTAGCAATATTTAATTATTATGGCAAGGCTTTTTTCATAAATTGCTTGAGAATCATCCTTATTTCTGTTAAAATCGGGCTGGTATTATAACGGTTAGCCGAGGTGGCTCAGTTGGTAGAGCAGGGCATTCGTAATGCTCAGGCCGAGAGTTCGATTCTCTCCCTCGGCTTAATTAAGAAAGCACCTAAGTTACAAAGGCGTAACCCCGAAAACCACGATGGTTTTAAAATACATTAAGATTCTGACTCGACGGAACTTTTTCCTCCTTTGGTTTGGCCAGATTATCTCCCAATTCGGAGACCGGCTCACCCAGATAGCCTTAGTCGGCTTAGTCTCCCAGATCTCCATGTCATCTTCACGTTTAGCCTTGGTAATGAGTATGGCCATAATCCCGGTGTTTATCGTTTCGCCTATCTCGGGGGTCTATATTGATCGCTGGAGCAAGCGAAAGACTATGTACATCAGTGACTTCTTAAGAGGGATTTTTATATTGCTGATCCCTTTCTTTTTCTTAAAGCTTAAATCATTTATCGCAATCTATGTCCTTATTTTTCTCTCCTTTAGCGCTGGAAGGTTTTTTATCCCGGCTAAAATGGCCTTTATTCCTAAAGTCTCTAAAAAAGAAGATATTTTCCTGGCTAATTCCCTGATTTCGATAACTGCTACCATTGCTGCGGTTATCGGCTTTGGCCTGGGAGGAATTATTGTGGAGAAGTGGGGTATTAATGCTGCCTTTAGCCTCGATGCAACTACCTTTTTCATCTCTTGTTTAGCCGTGTTTTTTATCAGTACCAGGGAAAAAGGAGACTTTAAGGTACAAGATATTTTATACCTGGGAAAGAATGTGGTTAGTGGGGTCAAGCAATCATTTATCTGGGAATTTCGGGAGGGAATAAAATATATCTTCAACTCCCACGAGACAAAATATGCTTTTAAGATGTTCCTGTTTATTTTCTCCTATATTGGCGGATTATATGTTGTCTTTATTCGCTTTATTCAAAGGGTCTTATCTTCTCTGACTACTGATTTAGGCTTTATTACTGTATCTTTAGGCCTGGGTATCTTTTTAGGCTCTTTAATTTACGGACGAATTGCCCATAAATTCTTGGTAAAAAAAGTTATAAGTCTGTCTCTTTTTCTTACTTCACTTTATCTGATATTCTTTGTTCTAGTACTACGGGCTTACCCTCAAACCCTTTATGCCATTGGTTTGGCCTTTATTCTGGGAATGATAACCTCTCCGGTATTTGTAGGAGTGAATGCTTTAATCCATAAGGAGAGCGATGAAAAAGTATTGGGAAGGATTTTCAGCGGATTAGAATTCACCTCGCACTTAGGATTTTTGCTATCAATGTTTATCTGCTCAGCCTTGGCAGATTTCTTCAATCCCTTTACAATCATTATCTCACTTGGTATAATTGGCTTTTTCTTATCAACCATATCGCTATTTACCCATGATCAAAGTAACTGAATACAAAGAACCTCAACATAACTTGAAGAGTGAAAAGTTTTTCGCACCCAGCAAGCTCTATTTACCCTTGTCCCAACATACGGGAAGCCCCTCTTCACTTTGCGTACAGAAAAATGACCTGGTCTCAGAAGGTATGCTCCTGGCCAAAGAAGATGGATTCATCTCGACCCAGCTGCACGCACCCAGAAGCGGAAAAATAGTCGATATTACTAACTGGTATCACCCGATATTAAAACAGGCGCCAGCAATTGTGCTTAAGACCGATGATGAACTAAAAAAATATTCCCTTAGCCGGGATCCAGCAACCCTTGGGAACGATGAACTGTTGGCGATTATTAAAAATAGCGGCTTGGTTGGTATGGGAGGAGGTGCTTTTCCCACTCATGCCAAATTAGATTCCGCCAAAGAAATCGATACCCTGATAATCAATGGCTGTGAGTGTGAACCCTATTTAGCCTGTGATTACCGCTTAATGATTGAGAATGCTACTGAGATATTTAAAGCTATTGGAATAATCTCGAAATTAGTTAATCCCAAGGAAGTAATTTTTGCAGTCGAGAAAAATAAACCCCAAGCAATAAAAAAACTAAACCTTCATATTAATACTAAGAATTTTGATTCTTCGCCGATAAAACTGTTTATTTTACCTACTGCTTATCCCCAAGGAGAGGAGAAGTGGCTGATTCAGGCTACAACCGCTAAAAAAGTCGGGCCGGAAAAACTCCCGCTTGATGTCGGTTGTCTAGTCCTTAATGTTGCAACCTGCTTTGCGATCTACGAAGCAGTTTATCTTGATAAACCTCTAATTGAAAGACTGGTTAGTTTTTGCGGCGACGCTCTGAGGATTCCTAAGAATATCTGGGTTAAAATCGGAACTACTCTCCGGGAACTTTTTGAGGCAAAAGTTTTAGAATTTATAAAGGAACCTAAGCGGGTTATTTGCGGCGGGCCGATGATGGGAATTGCGCTTGATAGCTTAGATTATCCGATTTTAAAAGGGAGCGGTGGTTTTCTCTTTTTGAAGGAGGAGGAGCTTGAAGCAGGAGAGGAACCCTGTATTCGTTGCAGCCGTTGTGTCGACGTCTGTCCAATGAATCTTCTACCGCTTGAGTATGTGAAAAGGGTGAAGAAAGATGAATTTGCTTCTTTAGCCGATTTTAATATTATTGATTGCACCGAGTGTGGTTGCTGCAGTTATGTTTGTCCAGGAAAAATACCGATTACTCACTATATAAAAACCGGGAAAAAATATGGTCTTAACAATAACTAACCCTCCCCATTTAAAGTCAACTCTCAATACACCTTTCCTGATGCGGCAGGTTATAATTGCCTTATTGCCAGCTGTAGCTGCTTCACTATATTTCTTTGGAGCAAGGGCAGTGCTGCTGATTGCAAACTGCATACTGAGTGCAGTAATTACTGAAAAAATAATTTTAAGCTTACGAAAACGGCCCTCAGCAATCAGCGACTATAGCGCTGTTTTAACTGGTTTACTCCTGGCCCTTATTTTACCGCCTTCTATAGCCTGGTACGGGGCAACTCTTGGTTCAGCAGTAGCGATTATTATCGGCAAACATATCTTTGGCGGATTAGGGGCAAATATCTTTAATCCAGCCTTAATCGGCCGGGCCTTTCTTATGGCAGCTTACCCGGAGATGCTTACTACTTTTATAAAACCAAATTCAATCAATGCCCTAACCTCAGCTACACCCTTGGTTTTGAGGAAATTCAACCAAGTAATAACTCCCGATTTAACGCTCTTTTTGGGGAAGGTTTCAGGAAGTTTGGGTGAGACCTCGGCAATTTGCTTAATTATCGGAGGCTTATACCTTTTAATCAGAAAAATTGCTGACTGGCGCATCCCCTTAAGTCTCCTCCTTACCACTACAATTATTTCCGGGGTGTTTTATTTAATTGATCCTGGATCGGGTTCGGTCTTCTTCCATCTCTTTGGCGGCGGACTTCTGCTCGGAGCCTTTTTTATGGCCGCTGACCCGGTAACCACGCCAACCACAAAAAAAGGCCGATACTTTTTTGGTCTTGGTTGCGGAATATTAATAATGGTAATACGATACTTTAGCGGTTTGCCGGAAGGCGTGATGTATGCAATCCTGTTTATGAATGCATTAACTCCTTTAATCAACCGCTACACAAAACCAAGGAGATTCGGGTATGCGAGAAGTAGTTAAAATAACCTCGGTATTAACTACAGTTTGTCTGGTCTGTGCTTTTTTACTTTCCTTTGTCTGGGGGCTATCCCATAAAAAGATTGCTTTTAATGCTGAAAGAAGAGTGGAGGAAGCCTTGTCGATTCTAGCCCCCCAAGCAGCCGAAATAAGGGAGGCTCATATCGACGAGGAGCTGATATACAAACTTTTTGATCAAAATGAAAGTCTAATCGCTTATGCTTTTATAGCTTCCGGCCAAGGCTATCAAGGAAAAATCAAAATGCTGGTAGTAGCGGAGGCAAGCTTAAACCGTCTGGTGGGTATTGAAGTAGTAGAGTCTTTGGAAACTCCCGGATTAGGGGCAAAAATACAAGAGGATTTCTTTAAGCAACAATTTGCCAATTTAAGTTTAAAAGGCGAGATTGTCTGCCGAAAAGGTGTACTTGATGGGCCGGGGCAGATAAAAGCGATTACCGGGGCAACTGTTTCTTCCCAGGCTGTAGTCAATATCTTGAACCAACGCCTTAAGCAAATACGGGAAGTAATTAAGGCCGAGAGGAAGTTAGAATGAAACTCTTTGTTGAAACCAGCGCCTCAATGAAAAAAACAAAATTTATCGCCATAATCATAATCCTGTCGGCACTGCTTTATGCCAACTCCCTTAACGGTGATTTTGTTTCCGATGATATTGGTTCTATTCGTGATAACCCCTCAATAGATAAATTTTCTGGTTTGAATTTAAGTGCAATCTTTAATTGGGTTGGCTATAAAATTTCCGGTCTCAACCCTTTTGCGCATCATTTAAGTAATCTTATCCTTCACGCAGCCTGTTCAGTCTTGGTCTTTTATATTCTTCTGGGTTTTTTCAGTCTCTGGCCTAGCTTCTTAGCCACACTTCTTTTTGTAGCTCACCCGGTACACACTGAAACTATTGCCTGGATTTCCGGAAAAGCCTACGCATTCTCAGCGCTTTTAATTTTTGCTTCTTTTCTTCTTTACCGCCGGGCTACCAGTCAAGATAAGCTAAAACCTTATGCCTATTTATTTTCGATTATCCTTTGTAACCCTTTTCATGCTTACTGGTATCTGGGAGTCTATCCGGCCATGATCATCCTTTATGATTTTACTTATCGCCGGGTAAAGAAAAACTGGCCCTACTGGATACCCTATATTGGATTAGTTACAGTCTGGGTAATCAAGCGGATTATGGCGATTACTCAAAGAATTGATGTTTTAAGTTCGCCGACAATAATTGGCACCAATAACCTCATTTACAAATTAGCCTTTTCTTTCTTCTCGCACTTAAAATTACTACTTTGGCCCGGTCGATTAACTCTCTACCATGAACCAACTACCATTACCCAAGAATTACTTCTGGTTGAGATAATTGCTATTGGTGCAATTATTTGTTTTCTACCCTTTCTTTTTAAGCGGGCTAAGGAACTTTTCTTTGCTTTGGGAATATATGTTCTCTTTCTGGCTCCTACCTACAGTCCGATCTTAATCAGCTGGACTATTGCTGAGCGCTATCTCTATGTCCCCTCAGTGGGATTTTTTATCTTTATTGCTTTCATAATCGAAAACTATTACCGACGGCCAAAGGCAAAAATCATCATTGCCATCCTAATGGTCTTGACTATCGGAACTTATTCAATAAGGACAATTATCCGAAACAACGACTGGAGCAGCCGAGCAAATCTCTGGCGGGCCACGGTTAGAGTCTCTCCCTTAAGCGCTAAGGCTCACAACAATATGGGCGATATTTATACCGTCGAAGGTGATTTAGTGCGGGCTGCTGATGCCTTTAAATACGCAATAAAACTTAATCCTAACTACGCTGAAGCTTATCATAATCTTGGCACTACTTATGGCAAGCTGAACCAAATTAAGCTGGCAGCAAAATTTTACAAAAAAGCGCTATCTTTAGCGCCGTCACTCTATCAATCACATCAAAATCTCGGTGCGATTTATTTTAATCGGGGAGATTTCGGTCTGGCTAAAAAGCATCTGAGCCAAGCTTTAAAGTTTCTTCCCCAAGATTCGCCTAACCGAGCTGTGATTTTGAATGCTTTGGAAAGAATACCTTAAACTTAGAATAAACTGTAGATGAAAGATTTTATTAAAGGATTATGGATGGATCATCCGGTATTTCGCCAGCTCCTTGGCATGTGTCCAACTCTGGCCGTAACTACCTCGGCGATAAATGGACTCTCCATGGGCTTAGCTGTAATCTTTGTCTTATTCTTTTCATCATTAGTAGTTGCCTTGATTAAAAAAATAGTTCCGCACCAGGTACGGATTGCCGTCTACACTGTAATTATTGCTACTTTTGTTACCATTGTCGACTTATTCTTAAAAGCTCAGTTTCCCGAAATTAGCCGCAACCTGGGGCCTTACGTGCCTTTAATTGTGGTTAACTGCATTATCCTGGGTCGCTGCGAAGCTTTTGCCTCAAAAAGCAGTGTCTTAAACTCCTTAGGTGATGCTTTAGGTATGGGAATCGGATTTAGCTGGGGGCTATTTATTCTGGGTTCGATTCGCGAGGTTTTAGGCGCCGGGAGTATCCTGGGAATAAAACTGATGCCGGCAAATTATCCCCATTTAATTGTAATGATTCTTCCGGCCGGAGCATTTTTAGTCTTAGGCCTTTTAGTGGCACTAATGAATAAAATTGAAAGCTAAATATGACTGATTTAATTTTAATATTTATCTCAACCCTTTTAATAAACAATCTTGTTTTATCCTATTTTTTAGGGATTTGTCCCTTTCTGGGAGTTTCCGGAAAAATCGAGTCGGCTTGTGGTATGGGTATGGCGGTTACTTTTGTAATGACCCTAGCCACCAGTATTAGCTGGTTAATCTACAACCTGATTTTAGTTAAATTTGGCCTATTGTTCCTGGAATATGTGGTCTTCATCTTAGTTATTGCTTCCTTAGTTCAAATTGTGGAGATGTTCATCCGTAAGTACTCTAACCAGCTTTACCAGGCCTTAGGAATATACCTTCCCTTGATTACCACTAATTGCGCAATCCTGGGTGCTGCCCTTTTTATGGTAACCAGAAATTATAACTTTCTGGAAGCAGTTGTTTTTGGTTTCTCCGGCGGCCTAGGATTTTCTCTGGTTTTGATGATTATGGCTGGAATCAGGGAAGAGGCAAGTTATGCTGATATTCCCGGTGTATTTAAGGGAGCTTCTCTAACCTTAATTACTGCTGGTTTACTGGCACTTATATTTATGGGTTTTTCCGGTTTAATTGCCTCCTAAAATGGAAAAAATTACAATTGCTATCGTTGTTTTGGGAATAACTGGTTTCTTGTTTTCACTACTCCTGGCTCTCTTAAGCAAGAAGCTAAAAGTAGCTGAAAATCCTCAGACTGCAAAAATCCTGGATTTGCTTCCCGGTTTAAATTGCGGCGCCTGCGGTTTTAGCGGCTGTCGAGCCTATGCTCAAGCTGTAGCCGCAGAATGTAATGTCTTCTCTGGCTGCCTTCCAGCAGGAGCAGAAGTCAACAAGCAAATTGCCGAAATGTTGGGATTAATCGGCTGTGTCTCAGCAGATAAACCAGTAGTTATCTGCCACTGCGCTGCCAAGGGGGGCGAGAAGAAGTCATCAGCAAACTACATCGGCCCCAATACCTGTAGGGCTGCTGAGATAACCGGAGGTCCAATTGATTGTATTTATGGTTGTCTTGGTTTTGGTGATTGTGTAAAAGTCTGTCCAAGGGGAGCACTTACCTTGAAGGAGAAATCGATTGAAGTCAATATTAAAAAATGTAGCGGCTGTGGAAAGTGTCTGAATATCTGCCCCCGTAAACTCTTTGAAACTGTCCAGCTCACACCAGGTCTTGACCTCTATAATGTTGCCTGCAATAATAAAGATCCTGCTTTAGCCGTAAAAAAAGTCTGTGGCCGGGGTTGTATTGGTTGCGGAATCTGTACCCGGGTAGAAGATTCGCCTTATTATTTAAAAAACAATCTCGCTCTGATCGACTATAGAAAAGCTGAGAAGCTTAAAAGTTTAGAAGCCGGAAAAATAAAGTGCCCGACAAAGTGTATTTTGAGCCAAAGCCGGTGATATGCTTAAAGAGATTGTAACCATAACCGAAACCAAGGATGATAAAGTTAAGATAAAATTCATTAAAAAGGCAGCTTGCTCTTGCTGCAAACTTACCTCTCTGTGTGGTAAGGGCGAAGAGGAGCTAATGATAGACAATTGTGGTTTTAGTCTCAAGCCCGGTGATAAAATCGAAGTCGGTATTGAAGAAAAGCAAAACCTGCTGGCCAGTTTAATTGTCTTTCTCCTGCCGGGAGTGATTTTTCTGACCAGTTTACTTATCTTTAGACAACAGGGAGAATTGGTCAGTTTTTTTCTTGCTATCTTCGCACTTTGCGTCTATTATGGAGGTGCTAAGATGCTGCTTAAAAAAGAGCAGAAGAAGTTTAGTTTAAAAATCTTAGGTAAACTCTAAAACCAATGCCAAAACTAACCAATATTGCCGTATTAGCCTCAGGTAAAGGGACAAATTTTGCGGCTTTAGCCTTAGGAGTCAGGAGAAAAAAATTACCGGCTAAAATAAAACTCTTAATTACCGACAAAAGAAATGCTTTAGCCAGAAAGAAAGCTAAAAATCTGGGTATAAAGGATATTTTCATCAACCCCAAAGAATTTAAGTCTCGATTGACCTATGAACGCCGGATAGTCAAACTATTGAAGCAGGAGAAAGTTGAGCTGGTTCTCTTAGCTGGATACATGCGAATTCTTTCACCCTTTTTTATAAACTGTTTTAAACAAAAAATTCTCAATATTCATCCGGCACTCCTGCCGGCTTTCAGAGGCACCGATGCCATTGGCCGGGCATTTAGATATGGCTGCAAAATAACCGGGGTAACAGTCCACTTTGTCGATAGTCAAGTTGATCAGGGGCCAGTAATTCTTCAAGAAGCAATTAAAATCACCCCGGGGATGAACCAAGAAAGACTGGAGGCAAAAATCCATTGTTTAGAACACAAACTCTACCCCCAAGCTTTAAAACTGATCCTTGATAAAAGAGTAAAAATAAGGAACAGAGATGTCAGGATTATTTAAATTTATTTTGTTACCGCTTCTGTTTCTATGTCTTGGTCTATCGATTGGTGAAAAGGTAATCGAGGTTAAAGTCGATAAAAGAGTAGTTGAGACTGGTGAAATTTTTACCTATCAAATCGATATTCAAAGTGAGCTTGACACTGCCACACTGAAATTACCGGAATTTAAAAACTTTAGCATAGTCTCCCAGAGCCAATCCCGAAATTACACTTCTAAAGCCGGGGTTAAAAAAGTAATCATTAACTTTACCTATCTTCTCTTTGCGCCGGAGCCGGGAAAATTTACTATTGAGGCGGTTAGCCTGGAGAGTGAGACTGAAAGCCACCAGAGCCGGGAAATTACCATAACTGTAACCGGGGAATCACTGGAGAAGAAGCGAAAAATCCTTCCCTACATTGAAAAAGGAACCAACCTCTAAACTAATCTTTCATCGGCCGCTTAACCTAAGCTAAGCCTTAAGTCATCAGGCATAATTGCTGCGCTAATAAAGGAAATTTGCCTCAGTGGGAGAGAAAAGAAATATCTTGCCAAAAGTATCACTTATGCTATAATTCTGGCTATGGATTTTGAAAGCCAAAACCCCGATGAAATCTTAAAAAACCTTAAGGAAAAACTTAATTTCCCTAAGACCCAGAAGTTCCAGCTTTTTTTAATCCTGGGAATTTTTCTGGCTATATTCCTTCTAAAAGGGGTTTTTTATACAATCCAGCCCAATGAAGTAGGAGTGGTCTTACGTTTCGGTAAATTTGTCCGAACTACTCAACCCGGTTTACACTTTAAAATTCCCTTAGGAATTGAAAATGTAACCCCGGTTAAGGTAGAGTACGTCTACAAGGATGAGTTTGGATTTCGGACCAAATCCGCTGGTATAAAAACCGTCTACAGCCAAAAGTCATACGCTGATGAGTCGTTAATGCTCACCGGGGATTTAAACGTTTTGAATTTAGAGTGGATTGTCCAGTTTAAAATTAATGACCCTTACAAAGCTCTGTTTAATATTCGAAATCTTAGTAAGACGCTCCGGGATATCTCGGAGTCAGTGATGCGTAAAATTGTTGGCGACTATACTTTTAACGAAATTCTTACCACCAAACGAATCGAAGTAAATATCAAGGCTCAAGAAAATATGCAAGAAATCCTTGACGCCTACGGAACTGGTCTTCAAATCGTAACGGTCAAGTTACAAGATGTTAACCCGCCGGATACGGTAAAACCGGCATTTAATGAAGTAAACCAAGCTAAGCAGGAAAAAGAAAAGTTAGTCAATGAAGCTTGGAAGGTCTACAACCAAAAAATTCCTCAAGCCAGGGGTGAGGCTTCAAAGATGGTTAAGGAAGCTGAAGGTTATGCCTTGGAGAAAGTTAACCGAGCTAAGGGTGAAGCTAAGCGATTTTTAATTCTCTATGAAGAGTATGCCCGGGCTAAGGAAGTAACCACCAGGCGTTTTTATCTGGAAAATATGGAGGAAATCCTGACCAAAGCCGGTAAGAAATATATACTTGACCCTAAAGAGCGGGGGATTTTGTCCTTATTAAAGTTAGAAAATGAACAATAAAAACTTAGGTTTAATTGTTGCCGCTATAGTTGTAGTCCTGATTTTACTGGGCAATCCTTTCTATATTATTAAGGAAGGCCGCCAAGCCATAATTACTCAATTCGGCCAACCAATCGGTGATCCGGTTACCCAAGCCGGCCTGCACCTTAAGCTCCCCTTTATTCAAAAAGTTACTTATTTTGAAAAGCGAATATTAGAATGGGACGGCTACCCGAACCAAATACCAACTAAAGATAAACGCTATATCTGGGTTGATTCTACTGCCCGCTGGCGGATAAAAAACCCTTTAAAGTTCTTCCAATCGGTTTACGATGAGCGAGGAGCCCAAGCCCGGCTTGACGACATAATTGATTCAGCGGTAAGAGATGCGGTTACTTCCCAGAATTTAATCGAGCTGGTACGTTCCAGCAATACAATCGTAACCGATTTAGAAAAAATTGAAAAAGAGATTGAGTTTATCGATGAAGGTGCATTAGAGACAATAAAGGTAGGCCGGGATAATATCCGCAAAGATATTCTCAAGAAGGCAAAAGAGCTGGCCCCTCAATATGGAATTGAACTTATTGATGTAAGAATAAAGAGGATAAATTATGTTGAAGAGGTAAGACGTAAAGTCTATGAAAGGATGATTGCCGAACGTAAACGGGCTGCGGAACAATATCGTTCCGAGGGCCGAGGCATAAGAGCTGAGGTAGAGGGACGTACCGAAAAAGAACTTAAGGGGATTCTCTCCGACGCTTACCGAAAAGCTCAAGAGATAAAGGGAGGAGCTGATGCCGAGTCTACCAAAATCTATGCTGAAGCTTTCAGCAAAGACTCGGAGTTTTACGCTTTTCTCAAGACCCTGGAAACCTATAGCAAGACTGTAGATAAGGGTACTACCATTATTCTTACCACCGAAGGAGAGTACTATAAGTATTTAACTAACCCCTCTCCTTAAAACAGCCTTTTCCAAATTTTAAGAAAAGAGCGGATTATGAATACAGCTATCTTACTTATTTCATGTCCCGATAAAAAAGGTATTAACGCCGCCATTACTAACTTCGTCTACCAGAATAACGGTAACATTGAGCATGCCGATCAACACATTGACTCCCAATCCAACACTTTTTTTATGCGTATTGAATGGTCGCTGGAGGGTTTTAAGCTTAGTAAGGATGAGCTAAGCAAAAGTTTTCTTCCTCTGGCCAATAAATTTAATATGAACTGGGAGCTCTACTTCAGTAGCACTCCTACCAATGTGGCAATTTTCGCCTCTTACACTACCCACTGCCTATATGATCTTCTGCTTAAATATAAACAAAACTACTTTAATTGTCAGATACCTTTGATTATTAGCAACTCTCACCAGGCCAAAGACATTGCCAGACGCTTTGGTATAAAGTTCGTTAAATTTCCCATAAACCCGCAAAATAAGCCGGCAGTGGAACAAAAGCAAATCGCTCTGCTTAAGAAGGAAAAAGTTGATACCATTGTTTTAGCTCGCTATACTCAAATTTTGACTAGTCAATTTATTGTTGCCTTTCCTAACCGGATTATCAACATTCATCACTCTTTTTTGCCAGCCTTCATCGGAAACAATCCTTATCAACAAGCTTATCGGCGGGGGGTAAAAATCATTGGTGCTACCAGCCACTACGTTACTGAGCGGCTGGATGCCGGGCCGATTATCGAACAAGATACTACCCGGGTCAATCACCGCGACTCTTTAGCTGATTTAAAGCGTGAAGGTCAGGAACTAGAAAGAACAGTGTTAAGCAAAGCTTTACGCTGGCATCTGGAGCGTAAAATACTGGTCTATAATAATAAAACTGTAGTCTTTGATTAAATTTATTACCTTAAGCGGAGTAAAGATGCGATTTCCAACTCAACTGATAATTATTGGGCTTATGGGATTAATTCTCAACGCTTGCGGGGTGAAAGAACCCAAGGAGAAAGAGTTAGTTATCTGGCATTGGATGAGTGACCGAAGAGAAGCCTTCCAAGAGTTAGGGGAACGTTACCAACAGGAAAAAGGGCTTAAGGTTGAATTCAAACTATTTTCCCCCCCGGATATTTACTCTCAAAAAGTAATTGCGGCAGCCCGGGGCGGAAATCTGCCCGATGTATTCGGCATCCTCGGCGAACGGAAGACTTTGGCTTCGTTTATTAATGCCGGTTATATTCTGAATTTAGCTCCTTATATGGAGCGAAATAAGGGCCAGTGGAAAAACAGTTTCTACCCCCAAAGCTTAAAATTACTTATTTTCGCTGAAAATAATATCTATGGAGTCAGCAGCGGTATCTACGGGATCCCGATTGATACCACAATCATGCAGTTTATAGTTAATAAAACCCTGCTTGCCAAAGCCGGTCTGGATCCCAATAAAAATCCCCAAACTGTGGATCAGTTTATAGCCTGGGCTAAAGCCGCTAAGGAAAATTTAGACGTAGTTGGTTTTATCTGCGGCTGGGGTGAAGGCTGGCTACTCAATGCGCTGGCTACTGAGTGGGCAATGAATACCATGGGCCAGAATAAATTTCTTAAAACAATTGAAGGGGAGGTGCTTTATACGGATGCTGATTGGATAAAAGTCTTCAGCTTATTTGCCAAATTAAAGGCTTCGGGAATCCTTGCACCTAATATCGCCATAATGACTAATAAAGAGTCAGAAGATGCCTTTGCCAAGAGTAAAGCCCTGTTTTCCTTTAATGGCAGCTGGTCAGTAAATGTCTATAAGCAATTAGCTGAAAATTTAGACTATAGTTTTTTCTCCCTGCCGCGCGTATCAGAACAGTATCCGGTTAAAGTTTGGGGCGGGGCTGGTTCTTCGTTTATGGTAAGTGCTAACTCTATCTTTAAGGAAGAGGCAGTTGATTTTCTAAACTGGCTGACTCAAAAAGCCCAACAAGAATTTTTGATCCAGCAAACTAATAATCTTCCTTCAATAAAGGATTGTGAAGAATCCCTTCCGCCAAACTTAAGGGGATTGTTGGGAACCTTCACTAATCTGACTCATCCCGATATCTGGCCTAAAAATGAAGACTCTCGGGTTATTGAAGTCATCAATAGAGGCCTGCAGCAGATAGTTATGGGCTTAAAAACTCCCCAAGAAGTAGCTGTGGAGATACAAAATAAAAAGGATAAAGTAACTAACCGATGAGTCCTGCAGTCAGAGATAAAGCTAGTAATTTTTCCTTTGTTGCCCCAGCACTGATTATCTTCTCAATATTTTACCTTTATCCATTCTTTTATAGTTTTATCCTCAGCTTGACTAATTATGACTTAATCGGAAAGTTTGATTTCTCGAAGTACTATATTGGTTTAAGAAATTTCCGCGATATCTTCGGTGATCAGGATTGGTGGAAATCAATGTATAATGGAGCCTTTATTACCTTCTGGGCTCTAACATTTCAAAATATCCTGGCCTTCATGTTAGCTTTGTCAGTGGATAAAGTGATCAGGGGAAATAAGTTTTACCGGGTAGTATTTTTTATCCTTCCGGTTTTATCGGAAATTATAATCGGATTACTAATGAAGCAATTTTTGATCTCAGAGCCTACGGGAAGAAATGTCTTTAACCACCTCCTCGGTAACGCCGGGTTAGGTTTTTTAGCTCAAGATTGGATCAGTGGAGATAAAGTGCGTCTGGTTACGGCTCTAGTCCACTGCTGGAAAGGTTTTGGTTGGGCTTTTGTAATCTTCTTAGCCGGACTGCAAAGCATACCGGAACAGCTTTATGAGGCAGCCAGAATTGACGGGGCCAATGCCTGGCAGAGTTTTCGTAAAGTAACTCTACCACTACTGATGCCGGTGATTACCTTGATTATGGTTCTGACCATTTTAGGAACCATGCAGGCCTTTGCCATGATCTTAGCCCTAAACCAGGGAGCCGGAGGAGAAGCTACGGTGCCGGTTATGATAATCTACTTTCACCTTGGCAATCGTTTAGCCGGCCTAGCCTGCGCCGAAGGTCTGATTCTCGGGGCAATACTAGTGGCAGTGTCTTTTACCATGTTTTTTATATCCAAAAAGATAAGGGAGAAGTACGGTGTATTACCGAGCTAAAAAAATTGTAATTCTAATTATTCTCCACAGCTTCCTGCTCAGTGTGGCTTTAAGCTGTATTTTCCCTTTTATCTGGATGATGAACGTCTCGCTAAAAACTCAGGCCGAATTTGACAGCGACTACGGTCTAAGGCCAGCTTCCTCGTTTAATCTCCAAAATTACAAAACAGTTATTATCAAGGAGGAGTTCTGGCGTTACTTTCTAAATAGTCTGGTTTACACCTTTACCACAGTTCTTTTTATTGTTCTTATCTCTTCGCTGGCTGCCTTTTCATTCTCGCGGCTCCATTTTCCCGGAAAGAATTTTATCTTCTATATGTTTTTAGCTGCAATGATGATACCGCTTCCGGCTGGTTTTGTTCCAGTTTACGCACTCCTGCAACAATTAGGTCTCTTAAACCGGACCGGCTATGTTATGGCTATGACTAATATGGGACTTTCTATAAGCATTTATCTCTTAAAAACTTTCTTTGATCAATTACCGCGTGACCTTGAGGATGCTGCCCGAATTGATGGCTGTAATAAATTACAGATTTGGTGGAATGTTGGCTTACCCCTGGTTACTCCGGCCTTAGGTGTGGTAGTAATTTTTAACTCCTTAAATGTCTGGAATGAATTTGTTTTAGCCTCCTTAATGTTTACTGATAATAATTTTATGCCGCTTCAGGCGGGACTAATGCAATTCTCCGGTAAAATGGTTACCCAACACACCCTGATTATGGCTGCTCTAACCGTAGCTGCTTTACCGATAATTATTCTTTATATTAAAATGCAGAAGCAATTTGTCAAAGGAATAACTGCCGGAGCAATGGTAGGATGAGAGATCCAGAAGACAGAGGCCAGAGGACAGAGGCCAGAGGACAAAAGTCAGAGGATAGAAGTCAGATTTTCTGTTTTCTGCCTTCTGCCTTCTGCCTTCTGTTTTCTGTTTTCTATCTTCTGTCTTCTGTTTTCTGTTACGCTCAGGGTTCATCCGACTACGTAAATAAAGCTTGGGCCCACTTAGGAAAACGCGAGTTTGAGCAAGTCTATGAACTTACTGGCCAATGTATTGAAAAGTTTACCGCCGCGGCCCAAGTCCAGATCCAGGGCTTAGGAGCCTTTCCCACTAAGGGCGAAGAAAGCAACTTCCAAGCCATGAATGATGTTGCTACCTGTTATTTTATTCGGGGCGAAGCCCTAATCCGTGAAGGAAAGTTTCCCGAAGCCAAAGCTACCTTTAGTGAGGTCATTGCTAAATACCCTTATGCTCAGAGTTTTGACCCTCGAGGATGGTACTGGTCAATAAAAGAAAAATCTGAAATCACCCTAAAAAAACTTGAAACCGGCCGAGTGGAAGAAGAGGAAGAAGAGGAGGAGGCCGTAATAAGTGAAATTGAGCTTTATGATGAAGGAAGAGAATTTCCGGTTAACTATGCTCGTTACGGAAAGTTTCAAAATATCGGTGAAGAGAATTATAAATACGTTATTATAAATCCTGTTGAATTAGCCAAGGCAACCGGAGAAGGAATTTATCCTAATTCTACCTCAGTTAAGTTTGACCCGGGATTTGCTAAAGCTAAGAAGTCATTATTCAAGATTGATCATTGGAAGATTGCAAATAGTCGGGATTTAAGTACTGCCTTTTATAAGTGGCACATAGCTCCTGAGTCAGAAGCAATGAAACAATTCCTTCGAGCTGAATTGCTAGAGCGAAGCGGCCTAATTAAACATGCAATTAAGGGGTATTGTGCGATTTTGGTTCATTTTCCGCGCAGTTATGGCTGGACCTATTGGCATACTCCCTGGTATGTCGGCAAAGCTGCACTATATCGGATAAAATATCTCTTGCGCAATAACCCTCAATTAGGCCTTACCCTTGAAGGCGGAGAAATTAAGATAATTAATGGCTACGATAATGACATCCGTAATGATATCTTCCTAGTAGACCCTGGAAAGCTAAGGTCCCTTACTTTCTGGGAGAAAAAATTTGCTTTTAGTGGCTGTGGTAAGAAGAGAAAGGGGTTGGGAAAGGTCGTTGAGACCAAGGGAGAGAGGGTAAAATTAATCAAATATGATAGCGGAGATTGGCAGCTGCTAGTAGACAATAAGCCCTTTATGCTTAAAGGTATGACCTATGGACCAACCCGGGTAGGAGAATCCCCGGATGACGGAAGCCTTCAAAACTGGACCACCCAGGACTTAAACAAAAATTCCCTGATTGACTCTCCCTATGAAAGCTGGGTCGATAAAAACCGCGATAATCAGCAAGGAGACAGCGAAATTGCTGTTGGCGACTTCCAATTAATGGCTGAAATGGGAGTAAATAGCTTAAGGCTTTATCATCACCCCTTAGAATTAAATAAAGAAATTTTTCGACAAATGCACCAAAAATATGGTATATATATAATAATGGGCGATTTTCTGGGAAAATACGCCCTGGGGAGTGAAGCTGACTGGCAAGAAGGGACTGATTATGACAATCCCCAGCATCAAGCGAATATGCTCAAAAGCGTGGAAAAAATGGTCCAGGAGTTTAAGGATGAGCCATATCTCTTAATCTGGCTACTGGGCAATGAAAATGTCTACGGATTAGGGTGTAATGCTGATAAAAAACCGGAAAGTTTCTTTAAGTTTGCTAATAAAGCAGCTCAGCGAATAAAATCTCTGGATCCCCAAAAAAGACCGGTAGCGATTGCCTCAGGCGATGCATTATATTTGGACCTATTTGCCAGGAATTGTCCGGATATAGACATCTTCGGAACTAATTCCTATCGGGGAAGATATGGCTTTTTGGATTTTTGGAACGAAGTCAGAAGAGTAACTAACAAACCGGCAATGATTACTGAATACGGTACAGCTTCTTATGCAAAGTCCTACTCCCTGGAGGAGGCTGAAGCCTATCAAGCCCAATACCATAAAGATTGCTGGAATGATATTGTCTGTAATGCGTCGGGATTTGCTGCCGGCAACGCCTTAGGAGGTATTGCTTTTGAATGGCTTGATGAATGGTGGAAGGCTTATGAGCCAGCTTACCACGACAAGAAAGGAGTAGCAGCGGGGCCTTTCTTGGACGGGTACTATCATGAAGAATGGTTTGGCCTGACTTCTCAGGGAGACGGAAAACAATCTCCCTATCTACGGCAGCTAAAACCCGCTTATTATACATATAAGGAACTGTGGAATAAAAATTAGCAAGGAGGAATGATGCGAAAAACACTTTTAATTATGATTTCCTGGGTAATTCTTTGTTCAATAGCTGTAGTTGGTTTTGCCGAGGAACAAGAGGATTTCTATGTCTATGTTGACAAAAACTCACCGCTCAATCATTTTATCCCCAGCGGCTGGATGGGAGATCATAATGATATCCGCTTCAATGATCAGGCAACTGAAGAAGCAGCTACCGGAGCAACCTCGATTAAACTAACTTACACTGCTTTAGCCTCCCAAAACAATAAGTGGGCTGGCATTTACTGGCAGTCAGCACAAAATAATTGGGGAGCAAGAGACAGTGGTTATGATTTATCCGACTATAATAAACTATCCTTTAAAGCCAAGGGTCTACTGGGTGGTGAAATCATAACTAAAGTCAAAGTCGGCGGCATCACCACAAATGGTGTAACCGGAGAGCCAGTGGCTTTCCCGGATACCCTGAGTAGCGAATACGGCCCGATAAGATTAACTAATGAGTGGCAAGAATACTCAGTTAATTTAGCCGGAAAAGACCTCTCTTACGTTAATGGCGGCCTGGCAATAATTTTTAATACTGACCACGCCAAGGAAGAACAAACAATCTATCTTGATGATATCCGCTACTCCTACGATCCAGAGCTACAAGAAGAAAAATCAACCGGAGTAAATTTCCCCTTCTATGTTTATGCCGATAGCGGCTCACTGGACAATCACTTTACTGCTAGCGGCTGGATGCCGGCAACTGCTGCCCGAGACTTACAATTAAATACTAGCTGGCAAAATTATGCCTTTAGCGGCGATACCTGCATCCGGGTAGAGTACCACAATGTTTCCGGAACTCGTTGGTCCGGAATCTACTGGCAAGTTCCGCCAAATAACTGGGGAACTATACCTGATGCTGGCTTTGACCTGCAAGGTGCCAATAAACTCAGCTTCTGGGCCCGCGGTGATAAGGGAGGAGAGCTGATAACTGAATTTAAAATGGGTGGACTTGCCAGCGGTGAATATTTTGACTCTGATAGTGCAAGCATTGGCCAGGTTATGTTGACTAAAGAGTGGAAAAAGTACGAAATTGATTTGCGAGGTCGCGACCTTTCGTACGTAATCGGCGGTTTTTGCTGGGCCACAAGCATTGACGTAAATAATCCCGAAGGTATTGTATTCTACCTGGATGAGATTAAATACGAGCAATGATATCGGTTTAATTAGACTAAAAACTTTTAAGTTCTGCAAGTCATTAGGAGAAAGTTGTGAAAGTTTTCGCTATTCTACTTAGTTTACTCTTTGTTTTAGCCAGTCCAGGCTTCTCGGCAACAATTGAGATTAATTCTACGGACCAGGGTGGATATCTGCTCCAGTTAGACGGAAAGCCTTTTTTAGTTAAAGGCGTAGGTTATTGCCCGACTCCCATAGGAGCCGGCTATGATTACGATTTTTTTGCTGATCCGGCTAAACCCTGGTTGGTTGACGGTGAGTTAATGAAAGCTGCCGGAATAAACGCAGTAAGAATCTACTCAGCCGGAGCTGATCTAACCCAGGTAAAAGAATTTATCAAAGATATGTATGAGCGTTTCGGTATTTACACCTTAATGAGTGATTGGCTTGGTCTTTGGGATTACCCCCGGGCAAATTATGCTGATGAGTCTTTTAAGAAAAAAACTACCCAAAGAGTTCTGAAATTGGCTCAAGCTCTAAAAGATCAGGAAGGGCTCCTGATGTGGATCCTGGGCAATGAAAACAATTATACTTTCTCGGGAAAAATCGGTTTCTGGACTTCCCCGGAAATAGAAAAAATAGAGGAACCGCGTCAAAAGCAAATAAGGAAGGCTGAAGTTTACTACCAGTTTGTTAATGACCTGGCCCGGGAGATAAAAAAAATCGACCCCCTGCACCCTATCGCCTTAGGTAATGGCGAAGCCGGATTTTTAGAAGTGGCTTCCGGTATTTGCAGCGATATTGACACTCTGGCGATAATTATTTATCGCGGTAAAAGGTTTGGTAATCTGTTTAATAATATCCGAAATTCTTTCGATAAACCGATTGTCCTCTCAGAATTTGGCTGTGATTCATACAATGCCTTTAAGGCCGAACCTGATCAGGAAATCCAGAGTGAATTTATCCTATCCCAATGGGATGATCTCTATTCTAATGCTGCCTTCAGTGGCAACCCCAGTGGCAACGTTCTCGGGGGCACAGTTTTTGAATGGAGCGATGAGTGGTGGAAACATAATGAAAGCTATAGCGAAGAGTGGGATGTTCACAATACCGAATCTGACTGGTCTCATGGTGCCTATTTTTATGATATAAGAGCTAAAGATAATCTCAACATGAACGAAGAATGGTTTGGGCTCATAGCCTTAGATCCGGAAGTTGATCAGAACGGCTTAAACAAGCGCCTGCCTAAGAAATCTTACCATGACTTAGCCGATTATTTGACTAAGCTTAAATTTGGTTCTCAGCCTGAAGAATAAAACTTAATTCTCAAGAAATAAATCTTTCCGTTTTTCTTTAATTTGATATAATAAGTTGATGAAGAATTATTGGGGTTACGCAATTATATTATCCTTCCTATTGCATGCTGCGTTTCTTACCGGAGTCCCGACTAAACTCAAAAATATTTTTCCTAAGAAAGAGACGGTTGCTAAAGGCGAGCTGGTTAAGGAAATCAAAATTGATCCCCAGCAAATTAAACCGGCTGCTCATAAACCTTTGGTTAATCCTGAGACTACCCAACCACTTCCCTTTATCGACAATATTATGAGCAAGTTAATTCAACCCAATAATTTCACTCCTTTACAAAAGCCTCAGATTTTTGAAAAAAATATTAAAGAAATAATTTTCACTGAGGTTCCCAAAAAGTTAGACCGGGAGCTAAAGAAGAATCCGGCTTATATGAACTACTACCGGCTAATCCGGGAACGAATCAGGACCAATGCTTACCACAACTATAATAGTAACAAAAAGGGCGAGGTTCTAATCAGCTTTCTGGTCGAGAAGAACGGCTCCTTAAAAGATGTTGATCTTGATTATCGCTCAGTAAATAACCGGATCTTACGCAATATTGCCCTAAAAAGCATCTGGGAATCAGCGCCTTTCCCGGAATTTCCTGAGGAGTTAGCTAAATATTCTCACCTCCAATTCAATATCTCGATATACTTCAAAAATAACTGATCTGTTTAGGCCCGGTCTAAACAGATACTATGTTTCTTGGCATTCTCGTTTTTTCCCATAAAAAACTTGACATATATAAGGTAACTGTGGTATATATAATGGTAGGGTGGCGACAAGCGGTCTGCTGAGGTAGGCCTTAAATGTCGCCTTTTTTTATTGGATAAACTGAAAACGTTTGCAGGAGGAAAAAAATGTTTAATAAAACCAACAATTTTTTTAAATCAACCTGCTTGTTAGTCTTAGTATCATTCTTAGGCGCAATCACTATTCCGGCCTATGCTCAGGGCCTAGGCTTACCAGCTCCTAACCAGTTTGTGCCTTTATCTAATACCTACTCCTTCCCGGTCTTAAAAGGCTTAGAGATTAACCCTGAAAACCCCTTTGATCTAGAGTTTATAATCGATTCGGCTGATAAAAGTCAGGTAAAAAAGGAAGAAGCAGCCCGTCTTATAATGTACTTCCTGGCGGCATTAACCCTGCCTAAGGAAGATATCTGGGTTAACCTCTCTCCCTATGAGCAAGACAGAGTTGTCTCCGAGAACCTTGGCTTAACCGATTTAGGAAAAGACCTCTTAGGCCAGGATTACATCCTAAAACAACTAACATCATCAGTTACTTATCCTGAGAGCAAAGTTGGTGCTGATTTCTGGGAGAAGACCTACCGAGAAGTCTTAAGAGTAGCCCGAACTACTAATTTGCCAATTAACACCTTCAATAAAATCTGGATAGTGCCGGATAAATCCGAGGTCTACGAGAATGACAACCTCGGGTTCATCACCGAAGCAAGCTTAAAGGTAATGCTCGAAGAAGACTATTTGGCAATGGGAAAAGCTAAAGATGAGAACCAAGATATAAGACAGAAGAGAGCAAAAAGCCAAGCTTTAGCCGAGAAGATAAATAAGGTATCATCCAAGATAATGCGCCAGGTAGTACTGCCTAAGATAAGCCAAGATGTAAACAACGGTAAGAATTTCGCCACATTGCGTCAGATTTATAATTCAATTGTTTTAGGTTTATGGTTTAAGGAGAAGTTCAAAGAAAGTATCTATAAACACTACATCGACCAGAACAAGATCAAAGGAATCGACATAAAAGATAAACAGGCTATAGAAAAAATCTATACCCGATACGTGGAAGCCTTCAAAGAAGGACTCTATAACTACATAAAACCAACTTATGACCCGGGTTCAAGGAAAATGCTAAAGCGAAGATACTACTCCGGAGGGTTTAGTCTAGCCAGTAGCTCTGTTTCAACTAGGAAAGTATTGCCCCCGGGTGTTGATTCCGTCTCCGAATTAGTTTCGGGAAGAGCTTTTAAGGTGCAAGGTAAAACCCTAGTTGACTCTGGAGAAGGATGGATTGAAGGGTCGGTTGGAAATGCATTGAAGAGTAGATCTTCGAGCGCAATTAGTATAAATGGCTTAAAAATTACTAAAAATGAGCAAAGACTTTTCTATTCGCTCGAGGATAATAGAAAATTCCCTCGGAATCCTCAAGGTCGAGAAGAATTTTATAAGGCTGTTTTAGTTGATGTTGGGAAAAAAGTAGTAGAAACAGGTACAGGGTTTGAAGTCGAGATGGCCAAAGGAGATAGATTTAAAAGGTTTCTTGAGAGAGAATCCAATCGGATTGGTGATCTTGTGGTGCAGAAGATCTATCAAGGAAAGGATAAGTTTTTTCAGATGGGATACAAGGTCGGTGGTCAAGAATTATTGCTTACCATTAAAAGAAGCACAAACCCTGAAACTCGCGGATATTCTGTTCTAGTGCAACCAAGAGAGAGAATCATCATTAATGGTTATGGAACTATTGGTAAGAAAGTAGCCGATTTGTTGAGGAAGTTAGGTTATGAAATAATCGGCGTAGTAAATACTGGACGACTGAGTGATGATGGGAAGGCTAAACAGCTAACTCATGATGCGACATATAAAGGTTATCCCTTATTTGTCGCTTTCGGTATGGAGAAGTACTTAAAGAGTGCCAAAGAAGCAGGCTTACCTTATCAAGGGAGCATAATAGATCTTCTGGAGCAATTAAGGAGAGAGGACAAAACTGCTATTGTTATAGATGCTTCAACTGGTGGTAAAGGAGATAAAGAAACAAAATCGGGTTGGTTGAACCGGGAGCAGCTTTATGAACCGAATGTCGATGTAATTAAAGCAGTTGTATATCAAGGGGGTGAAAGTCCAGAGGTTGCTCAAGCCGCTTTTTCTCTTGATACTGCTGATTGGGATAAGTTTAAAGACCTTTTTGGGGTACAGGTTGTTTCCTGTAATACTACCGGGATGAACCGTACCTATCATGGGTTGGAACAGGCCTTAAAGGCAGCAGGTATTGATACAAAGATAGTTATTGATAACAATGCACTTAGAAGAGAAGGAGATCCCGGTGCTGTGAAAAATGGAAGGACAGATGAGGTTCAACTTGACGGTAGTAATGTGGCTTTTTCGAAGCAAGTCGCAAGGTCTTTGAATATAGGAGGAGCTAATGTTGATACTGTAACGACATCTGCCAAAGGATTTTATGTCCATATAGCTACTGTAACAAGTAATCTTACTATGGAGGAGTTAAAAGAGAGGCTTTTTTCAGATCGAGACGCGTACTCGGAGAAGCTAGATCAAGACATTCCAATCTCCCATATTAAGGTGATTCAGGATACGAGTTTAAAATTCGAAACATCAAACTTATACAAGCAGATATTTAAATCAAAACTTCATTCTCCTCAGGAGGCTATAGTAGTTAATGTAATGCCTTCTGATAACCCGGGAGAAATAAAGGTAGTATTTGGCTATTCCATTGATATAGATACGCCAAATGCAAAAATAGATCCAGCAGTCTATGGAATAAATGCACTTTTCAGCCCGCTTAGAAATAGATTTGATGTACTCATTGATGATTTAGCATACATTCCTGGGGGTGATTTTGGCAATCAGCTAGGCGGGATCTCAGTTGATCCTAAATATCATCATGGAGAGGACCTCAAACAGACTTTTAGAGATGTGGACATGGCTGTTTTAGGAGCTATAAATACACCGGCTTCTATGGTTCCAAGTACTCACTATCATGTTCATTTTGCAACCATAAAAAACCAAAGATTAACTGCCCAAATGGTAAAGAAAGCTTTGCAACAACAATCTCGTATCGCAATAGTAGATTTTCCTGATGGTATTTTTTCAACCTCGATGTTGTTTGAAGTAATCAACTCCGGGATAGGCGAAGAGGTGCTAGGTGGTTCGCATCCTATGGTAATTATCGCCCAGGTAAAAGAGTCTCAGATTCCAGGAGACATAAAGGTTGTCTACGCTGTCCCCCAGGAATCTGATGTAGTACCAGAAAACGGTGATGCTGTTCATGCTATCTTGGGAACATTTTCTAAGGACGAATCTCGTAGAATAGTTGATGAAGTATTACAACTGGATAGGATTAAACGGGGAATCGAAGTAAGACTTCCTGCCGGTGTGCCTGAAATAGTAACTGCCTCCAGCGCGATAGGGGGGAAAGGCTTCAAGGCCATGGCAAACCGGCGGTATTGACTTACAGAGCACAGTGGCAAAAACAGCACCGGGTTCAACAAGTTTAAGTTTTAACCTAACTCACTTTGATTTACCTAATTTTAGTGGTCTCAAATTTGAGGTCACTAAAGTTGAACCAATGACCGTTAAAGAACTAGACAGCTTCTGAGTTGTAACGCTCCCTAGTCGCTTACCGTAAAGTATCTTATAGCCACTTATCTTATAAGATTTAACCTGTTTAGGCGAATCCTCAACAACGCCAGAGGACATGCCTTTGCCGATATCCCACTTTATCCCCCCCATATGACGCCTCAAGAGCCGGTTGAGGCTTAGCCTCAACCAGGCCAGAGCCAGACTTTTTTTAGGTTATCTTTTCTTTAACGGGGTTGACAGACTCCCAAAGAGTTGCTATTCTATTTAAATCCAAAGAAATGAGTATACTCGAGGGTAAAGGATGTTGAGAGAAGCCATAGTAAGTGGCCAATTTTATCCTGATAAGGCCCAAGACTTAAAAGACCTGATTGAGGATTTTAAACCTCCGGGTTCATTGAAGATTTCCGCCAGAGGAGTAATTCTTCCTCATGCCGGATGGGTTTACTCCGGACGGGTAGCAGTAACTACCATAAGTCAAGTTCTGCCGAAGCAACGCCTGATAATCTTAGGCCCAAATCATACCGGCAGAGGGGCACAATTTGGCCTCTGGCCTCAAGGAGCCTGGAAAATTTCCGGTAAGGAAATTGGTGTTGACAAGGAAGTAGCTTCAGCTATTTTAAGTAAAGGTGGCAGCATCACTGCCGACACTAGCGCCCATACCCAAGAACACTCGATCGAAGTAGAGCTGCCGCTCTTTGATTATTTTTTTGGCCAGTTTGAATTTGTAGCCATAGCTTGCAAGAGAAGCAACCTCAATGACTATCGGGCAGCTGCTGAACAGATATTTGAAGCCATAAAAGATATAAGTCAGGACACACTTTTAGTTGCCTCAACTGATTTAACCCACTATGAACCAGACTCGCTAGCTAGAAAGAAAGACCGTCAAGCTATTGAAGCAATTATCGACTTAGATGAGGCGGAGTTAATTAAAAGAATCCGCAAGGAAGATATAACTCTTTGCGGAGAAGCGCCCTTGGCAATTCTTATTGCCTGTCTTAAGAAATTAGAGGCCCGGAAATCACAGGTAGCCCTATATCAGACTAGTGGTGATATTACCGGCGATAAAGCTTCAGTAGTCGGCTATGTTGGTATGATTATTAATTAAGGAGGATGAGTTTTGAACAAAGATGTAAAGAAAAAAGTAGATCAAGACTGGAAGGAACAGATAGCAAAAGAAAAAGAAACTGCCCAGAGCAAAAGTGAAGGTTATCATCAACCCAGCTTCACTATCTTTTTGTCTTCTTTGGGTATGCAGGCAATGATTGCTTTGGGTAAGATTGAGAACCCAATAACAAAAAAGGTTGAAAAGAACCTTGAGCAGGCCCGCTTTTTAATTGATACCTTAGGGGTACTGGAAGAAAAAACCCAAGGCAACTTAAGCCCGGAAGAAAATGTGGCCTTAGGTGAATACCTATTCAACCTCCGAATGGCTTATATCGAGGAGAAAAAAAATGGTTGATAAAGAACTCCTGAATATTTTGGCTTGTCCGCTTTGCAAAAAAGACGTAGCCTTGGAGAAAGGGAAAATTGTTTGCACTGGCTGCGGCCTGAGATATCCAATTAAAGACGGAATACCGATAATGCTGATCGAGGAGGCAGAATCAAATGGTGAAACTAAATAAAGTTTTAGTAATTCACGGACCAAACTTACACCTTTTGGGTAAACGCGAGCCGGATATTTACGGAAATTTTACCCTCGATCAAATTAACCAGGAGCTAAAGGATAAAGCAGGCCAGAATAACCTAAGCATCGAAACCATTCAATCTAACTCCGAAGGTGAAATGGTTGAGAAAATTACTAATAATGATTATGATTTTCTAATCATAAACCCCGCTGCCTATACCCACACCTCAATAGCCATAAGAGATGCACTTTTAGGGGTAAATAAGCCAGCTATCGAAGTACATCTTTCTAATATTTACAAGCGTGAAGAGTTTCGTAAAAAATCTCTAATCAACGACGTAGTCTTGGGGGTCATTGCCGGCTTTGGCAAGGAGAGTTATTTCCTGGCCTTGGATGCGGCAATCACCTTTCTTGCCAATAAATCTCCAAAAGCAAAGTGAAACTAAGAGCTAAAAATTGTGCTAAGAAACTTAAAGGACTTACTCTTGATTCGCTCCTAATCAGTGACCCAATCAACATTAGCTACCTTAGCGGTGCCACCTCCCCAAGCGGCTATCTTTTGATTACGGCTGATGCTGGATTAATCTATTTTACTAGTTTCCTATACCAAGAAGCAGCCAAGAAAATAAAGCATTGGGAAGTGGTAGCCAGCAACAATTCCCGCAATATCTTTACCCTGGTTGCCAAAAAGATTAAATCTCTGAGTTTAAAAAGGGTCGGCTTTGAAGCTAAAAAACTCCCCTTTCTGGAGCAAAAAACTTTAAAGCGCTATTTAACTGCCAAAAGAATCGATCTTATCCCCACTAAAGACTTAGTGGCCGGCTTAAGGATGATTAAAGATAAACAAGAACTGACCTATATCAAGAAATCAATCGCGATAACCAGGGAAGCTTTTGAATTTATTGGTGAGATTTTTGACTGCCGAATGAGCGAAAAAGAGCTGGGGCTTGAGGCCGAACGCTTCTTAAGTCTTAAGGGTGACCGGGAAATTGCTTTTCCCTCAATTGTTGCTTCCGGTAAAAATACAGTTTTTCCCCATCATAACTCTAGTGATAAGAAATTAACTGACAAAATGTTGCTAATTGACTTAGGCTCAAAATATTATGGATATTGTGCTGACTTGACAAGGATGTTTTTCTGGGGTAAAATGCCTCTCCTTTTAAGAAAAATATATGCTGTGGTGCGAAAAGCACGGGATGCAAGCATAAAAAAGATACGCGAGGGAGTAACAGCAGCTGAGGTAGACAAAGCAGCCCGGATGCTCATTGACAAAAGCGGATGGGGTAAGTATTTCGGGCATGGTGTTGGTCATGGTATTGGCCTGGGCGTTCACGAGCTTCCGATCCTAGGACCGAATTGCCAGCAAACCTTAAAACAAAGCATGGTTATAACTATCGAGCCGGCCGTATATTTTAAGAACAAATTCGGAGTGAGGCTGGAGGAGATGGTCTTAGTCGGCAGTAGGAAAGGAGAAGTTATAAGTGGGAATTTCCATCGCTGAAATAAAACCGTCGATGACCCTGATCTACAACTCAGAGGTGTATATTGTCCTCGATTGTGAACATGCCAAGTTGGGCCGTGGCGCAGCATTTTGCCGGGTTAAGCTTAAAAATTTAAAGAGCGCTCAGGTCTTAGATTGTACCCTGCGGGATTCTGACAATCTTAAGCCGGCCTATATTGAAAAACGAAAATTACAATACCTTTATTGTTCCGGTATCCACTACCACTTCCTTGATCTTGAAACCTACGAAGATTTAGTCTTAGACAAACCACAGATAAGAGATAAAATAGATTGGCTTAAAGATAATTTGGAACTGACCGGTCTTTTTTATGAAAATAAGTTGGTAGGCCTGGACCTGCCATTGTCTTTAGAGCTTGAGGTAATCGAAACTGATCCCGGGTTTAGGGGTAATACGGTAAAAGCCGGGACAAAATCAGCAAAACTGGAAACTGGCTTAATTATCAATGTTCCGCTGTTTTTAAATATCGGGGATAAGGTCAAGGTTGATACCCGAACTAAAGAATATTTGGGACGAAGATAGCCAAGGAGGCTCTTATGGATACAAAAAAACTAAAAGAATTGATTAAATTTATGGAAGATAATAACCTCAATGAACTGGAAGTTGAAGAAGAGGGAAAACGCATTCGTTTGAGGAAAAATTCTCCGGATCAGCCGGTGGTTATATCTCAAGGGCCTGCTGCTCCTAAAGAAGCAGCTGCAAAGAGTCCTGAAGAAAAGAAGACCAGCTCAGAAATAAAATCACCGATGGTGGGAACCTTTTATGCAGCCCCCTCTCCGGGCGCAAAACCCTATACCGCAATCGGCGATATCATCAAATCCGGCGATGTAGTCTGCATTATTGAAGCAATGAAGTTAATGAATGAAATCAAAGCGGAAGTCGGAGGCAAAGTGGTTCAAATCCTAGTTGAAAATGGAGAAGCCGTAGAGTTCGGCCAAACCTTATTTACCATTGAGCCGGTTTAATTATAAGCATTACCAAAGAATAAAAGCCCTAAACCAATGTTGTCAAAAGTTTTAATTGCTAACCGCGGTGAAATTGCTGTTCGGATTATCCGAGCCTGTAAAGAATTGGGATTAAAGACCGTAGCAGTTTTCTCGGAAGCCGATAAAAGCTCTCTGCATTTAGAATTTGCCGATGAGACTATCTGCATCGGAAAGCAGGCATCTTCTGATAGCTACCTCAATATATCCCGCTTAATTAGCGCGGCTGAAATCACTGATTGTGATGCAATCCATCCCGGTTACGGCTTTCTGGCCGAAAATCCCGATTTTGCCGAAGTCTGCGAATCTTGTGGTATAAAATTTATCGGTCCGACTGCTGATAATATCCGTCTTATGGGCAACAAGATTCAAGCTAAAAATAGCATGCGCCGGGCAAATATTCCTCTGATTCCCGGAAGCAAGCAAGAAATTAAATCCCAGGAAGAAGCCTTGGAACTGGCAAAAAAGATTGGTTACCCGCTAATTTTAAAAGCCAAAGCTGGCGGCGGCGGTAAAGGTATGCGAATCTGCCACAGTGACGTAAGATTAGTCAGTGCCTTACTTATGGCGCAATCGGAAGCTGAAGCCGCTTTCGGAGATTCGGAAATTTATATGGAGAAATTCCTGGAAAATCCCCGGCATATCGAAGTCCAAATTGCTGCTGATAACTACGGTAATGCAATTTATCTCGGCGAACGGGATTGCAGCATTCAACGACGCCACCAAAAGGTTATCGAAGAGACACCTTCACCAGCTGTTGATGCCCGCTTAAGAAAGAAGTTAGGCGAGTTATGCCTTAAGGGGGTCAAGACAATAAATTACCAGAATCTGGGAACAATAGAGTTTTTACTTGATCAGAAGGGAAACTTTTATTTTATGGAGATGAATACCAGAATACAGGTGGAGCATCCGATAACCGAAGAGGTAACCGGTATTGATCTGGTAAAGCTGCAGATTCGTATCGCTTCCGGTGAAAAACTCAAGATTAAACAAGATGACATTAAAATAAAGGGTTCGGCTATTGAGTGCCGGATTAATGCCGAAGATCCCGATAAAGGATTTATGCCTTCTCCGGGAGCAATAAATTTTTGTTATATCCCCGGTGGTAAAGATATCCGGGTAGATACCCATATATATTCCGGTTATCACATTCCGCCCTACTATGATTCACTTATCGCTAAAGTAATTGCCAAAGGCAGTACCCGGGGTGAAGCCTTAAAAAAGATGAATCGGGCATTAGCTGAGTTTTTAATCGAACCAATAAAAACAACTGCTCCTTTCTGCCAATCAGTAATCAATGATCCCGATTTTAAACGCGGTAGATATAATACCGGATTCTTAGAGAAGTTTCTCAAGAGTCAAGGCGAATAAAAAGGAGGTCCCAATGGGGTTTTTAACAATAGTAATTTATATAATCTTATCCTTTGCCGGCGGTTTATTTCTCTTAGGGTTATCCTTAGGGATGCTCACCATAGCTACGATTGCTAATTATTTAAACCAGATCCCGGCTGATTTTCGCCTAAAAACAGTATCTTTCTTAGCCGGAACTCTACTGATACTTATCTGCATCCGTTACATCCAGACGATTTTTCGCCGCTCCCGGGTAAATCGTTCGATAAGCTTTGAATCTGATGACGGCAAGGTCAGCGTAACCTTAGTGGCAATTGAAGATATGTTAAAAAAGATGCTGGAAGAGAAGACTGAAGTTTCACGCATCCGGCCCAAAGTAATCTTAAGAAAGAAATGCATTGAAGTTATCGCCCGGGGGGTATTGACCACCGAAGTAAATTTAGTAGAATTTACTAAGGAAATCCAGGAACAAATCCGGGAAAAAGTCCACACTCTTTTAGGCCAGGATAAACAAGTGCAGGTTAATCTGGAAATAAGAAAGATTGCTTTAACTAACAAAGAGTTGATGGAGGAGAAGGAACCAGAGGTCCCCTTTAGAAATTACTAATAAACAGAGGGAAGGAATTTAGGAGGTTATAGAGATGAAAATTGGTATTCTTACCGGCGGGGGTGATTGTCCCGGCTTAAACTCAGTTATCCGGGCCGTAGTCCGAAAGGCTGTAGCAGATAACCAATCAGTTTTGGGCCTGCGCTACGGATGGAAAGGCTTATTAGAAAAAGATACTGTACCTTTGACGCTGCGGTCAGTGTCGGGAATCCTACCCAAAGGCGGGACAATCTTAGGAACATCCCGCACTAATCCCTTCAAGGAAAAAGGTGGTGAAGGAATCGCTTTAGCTAACTTTAAAAAGTTAGGTTTAGATGCCCTGGTCGTAATCGGCGGAGAAGATACCCTGGGCGTGGCTACAAAACTAAATACAAGCGGTTTAAAGGTTGTGGGAGTCCCCAAAACAATTGATAACGATTTAGGTGCTACTGATTTTACTTTTGGTTTTGATACTGCAGTCAATATCGTCACCGAGTGCATTGACCGCTTACATACCACCGCTGAATCGCATAACCGAATCATGGTAGTTGAAGTTATGGGACGCCATGCTGGCTGGATTGCAACCTATTCCGGGATCGCCGGCGGCGCCGATTATATCCTGATTCCCGAAATACCAATTGACATTAACGAAATCTGTGAATCAATAAAAAAACGTCACCAGCGGGGTAAAAATTTTAGTATTGTGGTAGTATCTGAAGGAGCCTTCTTTAAAAATGAAAACCTGGCCCTGCAGGAACAGAAGCTCGATGAATTCGGCCATGTAAGATTAGGGGGAATCGGTCGCACCCTAGGCAAGATGATCGAAACTAAAACCGGATATGAAACCCGGGTAACGGTTCTCGGTCATATCCAGAGAGGCGGCTCACCCACAGCTTTTGACCGGGTCCTGGGAACAAGATTCGGGGTCAAAGCCTATGAGCTGATAAAGAATAGTAAGTTTGGACGAATGGCCAGCCTAAGAGGAAACCAGATTGTTGACGTTCCCCTGGAGGAAGCAACTTCTGAGCTGAAAACTCTGGACTTAGAACTCTATGAACTGGCTAAGATATTTTTTGGCTGATGAATGAAAAAATTAAAACTGCTTTAACTAAACACCGGCAAGCTTTGGGACTCCTGGAGTCCCAAAGCAGTATTTTAGCTGAGATTGCTGATCTATTCATCGCCTGCCTAAAGAGTGGCGGTAAGATTATCTTCCTCGGTAATGGCGGTAGTGCTGCTGATGCTCAGCACTTAGCAGCCGAATTGGTAGGAAGGTTTAAGAAAAATCGTAAGCCTTTAGCAGCAATCGCCTTTACTACTGATACCTCTATTCTTACTGCAGTGAGTAATGACTTTGGCTTTGAAGAACTATTTAGCCGCCAGATTGAAGCTTTAGCTAAACCCCAGGATCTAATTGTCGGGATATCTACCTCGGGAAAATCGAAAAATATTATCCAAGCCATTAAAAAAGCTAAGGCCTTAAATCTCAAGAGTATCGGGTTCTTGGGCCGGGATGGCGGAGACGTAGCTGGTCTGGTTGATTTAGCTTTAATTATTTCTTCGGATGAGACGCCGAGTATTCAAGAAATGCATCAGTTGGCCGGCCATATTATCTGCGGAATCGTCGAGGATTATTTCGCGAACTAATTTATACTATCAATAAATTAATATGGGTAAGATCAAGACTCTCAAGAGTTTATGTAAAGAAATCTCGGGACTAAAAAATAAGGGTAAAAAAATAGTCTTCACCAATGGCTGTTTTGACCTCCTTCACTTAGGTCACCTAAAAATACTTCAGGAAGCAAAGACTAAGGGTGAGGTGTTGATTGTAGGGTTAAACTCTGATTCCTCAATCCGAAAGATTAAAGGTTTGTGGCGTCCGATATTAAATCAAGGGGCCCGGGCTAAACTGCTGGCTAATCTGAACCCGGTAGATTATGTTGTTTTATTCAACCAAACAACTCCTTACAATTTGATCAAAAAAATTAAACCCGATGTTTTGGTGAAGGGAGGAGACTGGGAAAAAGATGAAATCATCGGAGCGGAACTGGTGAAAAAAGTCTATCGGGTAAAACTTCTACCCCAACACTCTACTACCCGGATAATTGATAAAATAAAGAAAAGTGGCTGATCAGGACATATTACGGGTTATTGATGCTAACTTTAACCGTTGCAAGGAAGGCTTACGGGTAAGTGAAGATATTTTCCGTTTTGTTCTAGGAGATGATCGTTTTAGGAAGTCTTTGCGTAAACTACGTCACAGCTTAGACCAAGTCGCCAAAGACAAGATTCTCCAAAAAGCTATCTTAAGCCGCAAGGCTAAGCAAGATCCGGGAGCGAGCTGTGATCGGCTGGAACTTAAACGCAAAAATATCAATAACCTTCTTTATGCTAATCTTCAAAGGGTTAAAGAATCTCTGAGGGTGTTGGAGGAGTTTTTTAAACTAATTATTCCCCACCGGGTTTCGAAAATCAAAAAAACCAGGTATGAAATCTATGAGCTGGAGAAGAAAATCCTCAAAAAGTGGCCTCCTTTATCTAATTCTCGATAAAGCGGTAATTGATCAGGTTGGAGGTGATATTTTTTCTCTGGCTGACAAATCAGCTTATTACGGAGTTGATTTGTTACAGTTGCGGGTAAAAGGGATTGACGATAATCAACATCTGGATTTAGCTAAACGGCTAACCAAGATTATTCACCGGCGTGGTAAGCTCTTTATCGTAAATGACCGGGTTGATATTGCCTACTTATCAGAAGCCGCTGGCCTGCATTTAGGCAGCGATGATATCGGGGCTAATTACGCCCGTAAAATTTTAGGGGCAAGCCCAATCATCGGCCAGACCATTCATAACTTAAATCAGTTGAAAAGTAGTCACGGCCAAAAAATCGATTACATCAGTATCGGGCCGGCATTTAAAACTGAGACTAAACCGGATCTTGTGCCTATAAGGAATAACCAGATGGCTGCGATGATTGCTAAAGCTAAAAAACTAATGTTTGCCATCGGCGGAATAAATTTGTATAATATAGAAACTTTGCTAAATTACGGCATCAAGAACCTTGCGGTCTGCCGGGATATTCTTCTGGCAAAGGATCTAAAAACTACTATTTCAAAATATAAACAATGTTTAAAAAGAGTTTCTTAAAAAAACTGGCCAAAAAGGAATCTGTACCATTGGGCTTCCTAGAAAAACAACTTAAACAGGGCCGGGTAGTCATCCCTTTAAATAAAAAGCGAGAAATCTCTAAACCTTGTGCCATCGGGGAAGGTTTAAAGGTAAAAATCAATACTAATATTGGCCTCTCAACTAAAGCCCTTAGTATCCAGACTGAGCTGGCCAAGATGAAAGAGGCGATTAAGCAGGGGACCGATACGATTATGGACCTAAGTATCAGTCCTAACTTAAGAGATCTGCAAAAACTCCTGCTCAGGAAGTCTTCGGTCCCTATCGGTACGGTTCCCATCTATGAAATAGCCTTAGAGGTAAAAAGAAGGCGTGGTGATGTTAAAGATATAACCTTTGACGATATCTGGGATGTGTTAAAGCACCAAGCTGAAGCCGGGGTTGATTTCTTCACCATCCATGCCGGAATCTTAAGGAAAAACCTCCAGATGTTAAAACGCAGGAAACGCACCGGCGGTATAGTCAGCCGGGGAGGCGCCCTGCTTAGTTACTGGATGTCAATTAACAATCAAGAAAACCCCTTCTATAAGAACTTTGATAAAATATTAGAGTTGGCTAGTGCCTATAATATTACCTTAAGCCTTGGCGATGCTTTACGCCCGGGAGCGATTTCCGACTCAACCGATGCCCTGCAGATATCAGAACTGCGAACCTTAGGCCAGCTAGCCAAAAGGTGCCGCCGGAGAGGAGTGCAGGTGATGATTGAGGGACCGGGCCATATCCGTTTGGACGAAATTGCTATGAATATGATGTTGGAGAAGAAAATTTGCGCTAATACTCCTTTTTATGTCTTAGGGCCTTTGCCTACTGATATTGCTGCCGGCTATGATCATATTACCTCAGCCATCGGCGGAGCAATAGCTGCCTTACACGGAGCAGACTTCTTATGTGTGGTTACTCCGGCCGAACACCTCTGCCATCCATCAGTTGATGATATCCGGAAGGGAGTTGTGGCATCAAAGATCGCTGCTCACTCAGTTGACGTCTTACGCTTTAAGGATGAATGGAAGAAGGATCAAGAGCTCTCCCTTTATCGGGCCCGCAGAAACTGGAATAAACTTATGCCCTTGGTAGTTGATAAAGCTAAGGTCCGCCAATACCGGAGGAAATCAAAACCGTCCGAGGATATCTGCGCAATGTGCGGAGATTTTTGTTCCTTAAAAATAATTGAGGGCTGCAACCTCCTGAAATAATGTTGGTAACAATCGAGTAGTTGTGCGGGCGTGGTTCAATGGTAGAATATGACCTTCCCAAGGTTGAGACGGCGGTTCGATTCCGCTCGCCCGCTTGTTTTTAAAACCGGCTAGGTTTTAAAAACAATCTCGAACAGGGTGAGAGATCTCACTAAAAGTAAAACTATCACTAAAATTTTTATTGAATTATAGTTAATTTAAGGTAACATATAATTTCCTAAGAGTATCTTTAAGGAAGCGTACAATAGATTTTTATTTCTAATCTTTAATAATGCTTAGGTTGGCGTTTTTATTTATAATTTTAACTTCCCTTTCTTGTGCTCCCTCAAGGATCATTAAGGATAAAGCTTACCGGCCTTATTCTAAAGATAAAGGAATCTACTACCTGGTAAAGTCCGGCGACTCCCTCTGGCAGATTTCCCGAACCTATAATCTTAGCGTGGAAAGACTGATGCGGGAAAATAATATTAGTTCTCCTTACAACTTAAAGGTAGGCCAGAAAATATTTATACCCCGTTATACTTCATCAAGAGCCGCTAGCTTCCTTTGGCCGCTTAAGGGTGAAATCGTTAACTATTTTAACGAAAGTGTAAATAATACTCGCAACCGCGGTTTAAACATACAAGTCACCGCTGATAATCGAAAAATTAAGGCCTCGGCTGAAGGAAGAGTAGTCTTCGCCAACGATCTTAAAGGCTGGGGCAAGACCATTATCCTAAAGCATGATTCTAGCCTCTATACAATATATGCTAATCTCGATAATTCTTTAGTTAAAGAAGGAGCGCCGGCTAAGCGCGGTGATGCAATCGGGGTGGTAGCATCGGATAAAGACGGAAGTTACATACTCCACTTTGAAGTACGCAAGAGATATATTCCTGAAGACCCCTTAAGGTACTTAAACTAAGATGGGCAGTGAACCCTGGATAATTAAACTTTCCGGTCTGGATAAACGCATAAAAGCTTTTACCTTGGGCTATCGTCAAAATATTGCTCTCCTCGGCGGGGACAAGGAAGAAATATCTTACCTTCTCTGTAATTATCTCCAAGGAAATAAATCCGATGATCTCACTTATCTTTATGCCAGCTCAGCTTACAGCGGGAAAAAGGAATTTTTTAAGGCAATAGCTTTTTCGCTGCTCAGCGACTATACCCGTAAGAACGAAAGTCTCGATGATTTGATAAATTGTGCCAGTCCAGTGCTTACCTCAACCACTGATTTTATTAAAGCCTGCTTAAAACGGGAAAAAATATCCTTTTTAGATGTCCTGGAGACTATAAATAAATTCATCAATGAGAGCAATCGAAGTTGTGTGTTGATTATTGAAGAGTTTTTGAATTTGTCGGATATCTTTGACGACTTTTATCAAGACTTCTCAAAATTCATCATCCTGCAACGAAATTGCATGATTGTCCTGACTACTTCAAATTCCCGCGATGCCGAAAAAGCACTCTCAGGCGAACTAAACTTGCTCTTCGGGAATTTTGAAAAGATATTCTTGAATGAAAACAGCTCTTTGTCTAATTATTTTTACTTAAAAGACTCACTTGATCCACTGGCGCCTTCTCCGCTTTTTTTATCTTTCTTTGTAAACATCCTCGGGGCTAATATCATCTATTACGACCTGATGACAAGAGTCATAAAAAAGTACTACAGCGATACTGATGAGGCGGGTTCAGCGATAAAGATAATTGCTGAAACAATTTATTTAAAAGAGACTTATCTTTTTCAAAAATTTATTAAGAAAATAGATTTGATTAAATTTTATTTTAAAGACCCTACTCCCACCCTAAAACTTTTATTTGCCCTTAGCGAAGGGTATTTACGGAAAAAGGAATTAGTCCCCCTGGGAATTTATGACTCTAAAGAACTTAATCTGCGTCTTCAGAAACTTGTTGACTTAAATTATGTAGAGAATTTAGGCAATGTTTACAAAATGAGAGATTGTTTATTTTCTTTCTGGCTTACTTCAGTCTTTAAGCTCTATTTTTCACCGCCAGTTCTTAATCCTCTGCAGAAAGGGATTCTGTTCCGGCGGGGGCTAGAGGAAAAAATTGCTCTGTTTAAGGAAGAGTTTACTAAGGATAAACTGAAGAAAATTATGCAGCTTTTCACCGCCTTTAAAAACGATACCCTGCGCTTGGGAAAAAGACGCTATCAGCTCCCGGCGGTTGAGAACGCAAAGATGATTTCATACCCCCGGCGCGATTTTCACCTGCTTATCGGAGAAGGAAAAGAAATCGTCTTCGCCGGAATTAAGGAAAGGGATGTTGGGGACAACGATATTTTTGACTTCATTGAAAAAGGGAGCAACATAAAGGGGAAGCGGGTCAAAAAGATATTTTTATCTTTAGATAACTTACCCCCCACGGCAAGGTTAATTGCTAAAAACAATAAACTTACTATCTGGGATGTTAATGAGGTCAATCGTCTCCTGAGTGTTTATAATAAACCGATTGTTTCGTCAGATTTAGGCTAAACTATAACCAGGACGGTAAAAAATGCTGAGAATTTTAGTAATTTCCGACACCCATATACCAGTAACTGCTGAGAGGTTACCGGAGGTAATTGAGAAGGAAGCAAGAAAAAGTGATTGCTGTATTCACTGCGGCGACCTGATATACTATTCGGTCTATGAGGCTATAAGCCAGTGGACTAAAATCTTTGCAGTCTGCGGGAATATGGATGAGAAAGCCACTGTTGATAAACTGCCCAAGAAACAAGTTTTAAAGTTTGAAGAAGTTACTTTAGGGCTAACCCATGGAGGAGGGCATCCCGGGAAGATACTTGACTATGTAAACCGGGAATTCGCAGAAGAAGCTAAAGACATTGACATCTTTACCTTTGGCCACTCTCATAATCCTTTGAACCAGGAAATCGACGGAAAAATTTATTTTAATCCCGGCTCGCCTACAGATACAATGTTTACTCCTTACCGTTCCTATGGTATCCTAGAGATAGACGGAAAATTAATTAAGCGGAGGATTGTAAAAATTGGATAGACTCTGGGCTCCCTGGCGGATAAAATATGTGGGACGGAAAAGGAGAAAAGGTTGCATATTTTGCAAGGTATTAAAAGAAAAAAACGATAAAAAGAACTTTATCGTTTGGCGTTCCCGACACTGTTTCGTTATTCTCAATGCTTTTCCTTACAACAATGGCCATGTAATGATTGTTCCTAACCGGCACCTTAAGTCTCTGGAAGATCTAGGAGAAGAGGAGTTATTAGATATAAATAAAGTCTTGATTAAGATAAAGTCTCTGATCAAGAAGGTTCTTAAGCCCGGCGGTTTTAATATTGGTATGAATATCGGTAAAGTTGCCGGAGCCGGAGTGGACAGCCACCTTCACACCCACCTTGTTCCCCGCTGGTTAGGCGATGTTAATTACATGCCGGTATTAGCCGATACCAAGGTAGTTTCACAAAGTCTTCAAGAATTATACAAGAACTTAAGAAAAGGCCTCCGGTGAACAACAAAACTATATTCTCCTCATTTCATACTATTTACCGCTTAATCACTACTGCGGTTGATCTACCCAGTTTTGCAACCGGAATATGCCGGCTTTATCGAAGCGTTCTAAAGGTTAATAAAGTCGTCCTAATCTGCACTAACGGCTCTCCCCAGGCCTACCTTAAGATCCGCCTAGAAGATAAGCAAAGATATATAAAACGGGGCGGGAAATCAATTCTTACCCGGATTGAAAAAGAAATCTTAAAACAAGAAAAAGAGATGTTTTTTAAACGCCGGCTTATCTATCCCTTCATCTTTAATGAGACACTGGGGGCAATTTATGTAAAACGAGACTCTGGTTTAAAGCTATTCAATGATACTGAACGGAGATGGTTTTCATCCCTCTGTGAAGAGGTCAGCATCGGTTTAAAGATCCTTGAATTATACCGGGAGCAGCAAAAACTGATGTTAAATTATATAAATTCGCTTACTAAGTTTTTAAACCAATATGTGCCTACTTCCTATTTGCATACCAAAACGATGTTACGCCTGATCCGATCACTGGGAAAAGCAATGTGTCTCTCAGAAATTGAAACTAAAGCTTTGATTAACGCCTCGCTCCTGCATGATGCCGGTAAGATGCAGGTCCCTTCTAAACTGCTTCGGAAACAAAGACCACTTACCGACGAGGAATTTAAGTTAATGGCCAAACACCCCCGTAAGGGTGTGGAGTTGATTAAACATCTGGAAATCTTAAAACCATCTATCCCGATAATCCTGCATCACCACGAAAGATACGATGGGCAAGGATACCCCTCAAAGTTAAAAAAGGAGAAGATTCCTCTGGGTTCACGAATTCTTTCGGTCTTGGACTCTTTTGATGCTATGTTTTTCGGCCGACCCTACCGTCGCGGCCGACCATTACGAGAGATTGAACAGGAGTTAAAAAAACAAAGAAGTAAGCAATTTGACCCTAAAATCGTTGATGCCTTTCTACGGATTCTCAAGCGAAAAAGTATCCGTAAACACCTAAAAAAGCCCTCAAAAAAGTAGTAATTTTCCCTCTTAAGGCCGCTTGATTTTTTCCCAAAAACGTTTATAATATAAGTGATGATCGGAAAGCAACTTTATCTTTTTGGCCTGGGTAATGATAATAAGCAAGCCAGTAGCCGTCCTAAGGTTATTCTTCCCTTGGATACTCTTATTTTGCTAGGAGTGATTGCGATTTTAGTTTTTACCATCTCATTCTCCCTGGGGGTAGAACGGGGTAAAAAAATCGCCTTAAACAGTGAGGGAGCCGGCCAAGGCCTAAGAAGCCCTGCGAAAACTGCTGATTCAATCACCACTAAAGCTAAAGGAGGAAATTTACCAAATAACAACCTAACTCCTCAAGAATCAGCCGAAGAAGAAAAGGAGGAGAAGGGATACCACGTACAAGTGGCCAGTTTTCATAAGCAGAATTCAGCTCAGCGTGAAGCCAAGAGTTTAGAAGATATCGGTTATCCAGTAAGGATACTGAAAAAAGGCGATTACCTGGTGATCTACGTCGGCGGTTTCCAAGATGAACGCGAAGCTAAGAATAACTTTAAAAATCTGCGGAAAAAATATAAAGATTGCATTTTAAGGAAGTTGTAAGGAGGTTAGCATGGGTTTGCATCCATCGTTAAAAAGAGCTGAAAAACTAGGCGGTACTCGTTCGGTAATGAACCGTACTGAAAGAATAAAGTGGTTAAAAGAGAAGGGTAAGTGGAATGAAGACGACCCGGTATTAGGCCTGCCCAAGATAAAGATCATCAAGCTAAAAGCGCTGAAGAAGGAAAAAGCCAAAGAAGCTGAAGAAGGCGCTCCTGAAGAAGGAACTCCGGTTGCCGAAGGAACACCAACACCTGCAGAAGGGAAAAAGAAAGCTGCCGAGTAGCAAGAAACCTTAATCGTATCTTAAAACAAGATAATGCTTATTCTAATCTTAATCCTGTTTATCTCGATAACTTTTCATGAATGGGCCCACGGATGGATTGCTTACAAGCTAGGTGATCCTACTCCTAAGCAATCCGGCCGTCTGAGTCTAAATCCTTTGGTTCATATTGACCCCTTAGGTACAATTATTCTTCCCCTGATTCTCCTGGTCGTATCCACCCGGCTGATTGGCCAACCCCTGGCTATCGGATATGCTAAGCCGGTCCCGATAAATCCCTACCACTTTAAAAATCCTAAAAGGGACGTTGCTTTAGTGGGCTTATCCGGACCCTTGACTAATATTTCAATTGCCCTGTTATTATCATTGTTAATCCGGAGTGGATTTCCCCTTTTTACCCAAGCCCTTGTCTTAGGTATAATGGTGAACTTAATCTTGGCAATATTTAATCTAATTCCCATACCGCCCCTGGATGGCTCTAAAATTCTAATTTCATTTTTGCCCAACGATCTGGCTCGTCACTATCTTAAGCTGGAACCTTACGGCTTTTTTATCATCATCCTACTGATTATGTCCGGTTTTTTTAAATGGTTTATCATGCCACTGGTAAGTGCGGCTCTGCTTTTTTTGCTGGGGATAAACCTCTAAGGAGTGGCCAAAAAGATGAAGACGATAAGTGTTAAATTAAAAAAGAACCCTTACTCGATATCTATTGGCGATAATTTATTAGATAAGGCTCCAGCCTTAATCAAAAAACTTAAGCTGGGTAATTTTGGTCTGGTTCTTACCTCCCCGAAAATTCTCCGGCTACATAAAAAAAGAATCAGGAAGGTTTTTGGGAATAAAAGCTACCAACTGTTTGCGGTCGCCGACGGCGAGAAAGCAAAAACCAAAGTCTGGCTGACTAAGGTAATTGAAGCCTTAGTAAAAGCTGATAGCTTAAGTCGAAAAGTATTTATTATTTGTCTTGGCGGAGGTACTATCGGTGACCTGGGCGGTTTTGTCGCTTCGATTTATAAACGCGGCATACCTTATATCCAAATTCCTACTACACTTTTAGCCCAAATTGATTCTAGTATCGGCGGAAAGACCGCGATTGACCTAAAAGAAGCCAAAAATATCCTCGGCGCATTTTACCAGCCCCGAGCGGTTTTTATCGACCCAACGCTACTTAAGACTCTCTCTGCTCGGGAAGTAAAGCAGGGTCTGGCTGAAGCAATAAAATACGGGATAATAAAAGATAAGGAATTGTTTAGTTTTCTTAACCAAAATGCGGCAAAAATCTTAAAGTTTAACTCTCACACTATCTTGAAGCTAATTTCAACCTGCGTAGGGATAAAAGCAAAGATAGTAGCCGCTGATGAGCAAGAAAAAAAAGGCCTGCGGACAATCCTCAATTTTGGCCATACCCTAGCCCATGCTCTGGAGAGCTCCTTAAACTATAAACAGCTCTCCCACGGGGAAGCAGTGGCGCTGGGCATGGTCTATGCAGGGCTACTCTCAGAAACTCTGGGAAAATGTTCTCAAAAGTCGGTTGATGCCGTAAAGGGGATCCTTAAGCGTTTCGGCCTGCCGACCCAGATAAGCTATAATCCGCTAACTCTTTATAAATCAATGGTTTATGATAAAAAATTCACCCAGGGCAAAATTAGAATGGTTATTTTAAGAAAAATCGGCAAAGTAGAGGTAATCCCAAAAATTTCACCCCAAAATATTAAAAAAACCCTTAAAATCTTCGCTTTGCGTTGACAATTAGGGAAATATATGTTATAGTCTATGCGGAGTAAATGTAAACGTTTAAATTATGTCTGATAAACGAAATTTCCCCAGAGTTGATGTATCGTTTCCGGTTGAGTGCAAGCCACTTCCGGAACGAAATTATTTTTATACGGTCAGCAAGAATTTAAGCCTGGGCGGGGTAAGAATAATTAGCAATCGTTTTCTGCCTAAGGATAATCTGCTTAAGGTAAATATTAATCTCATTGATAGCGTCTTGGGTTTAAAAGCAAAGGTGGCCTGGTGCAATCAAGACCGACTCTCCGAAAGATTCTCAACCGGCTTAGAATTCGTTGATGCCAGCGAGTCTTCTAAGAAAAAATTATTTACATTTTTAAACCGGGTCTTTGGCCAGTAAGATGTCAAAAGCCGAAGAAAAAAGAAAGAATTGTCTCGGTTGTAATAAATCCTTAAGGAGGGTGGATTGGTATTACAGAAATAACAGCTATTTTTGTAATAAGTCTTGCTTTAAGGCGCATCTAGCCAAGAAAGAAACTGCCCAAAGTTAATGGAAGAAAGGAGACAACACCCGCGTATTGGGAAAATCCTGCCGATAAAGCTTTCAGTTAGCGAATTTGACATCCTCACTGAAACTCATAATATTAGCGCTAGCGGAGCTTACTTGTCGTTGACCCGACCGTTGGAGTTAATGACTAAATTAAAAATAATTCTCTTGATTCCCTTGAAGAAGAGTAAGAGTAAAGTCATCGAGAAAATCAACTGCACCGGCATTGTTGTCCGTTGTAAACTAATCGACAAAGAAGCCCGGCAACCTTACCGAGCAGCAATGTATTTTAACGACTTAACCGAGCGTGACCGGAAAATACTTCGTTCTTATATAAACCCGCTTCTAAAAGCATAAGTTGAACTTCTTGGTATGCTTAAGATCCAGCTACCCTTACCAGTAAAATTTATCTGCGCTTTTATCTATTCAGATGAAACCCTCTACCAGAAAACAAAGAAAATCTTAGTAAAGCGATTCGGTAAAATAGATTTTGAAAGTGAGAAAATTGATTTTAATCTTACTGACTACTACTACCGGGAAATGGGAAAACCGCTGTTTAGGCGTTTTGCCTCTTTTGAGAAACTTCTTGCTCCGGAGCAACTTATTAAAGTTAAGCTTTACTCGATAAAGCTGGAGAAGAAGTTTGCTGATAGATTACGCCGGCGAATAAATATCGACCCCGGATACCTTAACTTGGCCAAGCTAGTTTTAACTACTACCAAGGATTTTGCTCACCGCCTATATCTGGGTAGAGGAGTTTATGCTGAAGTTACTCTCAGCTACCAAAAAGAGGGTTTCGTTAGCTCTTCAACAACTTTTCCCGATTACCGCACTGATAAATATAAGGAGATATTTCTTAAGATTCGCGGGCTCTACCGTAAACAGATAAAGGTTCTAGATTAAAGGTGGAGCATTTTCTTGATTGCCAGGATGATCTCACTGGTCTCGGCGGTTTTGGAGATAAAGCTATTGCCGCTGATTTGGCACAGCGCCTTATCACCTAATTCTCTGTGAGTCACTATGGCGGTGATGAATATTATGGGAATTCTTCGGGTCTGGGGATCTCTGGTGAGCTGATTGGCAACATCAGCACCGGAGAGGCCGGGAAGGACAATATCTAAAAGTATTAAATCAGGCTGTTTCTCTAAAGCTAGGGCAATTCCCGCTCTTCCGTTGGTAGCAACTGTTACCTCAAATTCTTGACTAGCCTCCAGGTTTCGGGAAAGAAAATAACAGTAATCTTCCTCATCATCAATCAGGAGGATTTTCTTTTTCTCTAACACTATTCCCTCCGGCGTTATTAGAATACCCTACATATCTATTATAATATGATATAATACTATATAACAACAAAATAATTAAAAAAGTAGATGAATCAAGAATCAACCGAAAAGCTAAAACTGGCTACTCAAGCGGCTAATTCTCTCAAAAAACACTTAAAGAGTTGCGATATTTGCCCCCGAAACTGTAAAGCTAACCGTCTCAAGGAACAAAGAGGTTTTTGCGGGGCTAGTCAGGATATGGTAATTTACAGTGCTTTCCTGCACCGGGGAGAGGAGCCAGGAATAAGCGGAGAGCAGGGAAGCGGTACTATTTTCTTTTCCGGCTGTAATTTAAAGTGTATCTACTGCCAAAACTACAAATTCTCCCACGCTATCAGCGGCAAAACAATAGCTCCGGCTGGTTTAGCTAAAATTATGCTTAATCTCCAGCAGCAAGGAGCCCATAATATAAACCTGGTAACTCCCACTCACTTCCTACCCCAAATCTTAGAAACCTTGGTTATTGCTTGGGAAGCCGGCTTGAACCTGCCGATTGTCTATAATACCTCAGGTTATGAGAAAGAAACTGTGATCAAACAATTAAGCGGAATAATCGATATATACTTAACTGACCTTAAATATCTCCAGGCCGCCCTGGCCAAGGACTATTCCCAAGCCCCCCAATACCCTTTATTTGCCTTTAGAAGCCTCTTGGAGATGGCCAGGCAAGTTAAACCCCTAACCACGGCGAAATTACTAAAAAAAGGGGTAGTTATCCGTCACTTAGTCCTTCCCAGCCATATCCCGGCCTCAAAAGCCCTCTTAGCCTGGATCAAAAAAAATACCCCCCAGGTTTTAATCAGCCTGATGTTCCAATACCAGCCCTACTTTATGGCTTATCTTCACCCCCGGATAAACCGGTTGATAAGCCGGACTGAGTATCTTGAAATTAAGAATTTTGTCCAAGAATTAGGGCTAGAAGGATGGGTTCAAGACCATAGCCCTAAAGAAGATTTAGCCGGACCTTATTTTGAACCCAATGTTTGAAAAGGCGCTATATGTGGTATAATAAATCTAGAGAAGATTCATTTACTTAACAGTAAAAAAAGGAGGTAAGATGAGTGGGAAGTTATTTTTTCAAATCGTGTTATTAATTGTTATTGCTGCCGTAATAATGCTGGGGGCAAAATGCGCTGTTCGCCAGGTAATGCACTGCAAAATGTTTAAGACCCAAAGCGTTGAGTAAAAATTACTAGTTTAAAAAATTTTGATTTCTGTCTAAAATGGCTAAAATCTTAATCAGGATTTTAATCGTGTTTGGTTTAGCTGGCGGTGGTCTGTGTGTAGCTGGAGAGCAAACTAAACCCGATCAAACCTTAAGAGTGCCAACGCCAATTCTCACCCAGCCTCAAGAGACTGCGCAGGCTTTAGCACCGGAGCCAAAACTAACTCATATTGTCAAAGTTTACTGGTCGGCTCTTGATGGTATGGTGACCAATATTAAAGTTACTGCTTCCGGACGTCGTCCCACCCAGATCGAGTGTGAACGAACCTTGTCTAATAAAACTGTTCAGCTCTTTTCCACACTCAACCCCCGTTGCGACTATAATCTTTATCTGGGAACTAAGGATGAGAAGAGCAACTTTGAAAGTTCAGCTACTGTCTGGCCGGTTACCGGCGAGGGTCTGGTAACTGTCCGGGTCTATGGCTTTGAGCAGGAAGATGCTACCAGGCCACCTGAAGTTACTGTTCAGTACCGGCGTGGAGGTCAGCTTATCGGAGAAACTAACCTTTCGGCCGAATAATAAACTTGATTGGTTAATGGGTCTTTCTGGTAAAAAATCCCACCTTTTTTTCTTTTTCCGGACCCTTAATAATAATATGATGGATATTGCGGGCAGGTATAATCGCTAAATCATCCTCGGCTAAATGGACATCAATTATAACCAAAGGCTCAAAATTAGCTACAGTTGGTTCAATAATCTTATAGATTGAATCGGTTTCATAGGATTTTCCGTCATTAAGATAGATAACCGCGGTATTTTTCTTATTTCTCTTAAGGAACTCTTCAGTAGTTTTGATAGCAATAATATCCATGTCTTACCTCCTTAATTACTCCACCAAAGGTGGAGGAATTAACCCTGAGTAAAGCGAAGGGTCATCTATTTATTTTAATCCTAAATAATCCCCTGTCAATTTCATTCTACGCGGCTTCTTTAACCTTTACTGATATTTTCCTTGAAAAATGTCCAAAAAACTGTAAATTAGTATATATAAAAGGAGCATGATGGAATCAAAAAAGAATGACTACCGGGGGCCGAGCGAAGAGAAACTGAACGCTGTCGGGGAACTATTGTGGAATATTCGCTGGATAGCAAAGATTCCTCGATGCAGGCGGCTTTTGTAAAAAATATTTGTTTTAAAGGGGTCTGTCTGGTAATTAACCAAGAGATCAAAGCAGGCACAATCATGTTCTTAAACATTTATCTGCTCGGTGATAAACAACCGATGAGTGTCAAAGCACAAGTTGTCTGGCAAAGATTCATTTCTAACTTTGGGTTGAATAAGATCAAGCACTATGCCCTGGGTGTAGAATTCCTGGATTTAAGCCAAGATAAACGCGAGAAGTTAATTAAATTACTGCAAACTCCCTAATCTCAAAGACCCGATAATTAGTAATTTTGATATAGCATGAAAGGAGCACTATGGCTATGAAGGTATACCTGGCTGGGTTTAATGTTGACAGCGAAGTCTTGCGGCAACTGGAGACGGCAGCTGGAAAACGTAATGACATAACTCCTGAGGTTCTCTCAGCCGCCTATGCCCGGATTAGCCGGGATCCCCGGCCAATCAATGAAATCCGGAAGTCAGCCCGAGAAGAAGTCGATAAGTCTCGCAAGTCTAACTCGACAATTATCTTTAAGATGGGGCATCACTCAGTGGCTGAACATGCCGTATTTAATTTAGATATACTGGGAGTCTCAAGGTTAGTAATGGAGGAGCTGGAAAAGTTCCGGCTCTGTGCTTACACTGAAAAATCCCAGCGTTACATCACTCTGGATAAAGGCTATCATCTGCCCGATGAAATCAAAGGAACTGCTTTTGAGGAAACATTCCGGAATATAATTCAGGAACAGAATCAACTCTATTCCCAGCTTAACCAGAAGTTAAAACAACAGGTTTTTAAGAAAAATCCTGATTTAGCCAAGGATCCCAAAAAACATAATCTCTTAGAGGGTTGGGCTAAAGAAGATGCCCGTTATATTACTGCCTTAGCTACTGAATCCCAGGTCGGGCAAACCATTAATGCCCGGAATCTCGAGCTGCTGTTTAGAAGATTTGCTTCCCACCCCTTAGCTGAAGTTCAGAAGTTAGGCCGGGCTATCTATGAACAAATCGCCTCAATTGCTCCTTCGATTATCCTCTTTAACCAGGCCAATGACCGGGATAGCAAGACCTATCCCCAGTTAAAGCAGTTAGCTGATCAAATATTCGGCACAGATAGCCTTGCATCAATGCCAACAGAGAAAAGAGTAGAATTAGTGGAATATACTCCCGATGCTGATAATATTATTGCCGCTGCCCTGCTGCATAGCAGTTGCCAATTATCCTTTAACCAATGTAAAGCTAAGGTAAAGCACTTATCAGTTGAGGAGAAAAAGGCAATTTTTAAGCGGGCCTGGCGAAACTTACAGTTTTATGACTCGCTGTTAAGAGAATTCGAATATGTGAACCTGACCTTTAATCTTATTGTCTCAGCAGCTTGTTTTGGCCAGCTTAAACGCCACCGGATGTCAACAATTACTGCTCAAGCTTATGATCCTAATTTAGGTCTTACAATTCCTGAATCAATTAAGGAAATTGGCATGGAGGGAGAGTTCAGAGAAGTTGTTGATAAAACTAATCAAGCCTATAGTTCAATCAATAAAAAAATACCCCTGGCTGCTCCTTATATTCTCACCAATGCCCACCAAAGAAGAGTCTTAATCCGGGTTAATGCCCGAGAGCTCTACCACATCTCAAGATTAAGAGAAGATGCACACGCCCAGTGGGATATTCAAAACCTATCCCGGGCTATGACTGATCAGGCGAAAAAAAAGATGCCGCTTACCTTAGGGCTTATCGGAGGCAAGGATAAGTATAACCAAATTTATCAGCAGCTTTACGGAGAGCTCCCTAAGGTAACCCAGGCAGTCTTGCCAGAAGCCAGAAAAATCAGCTAACCGGAAGCTGATAAAATATACCTTGTATTGATTTAAAATAAGGAGGTAACTATGAAAGACATCAAAGCGATCTTAGGCGAACACTCATTTTTTAA
>CAYVYJ010000004.1:0-107218 GCA_964455085.1 uncultured Planctomycetia bacterium
GAACCAGAAATAGCTGATCCAGAATCAGCCGTGCTACCGATTACACCACGGGGCAGTATTAACTATATAAACTGATTCTACCAGTAATTATCTCGGATCCACTCATCGATTTTTTTGGCTGTCTGCCAGGCATTATAAGCATCATCAGCTAAGCCTTTGCCGATTCCTAATGTGGCATTTGTTAGTGTCTGGCACCCGGTTATGCTAACAAAAAACGCAAGCGACAATAACCCTAAAATGACCTTAGGCATTAGGACCTCCTTGTTTCCAGTAACCAATCAATTTGCTTAATCTTTGAGAAACTCTATCTTTACCTAAAACTTCCATTGTCTCAAATAATCCCGGTCCGACTTTCCTCCCGGTTAAGGCAACACGAGTAGGATGGACTAAATCTCGCATCTTCAATCCTAGATCTTCGATTACAGCTCGAAATTCACGCTCAATCTCTATATGGTTGAAATCTTTAATTGAATTTAACTTGGCAAGCAGAGCTTTAACTTCTTCTGATAAATTCTTCTTAAGAATATCTTTTGTATCCTGGCTATAAGTAAAATCATCCTGGAAGCAAAATTTAGCCCAGTCGATTAAATCAGCTAGCTTACTAATTCTTCCCTTAAAAAGACCCACTACTTTCTCTAAATATTTCCGGTCCACCTCATAAGGAAAAAAGTTCTTGGTAACTAAATAACCTTGAATAACATCAGTAAGTTCTTTTATATCCGTGTTATTCAGGTATTCGGTATTTAGCCAATTCAGCTTATCAAGAGAAAATACTGCTCCGGTCTTATTAACATTTTTCATTTCAAAGATATCTTTAGCCTCGGCCAGAGAAATTATTTCTTGATTATCTCCGGGCGACCAGCCTAAAAGTAAAAGGTAATTAGCAATCGCTGGGGATAAATAACCTAGTTCTTTATACTCAGCTATGGAAGTGGCCCCAAAACGTTTAGAAAGTCGCCCTCCTCCCGGAGCGAGAATTAAAGGCAGGTGGGCAAACTCCGGCACTTTAAACCCCAAGGCCTGATAGATCAGAATCTGCTTGGGGGTATTAGATATATGGTCTTCACCTCTTACCACGCAGCTTATTTGAGTTAAGGCATCATCGATGCAACAGCTAAAATTATAGGTTGGAGAATTATCACTCTTGATAATTACTTCTTCACTCTTGGGTAGCTCGGTAAAAACAATCTTTCCGCGGATTAAATCGTTTATCTCCACCCGTTCAAAATCATACTTAAAGAATATCGCCCCCTCTTTGTGGTAAGCCCTACCTTCCTGGACTAACCTTTCTGCGTACTGACGGTAGAGGTCAAAACGCTGAGATTGATAGTAGATTTCATCCCAATCCATACCCAGCCACTTTATACTTTCCAGTATCTCATCCAAGTATTTTTTTTTCGAACGTTCTAAATCAGTATCCTCGATCCTTAAGATGAACTTACCCCCCAGATGTTTAGCATAAAGCCAATTAAACATGCAGGTACGGGCACCACCGATATGTAAATACCCGGTAGGAGAAGGTGCAAACCTTACTCGTAACATCGGCCACCTCTTTTTTTACCAGATACCAGAGCTTGCCCCTTATCTAAAGCCTCTAAGTTCTGAGCTAATATACTTTCGCGTTTAAATATTGATTTTATTATTCCAATCAAAGTCTTCTTGTTGAAAAGATTTGGCATCAAAACAGTAAGCACGCCTAAGGCAACAACATTTGCTACCTTTATGTTCCCGCAATCAAGAGCTATCTTATTAAAAGGCAGACTAACTTCTTTAGTATTACCAAGGGAAGGATTGCTGCTGATAAGATCGGAATTAATAATGACCAGTTTGGCTTTTTTAAGTTTCTGCTTAAACTTATCTAAAGAAGGCTGATTAAAAATTATGGCTATATCCGGATAGTCGATAAAAGGTGAAGCGATTGGTGAATTGGAGATCTTTACAAAACAATGGGCAGTCCCTCCCCGCATTTCAGCACCGTAAGAAGGAAACCAGGTTGTATGTTTTCCTTCACTTAAAGCTGCTCTGGCTAAGACTTTTCCTAGACTCAACAGACCTTGGCCACCAAAACCGGAAATTAAAATCTCGGTTTTTCCCTTTTCCCTTTTCCCTTTTTCTTTCATCCTTTATCCTTAATAACCCCTAAGGGAAATGCTTTTACCATTTCTTCATCGATCCACTTCACTGCCTCAGGCGGTGTCTTTTTCCAAATAGTAGGACAAGGACTTAAGACCTCTACCAGAGAAAAACCTTTTTTGGCTATTTGATTATTAAAGGCCTTCTTTATGCATTGATAAGTCTGTTTAACCCCTTGAGGCTTACTTATTGAGGTACGGACCACAAAATTTACTCCTCTTAAATCGGCTAACATCTCAGCTACCTTAAGAGGCCAGCCTTCGCCAAAATCGGGATTTCGGCCCCAAGGAGTAGTGGTTGTCTTCTGCCCAATGATGGTAGTGGGAGCCATTTGACCACCAGTCATTCCATAGCAGGCATTATTCACAAAAATACAGGTCAAGTTCTCTCCTCTGTTGGCAGTATGCAAGGTTTCAGCAATACCAATCGAAGCCAGATCTCCATCACCTTGATAGGTAAATACTACTGAGTTAGGCAAACATCTTTTCATTCCAGTCGCAACAGCTAAAGCTCGGCCATGAGCAGCTTCAGAGACGTCAAAATCCCAATAATCATAAGCTAAAACTGCACAACCAACCGGAGCAATCCCGATTGTCTTCTCCCTTAAATCCAACTCATCTATAGCTTGGGCAACTAAACGATGCAGGATTCCGTGTCCGCAACCAGAACAATAGTGAGTGACCAAATCACGCAGTGATTTAGGAGGGCAAAATTTCTTTTTCATAAGTTCTTCTTTACCAGTTCTACAATCTCCTTAACCTGAGGTATTCCTCCGCCGGTTTTGCCGAAAAAACTCACCCTTTTACCAGGTAGAGCTAATCGCACATCTTCAACCATCTGGCCTAAGGATTGCTCTACTACTAATATTTTTTTTGCTCCCCTGGCGGTTCTCTTCAGGCCCTTCTCTGGATAAGGCCAAAGCGTTATTGGTCTAAATAAACCGGCTTTTATATTCTGTTTCCTTAAAATATCCACTGCATCAGAAACAATTCTGGCCTGAGACCCGTAAGAAACAATTAAGTATTTAGCTTCCTTAGTCTTGTAGGCAGAGAATCTTTGCTCACTGCTTCTTATCTTATCCCATTTTTGGCCTAATTTCCGATTATGCTCCTGGAGCGCGCCATCTTTTAACAGTAAAGACATCATAGCATTGGCCGATCTTTTTTTAGCTCCGTTTAAAACCCACTTCTTGGGAGGAAGTTTTTTCTTAAATTCTGTAGGATAAGACAGATTTACTGGTTCCATCATTTGACCGATTATAGCATCAGCTAAAACTAAGACCGGATTACAATAGTAATCAGCTAAATCAAAAGATAGCTTGACTAAGCCTACGGCTTCCTCTACACTCCAGGGAGCTAATACCGGTGTATAATAATCACCATGCCCGCCGCCTCGGGTAGCCTGGAAATAATCACTTTGGCTGGAAGAAATATTCCCCAGGCCCGGCCCGCCTCGCATTACGTTAATTATGACTGCCGGAAGCTGGCAACCGGCTAAATAAGAAATGCCCTCTTGTTTTAAAGAAATTCCCGGACTAGAAGAAGAAGTCATGGCCCTTGCTCCGGTAGCTGAGGCTCCAAAAACCATATTAATAGCTGCCAATTCACTCTCGGCTTGAACAAACGACCGCTCCTCTTCATGCATCCTCTTAGCCATATAAGCGGTTAACTCATTCTGGGGGGTTATCGGGTATCCAGCATAAAACTTACAACCAGCTAAAATAGCAGCTTCAGCCATAGCTTCATTTCCACTCATCAATACTTTCTTAAACTTGGGTTTTGCCATATTGTTCTTTATCTTCACCTAACGGCAGACTCCTCCATCATCTTTATCACTTTCATATATTTCAATACAGCTATCAGGGCAAATGATAAAACAAAAGCCGCACCCGCTGCAGGAGGCTCCTTTTTTAAAACTAACTGGCTTAACCCCTCTTTTGTTTAAAAAAGGAGAAAGCACTAGGCACTTAAAGGGGCAGTAAAGGATACAAAGCTCACAGCTCTTGCACCTATCCTTGTTTATCTTTAGTCTAGGTTTGGGCATTCGCTTTTAATAGTTTCTTTATCCTCACAGTCAAAGAAGAGGTATCCAGGCCGTAAATATCAAATAACTTCTCTCTCTTAGCTGCTGGAATAAACTGATCAGGAAAGCCAACCCTGATTACCTTGATTTTATTGAGAAGATTCTCCTTCTCGTAAAACTCTAAAACTGCTGCCCCAAATCCACAATCGAGGCTACTCTCTTCAAGAGTAATAATTAAACTAAAATTATCAACTAAATTTTTAAGTAAGTCTTCATCTAAGGGTTTTATAAAACGAGCATTTATTAACTGAACACTAACTTTCTCTTTTCCTAATAACTCAACGCACTCACTGGCTGTCTTTACCATCGAGCCTAAAGCAATCAAACACAAATCGTCTCCTTCGCAGATAATCTGTGATTTGCCTAAAGTAATTGATTCCTGCCGGCCCAAAGAATAAGCTTCGCCCTTAGGATAACGAATACTTACCGGAGAAGACAGCTTTAGTGCAAATTCTAACATATCTTCCAGCTCTTGCCTGTCCTTGGGAGCCATACAGACTATATTAGGGATTAATCTTAAATAACCTACATCAAAAACACCGTGATGAGTCGGGCCATCTTCCCCTACTACACCGGATCGATCTACGGCAAAAACAACGCCTAAATCCTGTAAGGCGACATCATGAAGTACCTGATCGAATGCCCGTTGTAAGAATACAGAATAAATAGCCACAACCGGCTTTAGGCCTTGTTTGGCCAGACCGCTAGCAAAACCCACTGCATGAGATTCGGCAATGCCTACATCAAAAAACCTCTGAGGAAATTCTTTCTGGAATAAATAAAGTCCTGTCCCTTTGGGCATGGCCGCGGTTATAGCAATAATTCTCTGATCATCCTTTGCCAAGCTTATAAGCTTCTTGGCAAAAATCTCATTAAAATCATCGTTTATCTTTTCTTTAGGCTGACCAGTAGCAATATCAAAACCAGTAACCCCATGAAAGCTCTCTGGATTCTCTTCGGAAAACTTATAACCCTTTCCCTTCTTGGTGATTACATGAAGAATGCGGGGGCCTTTTAAGGAAAGAACATTCTTTAAGGTAGGTATTAACACATCTAAATTATGACCATCGATGGGTCCAAAATAACGAAAACCTAGCTCCTCAAAGAATAAGCCCGGTATAATTAAACCCTTTACTGTCTCTTCAAACTTCCTTGCTTTCTGAACTAACCTTTTAATCAAGGCGAAGTGGGTTAAGAACTTATCTAATTCATCCTTGATTCGATTATAAACCGGAGCTGATATAAATTTAGTAAGATGCCTACTCAAAGCACCCACAGAAGGAGAAATGCTCATCTCATTATGGTTAACTACTACCAAAATATTGCTTTGAGAGTGTCCGCAAAAATTTAAAGCCTCAAAACACATCCCTCCAGTTAAAGACCCATCGCCAATTACAGCTACGGTTCTAGAATCATCTTCCCGTAACCGTTTTGCCTCAGCTATACCCTGACCCCAGGAAATAGCTGTTGAGGCGTGCCCGGATATATAAACATCATAAATAGACTCTTTGTAGTTAGGGAAGCCGCTAATACCTTTATACTCACGCAAACTAGAAAAAGCATCTCTTCTGCCGGTAATGATTTTATAGGCATAAGTCTGATGACCAACATCGAAGATCAGTGAATCCTGGGGAAGATTAAGACAAACTCCTAAGGCAACGCTTAACTCGACTGCTCCTAAAGACGAAGCAAGGTGGCCTCCTTTAGCAGAAACCACCTTGACAATTAAATCTCTTATCTCCTGATTAAGTGCCTTTAACTCCTCCCGGGTTAATTTTTTCAAATCATCGGGTGAGTTAACTCTTTCCAAAATCATTTTTGATTGGAGATGATGGCATCTACAAAATTGCTGATTACCTTCCTGTCTCTTCCAGCAATTTCATAAAACTCTATACCGGTATCCCAGATGTTGAACTCAACATTGTCAGACCCAGACCTCTCTACTACCCAAACTATTCTACCTTTACAAATTATCTGTGTACCACCTACAAAAAGTTCTAAACCGACAATAGAAGAAATATCTAGACTCTCTGCGATGATAACTCTTACCCCTCCAACTGCTATATTCTCGGTATGGACAACAATAGTATGCTCGTGAGGAGTTGAAATAATTATCTTACAGGGAAAGTTAGCTCGTACAAAATTTCGTTTTTCTATACCGTCCCAATTCATAGTCCACCTCACCTTTTGAGTTAAACAGTTTCTTTTTGATACTCTAATCTTTTTATAGATATAGCCTTTCCATTTTCTTCATCTACTTCAACTAATACTGCCTGCATTCGTACATCGGTCTGGGCCAAATTAAAACGCACTGGCATATTAGTAACAAACCGTTCAATAATTTGATGCTTCTCTCTACCCAAAACCGAGTCAAAACTGCCAGTCATCCCAACATCAGTAATATAAGCAGTAAAATTATCGATTATTCTCTCATCCGCCGTGGGTATATGAGTATGGGTTCCGATAACTGCGCTTACCTTTCCCGAAAGAAAATAGCCCATAGCTAACTTTTCGCTAGTTGCCTCAGCATGCATATCTACAAAGATTATTTTGGCTTCTTTTCTCACCTCTTCAATGATATCTTTTACGGCTTTAAAAGGGCAATCAACCGGTTGCATAAAAACTCTGCCCAAAAGATTTATAACCCCTATCTTTATCCCCTTAACCTCTTTTACTAAGTACCCCTTACCAGCTGCTAGTTCTCCATAATTCAAAGGCCTTATAAGGTCTTTGGTGTTTAAGGCCTCTCTTGACTCTTTCTTCTTAAAAATATGGTCTCCACTGGTAATTAGGTCTATTCCGCAACTAAAAAGGTCATCGGCTGTATCAGGGGTTATACTTGAACCACCAGCAGCGTTTTCGCCGTTAGCTATAATGAAATCTAAGCCTAAATCTTCTCTTAATAAAGGAAGAATCTCTTTGAGGTAGATTCGGGCAGGCTTCCCAACAATATCACCGATAAAAAGTACTTTCATCACAATTTAACTATTTTATACCTTATTTATTAGTTCGACAAACAAATAATCATAAGGTCTCAAGGCTCCTTTTATTTAGCGTAATCTACGGCCCTAGTCTCCCTAATAACAGTGATTTTTATGTTTCCCGGATAATCTAGCTCCTGTTCTAATTTTTTCTTTATCTCATGAGCAAGAAGATTAATTTCATTGTCTTTTATCTTATTGGGCTGTACAATTACTCTTATCTCTCTGCCAGCCTGAATGGCAAAACTCTTCTCTACCCCTTCAAAGGAAGTAGCAGTTGTCTCCAGTTGCTTTAGACGCTTTACATAAGTCTCAAGAGTTTCCCGACGGGCTCCCGGGCGAGAAGCGGAAATTGCATCAGCAACTAAAGCTAGGAGAGAAAACAAAGATTTAAACTCGGCTTCCTCATGATGAGCTTCAGCAGCATTTATAACTAAATCGTTCTCCCCATACCGCCTTAACAAATCTGCTCCGATTTGAGCATGAGTACCTTCTACTTGATGATCAATGGCTTTCCCAATATCATGAAGCAAGCCGGCCCTCTTGGCAGTTCGAGCGTCCAGGTCTAATTCTGAAGCTAAAATACCCATAATAATAGCTACTTCTTTTGAGTGCTGAAGAGCATTTTGGCCAAAACTGGTACGATACTTCAGTTTACCTAATAACTTTATTAACTCCGGATGTAAGTTGTGGATTCCCACATCAAATGCTGCAGATTTTCCTTCCTCTACTAACTTTTTATCAAACTCTTGCTTAGTCTTTTCTACTATCTCCTCTATCCTGGCCGGATGGATTCTGCCATCCTGAACTAATTTTTCCAAGGAAAGACGAGCAATTTCTCTCCGTATGGGATCGAATCCTGATACACTCACTGCCTCAGGAGTATCATCAATAATCAAATCCACACCGGTAGCCATCTCAAAGGTCCTTATATTCCGCCCTTCTCTGCCAATAATTCTCCCCTTTATCTCATCATTCGGCAAAGAGACCACACTCACGGTAGTCTCGGTAGTATGTTCCACAGCGCACCTCTGAATGGCCTGAGAAATTATCTCTTTTGCTTTCTCTTCAGACTCTTCTCTGGCAGCCTCTTCCATGTCTCGAATCATCTTTGCTTTCTCCCCTCGTAACTCCTCCTCATATCGCCGAAGTAAAAGTTCTCTTGCCTCCTGAGGGGTCAACGAAGAGATTCTCTTTAACTTTTCTTTTTCCTCTTCAATTAAGTGATCTAGGACTTGGTTTTTCCTATCTACTTCCCCGGATACTTTCCGTACGTTTTCCTCGCTTCGACGTAGTTCTCTTTCTTTGGTTTCGATAAAGCCCAATCGCTTATCTAAATTCTCTTCTCTCTGCAAGAGACGCTTCTCCAGCTGGCCCAGCTCCTCTTTCTTAGAAGAATTTTGTTTATCAAAGTCAACTCTTAATTTGTAAAGCAGCTCTTTCCCGTCTAGTTCTGCTTTCCTTTTTATCTCCTCGGTCTTAAACTTGGCTTCTTTTAGTATTTTCTCTGCATCCTCTTTAGACTTCTTCAGCCTCCTTTTCTCAAAAATTTCACCTAAACACCACCCTAAAAATAATCCCACAACTACACCTGCAAATATGTAAATAATCGTAGTAATCATACAGCCTCCTTCTATCTTTGTAGACGAGTATTAGTGCTATTGATTTTTTGATTAGCGATGATCTGTATCTTAGATGATAAGTCTTTCGCTAACGACCGTATCGACCTTCTGGTCCCAGGGAAGATCTATAGGAAGGTTTTCTAGAATTTGGAATTCAAAAGCAATACCCACTTTTTTAGTGGGCGGATTTATGTTTCTTAAGAAGCGGTCATAGAAACCAGCTCCTCTTCCTAGTCTGTTGTTTCCTCGATCAAAAGCCAGACCAGGAACGATTACCACATCTATATCTCTGATATCCACTTCTTTTGTTCTTTTCGTATCTGGCTGCATTACTCCCCAAGGTCCTAAACACAAGTCTGCATCTAAGTTGGTACTTTCAAAGATACGTAAATCTTTTGCTTTTAAATCCATCACTGGAAAACAGAATCGTTTGCTTCCTATGTCTTCTCTAATCTTATCCAAGATATCTACTTCCCCTGGTAAGGGATAGTAGACCATAATGGTTTTTGCTTCCTTGTATACAGGTAACTCTGATAATCTATCTGCAACATTTTTACTCCTCCTTTTTATCTCACCTTTAGTTAAAGCTAAAAGATGTTTAAGCAACTTCTGTCTTATTTCCTGTTTTTCGCGCTCTAAGACCATCTCCATAGTTTTTAATTAATTGGTTACTCTTAAACTTGTGTTAAGATTATACCACCTAAACTTTTAAAAATCTATGGAAATTTTCTCCCAAAAACCGCTGATTTTCCCCTTTTCCCTCGTAAAATCAAGCCTTTTTACCCCCCAAAACCGGAATAGTTAGGTAAATCAAGGCGATTTTGAGCCGAAAAAAAATATATTTAATTTTCTTGACAACTAGGCCTTCAGCTATAAAATATAAAAGTAGTTGAAAATATTAACTTTTTAAACAGAAGGGGGTGTTCAGATGAACAAGGCTCAGCTAGTTGAAGCAGTTGCTGCGAAAACCGCTACCAAAAAAGAGGCTCAAGAGATAGTAGACACTGTTTGGTGTACAATCAAGGCTAGTCTTAAAAAGCAAGAAGATGTTGCTATTTCTGGTTTTGGCACTTTCAAGGTAAAACAAACTAAAGCAAGAATGGGAAGAAATCCTAAGACTGGTGCAACAATCCAGATTCCTGCCAAAAAGAAAATAGCCTTTAGAGTATCTAAAGAATTAAAATCCCTTCTATAATCAGGGTTTTATAAAAAGAGGGCGCACTATACAGTACGCCCTCTTTTTATGCCTTCTTTTGCCTTAGGCAGAAATCTTCTTTAATTTAGCTACAAAGAATCCTTCCATTGAAGCATCAGGAATAATCCTCCGAGTTAGAGTCAGGGCCGGTGAGAATTGCTTATCCTGCCATCCTAGTAAACCTTCTCTTAGGTTCTTTAAAGGAAATTCTAGGGGTAAAATCTCTACCTTTTCTTTAAATTTCCTGATAAACCAATCAATAACCCCTTCATTTTCCTCGGGAGAGAAGGTGCAGGTAGAGTAAACTAAAACTCCTCCTTCCTTTAAGGCAAAAAATGCTGAATGAAGAAGTTTTTTCTGTTTATGCACCATCTCTTTAACTTTACGCTGCTTCCAGTATTTAAAACTCTTAGGATTAGTGGTCAGAAATCGTCCTTCGGCCGAACAGGGAACATCAGTTAAAATCTTGTCAAAGTACTCGGGAAACTTTTTTCTGACCCAAATAGCATCAATTAGCATAGCTTTTGCTGATTCAACACCTTGAGTCTTAAGATTAGCTAAAAGTTTATAGTAACGGTTACGGACCTTATCAATAGCCACAATCTCAGCTCCCGGGGCCAACGAAGAAATCTGAGTTGTCTTAGCTCCTGGTGCAGCACATAAATCAAGGATTCTGTCCTCATTGGCCGGTGCAAGGCAAAGTACCGGCAGCATACTGGATAGGTTTTGCACATAAACTAAACCTTTTTGATAAATTTCACTTCTCTGAAATTCTCTTAAAGGGGTCTTGAGCAAAAAGGCTCCTTTAGGAAAAGGTAACTCTTTATACTTTACCCTTTGATTTACTAAAAGCCTCCTAAGGTCCTTTAAGTTTGTCTTTAAATAATTTACCCGAAAAGTAGTGTTTTTCTTAACCAAGAACGTATTAGCTATCTGGGTATAGGAGGCAGGGTAAACCTTCTTTAACTTATGCAAAAACTCTTGTGGTAACCTATAAATTCCCTCTCGCATTCTTTATTTCCCTGCCTGCCGGCAGGCAGGCTCTAATTACCATACCATAATAAATAAATCCTGTCACTTCGCTAAAAGATATTCAGCTCTTAATTGGCCGCAAGCAGCATTAATATCCTGGCCCCGAGACTTCCTAAGAGTAAAAAATGCGCTTCTTTTCTTTAACTCTTGGCTAAAGATATCTACTGTCTCTTGAGGCGGAGCTCTAAATTCAGAAGAAACTCCATTATAAGGAATTAAGTTAGCCTTGGCATTAACTCTATTAAGCAGTTTTGCTAACTTCTTAGCATCATCTCTGCTATCGTTTATGCCCTGGATTAAAACATATTCGAAGGTAACCGGAACTTTAGAAGTCTTGCTAAACTCTCTAATTGCCGGGATTAGCACCTCTATGGGATATTTCTTATTAAGCGGCATTAGTTTATCACGGATCAGATTATCAGCTGAATGCAGGGAAATCGAAAGTTTTATCCCTAATTTCAATTTAGCCAATTTTTTAATCTCCGGGTAAAGGCCGCAGGTAGATAGGGATATTCGCCGCTTTGAAAAATTAATACCTCTTGAGTCAATTAATATATTTACACTCTTAATAGTATTTTCAAAATTATCTAAGGGCTCTCCAATACCCATAAAAACTATATTAGTTACCTTGCCAGGAGCCTTTAGGGCAGAGACACTTAGATACTGATTTACAATCTCAGCGGCAGTTAAGTTCCTTTTAAAACCCTTTTCTCCACTGGCGCAGAAAAGACATCTGAATCTACAGCCAACTTGAGTTGAAACACAAAGGGTATTTCTCTTACCTTCCGGAATAAGTACGGTCTCAATGGCTAAGTTATCTTTTAACTTAAATAAAAACTTCTCGGTTCTATCAGAGGACTTCTCTTTCTTGATAAAAGATATTTGAGAAAGATAAAAGCTTTTCTTCAAAAATTCCTTCATCGCTTTAGAAATATTGGTCATGGAATCAAAGTTCTTAACTCCTCTTTTATAAACCCAGCCAAAGATTTGTTGGGCTAAAAACCGGGGGCAACCACTCTCTTCGAGAAGATTTTGCAGCTCTCCAAGGGTATATTTTTTTAAATCCTGCATAAATATAGTATTATCGCTACTTATTATTGAACTTATTAAGACTTGTGTGGCTGGATTATTACCTTAAGCGATTCTCCGCCGGCAGCCACCAGACTAAACCCTTTTCCAGTTTCATCTAGACTTAGTCTATGGGTAATCATTTTACCCACAGATACAGCGCCGCTGCGAATCAATTCTATCGCCCTGGTTGCATCTTGGGGGCTATTTCCATAAGAAGGCATAATTTTTATACCATTACGCCAAAAATCATTGACCGGAACAGGAAGAATAACCCCTGGTTCTGTAGGCGCAAAACACAATATAGTCCCTCCCCGATCAACAGATTGTAAGGCCTGCTGGAAAGCTGATAAGGCTGAAGTACAAACAATTACAAGGTCAGCGAGTCTGCCTTGATTAACCTGACCCAGACGGGTAGGAACATCTTCTTTGGCAGATATTACTGAATCGGCTCCAAACTCCTTTGCCATCTTTAAACGATGCTCGTTCACATCGGTAACGATTATCCGTTCAGCTCCTGTGGCCCGGGCTAAGAGCAAATGAATTAACCCTGAGATACCGCCTCCGAGAATTAATATATGCTGGCCAGGCTTTAGATTAGCTTCCCTTTGACCCCGAACTACACAAGCTAAGGGTTCAATAAAAGTTGCCTCTTCAAATGATACCTCATCCGGCAGGAGAAAGGTTCCCCGATCAACGTTAATCGCCGGCACCCGTATGTATTCGGCAAAACCTCCGGGGAAAAAATTGGTAGTATGCAGAGTCTGACAGGCAGTATGATGGCCGCCTAAACAATAACGGCAGGTATTACAAGGAACATGGTGGGAGACACAAACCCTGTCTCCTTGTTTAAAACTCCTGATGCCTTCTCCGGTTTTAACCACCTCACCAGCAACTTCATGGCCTAAAACAAGCGGAGCCTTTTTAATCCGGTACCACTCCATGATGTCGCTGCCGCAAATTCCGCTGGCTTGTACCTTTATTAAAAGCTCCCCAGTTCCAATCTCTGGCAGAGGAAACTCTTCTACTCTGACATCATTATTATTGTAGTACATTGCTACTTTCATCTTAACCCTTTAGCGCTGATAAACTTCTTTTAGCTACTTTTAGTCTGATTAAATATTTCCTGGGCTTCTTTGACCGTAGCTCCCTGGTGGATAATAGCTTGCAGGCCTTTAGCCATTGCCACCGGATGCGCATTCTGCCAAACATTTCTCCCTAAGTTTATGCCGATAGCCCCTTTTTGCATACCATCGTAAACAAATTCAAAAACTTCCAGTTCACTTTTACACTTTGGCCCACCAGCCATAACAACCGGAACCGGACAGCCATTGACAACTTTATCAAAATCTTCACACCAATATGTTTTTACTATTCGCGCGCCCAACTCAGCAGCAATGCGGCAGCATAAACCGAGGTAGCGGGCATCCCGTCTCTCTAACTCCTTACCTACGGCAGTAACAGCCATAACCGGAATTCCATACCTCTCGCATTGATTCACAAGCTTGGCAAGATTTAACAAGGTCTGACGCTCATAGTCACTACCAATAAAAATCGAAATTCCCACCGCAGCAGCATTAAGGCGGATAACCTCCTCTAGGGAAGTAGTGATCTCCTCATTAGCTAAGTCCTTACCGACCATGCTTGTGCCTCCGGATACCCTAAGAATAATCGGTTTCGCATTATTAGGATCGACTGCTGAACGTAATACACCCCGGGTTACAAACAGGGCATCACAAAAAGGCAAAAGGGGTTTAATCGTCTCCCCTGGTCTTTCCAAACAGCGGGTCGGGCCCTGAAAATAACCGTGGTCTATCGGTAAGTAAAAACAGTGACCGTCAGGTTTGATGACTTGATTAAGCCGATTTCTCATTCCCCAATCCATATTTACACCTCCTAATGAGCACATCCCTAAAGGGATAGTACGAATTACCCATACCAATAATTTACTAGCGGTTTTTCATCTTTGGTAGTGTCTACCACAATATTTTTAAGATGGGTATATTCTAATAAGCCTTGATCACCCAATTCTTTACCAAACCCACTTTGCTTAAACCCACCATAAGCGAGCTGATTAAAAAACATGCCATAAGTATTAATCCAAATTGTTCCGGCATTAATTTTTGTAGCTATATTTTTGGCTCTTTCAATATCTTGCGTCCAGATACAACCGGCAAGAGCAAAATCACTTTTATTGGCTAAGGCAATCGCTTCTTCTATTTTTGAGAACTTACTGATACAAACTATCGGCCCAAAAATTTCTTCTTGAAAAATTGGCTCCTGAGGCGAAACTTCGCCAAACACCGTAGGTTCAAAAAAGAATCCTTTTTTTAATTCATTTTGTAAAGGGATCTTGCCCCCTGCCAATAACTTCACACCACGAGCTTTAGCCTTTTTTACATAATTAATAACTTTTTCTCTCTGCCACGGTGAAGCCAAGGGACCCATTTGAGTCTCGGAGTCTAGGCCGTTACCTAACTTGATGCCTTTGACTTTATCAAGAAAATTTTTGATAAATTGATTATAAATACTATCTTGCACTAGGATTCTTGACATTGCTGTGCACATCTGTCCCTGGTTTAAAAATATAGAACACAGGGAACCATTTATTGCTAGATCTAGATCGGCATCTTTTAAAATGATGCTGGCAGATTTTCCCCCTAACTCCATAATCAACTTCTTTACATTCTTAGATGAATACTCTAAAATCTTTTTCCCGACAATGTTTGATCCGGTAAATGAAATCATATCTACTCGCTTGTCAGAACATAACCTCTTACCTACCACCTCTCCGGTGCCAGAGATGATATTCACCACCCCCTTAGGCAAACCTGATTGGTCAATAATCTTGGCTAATTCTAAAGCTGTAAGAGGGGTCAAGCTTGAAGGCTTTAAAATAACTGTATTGCCAGCTGCTAAGGCCTGGGCCAGTTTCCAAGAAGCAATCAAAAGCGGATAGTTCCAGGGGACAATTAAACCTACCACTCCTCTTGCCTGAGGCAATAGCCGAGCTTCTGCGCAGGAACTTTGAGACTGCACTGCTAAAGTTTTGGCTTTTAAAATTCTTTCCAGGTTATGACCAAAATATTTAAAAGTTTCAGCAGCAGAAGGTATGTCCATAAAAGTTGATTCCTTAAGTGGTTTGCCGGTATTTAAAGTCTCCAGCTCCGCCAGCTCAGCTGCTTTATCTAATATCCCTTGAGATATCTTAAGCAGAAATTCTTTCCTTGGAGTTAAGGAGATATCCGGCCAAGGCCCCTGGTCAAAGGCAGATCGGGCAGCTTCGATTGCCAAATTTACATCTTCCTTATGCGCCAAACTAACCTCGGCTATAATTTCCCCGCTGGCAGGATTAATTACCTTATTCTTCAATTTAGAATCCCTAAATTCTCCGTTGATCCATAGCTTGTAAGTCTTCATTTTATTTTAACCTGCTTAAATAACTCGAATAAACGTTTAAACGGCACATACCAGCGAGACAGTTGCCCTAGCTGTCCTTTTAGTTTCATCTTCCCTTGAGTAACAGCCACAAATGGGTCTAATTTCCCTAAAAAAACTAGCTCCCAAATATCAGCCGAAGCCGAAATCACAAAGGGAGCATTGTGGTCAAATTCTAACTCTTCTATCTTTCCCTTCTGGAAAATAAACTTATAAGATTTATTATCTTCATTGAGACTTATGGCTAGCTCTAAAGTTAAATCCAGTTCCTGGCCTTTCCTGCTAATAAACTCATCCTTATTAACTAAATCTACAATTGCCTGTATATGCTCCTTGGAAAACATCTTGTAAATATCAGTTTTTTGGGTTAAGTCTTGCTTTAGGGCTATATCTAAATCATCTAAGGCAGTCTTATCAAACAGTCTGGCAACACTAGCAACTTTTACTGCCTCCTCCAGGGTTTCGATTAAATCTTGAGCCTCTTTAAAGTTTTGGCCAATACTAACTACACCATGATTCTTAATTACGACCAGGTTATTAGCTTTTAAGGCTTCGATTACTAATTCTGGTTTAGTTATACTAGGAGTCTCCTGAGAGATGACAGCCACATCTCCTAGATAAACTTGGGATTCAAAGGTTAGGTTTTTAAGCTCAGAATATACAGAAAAATAGCCATTTACTAAAGGCGGATGACAATGAATTATGGTGTTGGTTTTAAAACTCTCATAAATTAACCTGTGCACAGGAAATTCCGTGCTCAGGCGAGTATCGCTTAAATCTTTTTTATCCTTAAGATTAATTTTAATTATATCCTCGGGCCTTAATTGTTCCAGAGATGTTCCGGTAGCAGTAATAAGAATATTATCTTGGTCTAACCGGGCGCTTAAATTTCCCGAATTAGCCACCACTAAATGTCTATCTTGCAACTTCTTGCCAATAGCAATTATCTTCTGTTTTAATTGTCCCACTCGGCCTGATATCATCATTTTAACTCTAAGTATATATGCTTGGTAATAAACTTATTAGGAGTAATATCAAATGCCGGATAATAAGCCTTCACGCCTTTGGGGGCCAGCTTTATCCCCTGATAAACTAAAAGTTCCTTCTCCGGCCTTACTTCAATTTTTATATCTTTGCCGGTCCTTGCTGAGGATTCCGGAGCAGCCAGTACATAAAAAGGGATTTTAAAATATTTAGCTATTATGGCTATCTGATGGGTACCGATTTTATTAGCAATGTCTCCGTTTTGGGCCAGGTTGTCGGATCCGACCATAACTTTGCTAATCTTGCCTTCCTTAAATACTTGAGCAACCATATTATCAGCTATTATTGTAACAGGAAAACCTCCCCGGATAAGCTCCCAGGCAGTTAAGCGTGAACCTTGCAGATAAGGCCGGGTCTCGGTAACAAAAAAACTTACCCCTCTGCCTTTGTTGCGAGCAAATTCAGCCGCCAGAGGCAAGAGTCCGCTGACATTACAGTGAGTAAGAATAGTATCGCCGTTCCTGAGTAGTTTAGAAGCTTTTTCTGCTTGTTTAATCCTTGCGGCTCTTAACTTCTCTAAAAATCCCAGTATCCGCCTCTCAAGCGGTACTCCGGCCTTAGCCCAACCTAAAACCATATCAGTTAAGAACTTAAATGGAAGAGTCGGCCGAGTTGAATTTATTGTTTTAGCAACCTTATTTAACCTAAAGATAAGGTCCGGCTTACCCTTACTATTCCTAATCACCATAAGGAAGGTATACAAAACCAATATAACTTGCCCCACAGCCCGAGTCTTCATCTGGCTTATTGCTGAGGCTGCTTGCAAGTAGTTTTTGGCCTTGATATATTTCTCTTGATTAGGCAGGAGCGTCTCATCAAGTATATAAATCACATTGCCTTTTAATTTAATCGGCCAGAAAAGGGGTGAAAAATTAATCTTCATGCTTCAAATAATTTTAACAAGTTCTTATAGGTAATCTTCTCTTTTATTGTAAGACCAAGCTGATCTAAGGCTTTAAGATTATCAGCTACATTGGCATTCACCGGATAATCCGAGCCCCAGAGGATATGGTCCGCTCCAAATAAATCCAAAGCAAGTTTAATATTAGCTAAAGAAGCTCCTGAGGTATCTACATAGACTTTGCTGAGGATCTCAGAAGGCATCGCTCCTAAATCCCCAACCATCTCTCTTTTTCGCAGCATTGTATAGACCCGATCGAACCTGTTGCTTAAGAAAGGAATTACTCCACCTAAAGAAGCTAGAATAAACTTTACCTTGAACCGTTCTAATACCCCCTGCATCATAAGCAAACCTAAAAACATAGAGATATCTAAACTATACTCTAATACTGGCATAAGCAGAGGGTCTTTTATGCGGTTGTAACCAATAGGATTAATTGTCTGGGAGTGAATGAAAATTGGCAAGCCATGCTCTTGGGCTGCTTCAAACAAGGGGTAAAGTTTATCAACGATAAAATTACCTTGATAGCTTGAAGCAAGACTTATTGCTTTAAATCCTTCCCTTTTTAACTCTCCTAATTTTGTTGAAATACTTTTCAGATTTTCAACATCAACCAGACAAGTTGCAATTATCTTTTGGTTCTGATTAATTATTTTTGCTAAGGCATTATTGTAAATCTCGCTCTCCCGACTGAAGCTGCCTAGCTTCAAAGAGGCATCAGTAGAAGGATAGACTAAAAGAGCCTTATCAATAGCGTTGCGGTCCAAGAACTGATAAAGCTTATCCTTACTGGCCCATATGCCCTTATAAAAGGTAGTCTGCTCTGAGAGCTCCTGGGGTATAAAGTGAATATGTGCGTCGGCTAACATTTATATGTGCTTTTCTCCTTTAACAGCACCTTCTTCCCATTTGCTTACCCCGCGCATTACGTCTTGAAAGCACAATTTTGCTAAAGGGTCAAAATTACTAGTCATAATTCTCTGGATCCGCCCGGGTTTTGAGAAGAACTCTCGCATACACCAAGCGCCTAACCTTCCGTAATCTTCTATTGAGAGATAGGTTGTCGCCATCACCGGATGCAGAAAATCCCATTTAAGAAAATCTATTTTTCCGGGATCAATTTCTCCTTTTTTTATCCGTTGCCGCCAAATCGGAGAGTTCGGTGCCGGGGTAACATAACCAACCCATAAGATATCCGGATCAACCTGGTCAGTAAATTCAAATCTCTGTTTTACTATCGCTTCAGTATCATCATCAAACCCGATCATAATATCAGCAACAATCGCGATATCGTTCTTCCTTAAGATTTCTATAGTCTTTTTTATCTGCTCAATAGTTATTCCTTTAGCAATTTTCTTTAGCTCGGAAGCTGTAGTAACCTCGATGCCAAACACTCCGGTAAATAATCCTGCTTCCTTCATCAAAGGCAGAATTTCTTCACAATTGGTCCAATCAACTGCCCGGCCTAAGGAAACCCACTTAATCGGGTTCTTCTTCTCCAGCTTCATCCGGCAGAATTTCTCTACCCGCTTGGGGTCAACATTGAAATTATCATCCTGGATTACTACTACCTTTACTCCGTATTCACGATGAAGTAATTCTAACTCCTCAATTACTCTTTCCGGAGATTTCGCCCGCCACTTTAGGAAATCCTCAGGATGCCGGGGGTCATATTGATCCCACTCATAACAAAAGGTGCAAGCTGAAGGGCAACCCCGGGAAGTTACCATTTCAACAAACGGTTTCCAGTGCGTGTGGCCGACATACTTATCCATGGGGAATAAATCATAAGCCGGAAGCGGTAACTTATCTAAATCAATATTGAGGGCCCGGTGTGGGCCCATAAGGGCCTTACCGTCTATACGCGAACTTACCCCAGCAATATCTCTTATGTCTTTTGATTGATCGATAGCTTCAATTAAATCATAAAATGCCTCTTCCTCACCCATAACTACATAGTCAATTGCTAGGTTACTCTCTAAAGTAAAGACTGGCATTGAAGAATACCACAAGCCCCCGACGATTATCTTTGTATCGGGGAGAGCTTGTTTTATTAATTTTGCCGCTTGATTAAAATAATGAAGAATAGCAAAGCCTCCGTAAGAGTGAAGCATATCGCCGATAGTAACCACATCGGGGCTCTTTTCTTTTACCTTGGCTACCATCTCATCCATCTCTATCTCTAAAGCCTTACAATCTAAGACTTCTAGCTCTTTATAACCCTTTTCTCGAATGTAGGCTGCCCATTGAGCATAAAGCTGATTCGGCCCAAGGTGTTTACCATGAGTTGCCCAAGCTCCCAACTTTGGTGTCACAAACAAAACTTTCATCTCTTCTTCCTCCTCAACTTGAATTATAAACTATTTTTTAGGATGATCTTGTTTAAACGGTATAACCGGCTTTTTCCAGGGTGTTTGCTGATTTATTACTGCCAACTCTAAGGGGCAAGTATTCTCACTCTGGGTAAGAGTAAATAAGACTGCATCAACTACTGCCTCGGGATCCATTAATCTTCCCTGCTCTTCTGATATATCCTTTAACTTATCAGTTAAGGGAGTTTTGGTCACTCCTGGGAATATAGAAGTAACTTTAATCCCAAAGTCCCGCATCTCCCAAAATAGCCCCTTAGCAAAAGCTCGCAAAGCCACTTTCAACGAGGTATAAACTATGAAATTCCGCGGTGGAGGGTCAACCATAACTGAACCGCTAGTAATATTTACAATCTGTCCTCCTCCGGCTTGCTTCATCGGGTTAACAACCAGACGTGAGAGCATAACATAGCTGTAGTAATTTGTATAGATGATTTTCTCAATATCTTCTACTGGCTGTTGCCAAAAAGGATGCTGGCTGGAAACACCGGCTCCGTTAACCAAAATATCGATTCTTTTAAACTTGGCTAAGGTTTTGTTAACTAAATTCTCTAAATCTTTCTGTTTAGTGACATCACACTTTAGGCAAAGCACTTTATCTTTATCAGGAAGCGTCTCTTTTAACTCCTTAAGAACTTCTTCTCTTCGGGCAGCCAAAATCAACTTAGCGCCTTCTTTAGCCAATCTCTTAACTATGCACTTGCCGATTCCGCCGCTTGCCCCAGTTATAACACAGACTTTACCTTCTAACTTAGCCATACCTCTCCTTTTTTAATCAACCTATCACTAACTTAATTCTTCACTGTCCGGCATCTTGAGCCCTGGTTACGTTTTTAATCTCATTCCAGGACAAAGTGGTCGTCCCCCAGGTTTTTCCTACCTGCACCTCTAAAACTACTTTTTCCTCGGTTTCTTTTAATATAATTCCCTCAATCATCCGTCCATTGTTCAAGTAAATTTTATCAAAAAAGGCAGTTTTCTCAGTTGCGAAAGTTGCTCCTCCCTTTAAACGGATGATATCTTTATCAATAAAACCTGATTGGGTGGATAGGGATTTTGCCTTGGTTAAAGCCGCCAAAGCTTTACTATTATCCCCGATTTCTTCCTCAATCTTAGCAAGAGTTAAATAAGCTTGCCTAAAGCGTGGATAACGCTTGATAACCTCTTCAATTATCTCTTTTGCCTTATTATGATTACCAACCCTATTATGAGCATAAGCTATATCGTTAAGAATATTGGTATCATCAGGATTAATCGTAAGCTTCCTGCGGCAGCTTTCTATTTCTCTGTAATATTCTTCAGCCGCAGCTTCTGTTTTTCCTTGTTGAGCATAAATATCTCCTAAATCATTATGAATACGTGGGTATTCCGGCAGGCGCTTGAGTATTTCTTTATATTCTAATAGTGCCTGATCAAGTAACCCGTTATCGCGATAAAGACTGGCCAAGCTGTAATGAATATTAAGATTATCAGGAGATATCTTCAAGGCTATTTTTACATGGTCGATTGCCTCATCGTACCTTTCCATATTCATAAAGCTAAGACCTATGCTATTATGAAGATAGCTATTGTCAGGGTCTATAAGCAACCCGGCCTTATATTGAGAAATGGCTTTTTGATAATCACCTTTTTCATAATGGAGATTACCCAAAAGTATATACGCCGGGAGAAAATCGGGGTTTAGCCGTAAAACTTCCTTTAACGAGGCCTCAGCCCGAGAGTAATTCTCGTCAGTCATATAGAAATAGCCTAAAATATAATGAGGGTAGGCATTGTTGGGATCGATTTCCAATGCTGTACTTAGTAAAGCATGAGCTTCTGTTGTATCACCGGATAGATAAGCATTGGTTCCGTTATTTATAATCTCAAGCATATATCCTAAAGAGGCTTGTTTATGCAGCTTACTTATTGTTAGATCAGCCGAGAAATTAATTTCCGCTCGCCTAAGTAGATTAAGTACTTCCCTGTACATCTGCCGGTCCAAATAGATTCGACTAAGAGCAATGTAGGGGTCAGCATTTCCAGGCCCAGCTTGGATTGAATTTTTATGCTCTTTGATCGCGATGTCTTCTTTTTTTAATTTCATGTAAGTATTGGCTAAATTGTAATGAGTAATGGAAGAAGGTTTAATTTTCAAGGATTTCTCAAAATAGGCTATTGCTTCCTCATATTGATTACTATTGTAATAATCAAAGCCTTTATTATTATAGAAAACAGAGAGCTTCGGCCGACCGAAATATATTAAAACTGCCAGTGAGACTAAAAAAATTAGTAAATCAATTACTTTTCGCATAATAAACTAATTATACCCTCAATTAAACTAAACTTTATTGAACTACCCTTTTTAAGTTAAGCCCTAAAAAAAAGACACTTAAACCCACGACAACAAATAAGGCTTTAAAGCCGGCGTAGGACACCAAAACTCCTCCTAAAAAAGCTCCTAGAGCTCCGAAACTGAAACGCAAAGCGCTATTGAGACTGGAAGCATCGCGGAGAATCCGATCGGGAAACTGAGTAAGATGCGATGATAGACCGACATGGGTTAGGGCCCAACCACAGCCCCATAAAGTTATCAGCAAGAAAATTGGTTGATATTTTTGTATAAAGATAAGAAAAAAAACAAAGATGCTCATCAAAATAAACCCAATACTGCTTATCCTGATACTACCGAAGCGGGAACTTAAAAACCCTCCCATGAATTCAAATATTATTGCGCTTAAAGTAGCTACGGTAAAGATTGAACTTATAACTACCTGATTTAAAGAAAAACTCTCACTTAAATATATGCCCAGCCGCTGCTGCAGGCTATGGTAGAGGAAGCTACCAAGCATAATTACCAGAAAAAAATTAATTGCTTTTTTATCCTTTAAGGTATCAAAATAACTTATCCTAAACTTTTCTACCCGGAAGTCAAAATCATCTAAGTGGGTAATTACCAGGATAAACACCAGAAGACTTAAGCTAGCCGGTATCAGATAAAGTAGCAGGGGGAAACTGGCAAAGAATCCACTCAAAAAAACACTGATTAAGTTTGAAAGATAGGAGAGAGTGAAAAATATCCCAATATACTTTGCTTTATCTCTAGTTGGGATAACCTTACCTATAGTAATAAGCACCAGTGGTACGAAGCTACAACCAAAACAACCCATTAAAAATCTAAATAGGAAAGCTTCAGTGATACTCTTGGAAAGTGAAAAAAACAAAGCGGTCAGAAAGAATCCCAGAGTTGTAAAAAGAAGTATCTTTCTTACCTTGACTATCCGGGTAAAAGGAGCCCAGATGAGAGCAAATACTCCGTAAGGAAGCATATAGAGCCAGGTGAGCGGTAAGGCCGCGTTCTTGGTTATCCCAAAATAGATTGCGATTGACGGTATTAAAGCAGCCATGGCGGCAACACCGAAAGAAACTGCAAAAAACATCAGACAAAAGATATAGAAACTTAACTTAGGCATTAATCTCCTTCTCAATTATCCCCTTAAATAGCTTTAAGTTATCTTGGGAGTGTTTATTTATTAACTCTTCAACTTGAGGATCAGTATATTTAGCCTCTTTGTCCATCTTAAAATCCTGAATCCAGGTCATCTCAACACCACCGCTAACCTCACGATAAAGCCAGATAATCTTCATATACTCAAAAGGAAACATCGGCTCCAACCGACAAGCATAAGCAAATTTATCTTGTTTAAACAACAGACGATAGGACTTCCAGCTATTCCCGTTCTTGTGGGTGAGTTGAAAAATAATCTTATTGTCTTGAGTCTCTAAAACATCGGAAGCGGTATATTCTTCAAATAATTCTTTCCAGCGCGAAATATCATTGCTAATATCAAAAATCAACTCAAAAGGTGCATTAATCACAATCGAGTTTGCTGTATGTGCCATTTTTACCTCCTTTGTCTACTGCGACGAGGGATATATTATTAATAATCATCTACCACACCAACTACCCTTGCCCAGGCAGCACCGGTCTTCTTTATTCTTACTGGAAAACAAATAACCTTAAACCCCGAATCCGGCAACTTAGCCAAATTAGCTAATCTTTCAATATGGATAAACTCTCGCTTTCTACCATGAAAATGAGCCGGCCAAAGATGTTTAGGATCTTTTGTTTTCAAAAAATCCTCGATCATAAATTTATAAGGTCGATCAATACCCATAGTATCTACTCCAAATATTTTTACCCCCCGATCAAGAAGGTAGTCAATCGCTGAAGGGTCTACTCCTGGATAATCAGAGAAATACTTGGGGCTTCCGAAAAGACGATCTGAGCCGGTATAAAAGAAAACAATATTCAAAGGCTTAAGTAAATAATCAATCTTTCCCAAAGCTTCTTCTATATCTTCACTTGTAATGACCTGATCAGCCCTTTTATTGCTAAAGTCAAGCTTGACTGCCTCTTGATAACACCACTCAAGCGGGATCTCATCAGCAGTCTTCGATGGTTTACCTTCAGACTTACTTCCGTAGTGAAAAGAATAGTCAAGATGAGTTCCACTATGAACTGAGGAATGCACTATCTCTAAAGACAGAAACTCCTGATCAGGTAAATCTTCCTTCCTGACTATCCGTTGTCCCAGGAGATGCCTAATTTTACCCTTAAAAGTTTTACCCATCAAAACTCTATTCAATTTGGCAATTCCATCCTTATGAGACACCCGTTCAATCTTTAAATCATGTACCTCAAAGGCTTTATCGTCAATCAATAAGCTTAAATCTACTATCTTCATGTCTCTATTGGTCAATACTTAGCTTAAACCACCCTTTTTCTTATTAATCACCTCAACAATCTCAGCCAGGGTAGAGAATTTTGTAATCTCATTAGTTTCAATCTTAATACCAAAATGCTTATTAAAAGAAACTACTAACTCTACCATCTCGGTTGAATCAACTCCGATAGAGTCATACAACTTTTGATCTTCTGCCAGCTCCTCTTTTCCGATATCCAATGCATCGCTGATAATATTAATAACCTCACTTTTTGTGTCCATAAAATTCCTCCTGGTTAAACTAATTTATTATTTTTCTACTGCTAGCACAACATTTATTCCGCCCCGCCCTCTGGCAATAATCAGGGCTTTAGCGATTTCTTTCTCTTTAGGTTTATTGGGAGTATAATTTAAATCGCAATAAGGGTCTCTCATCTCCTGGTTAATCGTTGGCAGAACGATTGAATGTTTCATTGAAAAAAGTGTAACGATTAAATCTAAAGCGCTCTGGGCCCCGAGGAGATTTCCGTACATGCTCTTAGGAGCACTGAGAGCAATTTTGTTTATTGGCTTCCCAAATACATTTTTTAAAGCTGTTGTCTCAAGATAATCCCCCATTACAGTTGCTTCACCGTCTAAGCAGATATAATCTATGTCTTGCCTGTTCCAAGAAGCGTCTTTTAAGCATTCTTCTATTGCGTATTCTAACTCCTCTGATTTAGGACTGTACCTTGAATAGTGTTGCCCGTCGGAAGAGAAACCAATTCCTTTTATAAATCCATAAATCGGTACGCCTCTTTTTTTAGCTTTAGATTCTTTCTCCAAAATAACTATTCCTGAACCTTCGCCTAAAACAAAGCCATCCCGGTTTAAATCATAAGGTTTATAAGCTTCTTTAGGGTTAAGATTATTCTTAGATAAATTACCGCAGGTATTTGCCGACAATAAAGCATAGGGAGTAATCGGTGCCTCCATGCCCCCGGCTAAGACAAAATCTACTCGTTCTTGAGCGATTACTTTAGAACCATACCACAAACTCAAAGCTGAAGAAGCTTTATCGGCGACAATGGTCTTGCTATAACCTTTAAAGCCATAGTATATGGTAATTTGTCCCTGGGGCGCTGCCGGAAACCAAGCTGAAGCCATGTAGGGAGAAATTCCTTCTCTTCCTTCAATATACATATCACGCAATTCAGTCTCAGCAAAAAGCCAACCACCAATAGCATTCCCCATAAATACACCAACCCTATCCTTATCAATCTTTGCTAAATCCATCCCGGCATCAGAGATAGCCTGTTCACTGGCAACTAAAGCCATGTGAGAGAATACATCTATCTTTTTAATCAGTCTTCCAGAAAGGTGGCTGTAGTGGTCAAGTTCACGGACCTGGCCGGCAATCCGGGAAGGATATAGGGAAGCATTGAATCTTTTAATCTCGCTGATAAAAGAATCACATTTTTTAAGATTAGCCCAAAAAGTTTCCTTCTTTAACCCACAAGGCGAAACTACGCCGATACCGGTTATTGCAACTCTCTGGCTCATTAATTACCTCCACCTCTTAAATACAATCGAAGAATGGATTCCCGAAAATCCACTACTGGTCTTAAGTATATACTCTGGCATTAATTTCCTCTTTTTATTGGGAATATAATCTAAATCGCACTTAGGATCAAGCTCTTCCTGATTAATCGTCGGCGGAAGATATCCTTTTTCAAAAATCATACAACATAATACGCTCTCTACAGCATTGGCTGCAGCTAAAGGGTGCCCAATCATCGATTTAATCGAACTTATGGGAACTTTATAAGCAAAATCACCTAAAACCTTTTTGTAAGCATCAGTCTCAAAAACATCATTCTGCCTGGTAGATGAACCATGAGCATTTATATAAGAGATATCTTCATTCTTTATGCCGGCATTTGCTATTGCTTCTCGCATACAGCGGGCCATTGGTTCACCGTCTGAGGGCAAATCAGTCATATGGTAAGCATTGCAGCTTGTCCCATAACCAAGAATCTCAGTATAGATATGAGCACCACGTCGCCTAGCATGTTCTAACTCCTCCAGAATTAAAATACCGGCAGCCTCGCTGATAACAAAACCATTCCGCTTATTATCAAAGGGACGACTTGCTTTATGAGGCTGGTCATTATTCTTAGCCAAAACACTTACCACATCAAAAGCCCCGAAGGTAATCGGGGTAACCGGAGCTTCACTGGCTCCGGCAATAATTAAATCTTGCCTTCCTTCCTGAATAAGTTCATAAGCAAACCCTAAGGAATCAGTTCCAGCAGTACAGCCAGTGGAAACTGTACAATTGATTCCCTTGGTCCCATGGATTGCCCCTATCTCGGCACTGGGAGTATTAAACATAGCAGCATCATAAAGATAAGGTCGCCCTTTGCGGGGATCAATAGGGTTCTTACCCCAATCAGTAACTAATAAAAACTCTTCTTCCATGAACCGGGTTCCGCAAATTGCATTAGCTAAAACTACGCCACATCTGTGGCGGTCCAACCTATTAAAATCTAATTTTGCATCTTCCACTGCACCAGCGGCCGCAGCAATTCCAAACTGAACATATCTATCCATGCGTTTATGCTCAACTATGCCAAACTTTAAGGGATCGAAGCCTAAATCCTGGGAAGCAATTTTCGAAAGAAACAAACTCACATCAAAATTCTCAACCTTCTCGACACAAGGCTTACCGGCAATTAGATTATTGTAAAACTCATTCCTATCTTCTCCGGCTGCAGAGATAACTCCGATTCCGGTAACTACTACTCTTTTCAATTTCTTCCTCCTTAAAAATACAAACTTATCTATTCTTTTCTGCTCACTTTAAATATAATATTCCCGCCATCAGGACAGGTTACTGTATCTATAGAATTCTGATTATCCATAAAGGGGAATTTTGCACCAAAATTAAGCGCAAAAAGGGCTGGAAAAGCCGTGTGCCAGGCAGCTCCACAGAATCCAGGAATACACTTAAGGCCTTCCATGTCCCACTTATCACCAACCTTATAGTTATAAAAACACTTGCCCTTAGCTTTAACAACCTCGATGACCATCTGTTTTGGTTTCGGACCCTTATAGCTAGGATCTTTAGGAATATTATCAATCTCACCTTGCTTATTAAATATCTCGGCCTTAAATTCTAATTTTCCACCATCAGGACAAGTCACCAATAAAGACCGTTGGTTATCCATAAAAGGGAATTTAGCATTGAAACTTAAGGCATAAATTACTGGAAAGAGAGCATGAGCTAAGCCTAAACAAAAGTGTTTAGGTGGGTGGGTAAAATCCTCCAAAATAAGTTCTGTGCCGATTTTATAACCATGATAACAGTGGCCGGAAACTGCATTTACAGTAAGTTTTAGTTTAGGAAAAGGAGTATCAACCATTTTACACCATCCTTATTGTTGATTCTTGAGACCGGCCATTTCTAATAACAAGTCTTGTTTACTTATGAACGAGCCGGTCTCCTCAACCTTATGCACCAACTCAACGATTCTTTTATTTATCGGAGCCTTAAGATTGTTCTCATCAGCTAAACTGACAATTTCTCCGTTGATATAGTCAATTTCTGATCGTTTGTTATTCCTTATACTTTGGAGTATTGAACCATAGAGCGGCTCTTTGCTTAATGAGTTTATAACCTGGGAAAAAATATTAGCGGCCTGATCTCTCGGCATTGAGACCAATCCTTCAATTCTGGTTTTAGGATAAGTGGGTAAATCAGCTAGTTTTATACCACTGGTTTTGATAATATTAAATGCCTCTTGATTTAATTCTATTGCTAATTTTGCAAAATTTAAGTCGCTAAATGCCTCCTGCATCGATAAACCTAAGACAGCCGGGATACAATTATTTAGATTGATCAACAACTTAAGGTATTTAGCTCCTTTAATTTGATTGGAGATTACAGTATTAAATGCAGAACTTAGATAATCGCTTACTGCCTCGATATTAGATACTTCTTGATTAAAGATATTGCCTAATATTAAATTGCCCTCAAAATTATGAACTATCCGGTTCGGCCGATAAAATGTTGCCCCAAACATTACAATTCCGGTGATGATCTTATTTTGGGGGAAATATTCTTTAAGAATATAATCGGCCCTTACCCCATTTTGGGTGCTAACAACCGTCGCCTCTTTTAAATACTTAAAATTATCCTTTATCAATTTCTCTAAATCATTGACCTTGCTAGAGAGAATAACTAAATCTACCCTTTCCTGGAGACTGGTTTGGGCCTTAACTTTAAAGTTATGAGAGCCTCGGATGCCATCGATCAACAAACCTTCTTTTTCCAGAGTTTTTTTCTGGTAATCCTTAACTATGCCGATGACCTCAGAAGACTTTTTAGAAAGATACCCTAAGAATAATCCACCAATTGCCCCGCAACCTAAAACTGCTATTTTCATTATAAAATATCCTTGTTGACTTATTCTCCTTTACCAATGTAAGATCGATAATCGATATTTAGCTGATTAAGTAATCTTTGGAGCATCTCTTTAAAGGCCGGAGGAACCTCTTGAAAAAAAGCAACAATTAGATCTTTATCGACAACTTCGCTAGATCCGCGGCCCTTAGCCAACTCCTCAGCTTTTTCTTTAATAAGTCGCTCGGCAATTGTTCGGTGAAATTGAGGTAGATTACTTACTATCCTATTGAACTTTTCTTTTGTCTCATCATTCCAGATAATTCCCATACCTTAGGACTCCTTTAGTTATAACTTATCAACAACACTAAAAGCTAAATCTGCCATCTTCATCTCAGCTTCAAAAAATCTATAGTCAGCAAATCCTAATCTACCGGTAATAAGATTATCTGATACCGCTAAGATAGCTGCCACTTTCTTATGATAAAGATTTGCTACAGTCACAAAAGGAGAAGTTACCATATCAACCGCAATTGCCCCTTTTTCAATATAAGGGTTGACTATTTCTTTGGTCTCCCTGAATAAAGCATCGGTAGTCCATACCCCTCCTTGATGAAGTGGCGCAGAGGCTTTGAAAACCTCCTCTATTTTAGAAGTTAATAGCTTATCTACTTTAGATTCAAAATTATCATCAACATAATAGCGGCTTGCGCCATCGCCTCTGATAATATCAGTAGCTAAGATGTAGTCCCCGACATTAATATCCTCACGCAGAGCACCACAGGAGCCGAGCCGAATAAGACTATTAACCCCACCAACACACAAGAACTCAGTAACAAAAGCTGAATCCGGAGCGTAGAATCCGCCGTTACCCACGGTTATTTTTTTACCCTTATACAAGCCACTCCAGAAAGTATAACCAAGAAAGGTGAAGTTCTTGACACAATTCTCTAAACGTTCCAAACACATCTTTGCTCTGTGCTGCTGGCCGCTGACTAAAGCGATTTCACCAAAATCACCATCTTTAAACTGCAAAGAATAAAGAAGCTCTTTGGGGCTTAAATGAAGATCTCTCTGCATCATGATTAAGCTCCTCCTTTAACTAATTTTTGCTTATCAATTTTGCCGGTTCTATTCTTAGGTAAATCTTCTACAAATTCAAAGTGGTGGGGAACTTTAAAGTGGGCTAGGCGTTCTTTTAAGAAGTCCTTTATTTCGTTTGTATCTAAGATTGTTTGCTGTTGGGAGACGATAAATGCTTTGGGTACCTCACCTCGTAAATTATCAGTTACACCAATAACCGCAACCTCTTTTACTTTGGGATGTTCTTGTATTTTCTCTTCCACCTCAGCCGAAAACACTATCTCCCCGGCCACCTTAATCATATCTTTTTTCCTTCCTACTATATAATACAAACCCTCTTGGTCCTGTTTAACGATATCGCCGGTCTTAAGCCATCCGTCTTCTCTCAACACCTCTTTAGTTAGGGCCGGTTCTTTAAAATATCCGCGCATTATCGCCTCACCCCTAACCCATAACTCTCCTCCCTCTCCCCTGCCGACACTTTCTCCAGCCTCATTAACAACCTTAGCTTCCATCTTCGAGTCAAAACCACCGATACTGGATATTTTGGCTTCATCAGACGGTGAAAAAGTATTGGGGCCTGTTGTTTCAGTCATTCCCCAACCATTTAAAACTACTGCCTTAGAACATAGTTTATGAAATCGCGCCAAAAGCTGCGGCGATGAAGGAGCACCAAAGACACCCGCAAATCGTAGCGAAGAAAGGTCAAACTTCTCATACCCTTTTAAGCAAAGAATCGCCACATACATTGCCGGAACAATGCAGAAGATAGTAACTTTATGCCGCTGGATATTCCTTAAAAACTCTAAAGGATGAAATCTTTCCATCAGGATAAGGGAAGAAGAGAAATAAATCATCAGGAGTATATAACCTAATCCTCCGATATGGGAAAAGGGCACGCCGCCGCATAAAAATATATCATCCCCAGATACAGCTAAGAAACGGTCGATAGTTTTAGGAGGATTATCTAAGTGTCTAAATTCTAAACTTACTCCTTTAGGGTGGCCGGTAGAGCCGGAAGTATAAAATATCGCACAAAGGTTACCCGGGTTATGTTCGATACTAATGTGATCGGGACTGGCTTGGCTTAAGACTGAATCCCAGGTTGGAAAACTCTGTAGATTCTCTGCAGCGACGATTATTTCCTTTAAACTTTTACAGCTACTCTTAATCTTTAGCAGGTCGAATCCCTTTTTGGGTTGAATCACTAAAACTTTAGTCTGGCTGTGATTGATGAAATTAATAATTTCACTCTCGGTTAACATGAAATCTAAAGGGACTATTGCTGCTTGAGCACTAAATACACCTAAGAGAGTAAATACAGCCTCAAGGCCATTAGGAAGAAACATGGCTACTTTATCTTCTGGCCTAATACCTAAACTAAAAAGATAATTAGCCAACTTAAAAGAAGTACTTTTCAGCTCACGGAAGGTAACTATCCGATCTTGCAATACTACTGCCTGCTTCTGAGGATAATTCTTAGCTTGCTGGTTAAGTAATTCCCGAATATTCATCTTTGAAAAATAGTAAAATTTTAATAGTAAAATTTTACTATCAATGGCGATTTAGTCAAGTTTTTTAAGCCAAATTTTAATTGCTCCGCTTAAGGAGACTTAAGCACTCCAGGTGGGGGGTGTGAGGGAAAAAGTCAAAAGGCTCAATAAAATCAAGGCTATATTGGCCTAAAAACCCTTCTAAGTCCACAAAGAAGGCCTCGGGATTACAGGATGAATAGATGATATTTTTAGGCTCCAGCCTTAAAATAGCCCTTATTATCTTAGGGTTGAGCCCGCAACGCGGAGGGTTTACAACTAAAAAATCAGTATTCTTATAAAATGTGCCCTGGGTGTTGAGGAACTTTCTGGAGTCAGCAGCAAAAAAAGAAATATTATTTACCTTGTTAATCTTAGCATTCTGCCAAGCCATATCAACAATTTCTTCTTCCCTTTCTACGCCCCAAACAAATTTTGCACTCTTGGCCAGGAATAATCCGATTGAGCCTACTCCGCAAAAAAGATCCAATACCCGCTGTCGGGGAGATAAATTTGCATACTTTCTGATCTTCTTGTAAAAATCTACTATCATCCGGGGATTTACTTGAAAAAAAGTGTCAATGCTGATTCGAAAGGTTAGTTTATCTAACCGTTCTTCAATGAAAGGTTCACCAAAAAGAAGCTTCTTTTTCTCAAAAACTACCGCATCAGAGTGTGAATCGCTAGTAATCTGATAAATAGACTTAAGCTTAGATTTTAACTTTAGAGAATTAAGCAGCGCTACCAACTCCTTAGAATCCAAAACCTCACTACTGCTGGTGACTATTCCGACCATACTCTGGTTAGTAAATTTCGCTTCGCGGACAATCAAGTAGCGCAAAAATCCCTGATGGGTGTATTTATCATAGGCTGAGTATCCCCGTTCTTTGATGAACTGTTTAATTGTTTTTAATATTTGATTTGAGTCCGGCGAAAAAATTAAACACTCTTCTATATCGACCACCTTTCTTTTCTCTTTCCGGCTGTAAAGACCGCAAACTATACCCTCCTGATCAGCAAATGTGAATTCCATCTTGTTCCGATAATACTCTTGTTGAGAGTGGTTGATTGGTTTTATCAAAGTATCAATATTATAAGCAGTAGCTAACTCCTTTACTCTATCTTGTTTGGCTCTCAGCTGCTTCTTGTAAGGAATATCCTGAAAGCGACACCCTCCACAATCTGAGAAGTGCTTACAAATCTTCATTGGATAATTAAATCTTTTAATCTTTTTCGCCGGGTAACACCAGAGGAACCCAGCGAATAGCCTAAGGCTAAAACTGCTGCTAACTCTAAATTTTCGGAGGTTGCTAAACGCTTATGGACCTTTTCTTTTTGATTTAGAATCTCACCCAACCAACAAGCCCCCAGACCTTTGGTGTGGATAAAAAGAAGCATGTTCTCAACACAAGCGCCTATTGCCATTAAATCCTTGTCGCGATTATAAGAGTCCTCTTTATCAAAAAATACCACTATAAGTTTATCGGCACTCTTTACTACGACAGAATACTTTGTGTACTCAGCTAAAGAATCTTTGGCCTCTTTCTCCAAAACCATAAACTTCCAAGGTTGATTATTTAACCCTGAAGGTGCCCAACGTCCAGCTTCTAATATCTCTAAGATTATCTTCTCAGAAACTGCTTTCTTCTTAAACTTTCTTACTGACCTTCTTGCCTTTAAAACTTTTAAAATATCCATGACTGCTCAAGCCAGCGGCTTAATAACCCATTTACTCATATTGTAAAGATATAAATAGATAGATTAGGCCCACCAATAACCAAGCTCTTTTAATATACGTGGCTTATCCTGCCAATCTTCTAAAACCTTAACCCAAATATCTAAAAAGACTTTCTTATTATAAATATTCTCAATCTCTGGACGCGAGCGGCTTCCTACGCCTTTTAGTACTTCTCCGGCTTTACCAATAACAATTCGCTTTTGAGAATTTCTCTTAACATAGATATTGGCTTTTATCGAAACTATCTTTTTCTTATTATTTATCTCCTCAACCTCAACTGCTATAGAGTGAGGCAATTCTCTCTTAAGTTGTATGAATAACTTCTCCCTTATGATATCAGCAACCCGAAATTTAGGCGGAAAATCAGTTAAAGAATTAGTATCATAATAAGGATGGGACTCTGGCAAATTCTCTAAAATAGAATCTCTTAATTTATCAACACCTTTTCCGGTCTTGGCTGATAAAGGTATGTAATAGATTAAAGGGTTTCTCTTACTCCTTGCCCTCTCAGCCCATAAATCAATATAAGCATTGAAAAACTTTCGCCCTAAGTCAGTCTTATTTAAAACCATAATTGTTTTAACTTTTTGCCCGGTAATAATCCGCATCAGTTCTTGCTCTTCCTTGCCGGGACGCCGGGATAGATCAACAACATAAATGATTAAATCACAACCTTCTAAGGCTCTTTTAGCAACTGTATTTAAGTGAGCAGCTAACTTATCTTCAAAAGAATGAACCCCCGGCGTATCAACAAAGACTATTTGGGCTTTTTCTAGATTCAAGATTCCTTTTATCTGATGACGGGTTGTCTGAGGGATAGGTGAAATAATACTTATTTTATTGGCTACCAAAGCATTAAGCAAGGTAGACTTACCGACATTGGGCCGGCCTAAAATAGTTACGAATCCTGCTCTAAATTTTGTTTTTTTCATTTTAGGAGTAAGGGCGGCTATCCCTCCTGGTAACGCTTTTTTAAAGATAAATCCAAAAATTCGCCTCTTAGAGGGTTATAACCATAATAAGCAATTAAAAAATAGGCGGTAGAGGCTAAAGATCCGGTTCTGTTTCCTCTAGGGGTTCGCCAACCATGGCCGGTATCAATAGAAGGACTGGAGGCATAAGGAAGACAGGGGTCTCCCCGACCAACAGGCGAAGGAGAAACTATCAACATCTTCTGTAATTCATTGAAATAAAAAAGTGCCTTTTTAAAATATTCTCCAGACTTATTAGTGTTTTTATCTTGAAAATAATCAGCCATGATCTCAAAGGCTAAAATCATCTGGGAGGTCCATTCTCCTGACACTACACCACCTCGAGGAGCGTTCTTGGCTTTAGCAAAATCAAACCCTTCTAGCTCTACTTCGCCTCTCTTGCGCTTAAACTTTACTCCCACCTTACAATGTTTAACAGCAAACTTTAATATTGTCTCGGGATTCATTTTTAGGGTAAAAAGCTCCTCGGGGCCAAAAGCAGTTATTGACCAAGTGTAGGTATCAGTAGCAATAGTAGAATCACCTTTGCCTCTTTTTACCGGGGGACCGTAGCGAGTGTAGGAGTAGCGACAGACCCAGTTCTTTATCTTCTGGGCCGCATTTAAATACTTTTTCTCGCCACTTAACTGATAGAAGAGGTTAAAAAAACTAAAGACATCCAGATTGTGTTCTGTAGAATACCAAGACTCATCAGGACCACCCTTTATTCCGCCTTCGGCGTCCATCAACTCCAGGAGAAGATTACTTACTTCTCTTGCAATCGGTAAATACTTTTCATTACCAGTTTCCTTAGTATAACAGAGAGCAGCTAAGCCAAGCCAGGCATTCGGCCCACTATGGAGTACATACTCAAAGACGTCACCTTGAGTAAAGTAGGCATTATAAATACCCTGGCCTTCATTGATTTTCTTAAGGTAAAAATCTAGTATTTTCTCAGCTCTTTGTTTATCCCCGGAAATCAGAAATACAATCGTGGCTAAAGCTTGATCATAGGTAAAACAGATTCGGTCTAAACTATTATCCCCTTCATAGCTAAGTATTAACCCCCTTCGCAAATCCTGACGGTTCTTTATCCAATTATACATACCCCCGATTAATTCTTGTGAAGACTTCAGCTCTTCCTGCTGAAGGCTTTCTACTTCCTCTTGGATCTTTAACGCAGCGGCTTTGTTCTCTTTTTCTTTTGCCTTTAAAAAATCGTTCTCACGCCTTAGGCTGGCTAACTCTAATCTCAGCAACGAAAGCTTCTCTTTAAGCTTCGCAGCTTCTTCCAAGTTAGCTCTATCAGCGTTTTGACTTTGAAGTAACTCATCGTACTGGCTTTGCCAAAGAATGACCTCTTTGCTCAACGAATCAATAGACTTAGTTAAATTTAATTGCCTCTCTTCAAAAAATATCTTGCTGTTAGCTTCGTTCTCTAAAATATCTTCAAGGGCTGACTTCTTCTCCAAGATACTCACATAATTACTTACTAACCGTCTATTTTTCCTCACTAAGGAGCTGGTTCGCCAGAATAAAGAAAAAGAGAAGAATAAAAGAATGGTTATAACTCCGGTCACAACTAACGGTGTGAATTTCTTAACCAGAGCATATTTGAATAAAAATTTTGCTTTCTGATTGTCGTCTTCCATAAATCTTAAGCCTACTGTATAACGATTAAAATTCTTTAATCTTCGCTGTCTTAGCCAACTTATCTGGGCCTTTAAACAAACAGCTTGGGATTTAAAAGGTAAGTCGATGCACAGGGAGAGTTGAGCTCCCGGGTAACTTAGACGGTCGGCAAAACCCCACCAAAGGTCATTAATCAAAAGGCGGATACCGCCTTTTCCGATATCACGGGTAAATCCTTGCAGCCAAGGCGTCATCTTCTCCCCCTTAGCATCAAGGATGAAAAACTCAACCGGCAAAACAGTAGAAGTCCTTATATATCTTCGCTTATCCTTCCCTCTTTTCATTTATTTTTATTTAGCTGCGGAGCGCTTAGACGATACTTCTAAAATAATTTCTTCCCGTAAAATATAGAGTGCTTCTTTGAAATGGGCTTTAAATTCCTCATACTCATTCCTTTCTACGAATCTCTTCTTAACCCTAAATAACTGCTGAAAATTAATCTGGCCGGACTCTTGTTCATACGATAGGTCTAATTTAAACCAGGGATTTTCCAAACTGGTAGAAGAGGGTAGATATTGAACTCTTAGATTCTCCGGTAAGCTTATCTTTATTTTAGCTCCCAGATTATACACTCCTTCAAAATCCAGAGGATAATCTCTTCCTTCTTTGCTGATTAAAGCATGGTCAAGGTCTATTTGATCTAGAATCGGCACAATTCTTAAATTTCCTGCTGGGTTAAGGAATTTCTCGGCGGCAAACTTATAGTTAAGTGTCGGGGTGGTATCAAAATTATCGGCATCTTTTATCTCATAATCAATAAGCTGGGAAAGAGATGATATCTCCGTCATCTTTTTCTGGATCTCTTCTTTGATTGTGGCCGGATGAGTATGTTTTAGGTACCAGCGATAAGAGGCAGCATAGAATCCGCGGGTTTCCACCTTCCGGTTAATCATTGCGTTTTCTTCACTATCAATTTCTATATTCATTGTATAAATAATACCATTATCTTCCTTGTCTCCAATCTTAGTTATCCGCCAGGTATCATCCAAAAATACCAAAACTTCTCTATCCTGGTCTCCCAATGGAATATTTTTGAATACGATCGTCTCCGCTGTGGGGTCCATAAAAATTAACTCACCGTCTATTTCTACAGCCGCAATCGCATGGTTAAAAATAACCGTGGGAAAATCTTTATCTATAGGGTAAGCACTCCGAGTAGGGATAAGTACCGGGTAAGCTCCCAAACCAGCACTTCTTAGCATCGCTATTAAGAGAATTGCTTGATCTTTACAGTCGCCGTATCGATTAATAAATACATCGTTGGCATAGTGAGGTTCATAGCCACTATCACCATATTCTATAGCTACATAACGGATATTCTTAGCTACGAATTCATGTATTTTCTTAGCTTTATCCTGACTATCAGAAATATCTTTAATGAGTTCTTTAGTGAAATCTTCTATTTCCGGGCTTAGTTGAACTTTATCCTGATAAAGAGATCTCCACCATTCATAGATTTCATCCCAGGAAGAAAAACTGGAGATTGCCACTGCTGGATTGATATAGGAGGTAGTTGGCATACTATACTCGGGAATAATCGGGGCTATCTGGCTGAAATTCCAGGTATATATCTTCTTTGCTTGCTCTTGCCTTAATCCAGGTTCAAGAACAATACTCTCGGCATAGTCTTGATTAAAAAAATTAAACTTAACTTCCCGGCCTTCAGGAATAATCAGGGTAAAGTCAGCTTTAAACACCGGGTATTTTTCCCTTAAACGATAGATCTGGCTAAAATCATCTTGGTTGATTAACTTCGAGGAATAAACCTTTATCTTATACTCAATGAATGACCCTACCTCTACTGAGGGCATCGAAACAATAAATACCCGGGAATTACTATAAAGAGGGAAATTCTGATAAAGCCCTATATTACGGATACTTTCACCGCCGGCATAGATAACTTTGCCCTCTTTGGTAATCGTGCGGGCAAATTCCAATTCTACCCGCTCATAGGTAGAATCATAGCCTACTTGAACCTCAGCCAATTCTTTGCCACGCTCTTTTAACACCTTCTCCAGGACGTGTATGGTGGAAAGTGATGTATTCTCCGGTGTAATTTCCACACTTTCCTCAACCAACAAATATACCGCGGCATCATCTTTTAACTGGCCAATATAGTCACCAGCCTCCTCGGAGATTGCAACTATTTCAGCAGGGATACTATCTTCTACTTTTGCTTTAATAAATTCTATTCTCTCTTGGGCTCTACTCCTAAAAGAACTACCTACTTTGGCATATATTTCAAGAGCTTTAGGAAACAAATTCTTTTCTTCTAAAACTTGACCATAGAGATAGAGGCATTCATCATCCTGAGGTGTCGACTCCAGTTGTTCAAAGATTTCAATAGCATAATCGTAGTCTTTTGCTTTAGCCAAAGCTTTGGCCAGAATTATTTTTGCACTTTCAGTATCGATACCATCAAGAAGCTCTTTTACCTGCAGATAATCTTTAAACCCGTAGTAAGCTTTAGCTAGATTTAACTTTAACTCTAAATTATCGGGTTTAGCCTTTATTAATCCTTGATAATGTTTAACTAACTTCTGGTATCGTCCTTTTAGCTCTTCTAAAGAATCAGCATCCCCCTTAAGGCTTGGTGAACACCCAAGAAGATTAAGCAGGACAATTATAGCAATTAGTTTAGGCAATAATCTTAAGTACATCTTTTATCGCTTGACCTTTGTGAATCCCTAATCGTTTTGCCATGAAGGTTACTGAATGAACTCTTGCCAGGAGAGCGTCTTTAATCGTAGATACGCCGGTAATCTTCACTGCAACATCCTTGAATTTATTGGCAGCTCTTAAGTTAAGATAACCACACATGATGTATCCTTTCTGCCCGGCTATGACGATTAAGTTCTTGGTGGACAGTTTAAAACAGAGTCCTAGAACACTTTTTTTACCCACTTTAATTTTACGTGAATTTAACATGAATCTATTGTGGCCAAAAGCTGTAAATTACAATCTACTCAAGAATCTCTCAATCCTTATTATCGCCTCTTTTAAATTATCTAAAGAGCTGGCGTAAGAAATTCTTATGTAAGATCCAAATTCTTTTCCGAATGCCCCTCCAGGGACCACAGCGACCTTTTCTTGTAATAATAGTTTCTTAGCAAAATCTAAAGCGCTTATTTTATACCTCTTTAAAGAAGAGAAACAATAAAATGCACCTTGGGGGTTAACTGTTGACAATCCCAGGCGGTTTAGCTCCTTAACTACGAAAATCCTTCGCTTATTATATTCCCGTTGCATCTGTTGGACTTCCCTTTTTGCTAACAAAGCCTCACAAGAAGCTACCTGAGATATAATCGGTCCGCAGAGTGCCGAATATGAGTGTATTTTAGTCATTGCTGAGATAATCTCACTTCCCCCGCAAGCAAAACCCACTCTAAATCCGGTCATTGCATAGCCTTTGGAAAATCCGTTGAGTAGAATTGTCTTACCCCTAGCTCCTCTGGCTAAAGATGCAAAGCTGATGTGTTCTTTGGAGTAGGTTAACTCATCATAGGTCTCATCGCTGATAATAACTATATCTTCATGAGCTAAAACTTTCCAAATCTGCTTTAACTCACTATGACTATAGGTTATGCCGGTAGGGTTGCAAGGATAATTCAATATTATTGCTTTGGGTTTCTGAAGAAGTAGACTTTTTAGCTTCTTAAGGTTAATCTTAAACCCCTCTTCCTCTTTAGTAGGTAAATAAAGAACCTTTCCTTGGGATATCTCAACTAAAGCCGGATAAGCAACATAGTAAGGGCTTACTACAATAACCTTATCACCCGGTTCCATAATCGCCCGGAGAGCTAAGTCTAATCCCTCGCTAACCCCAACCGTAATCAAAATCTCTTTTTGGGGATTATAATTTAAAGAGTATTTCTTGGTAAGAAGCTCAGAAATCCCCTGGCGTAGGAGGAGCAGACCTTGGTTGGAAGTATAAGAGGTAAGACCTTCTTCTAAAGCAGTAATTGCTTTCTCCCTGATCCTCCAAGGGGTAATAAAATCCGGCTCGCCTACACCCAGAGAAATTACCTCTGGCATCCCTAAAACTAAATCAAAGAATTCCCTAATCCCCGAAGGTGGTAACTTTTTTATCCGCTTTGCAATCATATTAATAGGTTATCGGCAAGCGTTTATTTTTTCCATCCTTTACCAAAACTACCCCGTCTTCCTTATACTTCTTGAGCATAAAATGGGTAGCTGTACCTCTTACAGAACTCAAAGGTGCCAACTTATCCGAGACAAAACTTGCTACCGTCTCTATATCTTTGCCGCAAACCTCCAGAAGTAAATCGTAAGTACCGGAAAGAAGATAGCAGCTTTTTACCTCGGGAAACCGGTAGATCCTTTGGGCAACCATATCAAAACCTACGTCTTTCTGGGGGGCCACTTTAACTTCAATTAAAGCACCTACTCCTGCTTCACCCTTAATCTTTCGTTTATTTATAATTGTTTTATACTTTACAATTACTCCTTTCTTCTCATAACTTTTTATCAACCGCTCAATTTCTTTTTTGCTTTTACCGGTTAATTTTTGCAAATCCTCTAAGGAAATCCTTGCATTGCTCTCTAAAATTTCTAATATATCATCCATTGCCACCCTCCTTTATGTTTGGCCTGCATATTTTAGCTGGGTTGAAATATAAGCTAAAACATTTAGTTTATTTTATCAAAATAACCTTTAAATTCATAGCAAATTAATTATCTTTGGAGGAGGGTTCCCCTACCTTAAGGATACGATTCAATTTTAGACGGCAGGAAGCTTCAGCCTCTCCCTGGTACAAAAGATAAGAATACTTACCTTCCTGGAGAACACGCAGCGGTAGTATGTTCTCTTCCTTTAATCTGTTGGAAGAGGAAAAGTATCTTATCTTTAGGGTAGTCTTGTCATCCATCGCCTCTTTAAAAAGAAGTGTTTTATGGTCTTCTCCGGCCCGAAAAATTTCATTATCGAGGCCATAGAGAGAGATGAACTCGTCTAACTTCTCTATTTGTTTCTCCTTAAAAATATCAATTAGCTTTAAAAAAATTTTATAAGCAACTAAAGCATCGCCTGAGGCCCGATGCAGGCCTTGGCTGCAATCGATATTAAAAAACTTAGCGGTTGTCTCTAAGTTGTATCGTGGTAATTTAAGACCATCCCTGGCCATAGCCAGAACATCTATAGCTGGCCCCTCGTAAGAGGAACGCCCAATCCTCTGCAACTGATGGTTAATAAATCCCATATCAAATCCCACGTTGTAAGCACAGATTACACAGCCGTTTAAAAATCTGATCAGTCTATCAGCTATTTCCTCGAAACAAGGAGCATCTTTTAGCTCCTCATCTGATATTTTATGAACTTCATAAGCTTCTTGGGGCATTTTTTTTCTGGGATTAACCAGACTATGAAATTCATTAATAACTTTCCTATCCCGGACTTTAAGCGCCCCCACTTCGCATAAACAGTCTCCGGTCACCACATCTAAACCAGTGGTCTCCAAATCAAGGAAAACTAAATCAAAATCTTCGATGTTTTTGGTCAAATCCATCTTAGCTAATTAGGCAATTATCTTGACTACAATCTTTCTATCCCGGGGGCGAGTATCGAAATCAATTAAAACTACCTGTTGCCAAGTTCCTAAATCGAGTTTACCGCTGGTTATCGAAACAAAAAGGTGAGTTTTAATAAAAGAACTCCTTAAATGAGAGTGCCCATTATCATCGGCCCAGGTAAAATTATGGCTATAATCACCTTTGTAGGGCAAGAGCTTCTCAAAAGTGTTTTTTAGATCTTTTATCAAGCCCCTCTCATACTCCATTGTAGTAAGTGCCGCTGTTGAGCCAATAACCGATAAAAATATAACCCCTTCCTTTATCTCGGCACCAGCTACAATCTTCCTCAAATCAGAGGTAATATCAATAATATCACTATTTCCTTTAGTTTTTACTCGTATGTATTTAGTTTTCATAGTTTATACCGGAAATAATTTATTTTATTGTACTTCCTACGGCTACTTCTTTATCTAAAATTACCAAGCTAAGATCATCTTTACCCTGAGCCGCCAGCACCATACCTTCAGATAGAACGCCTCTAACATCTTTTGGTTCTAAATTGGTTAAAACAACTACAAGCTTATTCTCTAACTGCTCAGGCGAATAAAAAGGCTTGATGCCGGCCACGACCTGTACAACCTTATCCCCTAGGTCTACTTTTAGTAAATAAAGTTTCTCAGCGTCAGGATGAAAATTAACCTCTGAAATCTTTCCTACTTTTAAATCCAGTTTAGAAAAATCATCAAAACTAACCATTTTTTCTCCTTTTTTAAAGTTTTAAACCGGTGGGGGAGGTCGACTATTAAATACCAAAGGCAATATCTTTTATTATGACCCAAAGCAGAATGATAATTATTATCGCCGAGACAAGATAAAAGTCATTAAAATAAAAAAATTCTCTTGCCCCTTCTAAAACGTGACCTTTTTTTTCGGGAAGATTATATTTTTTCTTTATTTTCGGCTTGAACTTTGTTATATCATCTTTCTTGAATCGCAAGAACTCTCCAGCCACTTTAAAGTGGGGTATAAGGTTCTTATTGGCTAGTTCAATTATATCCTTTTCAGAAATACCTAAGACCTGTGAAATCTCTCTGGTAGTAAAAAGTTTCTCTTTCATCTCTTAGTTATAATAATCTTTAAGCCTTGTGAAGTTTTACTTCAGCAAGATTGAAGTCTAAGATAATCTTAAGATTTATGGGCAACCCAGCTATCTACTTCTCTGCGGTCAAATAATAACTTATTACCTTCTTTCTCTACGGGAATTTTTCCGCCTTCAACCCACTCTACAATTTTCTTCTCTTCAACCGAAAGATAATCTGAGAGCTCTTCTAAGGAAATTCTTGCCTCAGCTGTCCGACACTTACCGTTAAAAATTGCTCCCTCATCAATAGAAATCTTAGGGACTTCTATATCGCCAATAACCTGGGCTGTGGAAAGAAGCTTAATGCTCTCCATTGCCTTAATATTCCCTTTGACCGTGCCAGCAATAGTTACTTTTTCTCCGATAATATTAGCCTTTACCGTGGCTGCCTGGCCAATAATAAGGCTACCCTTTGTGTCCAGACTACCCTCAAATTTACCATTGATTCGTAAATTCACAGGGTCGGAGAAAACCAAGCTCCCTTTCATTGCTGCACTTACATCAAGAACTTTCTCCTCTTCTTTTCGTCTAGCCATCTTTTTCACCCCCTAATAATTAATATTAAATAGTTTCCTTTTCTAATTTTTTTAAAAACGAAAGGACTAAATAAGAAATCGCGGTAACAATTATCGCTCCGCTAATATACCCACAGCCTATAGCTAACCCAATTGCTGCACTAACCCAGATACTTGCCGCTGTAGTTAATCCCCGAACTCCCTCTTTACTGCGTATAATCGTTCCGGCACCCAAGAAACCAACGCCAGTAACTACTCCAGCAGCAATTCTTCCGGGATCAACAGCACCTAGTTCTTGATAAATATCATAGATATAAAGCGAAGTCAACATTATTAGGGTTGAACCTATAGTAACTAAGATATGAGTCCTTAAACCGGCTCCTCCACCTTTTTTTTGGCGCTCAAAACCAATTATACTACCTAAAACACAGGCAATTATTAAACGTAATGCTGTAGAGAATAAGTTTAACATATTAGTTGGCCTGGGCTTTTAAGTTTAGACCACACTCCTTCTTTTTCTTATTATACAGGTAAAATCCTAATCCTGCAACTATTGCAGCATTATCCCCAGTATACTCAAGTGGCGCCATGCGAACCTCAATTCCTTGCCTCTCCTCCTGTTTAAGCCGCCGGCGTAAGTATTTATTGGCAACGACCCCACCACCACAGACTATCCTTTTAATTCTTAGCTTATCTTTAGCCTCCAGGATTGTTTTAATGATTGTTTCAATAACCGCGTATTGAAAAGAAGAAACAAGCTTTTTCTTCATCTTTGAATCAAAAATACCTTTTTCTTCCAATTCTTTCTTTTTATAAATAAGCCCAGTCTTTATCCCGCTAAAACTTAAATCCAACCCTATCTTCCCACACTTAAAACTAAAATCATCTTTATACCGGGGGTTAAAAAGTTTATCAATAACTGGTCCTCCGGGATAACCTAGATTGTAAGCTTTAGCTATCTTATCAAAGACCTCCCCGCAAGCATCATCACGAGTCTGTCCTAAAATCTTTATTTTGTCAAAATCGTCTACTCGATAAATTTCAGTATGACCACCGGAGATCACGACTCCTAAAAAAGGAAACTTCAATCTCTGCTGATAGTTTAAGAAGGGAGCAAAAATATGGGCATGAAGATGATTAACCCCAATAAGAGGCTTCTTAAGAGCCAAAGATAAAGCTTTAGCAAAGTTTAGCCCAACAACCAAGGCGCCCAGGAGGCCAGGTTTATAAGTCACCGAAATTAAATCCAATCTTTCCAAAGATATGCCGGCAACTTTACAGGCAGCTGCTAAGACTTTGTCGATATTCTCCAGGTGTGCCCGGGTAGCTATCTCAGGAACTATACCTCCGTACTTCTTATGCTCTCTTAAAGAAGATAGGGTAATGCTGGAGAGGACTTGATAATCTCTTAAGATTGCACAGGAAGTTTCATCGCAAGAAGTTTCAATACCTAATATATACATATTATTATAAAGATAGTGGTTAAAAAGAAGAAGGATAAATTAAAGGGCTATTAAAACAGAACCTGGAGTCTCCTCTTCATCCTTGCTCCTTACCTTTTAAGATAAGGATACCTTTAATGAGATCTAAAGCTCTTACTATCTGGGAATCTTTTTTATAATCAAAGTCTTGCTTCCTGTCTAATTCCTTAAACACGTCATCTTTTGATCTCTCAATTGCTTCTTTAACTAATTCAATATCGGGTTCGATTCCTTTCTCATGAATACTTACTTCGGCCGGAGTGTAATATTTAGAAGTGGTAAGCCGCATGGCCGAGCCGTCAGATAAAGGCAGTATTGTTTGAACTGACCCCTTGCCAAAAGTCGTCTCACCAATAAGAATTGCCCGGTTGTTGTCACGCAAGGCTGCAGCAAGAATCTCGCTTCCCGAAGCACTACCTTTATTGATCAATACTACCATCGGAATATCAATATACTTCTTTCTAAACGGTACAGCACTATATAGTTTCTCATCTTCACTCCTTGAATCAGTGGATACCACGACTTTTCCGTCTTCTAGGAATTTACTGGATATGTCTATGGCTGAGTTAAGCAATCCTCCGGGGTTATTTCTTACATCAATAACCAAAGCTTTTAGACCTTCTTCCTCCAACTCCGCTAAGGCTTTGCATAGGTCTTTATAGGTAGATTCTCTAAACTCGCCTATTTTTATGTAACCAACACCATCTTCAAGGATCAACGATCTTTTTATGTCTTTTATCTTTATTATATCTCTTACAATAGTTATATCCTCGACTAATCTATTTCCTTCTCTCAATACAGTTAAAGTAACTTCGCTTTCGGGATCGCCACGTAATTGTTTAACTGCTTCGTTTAAGGTAATATCTTTGGTTGATTCACCGTCGATCTTAATAATAATATCTCCGGCTTCAATCCCGGCTCGCCAGGCTGGTGTGTCTTCTATGGGAGAAACAATAGTCAGAAGACCGTTTCTTATGGTAATCTCAATCCCTAAACCGCCAAATTTACCTTCTGTTTCAACCAGAAGATTCTTGTAATCTTCAGGAGTCAAAAATTGACTATAGGCATCTAAAGACAAGGCTAGCCCTCTCATCGCTCCATAGACTAAATCTTCGGGAGTTTTTTCTTCTACATATTTTCCCTCAATAACCGCTAACCCTTCAGCAAATATCTCTAACTCCCGATACAAATCATCCTTCTCGCTGCTGAAAGAAATTCCAACCTTATAAGCGGAGATAGCTATGGTTAAGGTGACTGCAAGAATAACGAATCTTCTTCTCATTTCTCTATCCTCCTTTTTATCATCTCTCTTGCTACCTGGGGATTGGCTTTACCCTTACTCTTCTTCATTACCTGCCCCACAAGAAACATTATTGCCTGATTCTTGCCCTCTAAATACTCTTTAACCGGTTTGGGGTTCTCTTTAATAACCTCTTCGACAAAAATATCTAACTCGCCTTCACCGGATAGCTGCCTAAGACCTTCTCTTTCAATAATCTTATCTATATCCTCATCAGTAGTAATACTCAAAAAAAGAGCTTTTTTCGCCGTAATATTGTTCAGTCTCCCTTCTTTGAAGTATTTTACTATTTGGGCGAACTTTTCTGCCGATATTTTCACCGAACTGAACCCACCCTCTAAACTATTTACCTGCTCAAGAAAGGGACCAATCAGCCAGTTAGATACCTCCTGCGGCTTAGGATAAAACTTAACCGCGGCTTCAAAAAAATCAGCTAGCCAGCGGTCAGACAGAAGTATATCTATTTCATTAGGTCCGATTTTGTAATCTTCTAAAAATCTCTTTCTCTTCCTAAGAGGCAACTCTCCTACCAAATCCTTCTCTTGCTTAATAAACTCATCGGAAATGGAGAAATCTAGAAGATCGGGTTCGGGAAAATAACGGTAGTCATGGGCCTCTTCTTTGCTGCGCATAACTATTGTCATTAGTTTATCCACATCCCACAATCTTGTCTCTTGGGTTATTTTTTCTCCCTGCCCTATTGCTTTAGCCTGTCTCTTTACCTCGAATTCTAAAGCCGCCTTAACTCCTCTAAAACTATTCATGTTTTTCAGCTCTACTTTCGTGCCCAGTGCAGCGTCTCCCGGCTTGCGCAGCGAAATATTAGCATCACAGCGTAAAGACCCTTTCTCCATATCACAATCAGAAGCATTGATGTATTGAAGGATTAACTTCAAAGAAGACAGATATTCAAAAGCTTCCTCAGGGCTCCCTATATCCGGTTCAGTTACAATTTCTAACAGCGGTGTGCCAGTACGATTAAAATCTACCCAGGAATAACCTTGCTTGTGGATAAGTTTACCGGCATCCTCTTCCATATGTACTCTGTTTATATTTATCTTTTTACCAGAAGGGAGTCTTAAGAATCCTGCCTCACCTAAAGGCATCTTATACTGAGAAATTTGATAATCTTTAGGCAGGTCGGGATAAAAATAGTTCTTACGCTCAAAATATATACTTTTATTAATCTTACAATTCAAAGCCAAAGAAACCCTTATGGCCAATTTTAAAACTTTTTTGTTGAAGACCGGTAACACTCCGGGATACCCGCAACAAACCGGACAAATATTAGTATTGGGAGGGCTCTCGAATTTCGTAGAGCAAGAACAGAAAATCTTTGATTCTGTCTTCAACTGAGTGTGAACTTCCAGACCAATTATAACTTCAAAATCATTCATGATGAATCTTGGGTATTTTCTTATGAAAATCCGTACTAGCTTGAAAAACCGAACCTAATCTCAGAAGAGTAAACTCATCAAATTCCTTTCCAATCAGTTGGGCTCCAATCGGTAACTTATCATTAGAGAATCCGCAAGGAAAAGATACGGCTGGTAACCCGGCTAGATTTGTAGAAATAGTATAAATATCTGATAAATACATGCTTAAAGGATCGTTTGTTTTTTCACCAATTTTAAAAGCAGTTGTTGGCGCAGTAGGTGTAAGGATAGCATCAACTTTTTCGAAGGCTTGATCAAAATCGCCTTTGATCAACCTCCTCACTTTAAGAGCTTTTAGGTAGTAAGCATCGTAGTAGCCGCTGGAAAGACTGTGGGTACCCAAGAAGATTCTCCTCTTTGACTCAGCGCCAAAACCCTGCCCCCGGCTCTCGGCATAAAGGTCCTCCAAATTACTGTTCTTTACTCTTACCCCATACCTTATTCCGTCAAATCTCTGGAGGTTAGAACTTGCCTCTGAGGAAGCAATGATATAATAGGTGGCCACAGCATATTCGGTGTGCGGCAAACTCACTTCGATGAACTTTACCCCCTTGGCCTCAAAAACCTTCTTTGCCCTATTGACTGCCTCTCTGACCTCTTGACTTAATCCCTGCTGAAAATACTCTTTAGGTATTCCTATTTTTATGTCGTCAATATCACTATTCAAAGCTTCCTTAAAATCAGGTACCTTGAGAGACACTGATGTTGAGTCTTTGTCATCCTGACCACAGATGATGTTGAGAAGATACGCGCAGTCGGTAAAATTGGTAGTTATCGGCCCGATCTGATCTAAGCTTGAACCAAAAGCAATTAAACCCCAACGGGAAACCCGACCATAAGTAGGCTTAAAGCCGACTACTCCACAAAAACAAGCTGGTTGCCGGATTGAACCTCCGGTATCAGAACCCAAGGCAAAAGGAACCAAACGAGCTGCCACTGCTGCTGCGGAACCTCCGCTTGAGCCACCAGAAACTTTAGTTATGTCCCAAGGATTTCTTGTCGGTCCGTAACAAGAGTTCTCAGTAGATGAACCAAAAGCAAACTCGTCCATATTTGTAGTCCCGATAATGCTTAAGCCGGCACGCTTTAATCTTCTTATAACCTCGGCATCATAGACGGCTAAGTGGGTGGAAAGAATTCGGGAAGCACAGGTAATTTTCTTTCCCTTTATGCAGATATTATCTTTTATAGCAATCGGCAAATTGGCGAGCGGAGAACTTCCTTCTCCGATAATCGGCTGTTTATAGACTTCTACGAAACTTCGCAGAGAAGAATCGTACTTTTTGATTCTTTCTGTGAACAATGAGTGGACCTCTTCCGGTTTTAGTTGGCCAGAACTAATTCTTTCTCCGATTGCGCTGGCTGTCAGATTAATTAAGTCTTCCATCTACTCGATAACTGTGGGAATTTTAAAATAATCATTCTCTCGTGAAGGAGAATTTTTTAAAATGTCATCCCGAGAAGTCGAAGGAATAGCCTTATCTTCTCGAAAAATATTCTCCGGGATATGTAAACCCCGTAAGGGTTCAACACCCTCTACATCCAGCTCTTTTAACTTATCAATATAGCCGATAATCTTAGAAAGCTGCTCACTTAAAGCTTCCTTTTCCTGAGAAGTTATCTTTATTCTAGCTAACTTGGCTACATATTCTACGTTTTCTTTATTTTTTTCCTTCATAATTTATCCTTATCTTCATCAAGAAGGATGTAATTTGCCGCGAAAGAGAGTAAGTTCTAAAAATGTTTGGAGGCGACGTGACCGACTAGGCCGCCTTAATTTCTTGAGAGCTTTAGCTTCAATTTGTCTTATCCGCTCACGAGTAACCTTAAAAATAGTTCCTACTTCCTCAAGAGTCTTAGGGCTGCCGTCTTCGAGCCCAAATCTTAAGGTAAGAATATTTCTCTCCCGTTCGGTCAAACTGTCCATCGCCTGCCCTAATTCCTCCTTAAGCATTGAGAAGACAGTTGCATTAGCCGGCGATACAGCCTTTTTGTCCTCAATAAAATCACCGAAAGAAGTGTCTCCATCATCGCCAATCGGCGTATGTATAGATATCGGTTGCTGTGATACCTTAATAATATCTTTTATCTTAGAAACCGGGAGCCTTAACTCTTTTGCTAACTCATCAGGGGTAGGTTCTTTGCCTTTCTCCTGAATAAAAAGCCGCGAGATTCGAATTATTTTGTTAATTGTCTCAGTCATATGCACAGGAATTCTAATCGTCCGGGCCTGATCAGCAATAGCTCGAGTTATTGCCTGTCTTATCCACCAAGTAGCATAAGTAGAAAATTTATATCCTCGCTTGTACTCAAACTTCTCTACTGCTTTAATAAGTCCAATATTTCCCTCTTGAATTAAATCTAAGAAAGAAAGACCCCGGTTTACGTATTTCTTAGCTATACTTACTACTAATCGTAAATTCGCCTCAACAAGAGTGCTCTTAGCGTGATTATAAAGCCGGCTCTTCTCTAAGATAGCCCGCATCTTATCTCTTACCTCTTCCTTGCCGAATCCAAGTTGCCTTATGCGTTTATTTTTTTGCCGTATTAAGCTGCGTTTCTGGCCAAGCTTACTCTTACTCCTCCCCTTTATCTTATCAATCTTTCTCTTTATCCGTTCAGCTTCACGGACAACTTCTTTAGTCTTAGAAATTATCTCTTCTATTATTCCGATGGTAAAGTTAAAACCTTTAAGGACTGCTTTCTGGCTTTCGGCTCTTTTAATCCTAACTAATTTGTTGTAGAGTTTTCGTATCCTCTTGACTTCTTTTTCCTTGCTCTTAATCTCTCCCTTAACAAAATCATCAGGGTTAAGCTGATCTTTGAGCAACTGTTTAGAGATATCGATAAATGTATTTCGCGATATGCCGGTAGAAAAAACTTCGTCACGCAAAATCTCTTCGGTATCTTCAATTTTCTTTGCTAATCGTATTTCTTCGTCTCGTGAAAGCAAAGGAATTTGGCCCATCTGCTTAAGATACATCTTAACCGGATCATCTACCGGCTGGGATACGGGGGTGACTTGTTTTTTCTTTTCCTTCTCCCACTCAGCAACTTCTCTTGTCTCTAACACACTAATATCCTTACTATCTAGATGTTCAAAGATCGTATCTAAAGCCTTGACGTTTATTATTTCCTCCGAAAGGAAATGATTTATCTCATCGTAAGTAAGATACCCCTTCTTTTTTCCCAGATCAATTAACTGCTTTATGCTTCTCTCTAAAAGTTTTTTCTTAACCATTCCGTACCTCGCTATTAATCCGGCTATATTGGCGCATCAATTCTTTTAACTTTTGTTTATCACCTCTTACCTCGGCTTCCTTTATTTGGTCCTTCAACCTTTTTTTTACCTCTACCGCACCTCTTTTGCGAAGTTTTATCAAACTTTCTTTAAAAGTATTCTTATCTAAAGGGATATCGTCGTCCATTAAAATCTTGGAGATAAAACCGCTAATTTCTTTATCTTTGATTGTTCCTAATAATTTCTGCATCGAGCTATTCTCTTCAGTAGAATAAGTGTTAAAGAGAAAAGAAATGGTTTTCTGAGCTAGATATGAATGAAAGTACTCCCTTTTTAAATTCTTTCTCACCAGAGAAAAGGCCTTAGGGTTAGTGAGTATAAATTTAACTAGAACTTTTTCGGTGACCGACAAAGGCTCATTATTCAAATTTGTCCTTTTATCCCCGTAAGGGGTAGATGAAGGATACTTCTTGTAAATATTACTTTTCTTGGCCAGGTTATTCCGGAATTCTGCAATCATGATCTCCTCTTTAACCCCCAAACTTCCGGCAAGTTTTCTGATATACTCATACTTTTGAACTTCGCTATTCAACTTCTCCAGGGTAGCAAGTATGTTCTTGGCAATTTTTGTCTTCCCCTCAATAGTTTCGGCATCATAAGTCTTCCTCAAACTGGCTAATTTGTGATCAAAAAAATCAAGTTTATTGCTTAATAACTGTGAAAAATAATCCTTACCCCTATGCCGAACTAATGAATCCGGGTCAGAGCCTTCAGGCAGGCTTACTACCTTAGCGCTTAAATCATTTTCCAGAAGTAAGTCTATCGACCTTGCGGTAGCGACTTCACCAGCTTTATCAGAATCATACACCAGAATTACACAAGAGGCGTATCGTTTAATCAAGCGGATTTGTTCAATGGTAAGGGCCGTACCTAAAGAAGCTACGATATTCTTTATTCCCCTCATAAAAGGGGTAATCATATCTGAATAACCTTCAACCACGATTACAATATCTTCTTTACCAATTTCATCCTTAGAAAAATTAAGTCCAAAAAGGTGTTCTCGCTTGCTGTAAAGAGCATTCTCTAAAGAATTAATATATTTAGGAGAGTTGTTAGCTTCAACCCAGGTTCGGGCACCAAAACCAACGATACGGGAACGGACATCAAAAATGGGAAAAATGATTCTATCTTGAAACAAATCGCGAAAACTTCCTCTGGCTGATGTAATCAACGATGCTTTTTCTAAAACCTCTAAGGTAAATCCTTCTTTACGCATATACTGAAGAAGGGAATTTCTGCCGGGAGCAAAACCGAGTTGAAATTTATTAATCGTCTCAGGTCCTACACCCCTTTTACTTAAATAAGCACGGACAGGCTGACACTTCTGGCTTTTAGTTAAATTATTATGAAAGAATAAACCAGCCTTATGCGTAGCCTCATAGAGAATGTCCTTGGTTTTAGTGCTCTTACCCCTCTGATAAGGTATTGCTAAACCCAATCGCTTGGCTAACATTTCTACGGCCTCGGGAAAACTTATCTTCTCGATAAGGGTCAAAAATTGAAAAATGCCTCCACCTTCACCGCAGCCAAAACAATGGAAAATTTGTTTCTGGGGACTTACGATAAAAGAAGGAGTTTTTTCGCCGTGAAAGGGGCAAATTGCTTTAAAATTTCTACCGGTTCGCTTCAAGGGAATGTAGCTAGAAATTAAATCAGCAATGTCAGTTCGAGACTGAACTTCTTCTATAAATGGTTGGGGAATCATACCTCTGATTAGCAAATGGGTGAAAGAGTGAATAAGCAAATAGGCTAATGGTGTATTCGCCCATATACACATTAACCCGTTTATCTCTTAGCTTTTTTTCGCTTAAATCTTCGGAATCCTGCGAACTCGTAGATTGTAAGTTTCTCTTTGCTCTCTAAATAATCGAGCATGATATTAATGCCTAAGCTATCGGAAGCAATATGTGAAGCGAATATTACATTTATTTTAGACTCTTTACACTTCTTAAAATGCTCCTCAGACTGGTGCATGGCAATTATAGTATCAACTCCACAAGAAGCAAGCTCTTTGTAGATGTCTTTCGGCCCCTCTGTTCCTCCGGTAAATTCAAGATGAATATTTTTGCAGCGGGAATTCTTATTTCCAACTACTATCTGAGGAGGATTGTTGTTTTTCGCAGCATCAATATACTCAGGAATAGTTTGCAAAATACCAATTATACTACCCAAGTTTAAAGGTTTATTCTTATCCATAGCTTTTCGTAGATATTGATAAGCAAGATTATCGCAAGGCGTATGCATGCAGAGAAAGTTTATATTGAGTAACCGTGCTATATCAACGCTTCGGGAATGATTGGCTGAACTAACTCTCCGAGCAACCTGGAGCTTCCTCTCCTCTAAGAGTTTCTCACAAACACCCAGGGCTATTCCTTCTTTAGTGAAAACATCGACTTGCAAATCCATCACTTCATAAAAGTTAGCGTAGGCTCGACCTTGAGGGTGATGTGAAACCACTAAGTCGATTCTTTCCCCTTTTTCTTTTAATCTATCTACGAGAACCAACTCGCTCCCATCAACATCTATTCCCACAATCAACGACTTTATGTTGCTTGCAGGGGCACCGCAGAGAATACGGGTGTCGGAAAAAGGGTTAAATAATGAATCTAAGTCAAAGAGATCTCTCCCCTTCTTATCTGCTTTTTCTAACCTTTGTTGGTTCTTTTTAAGAAGCGCTTCTATTTCTTTACGGTTGCGGATATCAGCCTCAATCCCTTTCTTTACTACTTCTTGATAGAAATTTTTTAACTTCATAATATTCTTTTACCTCCTTATTCAATATAATTTCGGGGTTGAATTTATTATACACTTTAAAAGTTGTTAAGTAAATTCTCGGTCCAACATTTTTAAAAAGATTACAAGCCATACTATGACAAAAATACTTTGAATCAAGCGGGGATAGGTGCAATGAAAAAATGATTACACTGGCAAGAAGCGAAGCTCTAAAAGCTCCGATAACAAACAATAATACCCTTTCACTAAAACGTTTATCTCCTTTCTTGAAAAAAAATGTTACTATTAATCTCAAAATAGCAAAAATCAATGTTATCCCGAGAAAAATCAAGAGAAAGGAAATAAAAAGGAAATATTCCCGGTTCAGGAATGGTGCGTTAGCACTTATGATACCGGATAACGAAGTATAATAATGAAAAGCAAAAAAAGATCCTAAGAAAAAACTTAAGACCTTAAAACCTTCCCGCAGAATCCCTCGCGAAATTGAAATGTAAATAACTCTTAAACAAAGGATTAAAAAGAATAAATCTATTGCAACTTGGCTAAAACTTGCATCCATTGGTTTAAATGCCACCACTATTGTTGGCTTCACCCTTTAACAAGGTAAATAGTATATAGCATACGCACAAAACTTTGTCAAGTAGCTCTTGGTTAACATTTTATAGCCGGTTTTACACCTGAACTGGGCTTAACCATATTGATTTTTGGCTATGTTTATGGTAAGTTAAAATCAGTGCCTGCAGTGGGCTGTTTTTGTCTTTAAATGATCAAATGCCTACCTTAATGGATAAAGAATAGGGAAAGGAGAGAAAATAGGTGGAAACGGAAACATTTGCTATAGCCTTTAGTGAACGACCCCAGACAGAAGCAATTAAGGAAGTCGCCTTAAAAATAAAATTAGTCTTTCCTAAAAAGATAGATTATCTGATTATCTTAACCACGCCTGATTACCACCCTGCAAATATCTTAAAAACCGTAAATCTTACTTTAAAACCAAAACGGATTTTAGGAATACAGTCTCCCCTTTTAATCTTCGAAGACAAACTAATCACAAAAGGCGTTGTCGCCTGTTGCATAAACAAAGAAGGAGTTGAGTTCAACGAAGCTTTCTCTAAAGCAACGGGTATCGAAGAAATCGAATCTTTCCTGATTTCTTCATTCAAAAAGTTAAGAAGGCAAGATTACGCTTTCTTCTCCTTTGTCGCATCTGGAATTGACCCCACTGCCTATTTAAGGGGAGTAAGGCTGGCTTTGGGTAAGTTTTTTGAACTCTTAGGGGGTGGCTTCACCAAGAAATATTCATCCTCTAACCCCCAGATTATAAATAATACTCCTAATGAAGGACTAATTAATATTGCCATAAAAGGATTGCGGGTACGTTCATTAAGGTTAGGGGGATATGTGCCCTTGGGTAAACCTTTCACGATTACTAAAACCACTTCCAACCGAGATGTGATTATAGAAATAGATAACCAACCGGCGATAAATATTTACCAACACTACCTAGAAGAGAAATTTGAACCCTTTGTAAAAAACCGCCTTTTTTCTTTCTACCCCTTAGGAATCAGCACTGGTGGTTCTTTAAGACTTATTAATATTCTTGACCGGTTAGAAGACGGATCTTTAATCTGTAGGGGCGAAGCAAAGGAAGGGGGGACTGGACACATTATGTTCCTTGATGCTGCCGTTCCTTCAGAAACTTTAAAAGACAAATTAGCCCCCCTAAGAAACAATGGACAAGGACTAACTTTTATTATAAACTCTTTAACAAGAAAAAAAACTTTGGGGGAGGGTGCTAAGCAGGAAATAGCCTCGATAAAGAGGACTTTAGGCGATAAATCAAAGGTGATCGGGCTATATGCTGACTATTCCTTTGTCTTCGATAAAGAAAGCGGAGACATTGATATCGAAACCGGCAATCTCCTCATAACTATGTGGGAATAACATGATTAACGATTTATTATCACTTGGCCCTCTAGCTAATTTGGTGATTATATTGTCCGGCGTAGTCGTATTCCTGATAGTTTTCATTGCCAAAAAAATGAAAAATGTTGCTACTTTACGAAAGGAAACAAATCACTCAAGAAAGGTAATTCAAGATTTGGATCAGCAGGCAAAATTAATTATAAAAAGTGACATGGAACTAAAATTGTCGCAGCAAGAGATAGAGAATGAACTTAATAAATTGTCCTTAATAAAGAATTTGCTCATCTCTTCTATCTTCACCTTAGACAGCGATAAGCTCTTCTTGGCCATAGATAAAGAAATTATAAATGCTCTGGGGTTTAAGAAAGGTTTGATTCTCGATTTTAATAACTTACAGGAGAAGATCAATATCGGTTTTGAGGCTCCTGACGTAGAAACATTCCAGACAGTTTTTGAAAACAAAAAGGAATTATTGAAAGATGTACGGTTCTTGCATCCGGATTCTGAAACTTATAAGAATCTATTCCCTTCAAGCAGGGGCAAAGACATTCTTATTGCCCCGGTAAAAACAAGAGAATTTATCTATGCTATATTTATAGTATCTGAACTTACCCTGCATGCTGAAATTCAACAATCAGAAGAAGAAGCATTCTTAATCGTCTGTATGTATCTTAGCCAGTGCCTTGATAATATACGGCTGTTTGAAGATCTCTACCATACCAAGGATAATCTGGAAAAGAAGATTAAAGAGCGAACTAACGAGTTAGTTAAAAGTTTGAGAACAATCGAAGTTATCAGTAAAACAAAATCTGACTTCATCTCCAGCGTGTCTCACGAATTAAGAACTCCTCTTACCTCGGTGAAAGGATTTTCTTCCTTGCTAGTGGGTGAGAAATTTGGTAAATTACCTGCTGGAGCAAGAGAAAGGTTAGCTAAGATTGATGCAAACGTAGACAAACTCATGACTATTGTAAATACTCTCTTAGACATTTCCCGCATTGAATCAGGCAGGATGGAAGTAAAAACTGCACCATTTGAGATTATAAAATTGATTAAAGATGTAGCAGATTTCCTGAGTCCCCAAATAGAATCAAAAAAAATCGCCTTGACTTTCAACCTCCCTAAAAGCCTAAATGTGTATATGGATAAAACTCTCATTGAAAGAGTCTTAATCAATCTTATAAATAATGCTTTAAAGTTTACACCCTCGGGAGGAGAAATAAAGCTAACTTGTGTTCGGAAGGATAAACAGGCTCTTATCTCGGTAGCCGATACCGGTTGCGGTATGAAGGAAGAGGATCTGGCAAGAGTATTCCAGGAGTTTTTTAGAGCTAGCAATCCTTCAATTACTAAGATTGAAGGAAGCGGTTTAGGGCTTTCTTTAGTGAAGAGAATTATTGACACTCATAAAGAAAAAATATGGGCTGAATCTAAACTGGGCAAGGGTACGACTTTCTATTTTACTTTAAGAGTAGCCTAAAATGTATAAATTAAAAATATTAATTGTTGATGATAACCCCGATATTTTGGACCTTCTGGAAGCCACTCTTCAGGATGAGTTTGAACTGATAAAAGCCGCCAGCGGTAACCAGGCCCTGGAGAAGCTAAAGAGTGAAAATCCTAATTTTTTGGTTTTAGACTATGTACTCCCTGATTTAGAAGGCCCGGAAATTTGCAAGATAATAAGAAAAGACCCTCTATTTCTAAATACGCCGATACTTATGCTTACCGGAAAAGGAGAAGTAGAAGATAAGGTAGACGGGCTTGAGGCCGGAGCCGACGATTACATGCTAAAACCATTTGACCCCCAAGAACTAATTGCCCGAATTAGAATGCTTATAAGACGCTCGGCAGCAAATTTAGACGCTAACCCTTTAACTCGCCTCCCAGGAAATGTGTCAATCAATAAAGAGTTAACTGAAAAAATACACCGCAAAGAAAAGTTTGCTGTACTTTATATCGATATCGATAACTTTAAAGCTTTAAACGACTACTATGGATTCGGAGAAGGAGATAACGTGATTAAAGAGACGGCTCGAATCCTTATCGATTCTATCCAAAAAAAGGGAACTGCTAGAGATTTTGTGGGGCATATCGGAGGAGATGATTTTGTTATTATCGCAACTCCTGAAAAAGCAGAAGTAATTGCTAAGAAGATACTTGCAGACTTTGACAAAGTTGCTCCGACCTTCTTCGAAGAAGAAGACCGCCTAAAGGGCTATATTGAAACAAAAGGACGTGATAATCAAATCCATAAATTTGGTTTTATCACTGTATCTATCGGAATCATTACTAATACAAAGCAAAATTTTACTCACACTGCCCAGATAAATTCTGTGGGGGCAGAGATGAAAAGTCTGGCCAAAAAATTCCCAGAAAGCAAATACATACTGGATCAGAGAAGCTCTTAAACAAAAACGCAGAATAAATGAACTCTAATGCGAGGGTGGCGGTAACAGCTCTTGCGCAGCAAGACAATTAGTTATCAATATAACAGTTAGCTGTTCCCGCAAAGGATAGAAGATGAAATTAAAACTGTATATCGGGCAACCAGTCAATCATAACCAATGAATCTTAATGCGAGGGTGGCGGAATTGGCAGACGCACTAGCTTGAGGGGCTAACGGTAGCGATACCGTAGGGGTTCAAGTCCCCTCCCTCGCATAGTCTTATTTAATCAGAAAGCGGCGGCGGACAAAAAAGTCTGTGGTATAGCATAAGATATTTTGGATCCAATAATACCGGTTGAGGCTAAGCCTCAACCGATCGCCTTCGGCGAGATTGGATATAAGTCTCCTCCCTTGCACCAATAATAAGAAATGGCAAAGATTATTTTTCTAGGAACTTCTTCAAGTATCCCGACAAAGAAAAGAGATAACACTTCTTTTATCTTCACTAATAATAAACTTACCCTTTTAATCGATTGTCCTGGATCAATAACCCAAAAACTTTTAAAAGTTGGATTGAGTTTCAAAACAATAAAAAAGATTATTATCACCCACCAGCATCCTGATCATATTTATGGGATAATTTCGCTTATCCACACCCAGGCTTATTTCAATAATCTCTTAACCATATTTGCTAATCAAGCTTCTATTAAAGTCATTAAAAAACTAATAAAATTATTCCAGCTCGATGAGCCCCAATACCCCAAAATAAAATACATTAACGTATTTAAAAGAAAATTTTTTCTTCGCCAAGGTGGTATTGAGATAGCCGCGATAAAGAATCGCCACATCCCTGGTTCTTTTGGAGTAAAAATATCCTTTTCCAAAAAGAAACTTTTTTACAGCTCCGACACTGCCTTTTCCCAAAAAATGTTAAAGCTAGCCGGTTACATCGACTACCTTATCCACGACTGCACTGCCTCATCTTCATATTTTAAAGTTCATCCTTCCCTAAACAGAATGCATACTTCATCCAAGGTTCTCAGCGATTATCTAAAGACTTGTCCGAAAGTAAAGCTAATTCCCGTACATTTTCTTCTCCAGAATAAGAATGAGGAGCGAAGAATAAAAGAGGAATTGCGGCCGATAAGGGACAAGATTATTTGGCCAGAAGACCTTAAAACAATTGTTCTTTAACGTTGGTGTTCTAAGACAACTATTCTTTTAAAAGAATCTATGTTTTGCTGGCTAATATCTAAAGAAACTTTCTTCTCGTAATCGGGATTAAGATTTAGGAACTTCTCCACCCGGTCAATATCAAACCCCAGTTTAGAAGTCTTGTAGTGCATGGGAATGGTAATCTTAGGGACAATCTTTCTTAAGAAATCACTGGCTTCCTGAGCTCCGATTGTAAATGTCCCTCCTACTGGAATTAAAGCAATATCGATATTAGAGAAAGGGGCCAAGTCAATGTCTTTCGTTCCTAAATCTCCGAAGTGAACGATCTTTAAGCCCTCGACTTGAATAACAAAAATTATATTGGGACCGCGAGCCCTACCTCTCTCTTTATCATGATAGGATGGTATACCTTGGATCTCAAAATCCTTTATCTTAAGCTTACCTTCTTTATCTACAACTTGAGCGGTTTTAAACTCCTCGGTGTGGTTGTGATCAGCATGCTGATGTGAAACAGTAACAATATCAGCCTCAAGATTAATTGGATCATAACCTACTGCTCCTCCGTATCCACCAGACTCATAAGGGTCAGTGATTAACCTAATCCCTTGGCTGGTCTCTAATAGAAAACAAGCATGGCCTAACCAACTTATCTTCATCATTATATCTCCTATAGTTCTTTTACCATTTTTACTACTTTATTTTATAAAAGCTTATATCCCCTATCAAAAATATTGATGGATACAATATTTGTTGAGGTCAGACCTCAACAGCTCCGCCTTTGGCGGAGATTGTATACATTATCCGCTCCCTTCTTGGGTCTTTATTAATTCCTCTAAGATACTTCGAGATATCCCAATATCAACTATAGATATCTCACCGCAAAGACTCGGGCCTTGGTTTAGATAAAACCCTCTCTTGGCGGCAATAAAACTTACTGTGTAGTCAGCTTTGATTGCTTGGCCTAAAACTACTCCTTGATCCGGAGATAACCCTGAAGGGATATCGCATGATACTACTTTCCTGCCGCTTTTATTGATCAAACCAATAACTTCGTGCAGGAAAGGACTAACTTCCCCTTTTACTCCAATTCCTAAAATGCCTTCAAGGATAAAGTCTCTATCACCAAAAAACTCTTTAAGCTTGGGAGCATTGCTGCTGGTAATCGAGTGGACTCGGCAACCTATTTTCGCAAGCAGGTCTCTTTGAAAAGCTGCCTCTGGCCCTAACTGCTTATCTTCTAATGCTACTATCACCAGATCATAACCATTTGATAAGAGCTTGCGGCTGCAACTTAAGACATCGGCACCATTATTACCCCTACCGGAAATCACCAAAGCTCTTTTGCCTAAATCCAAACTGTCAATAACCTTAAAGAGATTACTGGCTGCATTCTCAATCAGTATTCTCTCCTCTAGGCCAATTTTTTTAGCTAAAGTTTCGAGCTCTCTTAGCTTGCTTGTGCTCAAGCCACTCATTTGCTAATCCTTTATCTTTTACGGTCTTTTAATCAAGGAAGGCGTCGGTCTTTAGTGCGCTTCTTTATCTTTGTCTTTCTTCTTAAACAAATCCAAAAATCTATCTTCATATTCTTTGTAAACATTCCAATGGTCAAGTTCGCTCTTCAGTTGATTAGCCAAAGTTATATCTTTTTCGGACTCCTTAAAAAGATTATCTATCTTTTCGCGGATTGATTGAGGCAGCTTGGTGTAGGCAGCTAAATCATTCTTTATCTTATCGATGTCTTCATCGCTTAAAGGACTGTGTTTAGAAGAAGGGGTTTCTCCTTTTAAGTAAGTGATAAGCTTCTCTATTTCATCCTCAATGAATTTACTTCGTGCGGCTATAGAAGAAAGATTTAGATTTAATTTAAGATACTGGTTGATTACATCTAAAATACCATTAGTTGCTTTAGGGTTCTCGATCTGGACGGTATAGAAAGGTATTTCCCCTAACAAACACACTCCTTTTACGCCTTTCTTTTTTCCCACTCCTAAGATAATACCGTTAAGACCACTTATCTGTCCCGCTTTTAAAACCTTTAGATTAAATTTCTCAAAAGGTTTTAAAGACTCATTATGAGTGGCGGCTAACCAGACCATAGGCTTAGTTTTGTGGTCAATAGCTTCGGGTTTGGCAGCGAAAGTAAACATCAGTTGTACCCTATATTTCTTTATGAAGTTAATGATCATTAAAGAGAGAGCTTGGGCATGCTCAAGCGGAGGTTGAACTTCGCCTAAGAAAAGAATTATGTCCGGCGAATTCTTACCCTTGTAATAGTAGAAGAATCCTGCCGGCATATCAGGGATGGTAATAACTCCTTTATCTACAGCTACTGCTGCCGGTTTAAAAAACTGATGGGCCGTGAGTTTAGCAAAAACCTTAAACCCCAAAACTTCCTTTAGGAAGAGTGAGGCGCGATAAGCTACCTCTCCCATTCCTGGCCAGGCAGCGATAAAAATTGGATTTTTTAGCTTAGGTGTTGCTATTTCTTTAATCATCCTAAATACTCTACCATAAGTCAAACAAAAAACAAATAAAAAAACCCCACCTTTTATCCGTTACAGGCGATCGCTATCAGTCCCTCGATATACAAGTGGGCACCGCATCATTACCGCCCAAACGATAAGAGATATTGGCTCCCTAATAAGGGTGTTGGCTGTAGCGCTCTTACCTGCTGACGCAATAGGCAGGGTTTTGTTTCGCCTTGTTGTCTTCAGGTTAAACTTATTATACCCCAAGTATCCTCTATTTTCAAGATAGCTACTAGCCGGCTACAAAAAACCACTCTCAGGTGAATCAAAACAATCTCTAGCGCAGACGCAGGCCAGCCTGAAGGCCTAATTCTTCTCTTATCTGGTTATGAAAAGAATCGACTTCATCGGAAGCTAAGGTTTTCTCACTTGACTGATAAAAAACCCTCAAGGTAAAAGCTCTATACCCTCCAGGAATATCCTTACCCTTATAAATGTCAACTATACTTAAACCAGCTAAATAATTGCCTTTTTTTCTAATAATTTCCTCTACTGTTTTAAATTTAATATCTTTCTTTAGAGAAATACTTATATCCCGCCATATAGTTGGATAGAGGCTAAATGGTTTATATTTCTTCTCTCGCTTCTTCTTCAGGAGAACTGGTAGGCTGATTTGAGCAAATAATAAATCTTCTTTTAGATCGAGCCTCTTCTTGGCTTGGCCGTTTAACTTCCCTAAAAATCCAACCCTTTGATTGCCGATAAAAATTCCTAAAGCGTTAGTAAAATTATTCAGGCTCTCTTCCTTGAGCTGAGAATCATCGATGTTAAAAAAGCTCAAAATCCTCTCTACACTCCCTTTTAGATAGAAGAAATCCTCCTCCCTGCCGCTAATACCTAAACTTAAGTTAGGCTCTTCTAAGAAACTCTGTTTACTTTTTGCATAGGTATCGGCGATTTCAAAAAAACGCAAACCGTCCTGGTTACTTGTGCCCTTCAGGGTACGATTCAAATTATACCTTACACTTTTAATCATACCTAATAGTAAACTGCTGCGCAGGGAATTTTCCTGGCTACGCAAGGGATTGATAAGTTCTATATTTGAGTACCCTTGCTCCTCTAAACTATAGGTTACTATCTCTTTAAACCCTAACAAAGCTACAAAATCTGCCAATTTTCCCTTAAGGTAATAAAGGCTCTTTTCTCCGGGAGTAGTGAAATTGTTCTTTAGGTGGGGAATTTTGGCTGGTATTTTCGAATAACCATAGATCCGGGCGAACTCTTCATAAACATCAACCTCACTATTAATATCAAATCGAGAATCTGGAGGTGAGACTATTATCTTGTCTGCCGATACCTTCCTAACTCCAAAATCAAGACTGGTGAGGATTTTGGTTACCTTCTGCTTAGGTGCCACGATACCTAAATAAGCACCTAAATAGTTAAGGCTTATTACTATCTTCTTTCTTGCTAGCTGAGGCTTCTTCCCGGCCTGCTTGTATCCGGCGCTCTTACCCCCGGCTTCTTGTTCAATTAATTTAGCAGCTTCAGCCGAAGCTACTTCTAATAAATGCGGCGGGACTACTCTTTCGAAACGATAAGAAGATTCTGTATCCAAGCCAGCTACTCGCCGAGAGCGTCTTATAGTTAAAGGAGAAAATATTGCTGCTTCAAGAAAAACATTTTTAGTGTTAGCATCTACCTCGGTATTTTTAGCTCCGATGACTCCGGCTAAAGCAACAATTCTTTTACTGTCGGCAATTACTAAATTATCTTTCACCAAAACCCTTTCCTTGCCATCAATCCCCAGAAAAGACTCACCCCCCCTAGCCCGGCGGATATAGATATTTCCTTTAAGCTTATCAGCATCAAAAGCATGCAAGGGATTGCCCCACTTAAGCATAGAATAATTGGTAATGTCAACAATATTATTAACTGAGTTGAACCCGCAATTTGTAATTCGTTGTTTAAGCCAGAGTGATGAATGACTCACCCCTACTCCTTCTAACCTTCGACCAATATAGTAAAGGCAATCTTTTTTATCCTCGATTATAATCTCCCGGTCTAGAAGTGTTTTCCTGACTATTGCCGGATAGTCAACCTTCAATCTCTTACCAAGAATTGCCGCTATTTCCCGGGCAATCCCTACCATAGAAAGCCAATCATACCTATTGGTAGTTACCTCAACATCAAAAACCCAATCTTCTCCTTTCTTTTCAAAACATTCAACCTCCATGCCAGCCATAGTTAAGAAAACAGCCAAATCTTTAGCTGAGATACCTAGTTTTAAAAACTCTTGAATAAAATTTAGACTAAACCGCATAATTGTATATCTACTTTTATAGAGAAAATTGCTTCAAGAACCTAATGTCATTTTCATAAAAAAGACGGATATCATCAATGCTGTACTTAAGCATTGCTATTCGCTCAACCCCCATTCCAAAAGCAAAACCTTTATATTTTTTAGGGTCGATAGCACAAGCTTTTAACACTCTGGGGTGAATCATGCCACAACCTAAAATCTCAAGCCAGCCCTTCCCCTTACAAACACTACACCTTTTTGTTCCCTTTCTTATTCTCACCTCTTTATTTTTCGCTCCCTTACATATAATACAAGAGATGTCTACCTCAGCTGACGGTTCGGTAAATGGGAAGAAGTGGGGACGAAAGCGCAGTTCAACGGCGGAAGAGAAAAACTCCTTGGCAAAGTGAAGCAGCACGCCTTTTAGATGAGCAAAATTGATATCCTCACTCACGACAAACCCCTCTACCTGGTGAAACATAAAAGAATGGGTGGCATCTACCTCATCGGGCCGGTATACTCGACCCGGTGAAATTACTGCTAAAGGAGGTCTTGCCTTTTGCATAACTCTTATCTGAGACGGTGAGGTATGACTGCGCAAGAGGTACTTACCTTTATTTTTTTCGGGTATATTTAAATAGAAAGTATCAAAAACATCCCGGGAAGGGTGTTCTAAGGGAATGTTTAAGGCTTCAAAGTTATACCATTCCTCCTCTATCTCTTCACCTTCGATAGTCTTAAATCCTAAATTCTCAAAAATTGCACAGATCTTCTGGCTAACCGTAGTCAGGATATGGCGTGATCCAGCCTGGGGAAAAACCGAAGGTAAGGTTAAGTCACATTTTTCTTCCTTCCCCCTAGTTTCCTGTAGACGATTTTCCAATAAGCGAGTTATTTCTTGTTTGAAAGCATTTAGCCTCTTACCCCAAAGCCCCTTCTCTTCCTTTGCTAACCCGGGAATCCGGGAAAAAAGCCGGATAAAAGTAGACTTTCGTCCTAAATATTTAATTTTTAAAGCTTCTAAATTCTTGGGAGAGTCAGCTTCTTGAAACTCTCTTTGGAATTCTTCTTCTAAACGTTTAAGCTCGTTTTCCATATTGGAACTTTATAAAATAGATAGCTGCGGTTGTCAAACAAATTATCGAAAGCATCATCGCTAATCGCTTTTTTTGAGCCGAGATTACAAATTCTCTTCTTTGCCCCTGATCAATAACCCTCAAAGCCTCCAAGTGCAAATCGCTTATTTGATGAACTGGGCAATCTTTATAAAAGACCCCTTTAACTTGCAAATAGTCGCCTCTGTATCTATAACTTCCCCAATGGGTTATCAAGTCTACCATATTCTTATCCGATGAGAAAACTCCGATTTGTTTTGAACCGGATACAATATTTACCCAGACCCCTTGAGGGTCCTTTAGAGGTTCACCAACCACTTCACCCTCTATAGTAATTGATTGACCGCTAAATTCCTGCGGTGAAGTTAATGCAGCATCTAATACCGAGGCTTGAACCGATAAGAAGGGAGTGCTGAGAGCTAGGAATAAAAAGTAAAGAGTAAAAAGTTTTAACTTACCAATCATGCTTATCTCCTAAATAACGATAAGATAAAGCCTAAGGAAACAAAGATTGCGATAAACTCTAATCGCCCGGCCCACATCTGAAAAATATAGACTAACTTTAAAGCTAAAGGCATTGCCGGATTAGTTATTCCCGCTGATAGCCCTACATTAGCGGTTGCCGAAACCGATTCAAACAAAGCCTGAGATGCTGGATAACCAAACCCCATAGCTATGATTCCTCCGGCTACATAGGTAAAGATGAAAATGAAAAAGAATAGATAAGCGTCTTTTATCCGTTTATCCGAAAGAATCAGGCTTTGTAGATGATGAAACCTATCTTTATATACAGCGCTAAAAGGCATCATCCAACGTTTAATCTCCATAAAGAAAGTCTTAAAGACAAGACCTACCCGCATCAGTTTTATACCGCCAGTTGTAGAACAGATGCCTCCGCCAATCATCATGGCAAAAATTACTGCTAGTAAGCTTAAGGCCGGAAATTGATTTAACTCCCCAGCGGCCAAATTAGTAAAACCACAACCACTATGGGCGGAAATTAACTGGTAAAAACCTTTACGAAAAATAGCCGGCCCTATTTTAGATAAAGAGAAATAAAGAATGAGGCTAAGGGTACAAATAGTAAAGAAAAATGTCTTGATCTCAAAGTTTTTAAAGATTTCTTTTTTGCTCTTATTCCAGAGCCAGAAGTGAAGATTAAAATTCATCGCTCCCAGAATCATAAAAACAATTGTCGCAATCTCTAAAGAGAAAGAGTGATAATAAGCTATGTTTTGAGCCTGAGGAGCAAAGCCTCCGGTGTCAAAAGAAGCAAAAAAGAGCCAAAGTGCATGAAAGAATGATTTCTCACCAGATAATCCCAAGTTATAAAGGATAACAAAGAAGGTAACTACCCCTAAAATTAGATAGATGAAACTTACCTTCCAGATAAATCTTGCTGTGCCAATTACGTTGGGCAGAATCTTTTCCTGCCGAGCCTCCCCGATGTAGAATCCCAAAGCTACTGAACGGGCCCGGGTTAAAATAGATAGACTGGCTAAGATAATCCCCTGACCCCCGATAAACATTGTCAGGTGCCGCCACATATTATGGGCTGAAGAAAGATGGTCTAAATCTTGGATCAGGATTAAGCCGGTAGTTGCAAATCCGCTCATCGCCTCAAACCAAGCATCAACAAAAGAAGCGAAGTGTGAAGAAAGATAAAGAGGTATGGCCCCCAGTAATGAGAACACCAACCAGCCTAAACTAACGGTGAAGAAGGCATGAATCCAGCCTACTTCTTTTTTTATCGGAAAGGCAAGTAAAAGCAATAGCCCTAAGGAAGCAGTAAAGGTAAAGCCGATTATAAAGTCAAGGAGTGGGGAAAACTCACCCTTAACCAAGGCTACCAGAAGGGGAATAAGCATAAAGAGGCTTAAACCTAAAATAAGCCTTCCTAAAATATTGAAAATTGTGGAAAAATCTCTTCTATCCGGGGAAATAATCATTGTACATAAAATAAATCAAAAAGGACTCGGGTCTGTTAAAAGATTAGAGAGAGACAATACCCTAAACCAAGAATAAAAAAACAAAAAAGAATTTCGGTTATAATCCCGGTTACTACCCGCATTGCTTATGTTTCTGTAATTATATCTTCCCGATAAGTGCTTTAATTAATTTCTTTTCTACGTCAATCAAAGCAGCAGCAATTATCTCATCTCCGGGTAATATCACTGTTGAACCATAAGGAATGATTATGTCCGGACCTCTTATAATAGAGATTAGAACGGAATTTTGCGGCAGTGTAATATCTTTCAAGGTTTTATTGGCAACTGGTGAGGTTTGAGGAATATCTACCCGCACAATCGACAATCTCCCCTTTTTAATACTCAAAAGACTCATCACGTCAGTGAAAGAAGCTTCCTCTTCTACAATCCGGGCAATTATCGAGGTAGAATCTACGGGGTTATCCACCTCCATGTATTTATAAAGAGGTACATGCTTAGGGTCGTTAACCCTGGCCACAGTCCTTTTTACTCCAAACAACTCCTTAGCTAGATAACAGATAATAGTATTGTCTTCGTCATTAGAGGTGGCGCTCACACAAACATTAGCCTTCTCTATTTTAGCTTGTTGTAAAATATCCGGATAGGTAGCATCCCCGCTGATGATCATAACCCCTTGCAATTCACCAGCCAATTTATTACAAAGATTTTCGTTCTTATCGATAAGGCAAACCTGGTGATCGTCTTCTTTTAATTTTTTACCCAAAATCAAACCTAGTCTGCCAGCACCAGCTATGACAACATACATTTCTTTAATACCTCAACAATTAAATAAGTACGGTTAACAATAGTTAGGCCCTCTTCTTTAAATACCTTCTTCTTCATAGCATCATTTACTTGCAAGATGACTTTTTTAATACCATACTTTCGCTTTATGACTTTACCGACAACTAAGTTGATGTTATCATTACCGGTAAGCAGGTATACAGCGTCGGCATCTTTTATCTCGGCCTTCTCTAAGGTACTTATATCTAAAGCATCACCCCAAATCTTCTTCCCGTTAAAATCATCCCCTAGGGAGTCGATATTCTTTAAGCTCTTATCTACCACCACCACATTCTCCACATTAGACAGCTCGTGGGCTAAATTCTTACCAGTCTTGCCGCAACCAATTATAACTATATACCTCATTATTTTACTGCCTCTACAATTTTTACAAATACCTCTGGATGTTCCGCAGCCAGTTTAGCTAAGATATCTCGAGAAAAAAGGATTTTCTTCTTTGTTAAAGCATGGATAAACCCTCGATAAGAGATACCGGTGCCTTCTAAGGCTGCATTGATGCGGGTAATCCAGAGTGAACGAAATTCTCGTTTTTTTGTTCGGCGGTGCCGGTAAGCAAAGGCATAGGCACGTCTTAGTGTCTCAATAGCTCTACGATATTTTGTAGAACGCTCCCCCCAATATCCTTTAGCTGCTTTTAAAACCTTCTTCTTCCTCTTACGGGAAGCAACAGAACTCTTAACCTTCATTTTTTTACCTCCAGTAGTCTTTCACCCTATCTTTTCTTACTCTTCTTGCGAAAACTTATTTTGCTTATTAATATCGATAATGGATACAATGGAGCTCTTCGAGCCGCTCCGCCTGCGGCGGAGATTGTATACATTTCAGTCTCCTTTCTATGCAGAGTAGGGTAGTGCTCTTTTGAGTACTCCGCTGTCTGCTTTTGACATTATAGCTTTACGCCTTAATTTTCTCTTGCGTTTTTTAGATTTATCGCTTAAAAGATGGCGCCGGCCGGCCTTAGATCTTAAGGCTTTTTTCTTCTTAGTAATCTTTACTCTTTTGGCTACCGATTTTCTAGTTTTTAGTTTTGGCATTACTACTCCTTTTGCACTTCTCTCCCCATTATATGCGAAATTAAAAGATATGAAAGTTGTTTATTTGGGACTTAAAATTAAGACCAGGGTCTTACCCAGCATGTGCGGCTCCCGGTCTACACGGCCTACACTTTCTATGTCTTTAAGTAGTTTATCGATTACTCTGTTCCCGATCTCCTTATGGGTGATTTCTCGACCCTTAAACCACATCCTTACCCTTACTTTATGTTTTTTCTCTAAAAATTCTTTGATATGTTTACGCTTAACCTCATAGTCATGAATGCCTATGCGTGGCCTTATTCGAACTTCCTTAAGTTGAGCTTGCTTCTGGTGCTTCTTAACTTCTTTTTCTCTTTTTTCCTGTTCGTATCTATATTTCGAAAAATCAATTATCCGACAAACCGGAGGTTTTGCTTGAGGAGCAACCTCTACTAAGTCCAAATCAAAGTCCGCAGCTTTCTTAAATGCAATGTCGCGAGGAAAAACACCTAATTGTTCACCACCAGGACCAACTACCCTCACTGTTTTGGCAAAAATTCTATCATTTACCCTCACGTACTTCACTTAGACTTTCCTCCTTTTTTAAAATATCCACTAAATCTCCTACCCCCATGTTACCTAAATTCTTCATCCCTCTGGCCCGAAGAGACACTTTACCATCCTGCATCTCTTTCTTACCGACAATCACCATGTAAGGAATCTTGATCAATTCTTTTTCTCTTATCTTCCTCTGCAAGGTCTCATCCCGTAAATCTACCTCGGCCCTGAACCCTTCACCTTCCAAGGACTCTTTTATCTTCAAAGCATAATCTTTGGCTTCGGCAGTTACATTTAAAACACTAACTTGCACTGGAGCAAGCCAAAAGGGAAATTTACCGGCATAGTGCTCAATCAAGGTAGCAATGAACCGTTCAAAGCTGCCCAGGATTACCCGATGAATCATAACCACTCGCAGACTTTCACCAGAAGTTGCCCGATAAGTTAAATCGAAACGTTTAGGAATATTATAATCTAACTGCACTGTAGCGCATTGCCACTGACGGCCAATAGCATCGCAGAGCTTGATATCAATCTTGGGTCCGTAAAAAGCACCATCACCGGCATTTATCTTATAATTAAAACCTTTTTTGTTTAAAACCTCTTCTAATATCGCTTCAGAATTCTTCCAATCCTCGACCTCACCGATAAACTTATTTGGTCTAGTACTTAACTCAGCGGAAAAATTCCTAAAACCAAATTTGGCCATAGCCGCTTTTACAAATTCTAAAACCCCTTCTATCTCGCTGTAAAGATCCTCCTTACGACAGAAAATATGAGCATCATCCTGGGTAAAACCTCTTACCCTTAATAAACCATGCAAGACCCCGCTCTTCTCATAGCGGTAAACCGTACCTAGTTCAAATAAGCGTAAGGGTAAATCCCGCCAGCTGCGCAGCTGGGATTTATAAATAAGTATATGCCCGGGGCAATTCATCGGCTTTAAAATAAACTCTTGGTTATCTTTTAGGGCCGAATAGATATAATCTTGGTAATACTCTAAGTGACCGCTCTTCTCCCATAACTTTTTATCCATAATATGCGGGGTCTCAACTACTTTGTAACCTCGCCTTAGATGCTCCCTTATTTCCCAATCCTCAATCAATCTTTTTAAAATCGCCCCCTTAGGCAGATAAAAGACTAATCCAGCACCGGCTTGATTATGGTAAATATCCACCAACTCCAGCTCTTTGCCTAACTTACGGTGGTCTCTTTTTTTGGCTTCTTCTAAATTATTAAGATAAGTTTTAAGCTCATTCCTGGTAGGAAAAGCTGTTCCGTATATCCGCAACAGCTGAGGGTTGCCTTCCTCTCCCTTCCAATAAGCCCCGGATATTGAAAGAAGTTTAAAGTGCTTTGCTTTCCCAGTTGAGGCCAGATGCGGGCCGATGCATAAATCAGTAAAGTCGCCGTGCTTATAAATTGAAACCTTATCAGTACCTAAATCTTTTATCAGCTCAACCTTATACTTCTCTCCCTTTTGGCTAAAAAACTTTATTGCTTTCTTGGTGCCCATTTCTTCACAAACAAAGGGAAGATTTGTCGCTACTTCTTCTTTCATTAGCTTTTCAATCTTCAGCAGGTCTTCTTCACTTATTCCCCCAGGTATGTCAAAATCATAGTAAAAACCATTTTCAATGACCGGTCCAATACCTAACTTAGCCTTAGGGTAAAGTTTCTTCACCGCACTAGCCAAGATGTGAGAGCAAGAGTGTCTTAAGTTATTTAAATCCATTTTCCTTTCCTTCTCTGTCTAAAACTATATTTATGGTGGGCGATACAGGAGTCGAACCTGTGACATCCTCCTTGTAAGGGAGGCGCTCTAAACCAGCTGAGCTAATCGCCCAAAGTATATCTTCGCTAAATCCTGTTAGAAGTGTCGAGTTTACCACTTTACCAGACAAGACTTCTAACGGGGTAAATAATATCAAAATCTTGAAAAAAAGCAAGTAACTTTAGTACTTAAGCCTACTATATAGTAGGTAAAGCCATCATGCAAAAAGCCATCACAAAAAGAGCAACTGTTTCTATAATACCTAAAACCATTATATACTGGCCAAATCCTTTACCGGTCTCAGCTAAGGCATCAGCAGCGCTGGCCCCGGCTTTACCTTGCATCCAGGCCGAAGCACCCATGGCTAAACCAGCTGCTAAACCAAGGATCATCTGATACAGGTAAATTTGGGGGTCAGCCGGCAGATTAGCCTCAATTATCTTACCCCTTAAAATCATCCCGTAGATTGTCTGGGTTAACGGGGCTCCTACAAAAGCAATTAGAGCAAAAGGTGCTGCTTTGTTCTGAGCAAAAGCCTTCTTCCAAGCCCCTACTGCAGCCATTCCGGCAACTCCTGTTCCCAAAGCTGAACCAATTGCCGCAAAAGCCAAAGATAAATTCATATCACCAAAACCTTGAATCATTGTCTCCCTCCTTGTTTATTCGCTAAATGGTTTATATTCAATACCTGACCATTGCATATCCAGGTGACCGGAAAACTCTAACATATTAAGCCGTATACCATGAACCACTACAGCCATTAAGGCTAAGAGTATATTCAAACTATGGCCTAAGAATAATATAAAAGCGGACATAAAACCAGCTAAGATGCTATTGCTACCTGAGGATAAAGCCATGTTATTAAAAGCCGTTGCTACCGCTACCGTAGCATAACCGACAGCGAATAAACGCAAGTAAGAAACTACGTCCGAAAATGATCCGATAACTTTTAGCGGTAGATCAGCTAAAGAGAGCAAAGCTCCTTTCAATATATTTTTCTTAGGATAAGCAAATAGGATAACTAAACTTGAGCCCAAGATAAATAAGCCTAAAGTAAAATCAGGGGTAGTTCTGTTTAAAACTAACTTCCCGGCAACAAAGAATACACTCCAAATAATACTAATCCAACCCAGCTGAGCTAAAGCTAACCGGGAATTAATAAAACGGAAGGCTCTTACCCCGTGAGCTATAGTCAAATGAATGGCTCCGATAAAAAAACATAGATAAATCATAAAAATCTGATTGGATCCGATGAAACTATCCACCCTATCTATTACTAAAGAATTTAAAACCGGTAATTGAGCTATTCTTTCAAAGCCAAACCAGGTGCCGGTAACTACTCCCCATACAACAGTTGCTCCGCTCAATAGATAGCTTAAGAAAAAAATGTCCTTTTTAGCCTTTTTAAACTTTTGCTGAAGAAAAAAGGTTACAGCTAAGAACAATAAGCCATAACCGGCATCGCCGATGAGCATGGCAAAAAATATACTGAAAAAAAGAAGAAACCAGAAACTAATATCATATTCGTTATATCCGGGGAGGGTGCCCATAAATTTAAATATTGGTCTTATAATCTCAACCCAACCAGGATTACGAATCAGAGTAGGTACCTCATCGCTATCAATAGGATCCTCAACCATTGTTGCCCAACCCTCCTTCCTAGCAGCTTGGTTAATTTCTGAAATTGACTCCTGGGGGCAGAAACCCTGCAAGCAGTAAATATCTTCTTGATGGGCCATGCCAAAACGAACCTGATTAAATTCTAAACGCTTGATGATTTCATCTTTAGTTTGGATAAAATATTTTTTATAACCGGCGGCAGCGGCTAATTCCTGATTGACCTCTTCTAATTCTCTCTGAACAGCGGCTATCTTCTTCTTTAAAAAATAAGGATTCTCATGGGGAACTTCCACCTCAGTTAAATTCAAAGATTCTTGTTCATTCTCAAAAAAGGCAGCCAGATAGACCCTGTTCCGTTCTTTTTTTAAAACATAGATTAAATTATCTTTGGGAAGTTTCTTTAGACAGCGCCTGTCTCCCAGATAAAGTTTTATAAATACACCTGAGGCCTTTAACTCAGCTAAGGAGTGTGAGGATATCTTTCCCCATTGTTTAAACCAAAGACGCTTAACAGTAAGCTCCGTAAGTTTGGTACTCAGCTCTTGTTTCTTCCGGTCTAAAATAACTATTTCTTTGACATAAAAGGAGATTTGCTTCTTATCTAAGTCTTGACTCACAGTTTTTGATTCCCCAAGAAGGCTTATGGCCTGATTCAATAACTGCAATTTATGCTCACAGGAATCTATTGCATCAGCAGCTGGATGACAGAGGTGTTTAATGTGTACCAAGCCTAATTTTCTCAACTGGCCCAAAGCACTGTTTACTTGCTTTCCCGAAACCAACAAGGCCATTTTTTTCATCTTGACTATCATACCCTAGCCGCCTCTCTTCTCTGTTCAATCTTAAGCTTGGCTATCTTTCCTCTTACGACTTCTGCAGTCTGAAGCTCACCGATATATATCTGGATAACCCGAATGGTTTCCTGAGCTTGGGGAATTCTTACTTTTTCAAAAAGGTTAACTCTCTGGGTTGCGATTCTTAACTCTTCTTTTAAAATAGCTACTTGTTGATGGAGTACTGATAATTGCGCTTTAAAGGTTAACATCTCTTTTCGCACCTCAATAGCCTTATCCACCCAAAGAGGGGTGAACAATAGATCGTAGGGTTCTTGTTTAAACTCAAGGCTTGAGAATATCGGCAGCTCTATCCCGGCAACGTTTCCCGAAGAAGTCTTGATGCTAAGTGAGCTGCAAAACTCCCCCCAAGGCACCTTTTCAGCAAATAGGTCGACCCATTTTAAAACCTTATTTCTTAAACTTTCAGCTAAAGACGAGACTTCTTGAATGGCTTGGTGGACTTTTAGTATTTCTAACTGCAGCTGTTTTTTCTTTAGTTGCAGCATCGGCAGGTAACGCTGGTAGCGCTTAAGATCTTCTTTTTGCTTTTTAAGTTCGTTTTTAGTTAATTTGATTTTAGCCATCTAAGACTTCTTGGGGCCAGAATTCTTTTATTAGGTCTGTACGGAAGCTGGTCTCCTGGGGAGAAAAACAACGAGCCAGGATTTTCCATCCTTTATCAAGCGCATCTTCTAAGGATATTTTAACTGATAAATCCATCATCTCAGACTCAAAGAGTTTCCCGTACTTTAATAATTTTTTATCCCAGCTACTCATCCGAAATCCCATTGCTCTTTTTTCTTCACTCTCTTTATATTGAGCATAAAGCTGAATCATCCCATCCATAATCACCCGGTGATCTCGACGGGTCTTATCATTTACCTGCTGTTTTAAACGGCTTAAAGAACCAAATGGCTCGATTCTGCCTCCTCTTAAATAAAATTGCCCTTCGGTAATGTAGCCGGTATTATCCGGTACCGGATGAGTAACATCATCGCCGGGCATAGTGGTCACGGCCAGAATAGTAATCGAGCCTGCACCTTCAAAATCAACTGCTCGCTCATAACGCTTGGCTAACTGACTATATAAATCACCGGGGTAACCCCGGTTGGAAGGAACTCTTTCCATAGTTATTGAAATTTCCTTTAAGGCATCGGAAAAATTAGTCATGTCGGTGAGCAAGACCAAAACATCTTTGCCGCCTAAAGCAAACTCTCCGGCCACAGCCAGACATAAATCAGGAACCATCAACCCTTCAACTATCGGATCAGAGGCAGTATTCACGAAAAAGATTGATCGGCTTAAAGCCCCACCTTCCTCTAATGTGTCTTTAAAGTATAAATACTGATCATGCTTAAGACCTATTCCACCTAAGACAATCATATCTACTTCAGCCTGCAAAGCTATCCGAGCCAATAACTCATTGTAGGGTTCACCGGATACGGAAAATATCGGTAACTTCTGCGAGACAACTAAAGAGTTAAAGACATCAATCATCGGTATATTGGTCCTGATCATCCGCTTAGGAATGATTCTTTTAGCCGGATTAACCGTTGGTCCGTTGATCTCAATTAAATTTTCAACTAAGCCTGGTCCTTTATCCCGAGGCTGACCGCTGCCATCAAAAATTCTCCCCAAAATATTGTCAGAAAAAGCAACCCTCATCGGATGACCTAAAAATCTCACTTCATCATCAGTAGAGATACCTCTGCTACCGGAAAAAACCTGCAGCGATACAATGTCATCTTCTAACTTAATGACCTGGGCTAAAGACTTACCTCGTGAGGTTCGCACCTCAGCCAGTTCTTCATAAGCTACGTCTTTGGCTTTTACTGTAATAACATTGCCAACGATACTAATAATCTTACTGTGAACTTTTCGCATTAGTTCTCTTGGGCTTTAAGCACTAGCTTGGGCTTCTGTTTGCTTATAACTATCAAGGTAATCACTGATTACTTTTTCTTGTTTTTTAAACTCTAAGCTCTTGAATTCCTTATAATTCCAATCGATAAATAACTGGCGCAACTCATAAAAGGCTTTACGGGCCCTTTCTTTGTGGTCAAAGTCAAATTCTTGCTCTAAGGCTCGCGATATTTTTCCGAAAACATACTTTTGTCTCTCTAAGCTGGTAGCAGCATCTATTTCATCAAAACCATTCTGCTGTAAGTAGACACTATCTAAGAATTCAGCCTTAAGGTAAACTATAAAATCGTCCATTGAGGTTCCTTCTTCGCCAACAACCTTCATCATTTGATGAACCTCGTTTCCTTTATGGAGGATATTTTTAGCTTCTCTTATCAGTTCAGGTTCAATAAAACCTTGGTAGCGTGACCAACTCTCAATGGGGTCAATTGAAGGAAAATAACGAGCATTGGCTCTATCCCGAGATAATCCGTGAAAGGCACCTACTACCTTTAGAGTAGCTTGAGTCACTGGCTCTTCAAAATTGCCCCCGGCCGGGCTCACGGTTCCGCCGATAGTAAGACTCCCTCTTCCTTGCGAATAAAGCTCAACCACTCCGGCCCGTTCATAAAATTCAGCAATCCTTGATTCTAAATAAGCTGGATAAGCTTCTTCACCGGGAATCTCCTCTAACCTTCCGGATACCTCCCGCATAGCCTGAGCCCAGCGCGAGGTAGAGTCAGCTAAAAGCAGAACATTTAAACCCATCTGACGGTAATATTCACCTAAGGTAGCTGCAGTATAAACTGAAGCATCCCGAGCAGCAACCGGCATCGAAGAAGTATTGCAAATAATGATTGTTCGCTCCATCAAAGACTTCCCCGTACGGGGATCAACTAACTCTGGAAACTTCCTCAAAGTCTCGACCACCTCTCCGGCTCGCTCGCCGCAAGCAGCAACAATTACAATATCGACCTCAGCATAACGACTGGTAAGTTGTTGTAGCACAGTTTTACCAGCTCCGAAAGGACCGGGAATACAGTAGGTTCCGCCTCTGGCTACCGGGAAAAAAGTATCAATAATCCGAACTTTGGTAACCAAGGCTTCCTGGGGAGTTAATTTCTGTCGGTAAGCCACAATGGGAAGCTTAATCGGCCATTCAAAGACCATGGTTAGATTTAAGGCTTCTCCTCTCTGATTCCTGACTTCGGCAATCTTATCATTAATTTTATAATTGCCCCTCCCGGCTATACTCGAGACTTCATACTCAGCTTCTAAATTAAACGGTAGCATAATCGCATGTTGGAAAATCCCCTCTTGGACATAACCCAAGGGGGTACCTTTAGTTACCTGTTCTTTGGCTTTAACTGCCGGGGCGAACTCCCACTTTCTTTTACTATCCAGAGGTTCTAGCTGGGCACCTCGGGGAAGAAAAAAACCAAACTTCTTAGCTAGACCAAACAATGGGTTCTGGAGACCATCGTAAACTTGGCCAAGAAGCCCGGGACCTAACTTCACCGAGAGCATCTCTTGGGAAAACTCTACTCTGTCCCCCACCTTTATCCCCTTGGTATCTTCAAATACCTGCATATAGGCGATATCTTGGCTGATCCGGATAACTTCAGCCATTAAACGCTCGCTGCCTGAAAGCAGATAGCCGACTTCGTTTTGGATAATATTATCGGTAAAGCTAACCGTTATCATATTACCCTGGATTGATTTAACCTCACCCAATCGTTTATTCATGATGGAACCTCAGATAACTTATCAAACACAGCTGTACCTGCCTCTTTATTAAAAGTAAACAATCGTTTAAGAATCTGCAGTTTTAAAAAGTATAATATAAGAGCTTCTAAATCAAAGATGTGCCCGGATTCTAAATTCTCAATAAATTGCCAGCGTAAACTCAAAAGTTTAACCTCCACCTCAAGCGGGTTACCTTCGGCCAAATTTAAACTCAAATCAACTGATAACTTAAGCTCTTGATTAGTGTTTAGCTTACGCAGAGAAGCTAAAGCCTCTCTTAAGGTTAACTCAAAATCTTTATAGGTCTTAAGTACTACCGGATCCTGATCTTGAGAATAGAAATCATTAATACTAACCGGGGATAGTATTGAAAAGTCCTTATTTGATAGCCACTTTTTAGCTTCAGCCAAGAACTGTTCCTTATCTATGCTGCTGGGTTCATTAAAGGTTAAAAAGGGGAGTTGGGCTACAAAATAATAATACTTATCCATTGTTTGTGTTTAGAATTGCCCAAAGGGAGGGATTTAAAAATTCGCCTAAAGCTTCAAGGATGCTTTGATCAGTAAAGTCATAATGAACATCTTCGCCTTTTATACCAATATGAAACCCCTTATCAATAGCTTTGCTGACCCTTATTTCTATAGTCTTCTTGGCTTCACTTCTTAAAGAAGCCAGGAGTAACTTTTCTAATTTTTCCTTATCAGCTTTACTTACTAAGATCTCCCAAACTAACTCCTTTCCAGCTGAGAACTTATCAATTATTTTTAAGATAAGCTCTTTCATGAAGCTAGGAGTTAAGGCATCAGCTGTTTTATCTTTTAGAATTTGGCCGAGGAGTGTAACTAACTCACCTTTTAAGGCTAAGCTTAGATCCCGGGCTGCCTGCTTAAGCGAATCTTTAGTATTAGTTTCCAATTTGTCCGCTGAAACTTTAGCTTCTTTCTCTAATTTTGCGGCTTCTTCTTCAGCAGCTTTAATAATAATTTCGGCTTCTTGTTTAGCTTTGTCGATAATTTCTCCGGCGGCTCTTTTAGCTTCCTCTATTCCGTCTTTCTTGATTTTAGCAATTAAACTCTCTAACTTTACTTCCATCTAACCACTCCTTATTAAAAAATTAAGTCCTAAAAAGTATTTTAATTATATAACCGATTAGAGAAAAATCAATTTTTTTCTCTCTAGCCGGCTAAAATCGCTTCGGCTGCCGCCAGGTAATCTTCCTTTTCAATAATTGGCCGGCCAACTACAATATAATCAGCACCGTTAGCAAAAGCCTGATGTGCTGTAGCCACTCGCTTCTGGTCTCCCCTTTTATCCTGGGGGTTACGAATTCCCGGGGTAATAACTTTGAGTTTAGTAAAGTTACTCTTGATTTCGACCAGATCAGTAGCTGAAGCAATTACTCCTTCTAAACCAACAGAATTTGCACGATCAACCAGTGCTCTTACCTCAGTCTGGGTGGCAGCAGAACTAGTCAGTATGCTCACTCCTAAAATCAATGGTTTTGGTCTCTTAAGCTTCCTAGCCTTAGCCTCGACCGCTGCCTTAACTCTTCTTAAAGCCTCAACTCCTACTTGCAGGTGTACTGTAAAAGCCCAAACTCCCAACTCAGTAATAACCGCAGCGGCCTTAGCCATGGTGTTGGGGATATCATATAATTTTAAATCTAAAAATATATCTATTCCTTGGTTAATAAAGTTCTTTACAAAATCCGGCCCAAACTTATTAAAAGCAATTGAGCCGATTTTAAATTTAACTCCTTGAGGAGAGAGTACCTTTACTACTTCCTTTATTTTAGCCTCTTCCTCTAAGTCTAAAGCAACAATTAGTTTATTCCAGGGCTCGCTCAATTAAGCCTCCTCTTAGTTTATTAACGTCAGCTACTTTTTTCTGCTTAAGATAGTTTTTTATTCCTGATAAAACAGTTGTTGCTCTATCCGGCTCAACTAAATTTATGGTTCCCAGACTAATTGCGGTTGCGCCGGCTAAGATGAACTCAACTGCATCCGAAGCACTTTCAATTCCACCGCCGCCGATCAGGGGAATTTTAACTGTCCGGGCTACTTTCCAGACCCGGTAAAGACTCATTGGTTTAATCGCTTTTCCGGAATAACCTCCGTAAATATTACCTAAATAAGGCCGCTGGGTTTGGGTATTTATCCTTAATCCAAAGAAGGTGTTGACTAAAGAGACAGCGTCAGCTCCGGCCTGCTTAACTGCCCGGGCCACACTTACGATATCACTTACCTCAGGAGTAATTTTTATAAATAAAGGTTTCTTGGTTAGTTTTCGCAAGGCCTTAGTTAAACTATAAGTTGCTTTGGGACTTTGTGAGATTAACTTCTTTAACTTTAAGTTAGGACAAGATAAGTTAATCTCTAAACCGGCTACTCCTGGCTCAAGGCTTAAAGTACTGACAACTTCCTTATACCCTTTATCTGAATTACCGCCAACGCTGACAATACACTTGGTGTTTAGTTTTCTAATTAAGGGTAGCTTCTCGTTGATAAAGACTGCTAATCCCGGATTCTCTAAACCTACCGAGTTCAGTACTCCGCACTCACTCTCATAGATTCGTGGGCTGGGGTTTCCGGCCCGGGGCTTAAGAGTTATGGTCTTGGTGGTGATTGCTCCTAAAGCATTAAAGTTAACTAAACCTTTTAATTCATGGCCAAAACCGAAAGTTCCCGAAGCAGAAATAATTGGGGTATCCAGCTTTAGCCTTCCTAATTTTACTTTTAAGTTAGTCTTCATCTTCCAATAATCATATTCAGGGATATAATCAGTAAAAATATTCCAAAAATCTTCTTTAATATTGGCTCGGAAATTTTATGCACGAAGATTGCACCGATTAACCCTCCAACCAGAAATCCCAAACAGACAAAAGCAGCTACATTTAACTTAACATTGCCCTCAACATAGTACTTCCAGGCAGCCAAAAGACCTATTGGCGGAATCATAATTGCTAAAGTGGTGCCTTGGGCTTGATGCTGGCTGAGGCCAAAAAGGTATACCAGGACTGGGATTAGAATTGAGCCTCCGCCAATCCCTAAGAACCCGCTAGCAATTCCCGCTATTAACCCTAAACCTAAATATAAGTGCCACATATCTACCTTCCTTTTAATGAACCCGGTTAAAGAACCTCATTGAGCTTAAAAACCGGTCCGTCCTTACATACTTTTTTATAACCGGACTTAGTCTTTATGCTGCAGCCACAGCAAGCTCCTAGGCCACAACCCATAAATTGCTCAAAGGAAACCTGGCAGTTTGTTTTTTTATTGCCAGCTCTTTTAATAACTTTTTTCATTTGCTTAAACATTGCTTCCGGGCCACAGGAGTAAATGTTAATTGCCAGTTCCCGGTCCTGGGCATCAAGCACCCTTTCTAATAATTCAGTAGCAATGCCCTGGTGCCCGTCTGAGCCATCTTCGGTAGCCACCATTATTTTACAGCCGCGTTTCTTAAAAGCATCTAGGCATAATACTTCGGCATCATTTTTCGCCCCCAGGATAACAGCAGTTTTTGTTTTTTTTAATTTATCGGCTAAAAAGACCAGCGGGGCAACCCCTAAGCCTCCGGCAACCAAGATATTTTCAGCCGGCGCAGGCGACCAACAAAAACCACTTCCTAAGGGACCAATGATGCTCAACTTATCGCCGGGCTCATATCCCGATAATATCTTGGTTCCTCTGCCCCTAATTCTAAACAAAACATAGACCTGATTAGCCTGGATATAGTGGATACTAAACGGCCGCCTGAGAATAGTCCCAATTATTTTGATATGCAGGAATTGGCCGGGAGAAGAATTTTTAGCTAAAAAAGGCGACTCAAAGCTTAAAACAAAGACATCATCCTTGATTTTATTGACTTTTTTGACTTTTACCAATAACTGGCGAGGGCTAGATGCCTTTTTCATGCTTTACCTATTATACCAGATTTTATGACTTTCTCAACTGAGGATAATTAACCTGTAGCTCAAGCGAGTTTAGCTTTGATCAACCCTCTCACCGAATTCCCCAGATAAATCTTATCGGCCTTTTTAAGGTCTTCCAGGTAGAGAACTTTCTCTTTCGCCTCACCGCTACTTAAAAGATATTCTCTTAAGACTCCCGGTAAAAGCCCGCTTTTAACTGCTGGGGTATAGAGTGTTCTCCCCTTTAAAATAAAAAGGTTGGTTATTGTACCCTCACTTAGTTCGCCCCGCTGGTTTAAAAAAATGGTTTCAAAATATCCTTTGGCCAAGCCTTTCTTTCTCTCCTGATCATAAAAAGCTCTTCTAGTAGTCTTATGATAGAGAAAGGAATCATCAGGGTTTACGCTTCTTTTGCTGATTCTTATTTTAGCTGGAGTTTTAATCTCAAGTACAGGTTCTTTTTTGATATTAATATTTCCTTTTGAGCTCAAAACTAATCTAACTTTTAAATTCCTATTCTCATTCTTTGCTGTCTCCTTTAATTTCTTTTTAATCTCTTTTTCGCTGTAGGGATAAGAAAAGTACTGGGCGGATTTTCTCAATCTCTTTAAGTGTAAATCCAAAAGATAATAGCCTTTATCTTTATCCCAGAGAATGCTCTCGATAAGACCTATTTTAATTGTACTATCTTGGAAAAATTTTGCTTTAAGCAGGGCTTCCGCATACTCATCCTTAGCCTTTGAATCATAGACTATTCCTCCGCCGACTCCTAGTTCTCCCCGGCCCTTTTTAAGCTTAATTGTTCTTATGGCTACATTAAAGCAGCTCCTGCCTTCTGGTGCAATATAGCCGATTGCACCAGTATAGATTCCCCGAGGTTCTTTCTCCAATCTTTTAATTAATTCAATAGTCTTTATCTTGGGAGCTCCAGTTACTGACCCACAAGGAAAAAGCGAAGAAAATACCTCTTTTAATCTTAAATTCTTCTTTAGCTTCCCCTCAATGGTTGAGGTCATCTGATAAAGAGTCTTATGCCTCTCGATATTAAACAACTTGGGAGCCCGCACTAACTTAGATATCCTTCCTAAGTCGTTGCGCAACAAATCAACAATCATTAAGTTCTCAGCTCTTACCTTTTTACTCACTTTTAAATCAGCTTTCACCTGAGAATCTTCTTGGTGGGTAACCCCTCTTTTAATTGTCCCCTTCATTGGCCGGGTAATAATCTTCTCCTTATTGATTCTGAAGAATAACTCCGGCGATAAAGAGAGTATTTGCTCATCGCCGGTGTTAATCAGGGCTGAATAAGCTGTGGGTTGGGCCTGCCTTAATCTTAGGTATAAATTAATCGGGTTGCCGGAAAACTTAAATTTCTCTTTAAAGGTAAAATTAACCTGATAAGTTAGGCCTTGCTCAAGATAGTGCTTTATCTTCTTTATCTTTTGAGCATACTCTCTTGGGCTAATATTTGGTCTTATGTTTTTTACTTCATACCAAGAACCAGATGATGGCAAACAAGAACATTTCTGGTTGATCTTTTCCTTGCTACTTATCTCTATGGGTTTATTACACACCCCAACCCAAGCTAAAGGAGTTTTGCTCTTTCTTCTTAAAAGTCGATGTGCTTCTTCTAAGAAATATCCAAATTCATAAGAAAAATATCCAGCCAGCCAATACCCGTGATCAGAATAGTTCTCTAATTGCTTAAAGAATAGATTAAGATTATCATTAGGCTTAAAGGTAAGGACAGTTTTAAATTTAGCAAATAAAAAAGAAGTGTTGTTCTCGGAGTCACAACTTAAAGTTTCCAGAAAAATATAGGGGGGGGTTAAACTCTTAAGGTAGTTGAGTGGGTAACTCATCTCTGACAATGAGGACAAAAGCAAGTCCCTCGCCCGCCCAAGGATATCTTGGCTATTGGCCTCTGGCAGACAGGACAAGGTTGATTCTTGCGGGCGTAAACTTTTAACCGCTTCTCCATACCGCCCCTGTCTCCTCCCAGATCCCGGTAGGAATCAACTGATGAACCCTTATACTTTATAGCTTCCTTTAGTACTGATACTACCTTCTGATAGAGAAGCTTAATCTCTCCTTCTCCTAAGCTATTAGCGGCTCGTCTGGGGTCAATCTTAGCTAAAAACAAAGCTTCTTGAGCGTAAATATTGCCTAAACCGGAAATTAAGGTTTGATCGAGAAGCAGGGCTTTTATTCTGGTCTTACGCGATTTTAAAATCGTCTTGAATTCAAGATAGCTGATGTCCAAAGCTTCTTTGCCTAAGGCTTTTATGAATTTTAAATCTCGGTAGTCGCTGCGTAACCTCAACTCTCCTAATAACCGGGAATCCATATAATTTAAGACTCTACCGTCAGAGAACCGAAAGATGACCCGGGCTCTTGAGTCTTCCTGGCCATAGAGAAGCCAGCCGGAAATTCTTAAATGGACAATCAGAAACCTGTCTTGGTTTAATTTAAGGATTAGGAGCTTAGCTCGGCGGATGACTGCAGTAACCTTCCCACCAATTAACCCCTTTCGAAAACTAGCCACTGCCGGCTCTTTAATAACTTTACTCTTGATAATCTTAACATCAACAATTTCTTTGTTGATAATTGCTGTTTCCAAATCCCGTTTTATAGTCTCAACCTCAGGTAATTCCGGCATTTTAGTTCTTATTTCTGGTTGAGGCTAAGCCTCAACCAAGTAGAAAAAAAAGAGTGATCACGATTATTAACAAAATCACTACCCAAGTTACCCCTGAGCTCCTCCCTTCAGGGGTTACCGCTTCTCCGCAGTAAAGGCAGAGAGTTGCATCATCAGGGATTGGTTTCTTACACCTAGGACAGGGAATTAGTTTACTAAAATTTAACTCATCTTTTTCCTCGGAGACACTCTGATAATCAAAATAGCCTTGATCCATGACCAACTTCTATTTCAAGTGTTTGTAGATTCCTTGATACTCTTCGGTTTTATCAACTCCCATAAACATAAGCTGAACTAAACGGGCATTCTGTTTAATATTTATTCCTTGGGGGTTGGAAACTACCAGGATAAACTCTCCCCGGCCTTTGAATCCGGCATCCCAGATTCCATTCTGGGTAAGAGCTCCCATCCTCAACAAAGAAGTGCGGCTAAAACCCAGAGCAGCTAAATTATTGGGTAGGTTGACTACTTCATTAGTTCTTACTTTATAAGCCCCTGGTGAAAGTTCCCACCAGCCATACTTATCCTCTTGGTTCCTCTTCTTAGGCATCAATTCTTTGCCTTGGGGCACTACTCGCTGGGAATTAGAAAAATCTAAGGCTCCGGCAGAATCAAATTCAAAAACTTTACTGACAGTTAAATCAAAACCATTAGGAGTTAGCTGCTTATCTAAATTAATATACTCCTCAACTAAATCTTTCTCTTTGATTAACTGCTTAACCTCTTTTTTATTAAGCATCTCCAACCTTATCCTTAATATAATTGATTGCTGCCTGAGCTGTCTTTGCCTTTTTGATTCCCTTTATGTCCCAGGTGTCTATCCCCACAATCAGCTTCTCCTCATTAAAGCTAAAAGCGATTTCAGACAAAGTCCCGTACTCACCGCTGATTGCAATTATTGCCTTAGCGGCTCTGATTACTAAAATATTTCGAGCATAGCCTAAACCGGTGGGTATCTTTACATCCAGGTACTTATTAGCATCCTCACCGTCAGAACTGGGGAGAATTCCTACGGTTAAACCGCCTTGGCTTTTTGCCCCCCGACAAGCTGCCTCCATTACTCCTTCTCTGCCGCCGCAAATTAAGGTCCAACCAGCTTTAGCAATAAGCTCACCTACTTCATAAGCTATTTTGTAAGCTCTTCTTGAAGCCTTATGCCCGCCAACCACAGCAACATTTATTTTTCCCATCACTCAGCTTATATTAGATAAATGTCCCCGGCAGGAATCGTATGCAATCTGCCGCAGGCAGTTGAATTCGAAGAATTCACCCTATTGCATCCGATGGCTACCATTGCAATAAGTAAAAACCGTGCCCAACCACAGGCGCCTATAGATTACTAAAAAAGCATGTCCCCGGCAGGAATCGAACCTGCATTTTTGGCTCCGGAGGCCAACGCTCTATCCGTTGAGCTACGGGGACGTTTTTGAAAAAAAGAGTTAAAAACTATTTAATTAAAGCGGTTTTTAAAAGTGATTTAAAACACCACTCTAAATAGACATTATCCCCGGTCTTTGATCCCGAAAGATTCCGGGAGAAGACAACTCTTGCCTTTTTCCTCCTTAAGACATTCTCTAATTCTCTTAAAGCTTTTTTGCTCCCAGTTCCGGAGCCAAAGGTTAAAAAGCAGGCCACTGTTTTATTATCCAGACCACTCACCTTAGCTAAGTAGCTCCTGAGAGCCGGGGCATAAGTAAAAGCCCAGACCGGAGAAGCAAAGACAACAAAGTCATACTCACCTAAATCATAGTTAACCTCTAGTAATTTAGGCTTACCTTTAAGTGCCGCATCAAGACATTGTCTAAGGAAAAGAACTGCTTCTTTTTTAAGTTTTAAATCAATTAAATCTAAAGAACTGCCTAAAGCACCTATCGCTTCTTTTAAAAATAAACAAGCTTTTCTGGTGTTGCCGCTGAATGAATAAAAAACTACTGCACCCTTCATGGTTAAAATAATTTTAGTTGATCTTCGGCCTTCTCTTCCTGTTTTTTAAAGATTTTAATTATACCATATTCACCGTCATGACCAGGAATTACTTCTAGATTCTTCTCCCTCACCCGTTTTATCCCTTCAGCTACTCGCTCGGGCAGCCCGGCGAATAATTCATCTATTGACATCTTATTTAAAATTTTAAACTCCGGCCCTGAGTTATAAACTATGTCTAAATATTCCCTCTCAACAGCTTTACTCTGCTTGCCGACACCCTTAACTTCGGCAATTATCTCATCCAAAGAGACCATGCTCTTATAGCCAACGGCGCTCTCAGGAACAAATCCCTCTTCCCTATCGGCTAACTCCTCGACCCGGCTTAAAACTCCCCGGGTCAGAGACTTCTTACAGACCGGGCAGATCCCCTGATGTTTTTTGCTCTCTTGGGGGTGAAAATTTATCTTACAATTTCTGTGGCCATCATAGTGGTATTTCCCCTCCTCAGGAAAGAACTCAATGGTATAGAGAAACTTCTCCTTATCTTTTGTCTCCAAGACTTTTTTTATCTCCTGGTAACTAAGCTGGCAATTAAAAACATTAGCTTCCCGGCCAATCCGGGAAGGCGAGTGTGAATCAGAGTTTGAGATTAACGAATACTTATCTAATTTTGAAATCCTCCAGTTCATGACTGGATCAGAACTCAAGCCAGTCTCAAGGGCAGTTATTTTCTCGGTATATTCTCCGTAAGCAACTTCTAAAGAATCAAAACCGGACTTTGAACCAAAGACTGAAAACCAAGGGGTCCAGATGTGGGCCGGAATCAACATCAAATCGGTTGATATCTTAAACAACTCCTCGGCTAACCTCTTGCAACTTAAGCCTAAAATCGGCCGGCCGTCTGAGGCAATATTGCCGTGGGATGAGAGCATTTTATTGATCTCGCCGACTACTTCTAAAGAAGGGGCTAAAACTATGTTATGAACCCGGTAGACGCTGCCGTCTTGAGAAAAGATACTTGAGATTTCGGCTGAGGGGATAAACCGAATCCCTTGGTAAATATACAACCCGCTATTTTTATCCGGCTCTAAGTATCGCTTTAACTCCTGATACCAGAGATGGTGGGTAAAATCCCCGGTTCCCAGAAGATCTACTCCTTTAAGTTTAGCCCACTTAGCTAAATTAGGAATATCCATAGACCGGGAAGTAGCCCGGGAGTATTTTGAGTGGATATGAAAATCAGCTACAAACTCCATCAGTTCGATAATTCTTTTAAAGATTAATTATTATGTTCCTAAATTATCGCTCTTATAATCAAACCTGTCAAAGCTTAATGTTAGGATTGATCTTCTTGGCGGGTGTAGACAATCTTGCCCTTCTTAATCGTAGATTCAATAACCCCGGTTAGTTCCTGACCTAGAAAAGGAGTATTCTTAGATTTGGAAACAATGTTTTTCTCTTCTACCTTCCAGGTTTTACCTAAGTCAGCAATAACTAAATCAGCCGGGACCCCGAGAGTAACTCTGCCGTATCCAGCTAAGCCGGCAATGGCTGCTGGTTGAGCAGAAAGTTTATCAGCTATACCCTTTAAATCAATTATCTTCTCTTTTACTAAATAAGTATTGGCTAAAGAAAAGGCTAGTTCTAGCCCGATCACGCCTGGGGGAGCAGCTTCAAAGGGAAGCTCCTTCTCATCTAGAGAGTGAGGAGCGTGGTCGGTGGCGATACAGTCAATTACTCCTTGGGCTAAGGCTTTTTGGATAGCTTTTCTGTCCTCGTTATCGCCCAAAGGCGGATTAACCTTGAAGTTGCCGGAGAAGTTTCGTTTCTCAATATCATCAACGGTTAAAACAAAGTAGTGGGGACAGGTTTCAGCAGTAACTTTAACTCCTTCCTTTTTAGCCCTTTTGATTATTTCAATACTCTTAGCGCTACTTATATGAGCCAGATGAATCCGAGCATCTAAATATTTAGCTAGCTCAATATCACGAGCTACAACTAAACTTTCGGCAATATCTGGTACGCCGGAGATTCCGTACTTAGAAGAAACTAGGCTCTCCCGCATATTACCGTTATTAGTTAGTTGTTTATCTTCGCAGTGTGAGATAACCAAGAGGTTGAACATCTTGGCGTACTCATAGGCCCGGCGTAAAATTAAACTGCTGGCTATTGAGTCGCCATCATCACTTAAGGTGAGGCATCCGGCTTTCTTTAAAGCTGCAAATTCAGTTAGCTCTTCGCCAGCTCTATTTTTAGTTATTGCTCCCACCGGATAAATGTCAATAAAGTTAAGGCGTCTGCTTTCTTCAACTACCCAGCGGGCCAAGCCTTCATTGTCTATAGGAGGATGGGTGTTAGGCATACAGAAAATTGTAGTAAAACCTCCTTTGGCCGCAGCAGCAGAACCGCTTACGAGATCTTCCTCATCCTCCCGGCCCGGGGTACGCAGATGCGAGTGCAAGTCAATAAAACCGGGGAAGACGTATTTGCCTCGAGCATTGATTTCCTGATCCGCACCTCCAGAAATATTCTTAGCAATCTTAGTAATCTTGCCGCTCTCGATTAATAAATCAGCTTCAATAATCTTGTCAGAATTTACGATCTGGGCTTTTTTGATTAAAATCCTCATATCTGCCTCTTCCTTGTTCCTACTAAATACAATACAGCCATTCTTACAGCCAAGCCGTTTTCGGCCTGCTTTAAGATCAAAGGATGAACTTGCGCTTTAAGACCTGAACTTATCTCAATGCCCCAGTTTACCGGACCGGGATGCATAATTAAGCAGTTCTTTTTGGCTTTCTTAAACCTCTCGGGGGTCAAAGCGAACCGATCGACATATTCACGCAGGCTAGGAAAGAAGGAAGAACCCTGACGTTCTTTTTGGATACGCAACATCATAATAACATCAGCCTCTTTTATCTCCTTATCTAAATCATGTGACACTTTAACCCCCAGCTTCTGAAACTCAAAGGGGATAAGCGTGCTTGGCCCGCAGACTGTTACTGATGAGGAGAATTTCTGAAAACCAAAGATATTAGAACGGGCTACCCGAGAGTGAGCTATGTCGCCGACGATTAAGACTTTTAAGTTCTCCAGGCTCCCTCTGGTTTCCTGAACCGTAAACATATCTAGAAAAGCTTGGGTTGGGTGTTCATTCCTTCCGTCCCCAGCATTAATAATACTAGCTTGGGTATAGCTGGTCAGAGAAGCTAAAGATGCTCCCAAGCCGATTCTAATTATCATAATATCTGGATGGTAGGCCTCTAAATTCTTGATCGTGTCAATTATGGTCTCACCCTTGGTTAAACTGCTTGATGAAGATGAGAAATTCACCACATCAGCACTTAAGCGTTTGGCAGCCAGTTCAAAAGATGTCCGGGTCCGGGTTGAGTTCTCAAAAAACAGATTAACAATAGTCTTTCCTCTTAGGGCCGGAACTTTCTTGACCTCTCTTTGGGAAATCTCTTTAAAAGAATTGGCTAGGGAAAATACTACTTCCAGCTCCTGACGGCTGAAATCCTTAATCGCTAAAATGTGCTTTTTCTGCCACTCTTCCATTTAATTACTCTCTCCGGTTACTACCACTTCATCAACTGCATCACACTCATTAAGCTTTACCTCAACCACTTCTCTTCGGGAAGTAGGAATATTTTTTCCAACATAGTCAGCTCTTATCGGTAGCTCCCGATAGCCCCTGTCTACTAAAACTAAATACTCTACCCGTTTAGGCCGACCAAAATCCATAATTTCATTTAAGGCTGCCCGGACAGTTCGCCCGGTATAAAGAACATCATCAACAAGAACTACTATTCTTTCGCCCAAGTCGAAGTTAATCTTAGTCTCTTTAACTATTGGCTTAGGTCCAATAGCAGTTAAGTCATCCCGGTAGAGAGTAATATCTAAAACCCCCAAAGGAACTTCAACTCCACTGATCTCTTTTATGATGGCTTGAATGCGTTTAGCCAGGTGAACCCCCCGAGTCTGAATGCCGACCAAAGCTAATAGACCTGCATTAGGGCTCTTCTCTAGAATTTGGTGAGAGAGACGGTAGAGCGTCCTCTTAATGTCGTCTGGAGAGAATATTTTCTTTTTTTCCTTCTGACTACCCATAAAAATAAAAAAACCGTTCCAGCTTCATGCTAAAACGGCCCACTTTTTGAGATTCTCTAAGGTTTCTCATAATATGTCCTTGTCGGCCTCACTGGACCGACTTAAAGGCTACATAGTTTATACCCTAAATTAGAGACTTTGTCAAGAAAAACAGTTGCCATTATCAACAGCCAAAACAAACTCACCCCTGGGCTTCCTCTGGCTAAAATAGCTTATCGCCTCCTCTATTCCTAGCTCTAAGACCTCCTCGAACCGCTTGGTCATTTCACGGCCGATAACTATTCGGCAAGGGCCGAAGACCTCAGCAATTGCCTTTAAGGAAGCTAGAACTCGATAGGGAGATTCGAAAAAAACCAAAGTAATCCCCCATCCCCCTAGCTCTTTAAGTAGTTTCTTTCGGGCATTATTTTTGCGCGGTAGATATCCTAAAAAGGCAAACTTATCATGAGGTATTGAAGTCAAGCTTAAGCAATTAATAATACTTGATGGTCCGGGCAAAGAAGTAATTGGTATTCCTTCTTGGCGGCAGACTTTTACTAATCTATACCCGGGGTCAGAGATGGTGGGAGTGCCGGCTGATGAGACTAAAGCGATGTCTCGACCCTTCTTTAACTCTTCGATTACTAAAGGTATCTTTCTTATTTCATTGTGTTCATAAAAACTAACTAAATCTTTTTTTATCCCTAAGCGTTTTAAGAGCAGCCCGGTCTTTCGGGTATCCTCAGCTAAAATAAAATCGACCTCGCCTAAGATACGGATCGCCCTTAAAGTAATGTCTTCTAAATTACCAATCGGAGTAGCTACCAGGTATAACATCTTAATTTGCTTATTCTACGGTAACTGATTTTGCCAGGTTCCGGGGCTGGTCTATCTCGCAGCGGCGATTCTTAGCCACAAAGTAAGCAAACAGCTGTAGGCTTACGGCAACTAAAAAAGGGCTTAGGTCCTGATTGACAACTTGAGGAATATAGATTATTTGGCTGCTTAAAGTGCTGGCCTCCTGGTCCTCATCACTTAATATAGTTAAAATCTTACCCTTCCTAGCCTTTACTTCTTGCATGTTAGAAACCATCTTCTCATACAATTCATCGGCAGGAGCGATACAGACAACTGCCCGATATTCATCAATTAAAGCAATCGGGCCGTGTTTCATCTCACCGGCAGGATAACCTTCGGCTGGAATGTAAGAGATCTCTTTTAACTTTAAAGCTCCTTCCAGAGCTGAAGGATAGTTTAGGCCGCGGCCTAAGAACAAAAAAGACCCAAACCGAGAAAACTTATTGGCAATCCTTCTGATCTTGGGGCTAGCATCTAATATCTCCTGCAGATAGTGGGGAGTTTTCTTAAGAGAGCTTAAGATTTTTTTTATCTTAGGCTCACTTAAGGTCTTCCCCACCCTAGCCAGGTAAAGCGAAAATAGATAGAGTGAGAAAACCTGGGCAGTGTAAGCTTTGGTTGAGGCGACTCCGATCTCTGGGCCGGCTAAGGTGGCGATAAAGCCGTTGCTTTCTTTAACTAAGCTTGAGCCTAAAACGTTACAGATACTTAAAATCTTAACTCTCTTCTTCTTGGCTTCTCTTACTGCGCCTAAGGTATCAGCAGTCTCACCGGATTGAGATATAGCCAAGAGTAAGTCGTTTTCCCCTAATGTAAGTTTACGGTACCGAAACTCCGAAGAAGTATCTATCTCAATATCAAGACCACAATATTTTTCTAAAAAATATTTAGCCACATAACCGGCGTGATAGGCTGTACCACAGGCAACTATAAAGATTTTCTTTATCTTCTTTAAGTATTTATCGGAGATGCTAAGGTTGGGGAAATCTATTCGTTCTCCCTTGCAATATAAGGAAAAAATTTCCCGCAATACCCTTGGTTGTTCAAAAATTTCTTTAAGCATAAAGTGCTCATAGCCCTTTTTCTCAGCCTCTTCAGCCTCCAACTTAATATTCTCTATCTCTGGTTTTATTGGCTTATTCTGAAAACTGAATATTCTTACTCCTTTTTTACTTAAAACTGCTAGCTCTTCATCCTTTAAGTAAACCACTCTCCGAGTAAAGGGTAATATCGCCAGGCTATCAGAAGCTAAAAAGTTACCTTCCTCACCCAAACCGATGATTAGGGGACTAGCCTTTCTCGCCGCAACAAGCTTATCAGGTTCATCAGCCGAAACTATACCTAAAGCAAAAGATCCTTTTAGTTTACTCACTGCTTTTTGGACCGCACTTTCTAGAGATCCCGCATAAAACTTCTCAATTAAATGTACAATGACCTCACTATCGGTCTGGCTTAAAAACCTATATCCTTCTTTAATTAATTGAGTTTTTAAGGGAAGAAAATTCTCAATAATCCCATTGTGGACAACAGCAATCTTTCCCTGGCTGTCTAAATGGGGGTGAGCATTGATCTTGTTAGGCCGGCCGTGAGTAGCCCAGCGAGTATGTAAAATACAGAGAGAAGTTTTGACCTTTATTTTGCCCCTTAAATCTTCTGACAACCGCCTGATTTTACCGGGCCTTTTCCGAAGGAAGAGCTTATCCTTATCCACACTGGCGATTCCGCAAGAATCATACCCCCGGTATTCTAGGCGGGATAAACCAGTTACTACCGAAGAAATCGGCAGCCCTTTGCCGACGTATCCGAAAATACCACACATTATTCCTGGCTCCTTTCTTCTGGGCCGGGCGGAGTAATAAAGTAGCTTTCGACTTTTTTGTTGGTAAAGTAAAGAATAAGTAGGCCGGGATAAATTATTTGTAAGATAGCTTGGTTAATCGACAAAGAATTAAATAAAGCTGTGACTGCGGTTACAATAACCGTAAAAAAGGAAAAGTAAAGGGTAAGCCGACGGCCCCACTCCTTTTTTAAAAGGATTCCCAACCCCGACAGCAAGAAGATTATGGCGATAATTGCTTGGGCTAAAATAATCGCTTTAAATTGGGGAGTAGTTAAGGGATTTCTGGAAATAATCTTATTGAACTCACCTCGGAGAGCCTGACTGGCTGGAGAGACCGGATTAAAGTAAATCGGCAAGAAGAAACTCAAAGAGAGCAAACCAAGGACGAAGAAATTAAATCCTCCCAAAATTAAAATTCCCCAGGGCTGTTTTTTTCTTTTCTCCTTATCCATATAAATAAAAAGCGACCCCAGCCGGATTTGAACCGGCGCCGTCGCCGTGAAAGGGCGATGTCCTGAACCAGGCTAGACGATGGGGTCGAAAGTGTTTCCTATTTTAGATTATACAGCTAATTTGTCAACCAAACTTTCTTTTTTAGTCTTCGGGGATGATACGGGCGATAGTAGAAAGTTTGTCTGTTTTCTCTAAGTTGATTACCTTCACTCCTTGAGTGGAGCGGCCGGAAACTCGGATGTCCTGAACTTTTGTCCGGATAAGAATCCCCTTTTGCGTAATACACATTACTTCATCGTCAGGTCTAACCAGAACTAACGCCCTGACCTTTCCTATTTTAGAAGAAAGCTTTATGTTAATTACTCCCTTACCCCCTCGGGATTGCAGACGATACTCTTGGATCGGAGTTCTTTTGGCAAAGCCGTTTTCGGTAGCTGTAAGGAGATAGAAATTTTCTTTTTTCAAGGATCTTTTAATTAAAACCATTCCTAAAGTGATATCTTTCTTGGCTAACCTTACTCCCCGGACACCCTGGGATTGTCGTCCGGTCGGTCTTATCTGGCTGCTCTTAAATCTTATCGAGAGACCTTCTTGAGTTGCTAAAATCACCTCTTCTTCTTTGTCACAGACTCCGGCCCCAACCAGATTATCATCTTTCCCTAAAGTTATGGCAAATATTCCGCTTTTACGCATATTGGAAAATAGCCCCAAAGAAGTCCGCTTGACCATACCCTTTTGGGTCGCCATAAAGATAAACTTCTCAGGGTCAAAATGCTGGATTGACAAAACCGTGGTGATCTTTTCCTTACCGGAAAGACTTAAGAGATTGACCATTGCTCTACCCTTAGAGGTTCGTGAGCCAGTAGGGACCTCATAGGTCTTGAGAGGATAAATCTTGCCTTGGTTGGTAAAAAACAAAAGAGTCTCTTTACTGGAAGCAACAAAGAGATGCTCAACAAAATCAGCTTCAGCAGTAGCCATGGCAGTAACTCCCCGACCTCCCCTTTTTTGCTGTCGATAAGTAGCTAGGGGCATTCGCTTGACGTAGCCTGAGCCGGTTATGCTGATAACCATATCCTCCTCAACGATTAAATCTTCAATCTCTATCTCTTCTCTTTGGGCTACAATCTCAGTACGCCGCGGATCAGCAAATTTTTCTCGTATCTCTTTCAACTCCTCTTTAATTAAAGCCTCCTGTCGCTTCTGAGAAGACAGTATCGACTTCAAGTATTCTATTCTCTTCAACAACTCTAAATACTCTTGCTCTATTCTTTTCCGCTCCAGAGCACATAACCTCTGCAATTGCATCTCTAAGATTGCCTGAGCCTGAATCTCGGTAAGCTTAAATTTCTTCATCAGCGCTACCTTAGCATCCTGAGGGTTTTTAGATTTTTTAATTGTCTCAACCACCTTATCTAAAAACTTCAGGGCAATCTTTAGCCCTTCTAAAATGTGGGCCCTTCGTTCGGCCTTATCAAGCTCAAACCGGGTTCTCCGGACAATAACTTCTTTGCGAAAATTAATATGGTGGAAAAGCATTTCCTTCAAGTCCAGAATTTGGGGTTTGCGATTTACCAGACACAAGAAGATAGCCCCAAAAGTTGTCTCCATACTAGTATGTTTATAGAGTCGATTTAGAACTATCTCGGCTTGGGTATCGCGCTTAAGCTCGATTACGACCCTTACCCCTTCCTTGCCTGACTCATCACGTAGGTCAGATATCCCCTCTACTCTTTTGCTGGTGATAAGCCTGGCTATCTGCTCCATTAAGGTAGTCTTGTTAAGCTGATAAGGAATCTCGGTGATTATAATCTGAGCCTTATTCCTGTCCATTTCAACAGTTGCTTTAGCCCTCACCGCAAGCTTACCGCGACCTTCCTTGTACATATTAAGAATACCGCTCCGTCCACAAATTGCACCGCCGGTAGGAAAGTCCGGCCCCCGGACATACTTATGAAGGTCTTTTACCGAAGCCTTGGGTTGATCGATTAAGTAGATTAAAGCATCACAAATTTCCCCCAAGTTATGTGGTGGTATATTAGTTGCCATACCAACAGCAATACCACTTGCACCGTTAAGCAACATGTTGGGTAATAGCGAAGGAAGGACCTCTGGCTCAACCAAAGAATTGTCAAAATTAGGAAAAAATTTAACTGTCTTCTTGTCGATGTCTTGTAAGATATAGTCGGTTATCCGAAACATCCGGGCCTCGGAATAACGCATAGCAGCCGGTGGGTCTCCATCAATAGAGCCAAAGTTACCTTGGCCATCGATTAAAGGATAGCGCAAAGAAAAATCCTGAGCCATCCTCACTAAAGCATCGTATACAGCTATATCCCCGTGGGGGTGATACTTACCTAAGGTCTCACCTACGATGCGAGCACACTTCTTGTGGGCCTGATTGTAGCGCAGGTGTAACTCCTGCATAGCGTAAAGAATCCTTCGCTGTACTGGCTTCAGACCGTCTCTGATGTCGGGAAGAGCCCTGCCGACAATTACGCTCATAGCGTAAGAGAGGTAGGATTCTTTCATCTCCTCTTCTAAATATTTACTGATAATTTTTTCTTTAAAACCTTCTGCCATCATCTATTGTTTAATATCCCTTAAACATCTAAATTTCGCACCTCGTGGGCAAAGGTCTGGATAAATTCTCGCCGAGGCTGAGCTTGATCGCCCATTAAGATGGTAAAGATACTGTCTGCCTCTACTGTATCTTCAAGAGTCACTTTCACCAAAGTTCTTTTCTGGGGATCCATCGTGCTTTCCCAGAGCTGTTCAGGATTCATCTCACCCAACCCTTTATAACGCTGGATACTCATCCCCTTGGTAGCTAGTTTGCGCACCTCAGCCAAGACTACTTTTAAATTATTGCAACTTATCTCCTCCCCGCTCTCTGCATTAACCAGAATAAATAAATCTTTATCTTGAGGCAGGTAACCCTCTATCCCAGTTCCTACCTTAATAAAGGCTTCATTAATCTTCTTTATCTCGTGAGACTCATAAATCTCTATATGGTCTAACTCTTCTATCTCACCGTAAGAAGCCAGCTTATCTTCTTTAAATAAAAAGACTGGTTTCTGCTGAACTGATATCTTATGGGCCGGATATCTCTTCTTCTTCAAATCAATTGCCCGGATATATTGTTTAAAGGGGACTCCTTTTCTCTCTAAAGATACCTCTAGTTGTTCGATAGTAATGATATTTTGGATTATTTTCTCCAGCTCTTTTTGGGTAAAAACCTTCCCGCCTTTTTTAACCTTTTTAAGTTTGGCTGATTTAGCTCCCAGTGACAGGATAATCTCATTCATCTCCTTTTCAGTATGGATATACTCTTCCCACCCCTTTTTCTTAATCCGATAGAGAGGTGGCTGAGCAATATAAATATGCCCACCCTCTACTAAGGGTAACATGTGGCGGTAGAAAAGGGTTAAGATAAGGGTCCGGATATGTGACCCATCAACGTCAGCATCAGCCATAATAATTACCTTATTGTAACGTAGCTTGGAAAGGTCAAGGTCTTGGCCCACTCCGGTTCCTAAAGCTCCGATAATGGTTCTGATCTCCTCGCTGCCCAAAACTCTATCCAAGCGAGCTTTCTCAACATTAAGAATCTTACCCTTGATCGGTAAAATAGCCTGGAAGTTTCTATCCCGGGCTTGCTTGGCGCTACCACCAGCGCTCTCACCTTCGACAATATAGATCTCAGCAAATTCAGCATTCCGTTCAGAACAATCGGCTAGTTTGCCCGGCAAGTTGGCTGCATCTAGAGCCCCTTTTCTGCGAGTTAGCTCCCGAGCTTTTCGGGCAGCTTCCCGAGCCTGGGCTGCTAAGACTGCTTTCTGCACTACCTTATTAGCCACTGAAGGAGTCTCTTCAAAAAAAGAACCCAAAGCCTCAAAAGCGATCGAGTTAACTAACCCGTCGACTTCGGAGTTACCAAGTTTGGTCTTAGTTTGCCCTTCAAACTGAGGGTTAGGTATTTTAACGCTTACAACCGCGCAAATTCCTTCCCGGGCATCATCTCCGGAAATATTGTTAAGGTTTTTCAGAAGTTTCTTCCCTCTGGCGTATTGATTAAGGGCTCGGGTGAGAGCGGTTTTAAACCCGCTTAAATGAGTCCCTCCTTCGACAGTATTAATGTTGTTGGCGAAAGAATAAATGGTCTCCTTGTAACCGTTATTATACTGCAGCGCACCCTCAACCGCGATACCATCTTTTTCTCGTTGGAAGTAAATAATCTTCTTATGCAAAGGGTCTTTGTTCCGGTTAAGGTATTCAACAAAAGAAACAATTCCCCCCTTAAATTTAAAGACAACCTCCTTGTCTTTACTCTCGTTAGCAAGAATTATTTCTATGGTTTTGTTTAAGAAAGCCAGTTCTCTTAATCTCTGGGCAAGAACATCAGAAGAAAACTCTTGAACCGAAAAAATACTGGTATCGGGTTTAAAGGTAATTTTGGTTCCGGTAGTCTTGGCTTTCCCGATTACTTTTAGTTTGGTTTTGGTCTGCCCCCGTTCAAAGCTCTGGTGGTAAACTTTCCCTTCTCTTTTTACTTCAGCCTCTAACCATTCGCTCAAGGCATTAACACAACTAACCCCCACTCCATGTAGCCCTCCGCTCACCTTATAAACCCGGTGATCGAACTTACCACCAGCATGAAGAGTAGTAAGAACCACTTCTAAAGCTGGCTTCTTTATTTTCTTATGAACTCCTACCGGGATACCCCGTCCATTATCTTCTATAGAGACACTATTGTCGGTATGGATTGTAACTTTTATCTTATCGCAATACCCGGCTGAAGCCTCATCAATAGAATTATCAACCACCTCGTAGACTAAATGATGCAACCCCCGGGTTGAAGTATCGCCGATATACATTGCCGGTCTCTTTCTTACTGCTTCGATGCCGCCAAGAACTTGAATGGTGGTTGCGTCGTATTTTTGGGTTTTTGCCATTTTTAGCTTATCTCTATCTTTATCTCTTTAACCTGAGGAAACTCTTCTCGGATTTTGTTTAGTATTTTATCTTTTTTTAACTGGAAATCATAACGGAGACTCGAGGAATCGGCTTTAAAAACCAGCATATCTTTAACTACCCCTTTTAGGTAAATACCTCCTTGAGCCTTAGAGTTTAAAAACTGATTTACAATCTGTTGTATTTTGCTTTGTTTTACACATTCTACTCTTTTCTTGTCTAAAAACTTATCCAGTAAGTGTTTTATGTGTGTAGCCATAAAGAATTATGGTTTCATGGGAAGGAGCAAGTAAACATATCTTTCTTTTCTCAACACCGCAGGTTTATCGGCCCCAAAAAAATCAACACAAACCTCTTCATCTTCAAGGTTTTTTAAAATGTCGATTAAATAGTTAGGGTTAAACCCAATTTCTAGATGCCCTCCGCTATAGGTGGCAGCCACCACTTCTTTTACCTCCCCTAATTGAGGGGTGCTTTTATAAATAGTTAGGTTGTCTTTTTTCAGCTCTAGCTTTACCCCTTGATAATCACTGGTTGAGAGCAAGCTCGCCCTTTTAAAGGCAAAAAGTAGCTTTTTTCGATCAACCTTTAACTTATCTTTTCCTTCTTTAGGGATATATTGAGAGTAGTTAGGGAATTCCCCTTCTATTGGCCGGGCAACAAAATAAGTGTTTTTAAAATCAAAACCAACCCGGTTCTCCTCCACTGATAAATACACCTCCTCCCCAGTCTCTTTTATTAGTTTATGTAATTCAGCCACAGCTTTGGCTGGAAGAATAAAGGATATTTTCGAGGTTAACCCCGGTTGCTTGGGGGGTAGTTTCCGCCAAATAAAAGATAGCCTCTTTCCATCAGTGGAAATTAATTTTATTTTATTCTCCTCTATCTCAAAAAGGATACCCCCTAAAACATAATTACTATCCTCGTGACCAACACAAAAGGAAGTTAATTTAATCATCCCCCCTAATTCTTGAGGGTCTAACTTAATAAGAGACACACCCCCCTTCTCTTGAATTTGGGGAAATTCTTCAGGGTTTAAAACCCCCACTTTAAACTCAATATTTTCACACCTTATTAAAAGGTTGTTTTTGATTTTTTCGATAGTGATCTCCTGAGGGGGAAGTTCGCGAACAATTGAAAGAAATTTTTTCATTGGGATAGCTATCTGCCCAGTCTCCAATACTTTATTGGTTTGTAGAGATATTATCGATGTATCTAAATCTGTAGTGGTAAACTTTAAGTTATTTTTTGTAGCAGTTATTAAAACACTACCTAATAAAGGAAAGTTTTGTTTAGTTGTGGTAGGTCCTAACACTTTTAATAAGTTCTCTACTAATATATCTTTATTAATAATAAACTTCATAGTAGTAATAGTAGTAGTTGTTGTGATTTCTGTTAAGAGGTGAATATTTTATCAGAACCAACACTAAAAATAAATATTTTATTCACTAACCTCTTCATAAACTCTTAATTTCTTGTGTAAGGCTATCAATAGATAGTTTTAACTTTTTATTCTTCTCACACTCTCTCTTCATCTTTTTACAAGCATAAAGAATTGTGGTATGGTGTTTAGCCCCAAAAAAACTCCCAATTTCCGGTAGGGACAGCTCAGTTAATTCCCGGACTAAGTACATCCCGACTTGTCGGGGAAGTACTAGGGTTTTATTCCGCTTCTTCTTTTTTAAATCTTCCCTACTCACCCCAAAGTAATTCCCCACTTTAACCAGGATAGTATCAGGAGTCACCCGCTTATAGATCTCTTTAACCATATCTTTTAAAATTTCTTTAGCCAGCTCTAAACTTATTGGCTTATTCTCAATTAAAGAGTAAGCGATAATTCTTACCAAAGCTCCCTCCAATTCCCTTATATTGGTGGTGATATTTTCGGCAATAAAATGAATAACATCAGGGTCGATTTTTATCGGATCTTTCTCTAATTTTTTCTGTAAAATAGCCACCCGGGTTTCAAAATCAGGTAGTTGAATATCCACTACCAGCCCCCAATTAAACCGGGAGATCAATCTTTCTTCTAATTTACTAATTTCTTTTGGTGGTTTATCAGATGAAACAATAATTTGTTTGTAGTGATCATATAAGACATTAAAGGTGTGGAAAAACTCTTCCTGGGCAGCTTCCTTCCCAGCCAGAAACTGTATATCATCAATTAAGATAACGTCACTATCTCTATATTTTTGGCGGAATTTTTCAGTTGAGCGGTTACGGATGGAAAAAATAAGTTCATTAGTGAATTTTTCCGAAGAAGTATATTTTGCTTTTAATGATGACCCTTTTGAGAGAATCTGGTGGGCAATTGCCTGCATAAGGTGTGTTTTACCTAACCCTACTCCTCCATAAATAAACAGCGGGTTATATGATTTACCCGGGGCATTAGCGACAGCCAGGGAAGCAGCGTGGGCCATTCGGTTTGAGGCTCCCACAATAAAATTGTCAAAAGTAAATCGCGGGTTTAAACGTAAAGAATCTTGAGGTTCTTCGCGGAAACTTTGCTGGATTGTCTTAAAAATTTTATTAGTCTTTTTTTTAAGCAGGCCGGGGTTTACATTAAAGGTCACTTCAAGATCTTTTTGAGCCACCTCGTTTAAAACCTGCTTTATTTGAGGAAGGTAGCGACTTTCCACCCAGTTTTTAAAAAAAATATCCGGAGCTTCCAGGGTTAAAGAGGTCTGATCGATTATTTTTAAATTAAGCGGCGCAATCCAGGTGTCGAAAGAAGTTTCACCTAGAATACTTTTAAGTTTCCCTTTACAGGTTTGCCAAATTTGTTCCGCCATTTTAATGAAGATTCACAAAATTCACAACTTATTCACACCTATCTAGCGAGGCGAAAATAATTATACCGCAATAAATTTTCTTTGCAACATTTTTATAGTTGACACAAAAACAATATATGTTAAAATTTCAGCTATGAAAAAGAATATTAAGATACCAACCAAAGTAAAAGGTAAGAAAAAAAAAGGATTTCGGGCCCGAATGGCAAGTGCTGGCGGCAAGAAAATCATAAAGCGCAGAAGGAAAAAAGGCCGAAAAAAGCTCAGTTTATGAGACAGGTAGCGCTCTTTTTTTTAAGGCTTTATCGTTCAGTTTCTGGGGCATTTCCCGATCGCTGCATTTACTTTCCTACCTGTTCCCAATATTCCCAACAAGCTTTTTTGCAGTACCCATTTTTTAAAGCTTTGAAATTTACCTTACTTCGCCTCCTCCGTTGCAACCCTTTTGCCAAGGGGGGGATCGACCTTTTAAAATAATTATGGAAAAGCGGTTTTTCTTAGCCTTTGTTGTAACCTTAGTTTTTTTTATGGTCTATTCCCAGTTGGTTGCACGATTCGTGCCGCAACAACTTCCGCCGCAAGAAGATAGGAAAGAATATTCTCGAGAAGACCAAGTTTCTTCGCAACCTAGGCAAATTTCTTCCCAGCCTTCTCCCCTAATCTTAGAAGAATCAACTGAATCGATTGATCTCCCTCAAGCAGTCATAGGTAATTTTGTTATAACATACTCTCCCTTAGGCGGTTACATAAAAAAAATTGCTATCGGTGATCCAGCCAACGAACTTCCTTTCCAGAATATCGGCTTTTTGCCCCAAGACCAGGCTAAGCAATTCACTGCCAATATCAGTAATAAAGGAGTTGAATTTATTGGGCCGGGAGGCCAGCGCAAAGCATTTGTCTTTGAGGGCTATAGTTTAGGAATAACTCTCAATCCCCCTCCTTCGGAACCGCTAGTTCTGTTCTCGAACTCTTTACGCCCCAATATGTTAGACCAAAGATATCAGGAGGTTTTTTATTCCCGTGGCCAGGTCATAAAAAGAAGTTCAGCACAAAAAATGAAAGATAATACCTATAATAGTGTTGAATTCGCCGGAGCCCGGGATCGCTATTATTGTTTTTCATTGCTCAAAGGGGACTATAAATTCAAGTGGTTAAAGGAGAAGAAAAAAGGGCACTTATATCTTTTTTCTCCACCGGAACAAATTCTGGTTTATGTTGGACCTCAAATTGCCAAAGAGCTAAAACCCTTTGGGCTAGAAGGGGTTATCTACTATGGTTTCTTTCATGTCATTGGTGTGGGGATGATAAAACTTCTCTACCTTTTTTATTTGTTGACCAAGAATTGGGGCTTAAGCATTGTTTTCTTCTCAGTCTCAGTTTCTTTACTCCTCTTCCCCTTTACATCTAAGAGTACCCTAGCTATGCGGAAAATGCAGCAGATTCAGCCGGAAGTCGAAGCCATAAAAGCCAAGCATAAGGATAATCCCCAGAAGTTACAAAAAGAAACCATTGCATTATATCGAAAATACAAGATAAATCCTCTGGGTGGATGTTTACCTTTGCTATTTCAGCTTCCAGTAATTATGGCTTTCTACCAGATTGTTTTTCGTTTTGTAGAGCTAAGAGGCGCTCATTTCTTATGGATTAACGATCTTTCCCAGCCGGATCGCTTTTGTAAACTCCCCTTGCCTGGTCCTTTAAGCTACTTGAATCTCCTTCCGATTCTTTTAGTGGCTATTGGGCTTTTACAGCAAAGAATTACTACCTCCTCCCCCACTACTCCCTCGCAACAGAAATCAATGGGATTGTTTTTTACAGTATTTATCGGAGTTATTTTTTACACCTTTCCTTCAGCCCTAACCCTATATTGGCTTATTCAGAATTTATTTACTTTGTCTCATCAAGTTCGTCTAGCCCGAAACAAACCCTAAACCTGATTTTTTCGTGTATCTCCCACGTGATTAAAAGCAATGGAGGGATCCACGTGGAAACCCCTATCGTTCCATGAGGGCACGAGGTTTTCACGTGAAAACGAGCAAATTTCCACTTACACATCTCCCATGCCAGTAAAAGTACTGGAGAGATCCACGCGGGAACCTCTAGCACTCCATAAGAGCATCAAGTTTTCACGTGAAAACGGGTAGGTTTCCACGTGAAAACACACTGATTTTCACGTGTCTCTCCCGTGTGAACAAAAATACTGGGGAGATCCACGTGGAAGCCTCTATCATCCCCTAAAAACACGAGGTTTTCACGTGAAAACACAAAGAACTTGACAGTCGCGGTTTTTTTTATTACAATAGGTACAAGTTTCAGCCTTTTGAGTATAGACTAGTAAGCTATTGAAGACCTAGCTGTTTGAGGAAATTACTAGCTGATATCAAAACAGGGCTGGAAACATTCATTTTTATCAATTGCTCTGGGGGTAGGGCAGTTTCCACGTGCATCTCCCCCTGTGAGCAAAAGCACTGAAGAGATCCACGGGGAAACCTCTAGAATTCCATGAGAGCACGAGGTTTTCACGTGTCTCTCTCCTGCGAACAAAGGCACTGGAGAGATCCACGTGGAAATTTCTAGTACTCCATAGGAGCATGAAGTTTTCACGTGAAAACGCAAGGGCAGCCATAAACTAAAATGGGCAAAATAATCGGCATTTGTAATCAAAAAGGTGGTACTGGTAAGACGACCACAGCGATTAATTTAAGCTCGTTTTTAGGCCTGGGGAATAAAAAAACTTTACTGATTGACATGGACCCTCAGGGTAATGCTACTTCCGGAGTAGGATTTGACAGCCAAGGGAAAAACTCTATTTATGATGTAATTATGGACAAAGCTCTTTTGTCCGAGAGCATTTATCCTACTAAATGGCCGCAATTACAGATTATCCCTTCAGACATTTCGCTTACCGGTGGAGAAGTTGAATTAGTCAATACTGAGAATAGAGAATTGCGATTAAGCCAAAGGGTGGAGGAGATAAAGAATGATTTTTCCTACATTATTATTGATGCGCCGCCTTCTTTAGGCCTGCTTACGGTAAATGTTTTAGTTGCTTCGAATAGCTTGGTTATCCCAGTACAATGTGAATACTATGCCTTAGAGGGAATTTCCAAATTAATCCATACTGTCGAGTTAATTCGTGAAAGATTAAATCCTTCATTAGAGATCGAGGGGGTTCTCCTCACTATGGCTGATTTTCGTACCCGGCTTACTTTACAGGTGATAGAGGAGGTACGAAGCTTTTTCCAGCAAAAAACCTTAAAGGTTATTGTACCCCGGAATATAAAACTTGCTGAGGCTCCTAGTTTTGGTAAGCCGATCTTTTTTTACGATCCGGCTTGCGTGGGTGCTAAAGCCTACTTAAATTTAGCTCAAGAGATATTAAAGGAGAGTTTAGAACTTAACCAATTAGCAAGTCCGGTTGATAGGGAACCCTCTTTAACCGGATAAAGATAAGGAGTTAACAATGGGGAAGAAAGTTTTGGGAAGAGGTTTAGATGCACTTATTCCTAAGAAGACCGCGGCGATCTTACCGCGAGAGTTTACTCATTTGTCTTTGGACAAAATAAGACCGGCCAAGCATCAACCACGTCAAGAAGTGGGTGAGAAGGAGTTGGAGGAGTTAACCCGATCGATTAAGGCGAAAGGGTTTATCCAGCCGATCGTGGTAAGAACTGTTGCTGATGGAAGTTATGAGGTGGTAGCTGGTGAGCGGAGATATCAAGCAGCTAAGTCGTTGGGGCTCAAGGAGATACCAACAATAATTAAAGAACTTAACGATCAAGATGCTTTTATTCTGGCTATAGTTGAAAACCTTCAACGACAGGACCTAAACCCGATCGAAGAAGCCCAGGCCTTCCGGCGTTTAATCAGCGAGTTTGAATTTTCCTTGGAAGATGTTGCTCAGTTTGTAGGTAAGGATAAGACTACAGTTGTTAATGCCTTGCGATTGCTTAAGTTACCTGATAATATAAAGCAAGCTTTACAGAAGGGGATAATTACCAGGACTCAGGCCCGGACGATCTTAGGAGTAGAGAAGCTCCAGGCTCAAGAGAAATTGTTCCATCAAATTTTACGCCAGGGTCTATCAGTTAGAGAAATCGAAAAAAAAGTCCGGTCAGTCTCACCTAAGAAAAAGGTAATAGATCCTTTTATTCTTGAGGTGGAGGAGAGGCTACAGAAATCGCTGGGGACCAAGGTTAAAATATCCAACAAGAGAAATAATCATGGTAAAATTGTTATTGAGTATTATAGCTTGGAAGATTTAGAGAGAATTATTAAAAGATTAAAGTAAACCTGGTTAGAGGAGACTCTCTAATTAGGTAAAGTTTTGTTAGTATTAAAGGAGGGTTAGGGAATGGAAGATGAAGCAACACTTGTTATTATTAAACCCGACGGGTTGAAGAAATCCCTTACCGGTAACATTTTAAGCCGGCTTTCAGAAACTAAGCTGAAGATAATCGCAGCCAAAGTGTTAAAGGTTGATGCCGCCTTAGCCGATAAACATTATGCGCATCTTAAACAGAAACCGTTCTATCCGGTACTAACCAGGTATATTACTGGCCAGCTTCACGGGGATAATCGGGTTATGGCTCTTATTTACTGGGGGGAGAAGGCGATTGGTAAAGTTCGAAAGATAGCCGGAGCAACTAATCCTGAAGAAGCTGATCCGGTAAGTATCCGCGGCGCCTACGGAAGGATTTTGACTATGGGTTTATTCGAAAATGTTATTCATGCCTCCAGTAGTAGCGAAGAGGCAGAACGAGAGATAAAGCTTTGGTTTGAACCCGGTGAGGTGGTTTACGATCTTTACCCTGTAAAAACCATAGCCTCGCACAATACCAGCAAAGAGGTTTGGGCGTGAAATCAATGACTGCTTATGCTACTGCTCAAAGGAGCCAAGGGGATCAGTCGGTCCAAGTAATTTTACGCTCTTTGAATTTTAAGTATCGGGATATTTACGTTCACAACTTACCCCCGGAAGATATTTTGTTGGAAGAAAAAATTAAGCGGAGGATAAAGAAGAGAGTGCAACGGGGGAAGATCGAAGCCTTTATTTTTTCAGCTAAACCCCACACAAAGAAGGTATACATTGATCAGAAAACAATTGCTAAGTATATTAGGCAGATAAAGGCTTTGAGGAAGAAATATAATTTAGGGTTAGATATCAATATAGGCGATATCCTGAACTTACCTCAGGCAATAGTTTGGGGGCAGAGGAGCCGAGGCGACAAGACTCTTATTCTTTCTGCCCTACGGGAAGCCCTAGGGCAACTTATAAAATTTAAAGAAAAAGAGGGCCGGGCGATAAAAAGAGAGATGATAGCGAACCTGGCTAAACTCAAGAGCAACATAAAGAGAATTAAAAGACAGACGCCTAAACTCAGCAAGATGGATAATGGTAAGGATGACATCGATGAGGAACTTTCTTTGATGGCATTTTACACTACCAAACTAGAGAGTAAGATTAATTCCCAGCGGGAGTCAACCAAGGGGAAGTCAATAGATTTCTTAACCCAAGAAATTCTAAGGGAGTTGAACGCAGCGTCTAGTAAAACTAAAAAGAGGATCCCGGCGCTTTTAATAGTAGAGGGGAAAAATTATTTAGAAAGGATAAGAGAACAGGCGCAGAACATAGAATGAAAAATCCACAAGTCTTTGTTATTTCTGGGCCGGGCGGAGCCGGTAAAACCACGATAGTTGAAAAGTTATTCTCTAAGGATCAGATAAAAAAAACTTTCATAAGAGGCATAACGGTTACTACCCGCACAAAGCGGCCTCAAGAAAAAGAGGGTAAAGATTATTTCTTTGTCAATGAAGAAGAATTCTTGAGATTAAAGAAGAAAAGATTTTTTCTCGAGAGTCAAAAGGTACTAGACAGTTACTATGGTACACCAAAGATTCTCTATGTATTAGCTAAAAAAGGGAACAAAGGCCTTATTTTATGCATTGATGTTAAGGGGGGGATGGTTCTTAAAAAGGATGCTAAGATAAAAAAGGTGGTGACTATTTTTCTGGCTGCAGCGACAAAAAAAGAACTCTACCGGCGGATGAAGAAACGGGCTGAGAAAAAAGGGACTATACAAAAAAGAGTGAAACTGGCAAAAAAAGAGTTGCAATTTTCCAAATACTATGATTATTTAGTAATAAACCGCAATATAAAAAATACTTTAAAACAGTTAGAAGAGATTGTTTTAGGCAAGACTAAATAAATTCTAACAGGGGGTTAAACCTTCGGAGAATTAATATGGAAAAGGCAAGCATTCCTTTAGAGAAACTTCTAGAAGCAAGCAACGGGTCGATTTATAAGATAACTGTTCTGGCCGCAAAGAGGGCAATCGTTTTAGCTGACGGGGAGAAACCTTTGATTGAGAAACCAAGCGAAAAAGTTTTGGATAATGCCTTAAGGGAAATTAAAAACGGCAAGATAAAAGTAAAAGAGAAGAAGTAGTTTTCTCCCTTAATTTTTAAAAAAGAAACATAACGAAGTGGCAGCATATAGCGGCGTGGTAGCCAAGTGGTAAGGCAGCGGTCTGCAAAACCGCTACGCGCCGGTTCAAATCCGGCCCACGCCTCCAAAATAAAAATCGTAAGCAATAAAATATGCCGGGGTGTTGGAATTGGCAGACAACACAGACTTAAAATCTGTTGTTCCGT
>CAYVYJ010000005.1:0-96151 GCA_964455085.1 uncultured Planctomycetia bacterium
ATGCCGAATTTTCTGGCCTCATAAGAGCAGGTTGAAACCACTCCTCTACCCTTGCCAGCTTTAGGGTCAGCTCCGATTACTACCGGCTTGCCAATAAGAGCAGGATTATCCCGCTGCTCAATTGCCGCGAAAAAGGCATCCATATCTACATGAATGATATAGCCCATTTCTTGATTAAGGTTTATTAGGCTAATGTTAGGCTTTTTAGCCCTCCAAGCAATTATATATGTATATAGTATATATACTTACTTACCCCCTGAAAACCCACCTTTTTACCCCAAATAAGGGTATTTTAGAGGCTCTTTTTTAAGGCTTTAATTCTGGCCAGAACCGGAGGATGACTATAAGCAATAAAGACCTTCCAGGGATGAGGAGTCAAATTAGCCAGATTATCAACAGTTAACTTTTTTAAAGCTGAAATAAAAGCCGCCGGTTTCCCGTAAGTGGTAACGGCATAATCATCAGCTTGATATTCGTGTTTTCGCGAGAGAAAATTTACCCCTAAGCAAAGAATCAGATTAATCGGGGTATAGAGAAAACTAAAGAATAAAAGACTAGCATAGATTGAAAGCTCTTTCATCTTAAAAGCAGCGAAAATATGGGGATTGTTGATAAAAAATGAGAGGATAAAGAACATCAACCCGTTAGCCAAAATAGAGATTAACATCATCTTTAAAATATGCTTCTTTTTATAATGCCCCATCTCATGGGCTAAGACTGATACTAATTCATCCACTTCCTGGTTTTTAATCAAAGTATCAAAGAGGACAATTCGCCGATACTTACCAAATCCGGTAAAAAAAGCATTTGATTTAGTGGAACGCCGGGAACCATCCATCTTAAATAAGCCTTTTAATTTAAACTTCTCAGACTTAGCATAAGTTTCAATGGCCTCTTTTAATTCACTCTCTTCTAAGGGAATAAACTTATTAAAAAGAGGCATAATTACAATCGGAGCAATAAAAATTAAGAAAAATTCAAAAAGAGTTACCCCTAAGAAGCAAAAAATCCAGGCTAACTCTCCGGTCTTGATGAAAAACCAGAGGACTAGCCAAAGAAGTATCCCGCCGATAATAATTGATAGTAGCCAGCTCTTTAGGATATCCAGAATAAATGTCTTAAGGCTAGTACGGTTAAAGCCGTATTTTTCCTCAATCACAAAGGTATGGTAGATTGAGAAAGGAATCTCAATAATCTGCAGCAATAAGAATAAAATCCCGATAAAGATAAGTCCGGTCGGAATAGGATTTAAGTTAAAACTTCGGGCCAGCTGATCGATAAAATTAAAACCGCCGCCTAAGATAAGCAGTAAGACCAGAAGGGTCATAAAGCTGGTCTCAATCAGCTTAAAAGTAGTATTGTCTCTTAAATATCTTTGAGACTTCTGGTACTTGGCCGAATCATAGTAACCGGCAAACTCCTCCGGCAATTCGCTGTTTAAAGAGTTTAAGTTAAGTAACTCAACGATTAAGTTCAGGAGATAATTGCCGATAAGGATAGCCAGGATAACTACTAAGTAGATATTCATCAATAAAATCTAGCTTACTTATTTAAATATACGGTCTGAGTAGGAAAGGCAAATTCGATTTTTTGTTTTTCAAACTCTTCTTTGATCAGAAAGTTTATCTCCTGTTGGATATCCATATACTTATTATAATCGCCGCTTAAGACATAGAAGACAACTTCAAAAATCAGGCTAAAATCGCCGTAAGATGAGAAGTGGGCCCGATCAAAGGTAGTATCTTTAACTTTTTTTACTGCTTTTTCAATTATCAGGGGTATTTCTTTTAAGGTCTTAACTGAGGTATCGTAAACTACCCCTATTTTAAAGACCACTCGCCGTCTCTGCATCCGTTTATAGTTACGCAGCCGGGAGTCAGTAAGATCAGAGTTAGAAAATACCAGCTGCTCACCGCCTAAACTGCGGATACGGGTAGTCTTAATCCCAATCTTCTCCACCGTACCCAGGAGGTCTCCGGTAATAATAAAATCACCGATTTCAAACGGCCGATCAAAGAGTATCGAAAAATAGCTGAAAAGGTCTTTTAAGACTGTCTGGGCCGCCAGGGCAATCGCTACACCGCCGATACCTAAGCCGGCAATTACTGCTGAGACTTTAAAACCCAGATTATCAAGAAAGAAAATAGTTGCTCCGGCCCAGAGAACGAACCTAATGACCTTAAGTATTCCTTTAAGGCTGTGATCCAAGGCAGTACCACCGCGGGCTTTATGGGAGTAGGTTTGAAAACCGTAAGTAACTAGTTTTACTGCAATCCGGGTAGTGAAGAAAGTTAATAGTGCTACGCCTAAGATATTAAGACCCCTGGCAACTAAGCCGCTTAAAGTCAGAAGTTGAATACTTAAATAAAGCGCCGCCAGATAAAGCAAGGGGGCAACTACCCGTTCAAGAAGACTAACTATAAAATCATCTAAAGTAGTTTCCGACATCCGGGCCCACTTCTTTAATTTCTTGAGAATAATAAGCTCAAATATCTTAATTACAATAACACTGATTAGAAAGACGCCTAGGCAAATTAAGTAATCTAAAACTCGATTATTTAAAAACTTGATTTCTAAAATATCCCAGAACATATCTTCCTCCTTTTTAATTCTTTATGATTGAATCGGCAAAATTGACCCTTTGATCGCTTAAGGCCTGTTTTAATTCAGCCTCGCCGATAAAGCCCAAGTCTTTTAAAACCTCGCCTAAAATTACCCCTTTTCGCCAATGTAAATTCAAAGCCTGATCTAACTGTTCATAAGAAATTATTTGCTTCCTTAGCAATATTTGACCCAATGGCTCTTGTGGGAAGGTTCGAGAACTCTTCTTATGAGCTTGAGGTTTCTTGTTGGTAAAAGATACCCCATCTCTCCGCTCAGCCATAAATATACTCCCGGGGATAGTCTTTAAATACTTTTTTATCTCAACAATCCGCGTATTCATCTCAATAGTATTTTTAACTTCTGAATTATGATCTCTATTGAATACGGCAACTGATACGCTCATCAAGGGTATTTGTTTTACCTTGCGAGTTCGGTCACGGGCTACTACATACCCCTTTTTGCGGTCATCGTAGGAGTAGTGGAAAGGGATAACCTTATCGAAAAGCTGGATAAAGTTACTACAAATCTTTTCATATTTATCAGGAGTAGTAATAAAAGCGAAGTCATCACCACCGATATGGCTAATAAAGTCGCTGTGATTACCCTGCTCTTTTAAGGTTGAAAATAACAGGTATGCAGTCTGCAAGATCACCCGATCACCACGCAAGTAACCATAAATATCATTAAATGACTTAAAATTATCGATATCAATATAGGCAAAAGAAAAAGGGTTGCTGGATTTTAGTTTCTCTTTAAGCACATCTTCAAGAATTTTTCCTCCCGGAAGGCCGGTTAAGGGACTGGCATGAATACTATGTTTTGCTCTCCTTAAGGCCATCTCAATTCTAATCCGCAAATCCAGAGGGTCCGGCGGCTTAATCAAATAATCATCCACCCCTTGTTTAAGGTTAAGAAGTTGAACCCGCAGATGACGCTTATTAATCAAAGTTATTATGGGAATAAAAGCAGTAGAGAAGTCATCTTTTAATATCCGACAGATATCCAACTGATCTTTACGGGCTGACTGGATATCAACCACAATAACATCGGGAGAAGCTTTTTTGATGGTTTTGATGTCTGAGCTTAGCCTAGGTTCCATTAAGAAAACCTCATAGCCCCAGCCATCAAAGCAAAAACTAAGTACGTCTTTAAGCTTATTATCGGACGATATAATCAGAATATTCTTAACTTGATCCATATAATAAAATTATATCACAGCTCAAACATAATAAAATATGTTTGTTCGATGCTCCCTGGCTAAGGAGCTTATTCTTTCTTGGCGGCTTCCTTCTCCTCAATAATCTTCTTAGTAATTTCTTTAGGAACCTGGGCGTATTTCTTAAAGTGCATCGAACAATTAGCCCGGCCACTGCTTAAAGAACGCATATTAGTGGCATAACCGAACATCTCCGAAAGCGGCGCTTCAGCCATAATTACCTTCTGGTTCCCTTTAGTTTCCATACCAAGAATCTTTCCCCGTTTAGAACAGATATAGCCGACAAGGTTACTAGTATACTCATCCGGCGTAACTATCTCTAACTCCATACAAGGCTCAAGTAATACCGGTTCACAGTTCATGAAGGCATTTTTAAAACAACTTCGGGCGGTCAATTTAAAGGCTAATTCTGATGAATCTACCTCATGGAAAGAACCGTCAATTAACTTTACCTTTACATCGACTACCGGATATCCGGCATAAACTCCGTCACTGATGGCTTGGATAATTCCTTTCTCAACCGCCGGGATATAATTTCTGGGGATTGCTCCGCCGGTAATTGCATCGTCAAACTCAAAGCCGGCTCCGGCCTGATTGGGTGATAGTTCAATTACCACATGACCATACTGACCCCGGCCGCCGGTCTGTTTAATGTGTTTATACTCTTCAGTTACTTTAGCCAGAATGGTTTCTTTATAAGCCACCTTGGGCTGGGACACGCTAGCTTCAACCTTAAACTCTTCCTTTAATCTATCGACAATTATCTCCAGGTGTAACTCGCCCATACCGGAGAGAATAGTTTCTGAGGTTTCCTGATCAACACGAGCTTTAAAGGTTGGATCTTCCTCAGAGAGCTTAGCCAACCCCTTGCTTAACTTATCCTGTTCGCTCCTGCTTTCAGGCTTGATGCTGATTGAAATTACCGGTTCTGAAAACTCAATTGACTCTAAGATAATCGGGCTATCTATAGCAGTAAGCGTATCACCGGTTAAGGTGCTGCTTAAGCCCACTACAGCAGCAATATCTCCGGTAAAGACAACCTCCATATTCTGGCGCTGATTAGCATGCATCTGAACAATCCTTCCTACTCTTTCTTTGTTACCCTTAGTTGCATTAAATATATAGGTTCCGGCCTTTAAATACCCTGAGTAGACCCGGATATAGACTAACTTACCAATATGTTGATCAGCCTGAACCTTAAAAGCTAAGGCTGAAAAAGGCTCCTCGTCAGAGGCCTTACGTTCAAAGGTCTGCTGAGAATCTTGGGGGTCATGGCCCTGAATTGCCGGAATATCCAAAGGTGACGGAAGGTAGAGACCAATAGCATCTAGGAGACTCTGGACACCCTTATTTTTAAAGGCTGAACCGCAAAGCACCGGGACAATCCTCTGAGCTATGACACCCTGTCGAATAGCTTTTTTTAACTCCTCTCCAGTAATTAAACTTTCATCTTTTAAGTACTTCTCGGTAAGGACATTATCTTCAGCAGCAGCCTTCTCAACTAAAGTATGACGATACTTAGTACAAATTTCTTGATACTCCTGAGGTATCTCCTCAACTTTAAAATCTTTACCCAAAGTATCATCATCATAAGTATAAGCTTTCATGGTAATTAAATCGATTACCCCTTGGAATTTTTCTTCGGCGCCAATGGGAATCTGCAAAGCTAAAGCATTAGCACCCAACTCTTTTTCAATACTCTCAAGAACTGCAAAAAAATCTGCACCCATCCGGTCCATTTTATTAACAAAAGCAATCTTAGGCACTTGATACTTATTAGACTGGCGCCAAACTGTTTCAGACTGAGGCTCAACCCCACCGACTGCGCAAAAAACTGCTATAGCTCCGTCTAAGACCCGCAGACTTCGCTCAACCTCAGCGGTAAAATCTACGTGACCGGGAGTATCAATAATGCTGATTCGGCAATCACCCCAGGAACAGGTAGTAGCCGCAGAGGTAATTGTAATCCCCCGCTCTTGCTCCTGCTTCATCCAGTCCATCTGGGCAGCCCCATCATGGACCTCACCGATCTTATGCGATCGGCCGGTATAAAAGAGAATCCGCTCGGTAAGGGTAGTCTTGCCAGCATCAATATGGGCCATAATTCCGATATTTCTTACCTGCTCCAAGGCTGTTTTCCGCAAGGGAGGCGGCGCAGCTTCCTTTGCCGTTGGCAAGACTGTCTCTTGATTTAAGACTTTCTCCTGATCAGGTTCAGGACTCTGCTCTGGCGCCTCCTCTACCCTTTCCTTAACTTCCTCTTCAGGCTCCTCCTTAACTGCCAGGGGCTCAGGTGAGCTGGGTTTTTCCTCCTCCGGCTTTAGCTCAGCAGAAACAGCCTCTTGAGACTCTTTTTCTTCTGGCTCGACTTCAGCTTTAAGTGAAATTTTGAGTCCTGAATCGGCCCCGCCTTGTTTAAGCTGATGAGCTAAGCCCATTCGCTCCTTATCTTTGTTCTCAATCTCCTTGTCTTTTAGCTTAAGCTCTTTCTCTCTGATTGCTAACTGCTGCTTTAATTGATCACACTCCTCTCCCAAAGCGTTATGAGTATCTTTGGAGACCCAGTCGCTCTCTTTTTCTTTCTGCTTTAGCTTCACCACTTCATCTTTATGCTTATTAACATCACCATGCAGTTTAACGATTTTTTCATTAGCACCACCAAGCATCTTCTCTAAGGCTGCCCTTGAGTCGTTTAGCTCCTTAATATCTTTCTCCAAAGATTTTACTTTTCGCTGGGCTTCGCTAATCTCTCTTTTTAAATCAACATTCTTGGTAAACTCTTTCTCTAATTGCTTCTCCTTGTCGATAAGCTTACTTTTAAACTTCCACTCCGGTCCTTTTTCTTTCTTGATCAGCTTCTGTTGATAAGCCAGCCACTTCTTGTTCTGTTTAGCCTTTTCACTTAACTCTAACTCCCGCTTCTTTAAACTCTCAAGCTCTTTCTCAACAGTCAGGTTATGAGCCTTAAGTTTCTTAAACTCAGTAAGATTGTTTTTGAGTTCAAAGATTTTTTTTCTTAAAGTCAGAATTTTTTCGGTTAGGACTACGATTCTCTGCTCGGCGGATCGAGATTTAACCTTCAATTTAGCCTTAAGCCTGGCATCTTTGCTGTCTTCGGAATTAATAGCATAAATAACCAGAATTACGGCTATGGTTAATAGTATCCAGACAAAGGTAATCATTATTGTCTTGATTTAAAAAATATCTTCGGCTTAAGCCTGGGCAATAGAACGGACAATATCCTTTTTAGTAATTACCCCCACCAATTTTTCCCCGGCTACTACCGGGCAGTAATAGCTAGATTTTTCAATCATAGCGGTAGCAGCATCTTCAACTTCCATCTCCGGGGTTAAAATAATAATATCTTTCTCTAAAATATCATTGACTTTGGTCGCAGTAATTTTCTTTATTTCCTCCTCGAACCTCTTTACTCCCAGGGTGAGAAAACCCAAGGAAATATGCAAGAAAGTGGGAAGATGCACTTTCTTGTCCTGGAAAATAACTCCTTCTTCACCAACAATACCTAGCAATTTACCGTTGTCGTCTACTACCGGAGCACCACTTATATTCTTTTCTAAGAACAACTCGGCTAGTGCCTGCAAACTAGTGCTTGGTGTGACTGTAATCGGGTCTTTGGTCATTATATCTTTTACCTGCATTTTTCCTCCTTTGCTTATGGTTGTTATTTAAAATTATATCACATATTTATAAAAATTATGCTATAATCTCTGTATTATGTTAGAAGATAAGATTTATCAAGATTACCTCCAAGCTCTTAGGGACAAGGATAAGCAAAAAAGAGATTTTTTAAGCCTGATCCGGTCCGACTTAAAGAATCAAGCCATTAATTTAAAGAAAGAAAAATTAGATGATAATGAAACTTTGCTAGTATTAAAGAAAGCCAAAAAACGTCTTCTGGATGCTAAAGAAAGTATTGCCAAATCTGAACGCAGCGACCTCCTCGGTGACCTGGAGAAAGAACTTAAGATACTAAGCCAATACCTGCCCCAGCCTCTTTCAGAATCTGAGCTAGCGGAAGTTGTTAATAAGGTAATAAATGAACTTTCAGCTTCTTCGATGAAGGATATGGGAGGAGTAATGAAAGAGGTTTTGGCCCGGGTAGGAGTCAGGGCTGATTCCAAAAAAGTCAGTAGCCTGGTTAAAGAAAAACTCTCCGCTTAAAACACCAATTTACACCGATAATTGGTGAAAATCCCAGAGAAATTTGTGGATATTTGTATATTTTAAGAAGTTATATCTTTGAAGAGCTCTTTTACGAATTCAACCACCGGATGGGTGTTATTTTTCTTTGCCTGAGCAATAAAGTGGGGTAGCCTCTGGGGGATTTCTATCTCTTGACGTATCTTAGCTAAGTTAAAATCAACTTCGCCGTCAAAGTACTTAACTAAATCCTCGATGAACTCATCGCTGTTGTAGCCGTTTCGGTAGTCTCCTAGCTGCTTTAGTTTCAATTTCTCAGTGTAGCGTTTAAGATTAATCTCCTTATCATCACAAGGATTATCCGGATTGCCTTCCATATTGTCTGATCCTGTTTAAAAGAGATTGTTTACATCTGGGCTGAAGCTTCTTGGACCAAAGGCAGAATTCCCTCGACCTCTTCTTTGGCTAGACGGCCTAATTTCGTAAACCGGTACTCACCTTCAGCAGATTGATTCTCCCGGGAAATCTGCAGCTTCTTAGCTCCTTTGTTATAAGAATAAACACTAACCGTGATCTTAGTCCCGTCACCTTCCCAGACCCTAGAAAACAATTGTTGGTCTAAATTACCATCATAGGGCATAACTCCTCCTTTTTTGTATATAATATACTGGAATGCCGGCCTCTGTCAAGATTAACTAATATTTACTCCTGACTGAAATTGGCGCTCTGTTTCTCGACAAAACGGGCAATTTGTTCCTGCTTTTCGGGAATTAGATTATGGAACTCCAAACCCATTCCCGGATAATCTTCCGGTTGAATTTCTTGATCGACTACCCAAACTACCTTAGCATCAGCCTCAATAATCCCGGGCTGGGAATGGAGGTCAATTCGGGTAGCTAGTAAATCCCCGATTGAGAATATCTTATCGCTGACTATTAATGCCCCTTCGGCGCTTAAGTTTATTATCTTGCCCTTAAAGAAAGGCTCATCCAAAAGGAGCTTTTGCCGGTATTCAATAGTAGCATTAAAGGGTATCCGCTCAAACCTTCTTCTGGAAGGTGACTGAGCAATCTTCTCAATTAACTGCTCCTGTTTTATGGCTGCTATTGCCTGCTCTTCGCTTACATAAAAGTGAAAAACTCTGTCCAGGCCAACAATTGAAAACAGCCTCCTTACATGCGAAGGCACATTATAGAATTCAATCCTCCCCTTATGATTTAAAACGTTTTTGTAGATGACCGTGATCAAAGAAATTCCCACATAATCAACCAAATTTACGCCGGAGAAGTTACAAATAATATCTTTGGTCTGGTGGTTAAGAATCCAACCCACAGTCTCAACAAAATCTGAAGCGTCAATACCAATGCTGCCTTCTAATTCTAAGACAGCTATCCCCTCTTTTATCTTAATTTTAATTCTCATATAAGTAAAGTGACCAAGGCCATTAATAAACAATAATAGGCGAAGTTTTTAAACTTTGCGCTTAGCAGGGTCCTTTTAACTATTTTCAAAGCTATGAGACCAAAAATAAAAGCAGCTATAAAGCCTAAACCCAGGTTTGCGCCAGAAAGCTTAAATTCGCCCAGGGTTTTAAACTCAACCATAAAAGCGCCCAAAATAAGCGGTATTGCCATCAGAAAGGATAAACTGAAAGCATCACTAGGCTTAAACCCTCTTTTTAATGCTCCAACAATAGTGATCCCGGCACGGGATATGCCGGGAAAAGGCGAAAACCCTTGCAAGAGGCCTAAAAAAAATGAATCTTTAAAGCTAATGCTCTCGACACTTCGCTTTGAGGAGTCCGACCGGATACTGAGCAGTATTCCGGCATTGGTTAAGAAACAAAAGGATAGTAAAAACCTTGAGTCGAAGAAACTTGATAGGTAAAATTTAATTCCCAGCCCCATAAGACCACTGATCAAAGTAATTAAAAAAATATTAAGCAGTAGTCTTGGCTTAAACAATGATTTTATCTTTTTAAAGAAAAAAACCACTATTGCCAGAAGAGTCGCTAAATGGAGAAAAACAAAAAAAGAAAGGTAATCTTCCTTAATTACTAGTAATTTTTGCAAAAGATATAGATGCCCGGAACTACTTATAGGCAGGAATTCGGTTAAACCCTGTACAATGCCAAGAAATATAAATTCCACCAGATTAACCTTTTGTAAGAAGATAGATCAAGATTCCTAGGACGCCCAAGCCGATGCCTAAACAGAGATACTCTAAAAGTCCAGGTTGACCTTTAGTCAGAGGAGATCCGTCAAGTGAATAGGAGGTCTCAGCCGGAGTTACTAGCTTATCCTCATCAGGCAAAGTTTCTTTTTCTCCCCCCTCAAGGGATTTGGCCTCAGACTTATCAGTAGCTTCCATTGTCTCTTGGGCTGGCTTAAGATCTTCGGCTGCTGGCTCAACCTTATCTTCTTCGGCCTCAGCCATCATTTTATCTTCAGGCAAAGGTTTCTCTTCTTGAGGCACTTCTGGTTTCTGGATAGTCGTATCAGACACTTTCTCTTTTAAAACTTCCCTATCAGGCTCAACAGGAAGCCCTTGGCGAGAATCTAAAGAATGGTCCATTACCACCTCAAAAGAATCCTCTTCAGCCTCTTCTTTTTTCTCTTCGGCTTGATTTAAGGCTCCCCTTTCTTCAAGAGGTGGCCCTGCTTCTTGAGGTTTCTCTTCTGCTTCAGCAGCTGGTGCAGATTCGCCTAAGATTTTATCCACCTTATCCATAGAAACCTCTTCGGCATCCCCGGAAAAATATTCGATATCTTCTTTTTTCTCTTCCAGCTTCTCTTTTGGTTCCTCCGCATCCGCAGAAGGAGGAGGGTCAGAGGCTTTTTCTTCAAGGACAGGCTCTTTAGTTTTATCAGCAGCAGGCGGAGTCTCTTCAACCTTATCCATTAATTCGCCTAAGACAGTACGACAATCATGACAAACACAAAGATGCTCTTCAACTAGTTGTATCTCTTCTTCACTAGCAGTATGCCGGAAGTATTTAGGAATAATTTCTTTAATTTCGTGACATTCCATAGCAATACTTTAGTTTTGTGAATATTATATCAAAGATAAAGAATTTTACAAGGCGATATTTTAGCCCGAAGGCAAGTTTAAGCAAGCGGTATTAAATCACAATAATAGAAACGTTTATCTCTTAAGACAGTTTCTCCTAACTCATAGCCTATTCTCTCCTCAAATATCGGACCATCATAGACAAAAGAATGAAACTCCCCGTTTTCACCGCAAGGATCAATATTTGCCGGAAGCCGCGATAGAAAGTCCTGATCAAATTCTCTGCCCACAAACTCCTTTCCCAGGACTTTTGAATCAACACAAGTGATAACCGCTTTAAAACCTGAGTCGACAAAGTATTGAGCAAGAGATTTGGTATCTTTTTGCCACAAAGGAAAAATTGCCGTCAGGCCTACTTCCGATAACTTATCCTCGCGGTACTTTCTTAAATCCTCGAGGAAAATATCACCAAAAGCTACCTGAAAAGTGCCGCTTTGCTTACACTCCTCTAAAGCCTCACCCATCTTTGTTTCGTATTCTTGGTTAGACCGCGCTCTTGTGATAAACACTTTTTTAAGCTCAATCCCCATTGAGGCAGCTTGCCGCTCCAGCAATGCTTCCCGGACACCGTGCATGCTGATTCTAGCGTAATCCTCAGTTACAGTGGTCAGAAGGGCGAAAATATCATAGCTTCCGCTTTTTTGGGCCTCATAAAAAGCTAAGGCGCTATCTTTTCCTCCACTCCAGCAAAATAATATTTTTTCTTTCATACAGTAATATTTTAAAAAGAAAATTTTACTCCCCCATAAAATGTCCGGCCCGGCATAGAATAATCTCTTTCCTCCTGATACATCCGGTCAAAGACGTTCTTGGCCTCAAACAAAATTTGAAGAAAGTCATTAACTTTATAAGTGAAATTAAAATTCATTATAGTGTAATGCTTAAGAAAGCTTGTATTACTTGCATTCGCAAAACGCTTTGTTTTGTGTATAGCATTTAAGCCAAACTCCCATTTGGAAGTTGGTGAATATATTAATTTTAATTTGTATAGATGCCGGGGCCGATATATCAACCACTTTCCCGTCTCCTTATTTTTAGCTTCTAGATATGTGTAGTTAAGATTAGCCTTGAGATGTTCCCGCAAAACAAATTCCGTCTCTAGTTCAGCACCTTCTGTTGTGGCAGAGCTAGAATTTTGCGGCCGCCACCACCAAGTATCATCAACTGTCCATTCTATCAGATCTTCAAAATTTGTCTTGAAAAAAGTAAGATCTGTCTTAAATCTTTCCAGAAAATATCCACTTATTCCCACCTCGTAGGAAACAGCTTTCTCTGGACCAAGGTCAGGAGATCCTTCAACGCCACCCCAAATACCCCAGTCCTCTTGGGGCCAATAAAGATCATTAAATGTAGGCGCACGGAATGATTTAGCTGCTAGAGCATGGACCTTTATTTTATCAAATAACCAAAAGTTCAAATTGGCGCTAGGGCTGATTCGATCTCCAAAATTTGAATAATCATCCCAGCGAGCACCGAGTTTTAGTGAACCTGAATCAAAAAAATCAGTTTCTGATTCGCAATAAACACCTTTTAAACTATAGCTGTGCTTAGCGCTGGTGGAACTGTTAAGCCTGTGTTTCTGATAACTGAATCCGATTGCGGTACGAAAAACATCGAAAAAAGTCTGGGAAAGTTGAGTGTCTAAACCATAGATTTTAGTCTGATGGGTATTTTTATCAAGAGGGTTAAAAGTTTCGATAAATTCTAGTCGATCAAGGTTGTGAAACAGCTTTAATAATATATCTTGCCCTTCGATAATCTTCCCTTTGTAAGTCATATCAATATATTTCTTATAAGACTCTTGACGGTCATCAAGGTCCAGGTTAGAAAGTTGCCCGGGAGTTCCCACATCTGAGTTGTAATAGCCACTGGAGAAATCAATGCGATTATCTTGATCGAGCTGGTAACCAAATTTTGTATTTATGTTGTGGCTTAAGTAATCGGCATTATCTCGGTGCCCATGGGAAGCTAAATAATCATAAGTTATAAAATAATCAAAGTTACTAATTTTATTCCCTTGCGTTAACGAAGTTAATTTGGTGCTGTGAGAGCCAAATTTACTTAAAATACTGGTCTTTCCTCCTTCTTCACCGTTTTTAGTAATTATGTTAATAACCCCTCCTACTGCACCAGCTCCATACATACTACTCGCAGGTCCACGTAGAACCTCAATCCTTTCAATATTGGAAAGGGAGATTTGGTTAAAATCTGTGGCGCCATCACGAGGAGTATTGATTGGCCTCCCATCCACAAGAGTAATGGTCTGGCTTGATGAAGCTCCTCTGGTATGGACTGAACGGGTAGAGCCAACCGAGCCATATTCCAATATGTCTACTGAGGGCAATAAATCTAAGACTTCGGTAACCTCAGTTATCCCGCTGGCCTCAATATCTTCTTTGCCAATAATACTTATATTTTGTGTAGAATTTTTATACTCCTGCTCTATACGAGAGGCAGTAACTACAATCTCATCTAAATCAATAGTATAATAAGAATTATCTGTTTCCGCCGCCGCAGCAGCACAAACGAAAAAAAGGAAATAAGAAACAAATAAGATCCATAAGAGTTTAGGCCTGTCTAATATATTCACTTTTTTCTCCTAAGCTGATATTCTTTAATATCTAAAGACCAATGATCCCAAAAACCTTTTCCAAAAACTGCTTCATTTTTAGTTATCTCGATGCGTTTTTTAAATATAGGACCGTCAATAACCAGTGTATGAAATTCCCCATTTTCACCGCAAGGATCAACGCCTGAGGGCAAATCAGATAAAAAATCTTTATCAAAATACCTTCCGATGAATTCCTTTCCCAAAAGATCAGCTTTACACCTAACCACAATCGCCTTGAACCCGCAATTAATAAAATCTTGGGCTATTTTTTCTGGTGGAATTTCCCAAAGAGGTACAACCGGTTGAATTTTTAAATCTCTGCAAACACGTTCTACCCAATTTATATGGTCGAGCAGATAAATATCTCCGAAGACCATTCTTTCAACGCCTTTTGCTCTTAATTGTGATACTGCCTCTTTGAATTTCTGCTCATACTTGCCTCTATCTTCAGTAACATCTTTTTGTATAAGCTCAACTCCTAAGGCCTTAGCTTGCAATTGGAGAAGCGTGACCCCAACACCGTGAAAACAAGAATGCCCTTCTTCTCCAGATACAAAATTAAGCAGATATTTTATTTGATAACCTTGCTCTAATGCCTTGTGATAAGCAAAACAACTATCCTTTCCTCCACTCCAGGCTGATATAGCTATTGGTTTATTCATTTCCCAAGCCTGTATTCATACTTAATATTTTCCAAAGCCTTTTTTCTGAAAAGGTACTTGATCTTATCTTCACTAATTAATTTAAAAGCATACTTTATTATATCCTTGTAGAAATCACAGTAAGGTGACTTTGTATTTAGGTCTTTTGATAAAGAATAGACTTCAGCCGGACAAGGTGCTCCACAAATATTTCGATAGGCACAAGTATCACACTCTGAAATCTTCTCCACCATTCTCGACCTTACTTTTTTAAATGGGGTTGAGTTGATAGCTTTTTTTATTGATGAGCTAAAGATATTGCCGCCATAAAAACCTTTAAGGGCTATAAACTCCCCGCAAGGAATCATATTCCCACCAGCAGTGATAGCGAAAAAACACCTTCCGCCACCACAAGGCGAGATATCACACATGAGCCTGCGGGCTAAGGGAGCTACTATGCCTAAGATAATATTAGAAAAATTAGCAATAATTATCCTCCGGCCTGAGCTTTTTGATAAATCAATAGCCGTCTTAACCGCTTTTATGAAATTCTTAGTTAAATCTTCTTGGCTGGGGCGTAACTTTTGAGTAGATTTTCGAGTAGCCCTTACTGGATTAAGAAGGATACAGGATACTTTTTTAGAGTGGGTAAAACTGACTAGTTTAGCAAGACCCGCTACATTGTACTTAGTGATAGTTGTAATGATATTTAAACCCTCATAACCATTGAACCACTCAAGGGCTTGAATTACTTTTTCATAATTGCTGCCTTGGGAAGATCTCCGGGTATAATCATTCACTCCTTTGTTGATAGAATCTAAAGATATGCCTACGCTTACCTTATGAGCCGTTAAGAACTCAACATCGGCTTTGGTTAACAAAATAGCATTAGTCTGAATCCCAAAATGGAATCGTTTCCTGAACTTCTCGATTGAAGAAAATATTCGATCTCTAACCAATAAGGGTTCGCTGCCGTGATAGATGATTATTGGTTTAATCTTGGGGTAACTAGGATTATTACGAAAATATCGGTCAACCCTATCTAGAATATAAAGAAGACCTTTCTGGCTTAAATCCTTCCCCTTTTTTCTTCTTGATGCCGGAACATAGCAATAGGGACAATCAGCATTACACCTATCGGTAGGGTTAATGTAAACTGAATTCAGCTTCATTTTAAACCTGAAGTCATGCATTGAAACATCAAGTTTGTCCTTCATCCTAGCGTATAATGAAAATACCTTTTGCCCAGTATCTTTATTGATACTTTTACCAAAGGTAAGAGCCCAAAATAGATTGTCGGGATCAATCAATAACTTATTGCCTCTACTAATATCTTCTCTCTGTAGTAGTTCTTCCTTTAGGTTAATGCCTTGCATAAAGCTCTCCTTGCCGTTATCCAGGGAATATGTATCATATCCATCCCTCGATAGAATTAAAGTTTATTTAAAAGTCTAAAAAAATTATACTAGTGCCTTCTTCTCTGCTGGCACGTAATGCGATAGCCCATTAGCAGTTCGATCACACTTTAACCGGTAAGAAACTGGGGTTGTTCCTTTCTTGACCGCTGCTTTTTTCAATGCTTTCTTCTTCATCTTAATACCTCCTTTTTTTATCGGTTTACTTTATTAAAACTAAAAAGAAAAAAAGAGCCGCTACTTCGGCAATTTCGTTTGCTGCCCCTACAGTATCTCCAGTCATTCCTTTAATCTTTACTCTTACCCACTTTATAAATGCAAATACCACCAACCAAGACATAAGAAACAGGATAATGCTCTTAAGCTGTATTAAGATTAAAAATAGGCCTAAGGTAAATAAACTGGCAATAAAAATTTCTCTTTTCTTGACCCCCTCTACAAAATACTTACCTTTGCCTTCTTTACGTGCATAGGGAGATGAAAAACAAGCCAAAACCTGGGACCACCGAGAAAAGACCAACATAACAATTAGGGCTTTCCAAAGAAAATCTATTGGTATGCTCACAATCAAAGCAAACTTAATAAGTAATAAGCTTACCAGACCGATAACCCCCATAACGCCAATCCGGCTATCTTTCATTATCTCTAATCTCTTCTCCAGAAGATTAACCCCGTAAAGACCATCACAAGTATCAGCAAAACCATCTAAATGGATTCCTCCGGTAATAATAATTGAAATTGTTAAGATCAATGCCCCGCTAACTAGCCTTGGCAAAGGGCTTAAGATAAATAAACTTAGTAATAGTAAGAAACCTAACAATAGGCCGACCAAAGGAAAATAGACCAAAGATTTACCAATATCTTCCGGCATCACCTTGGATTTAATCTTCACCGGGAAAATCGTTAAAAACTGTAAAGCAATTAAGAATCTCTTCATTAATTAACCCTTCTTAAGATTTAGCTTCCTGATTTTGCGACTCTTGAGAAACTGCTGCGCTTTCAAAGGTAGCCATTCCGGTTATAATCTTGATACTGGCTTCAATAATACTTATCCCCAAAGCTGCGCCAGTCCCTTCCCCCAGGCGCAAACTTAAATCCAATATTGGCTTAAGGCCAATATAATTAAGAACTACTCTGTGTCCCTGTTCTGCAGAGCAATGCGCAGCAATCATATAGTTTTTAACTTTTGGCTCTAATTGATAAGCTAACAATGCGGCAGCTCCGGAAATAAAACCGTCTATTACTATTGGAACCCGCTTGGAAGCTGCCCCGAGAATTATTCCGGCTAATCCTCCAATTTCAAAACCACCTACTTTAGAAAGAACATCTAGAGGATCTTTTGGATCTGGCTTATTTAACTCAAGAGCTTTTTTAATAACTTCTATTTTATTTTTAAAAGCATCGTCATCAACGCCAGTGCCTCGTCCGGTAATCTCTTCAACTGATTTGCCAGTAAAAACTGCTGTTAAAACGCTGCTAGCAGTGGTATTGGCAATGCCCATATCACCAGTTCCAACGATATCAACTCCTTTTTCAAATTCATCTTCAAAGACTTCAATCCCAGCCTCAATCGATCTTATGGCTTCCTGCCTGGTCATTGCCGGCTCCTTTGCCATATTCTGCGTCCCGAAACCAATCTTTTTATCTATAAAGTTTTTTATTTTTAATTTTTCATTTTTAATTTTTGCTGCTACCCCCATATCTACAACCACAACCTTTGCTCCAACGTGATTGGCTAAAACATTTATTCCAGCACCGCCATTTAGAAAATTATAAACCATCTGTGCAGTAACTTCTTTAGGGAAAGCACTCACCCCTTCATCTGCTACCCCATGGTCAGAGGCTAAGGTAAAAATAACCTTTTTCGCCAAAGTCGGATCTTCTTTCTCAGTAATACCGACAATGAGCTTAGCTAACTCCTCTAGTCGACCCAAACTTCCTTGGGGTTTAGTCAAATTATCCAATCGGCATTGAGCCTTATTGATAAAATCAGAGTTAATCTCGCTAATCTCGCTTATAGTATTTTCTATTTTTCCCATTACTTTTCTCCTTTAAGTTTTAGGGGCAATCCTGAAACCATAAAAAGTACTTTATCAGACTTACTAGCCACAATCTGGTTTACTCTCCCGGCTAAATCCCTAAACTTTCTTCCCAGCCTGGTCCTGGGATGTACACCAAGACCAACCTCATTAGAGACAATAATCGACTTAGCCTCTATTGATTTAAGAGTTTTCAGCATCTTATTTATCCTCTCCTCAACAATACTGCCCTTAAAACCCTCCAGGAGAAGATTAGATACAAAAAGAGTAAGGCAATCAATAATAATAATATCGAACTTAGAACCTATTTTTTTTAACTTTATCAAAGAAGCAATATCTTTCGGTTCCTCAAAAACTGGCCAAGAAGAAGGCCGGCTCCTCTTGTGAAGTACAACCCGCTTACTCATATCTTTATCACCAGGTAGACAGGTAGCGATAAAAGCAACTCTTTTATTTGTTGCCTTTGCTAATTTAACAGCCTGAGTGCTCTTACCACTTCTTGCCCCGCCAACTATAAAAGTAATTTTACCCATTTAAATGTTCAATATCGTTTACCGAGACCACTTTGGCCTTACCATTAATAAATTCAACTCTACTTAAACTAGCGCAATCTACCTTTACCTGCCAAATCTTATCCAACCCCAACCCTTGAGCATCAGATAAGATTACTCTTATCGGACCAGCGTGAGCACAAATTGCAATAGTTAAGCCGGTATTTAAAGACAAGATCTCTTCCAGTGAATTCCTTACTCTCTTGGCTAAATCTTTTAAACTCTCACCGCCGGGAATATTAACGCCATAAAGATTATTCAGCCAATTTTGGTAAACTATTGGGTGCTTATCCATAATTTCTTGATGAGTTAAACCCTCAAACTGGCCAAAATTTATCTCCCTAAAGCTTTTAATCTCCTCAATAGAAGGGTTTCTAAAGATTAAACCAGCAAATTGATAGGCCCTTTTGATATCGCTTGAATAAATCTTATCGATTACTTCCCGGCTCAACCTTTGCCAAAGCTTATCAGCTTGACTCTTACCAGCGGCATTTAATTCGATGTTGGTAAAACTACAATACCTTCTTTGCTGGCCCCAATCAGTCTGCCCATGTCTTATTAAAATTAATCTTGTCGACATTTATTTTCCTTGGAAACTAATACTACATAGGGCTTAGCAGAAATAGGATTTTCTTTTACGACCACCGTGGTCTTGTATGCAGCCTCTATGTTTTGATAAGTTAACACCTCCGAAGGCTTTCCTTCTTTGGATATTCGTCCTTGATCAAGCAAAATAAGCTTGTTGCAATATTCGCTAGCCAGATTTAAATCATGCAAGACAATAACGATAGACAAATTAGTTTGACTATTTAATCTTTTCAGCAGATCCAATATTTGTATTTGATGTCCGATATCTAAATGGGATGTTGGCTCATCCAACAATAAAAGAATCGGCTCTTGAGCTAAGGCCTTAGCGATAATAACTCTTTGACGCTCTCCGGCGCTCAACTGATTTATTTGTTTAGCCTCAAGCTGCAGTGAATCGGTCGATAAAAGGGCATCTTTGGCAATTACTAAATCTCTACTGCTCTCAAACTGAAGCCGCTTAAGGTGGGGGGTTCTCCCCAAGAGTACAATCTCCCAAACCGTAAATGAGAAGTTAATCAAAGTCTCTTGAGGAACAAAGGCAATTTTCCGGCAGAGTTCTTTAAGCTTTATTTTAGTTATATCTTTATCCTCAAAAACTATACTCCCCTCTTGAGGATGAAGAACTTTGCTGATTAACCTCAGCAGGGTAGACTTACCAGAACCATTGGGGCCAATGATTCCTAAAAAATCACCTTTTCTTACGTCAAAAGAAACATTCTTTATTACCGGCGCTTTAGTATAGCCACCGGACAAATTATTCACTCTTAGCAAAGTACTCATATACTACTTAACTCTCTGCTCTCTTCTCAGCAAAAATATAAAAATTGGTGCCCCGACTAAAGAAGTAATAACCCCGATAGAGATCTCAACCGGAGGGAAAAGACTCCGGGCTAAGGTATCGGATAGAATTAAAAATGCCGCTCCGGCTAAGCAAGTGGCAGGGATAAGAATCTTGTGGTTAGGGCCGACAACCATTCGCATCATATGGGGAATAATCAGACCGACAAAGCCAATTATTCCGGTAATCGAAACTAAAGCCCCGGTAACTAAAGCAGTGATTACGAATAGTATTTTCTTTACGGTTTCAATCTCGATGCCTAAATGTATGGCTTCTTCCTCGCCAATGCTTATAGCATTTAAGTCTTGGGAGAGGATAAATATCGGCACAATCCCTAAGCTAACTATACTGCCAACTATTAAAAGAAGTTTAAAATTATAGACCTCCAAACTCCCCAATAACCACCAGAGTATTCCTCGTAAAGCCTGGTTACTTGATATAGACACTAAGAAGACAATTAATCCTGAAATAGCTATAGCTACAATTACTCCCGATAAAATAAGTGATTGGGCCGAAATCCTGCCATTTTGTTTAGCTAAGTTATATACTAAAATAATACTTAATAAAGCGCCGGCAAAGGCAGCTAAAGGAAGCAAACTAACTGAAAGCCCTAAAAATATTCCCAGAGCAGCTCCCAATCCAGCTCCGCTTGAAGTCCCTAATAAATAAGGCTCAGCAAGCGGGTTTCGCAGAATCGCTTGCAATACTGCCCCGGAGACACCTAACCCGGCTCCGGCAAGAAGACCAAGCATGATTCTTGCTAAACGTAATTGTAAAATATTTCGGTTGGCTTGGGAAAATATCTCCCCTAAAGGAATTTTTACCGAACCATAATAAACTCCTAAAGCTATACTGGCTAATAAGATTAAAAATAGAAGTAAAAGTGTTTTTCGATTACTTAAGTTCATTCTGAATACAGTTTCTCATAAATTGCTTCCAGCCCTTCGACCAGCCTCGGCCCGGGTCGGAAGAAAAGATTGGGATCGATATCCCGATAGATATGATTATTTCTTACCGCCGCGATGTTTTCCCAACCTAATCTGTTTTTAACTTCGCTTGTGTCTTGCTTCATATCCATATAACCGAGGATAATACAGTCGGGGTTACGCTTAATTACCTGTTCACTGCTGAAATAACTATAGCTTCGGGGTAAATCAGCAGCTATATTTATGCCTCCGGCTAAGCTAATTAACTCATCGACAAAAGAACCGCTACCAGCAGTCATTAAAGGATCTGTTCCGATTTCAATAAAAACACTCAGCCGCTCCTGATAAGGAATCAGTTTAACCTTATCCTTAATCCGTTTAATTCTCTCCTCCATCTGGCTGATTAATCTGCTGGCTTCCACTCCTTTAGAAACAAGTTTTGCGATTTCTCTTATTGAGTTGAATAGCTCTTTAAAACTCTCCGGGTCGCTAACGAAAACTCTCATCCCCAGCCGGCGTAATTGATCAACTGTCGAAGCTTGTTCTAAGCCGGTAGCGAAAATTATATCCGGTTTTAAAAAGATAATTTTTTCGATACTCGGCTGGCTAAAACTACCTATCTTTTCTTTATCCTTAGCTTCCGGCGGATAATTACAAAAGCTACTTACTCCGATAATCTGATTATCTAACCCTAAACTGAATAAAATTTCGGTTACTGATGGAGCAATTGAAATAATCCTCAACTTCTTTGCCGAATGAGAAGGTATGGGCTGGCTAAAACAGATAAATATAACTACTAAACTGCTGAATAAAATACTTCTTCTCATCTCTAAAATAAAAAAACCCGACTGTTAAGTCGGGGTGCACCCTGATTTCTTGGCCCGGAAAATAAAAATTTTAGGTTATTATTCCGCGTAAAACCTAAAGTTAATTCTTTCCGGCAGGTCTTCTGACTTCCTTGCCTCATCCTAGCCACCTTCCCATCAGCCTTAGACTGATAGTGGTTCAAAGCGCTAAGAGAATTTTCTTGACTTATGCCAAGAGCAAGATTACAGCACCGGGAGTGTCTCCGATTCTCACGGAGTTCCCTATTATGCCTTGCCCGGTTAGAAAAATTTTTCTAACCGGATTTCACGGCACCGAAAAAAATAATCCTTAACTTCCAAAGAACAGATTTATTCTATCTTTCTTGATTGTCTTGTCAATATTTTTTTATCCTGCGCCCGGGCCGAATCGCATCCAATCTGCCGAAGGCAGCCCGGTTGAGGCTAAGCCTCAACCGGCAATATTGGATCCGAGAATAGTCTCTATATTAAACAACGGCTTGTCAGCACAATGAGGCTAACAGATTAGCTAAAACTATGCGCCCGGGCCGACTCGAACGGCCACATCAGCCTTAGGAGGGCCGCGCTCTATCCTGTTGAGCTACGGGCGCGAATAAGCTATAGAGTCAATATTTAATTAACGAAAATACCGGATATTTCTTTAACTTATCTCGCCCTTTGAGAAAGGTCAACTCAATAAGGAAGATAATCGCTGTGACTTCCCCTTCCAGCTCTTCAACCAACTTTGCCGAAGCTAGAGCAGTTCCTCCGGTAGCCAGCAAATCATCTAAAACCAGAATCTTTGAACCGGGGGGGAAAGCATCACGATGAATTTCTAAGGAATCCTCACCATACTCTAAAGAATAGGTATGACGGTAAGTCTCTGCCGGTAGCTTACCGGGCTTTCTTACCGGAACAAATCCGCAATTTAGGCGGTAAGCTAAGGCTGCACCAAAGATAAATCCCCGAGATTCCGCAGCCACAATATAATCAACAGACTTATCCTTTAACAATTCAGCCAGCTGATCAACTGCTTCTTTAAAAGCAACTTTACTTTTAAGCAAAGTAGTTATGTCTTTAAACAAGATACCTTTTTTGGGAAAATCCGGGATATCGCGGATATACTTTTCTAAACTCATATAATCTCCTATTATTATGCCTCTATCTTACGTTTCTGTTGGCTAACCACGTAGTTGCGCAACTTCTTTAAAGCTTCCTTTTCAATTTGCCTAACTCTTTCCCGAGATACTCTGAGTATTTTTGCCACCTCAGCCAAGGTGCTCGGTCGACCGTCATTTATTCCGAAACGCAGATCTAAAACTTTCCTTTGACGTTCAGTAGCAACTCTAAGCAATTCATCTATCCTCTCCCGATTAACAACTTTATCAATATCAGAAGTACTTGTGGTGAAGTCACTACTTTTAAGAAAATCACCTAGTTGCGAGTCTCCACCGCTGCCTACCGGCGCATCTAAAGATGCTTTCTTCTGAGTCCAGAGTTCAATTTCAGCTATCCTAGCAATTGATACTTTCAGGCGTTTAGCAACTTCGGCCCGATTAGGTTCTCGGTTTAACCTCTGACGCAGAGCCTCTTTAGCCCGTTTATGCTTGGCAATAAGTTCACTCATATAGACCGGGACGCGAATAGTCCTGCCTTGGTCAATGAGCGCCCGGGTTACCCCCTGACGTATCCACCAAGCAGCATAGGTAGAAAAACGGTAACCTCGGCGAATATCAAATTTATCAATCGCCCGCATCAGACCGATGTTACCTTCAGCAATTAAATCCATTAAGGGAAGATTGTAGTGAGAGTAATGCTTAGCAATATTTACCACTAACTTTAAGTTACAATTGATTATCGTACGACGGGCGACGCGGCTTCCCCGCTTTGCTTTTTGAATAAGTTCGATCTCTTCCTTCTTCTTTAAGATTGGTATTTTTTTTATCCTTTCAAGATAAGCTTTAATTGCTTCCATTTTACACCTGGATATCTCTTACCTTTTGCTCCTCTCTTTTATCACTATCTGGGCTGCTGCTAAACGGGCAATCGGTACTCTGAACGGAGAACAACTTACATAATTAAGGCCGGCCTTATGGCAAAACTTAACCGACTCAGGATCTCCCCCATGCTCTCCGCAGATACCGCACTTAAGTTTTTTATTGGTTCTTCGGCCTAAGTTTACCGCTGTTTTCAGGAGTTGACCGACACCTTCCTGATCAATTGTCTGAAAAGGATCATCGGGTAAGATTTTCTTTTCTATGTATTCCGGCAGAAAAACTCCGGCATCATCACGGCTATAACCAAAAGTCATCTGAGTAAGGTCATTGGTCCCGAAAGAAAAAAACTCAGCTTTAGTAGCGACTTTATCAGCAGTTAATGCTGCCCGGGGAATTTCAATCATTGTCCCTACCATGTATTTTACTTTGGACCGTGACTTATCAATAATGCTCCTGGCTGTCTTGCGAACTATTTCTTCAAGATATCCAAATTCACTGGTTGTTCCAATAAGCGGAATCATGATTTCCGGAAGGACTTTAACCCCTTTCTTAGCCATATTGCAAGCTGCTTCAATAATCGCCGTTGTTTGCATCACGCAAAGCTCAGGATAAGTAATTGACAACCGGCAACCGCGATGTCCAAGCATCGGGTTTAACTCATGCAATTTTTTAACCAGATTCTTTACTTTTGCCGGTGAAATATTCAAACGTTTGGCCATCTCTTTCTGCCCGGCTTGATCATTAGGCAGAAATTCATGCAGCGGCGGGTCAAGAAGCCGTATTGTTACCGGGAAACCATTCATTTCTTTGAAGATGCCCTCAAAATCTTTTCGCTGATAAGGCAACAGTTTCTTAAGAGCTGCTTCTCTTGTCTTAAGGTCCTGGGCTAAAATAAACTCCCGAACCGCCCAGATTCTTTCTCCTTCAAAAAACATATGTTCGGTACGGGTAAGTCCGATACCTTCGGCACCTAGCTTCCGGGCAGTCATTGAATCTTTAGGCGTATCAGCATTAGTCCGGACCTTAAGTTTCCGGTATTGATCGGCCCATTTCATTATCTGGACAAACATCTTATAAATTGAGTCTTTCTTAGCAACAGGATTATTTTCGACAATTCCGGCAATTACCGGACTGGTTGTGGACTTTACATGACCTAGCATAACCTCGCCGGTTGAACCGCTCAAGGAAATATAATCACCTTCTTTAATTATGATATCTCCAACTGTTATTTGTTTCATGGAGTAGTTGATATTTAAAGCGCTGCATCCAGCAACACAGCATTTACCCCAACCCCTGGCAACTACCGCCGCATGGGAAGTCATCCCGCCGGTTGAAGTTAATATTCCTTCGGCAGCATGCATACCAGCTACATCTTCGGGAGAAGTCTCATGACGAACCAGTATAACCTTTTTTCCTTTTCTCTTCCAGGCCTCAGCATCATCAGCTGTAAATACAACGTGTCCGGAAGCAGCACCGGGGCCGGCCGGAAGACCTTTAGCTATTTTTTTAGTCTTGTTCTTAGCTACCGGGTCAAAAATAGGAAAAAGAAGCTGGTTAAGTTGTTCACCCTCGATTCGCATCAGAGCTTCTTCAGGCCTAATCATTTTTTCTTCTACCATATCATAAGCAATTTTAACCGCTGCCAGCCCGGTACGCTTGCCAGTACGTGTCTGCAGCATAAAAAGCCGACCTTCCTGGATGGTAAATTCTACATCCTGCATATCTTGATAGTGTTGCTCAAGCTTTTCCCTGATATTATCAAGTTGTTTATAAATTTTCGGCATTTTTTTCTTAAGATGATCTATCGGCTCAGGAGTTCTTATACCGGCTACCACATCTTCACCCTGGGCATTAATAAGAAACTCACCAAAAAATTTATTTTCGCCGGTTGAGGGATTACGGGTGAATGCTACACCGGTACCCGAGGTATTACCCATATTTCCGAAAACCATAGCCTGGACATTAACAGCTGTGCCCAGAAGCCCGGTAATCTTATTTATTCTCCGGTAAATTACAGCTCTTTCCACATTCCATGAGCCAAATACAGCATTGATTGCCGCCATTAATTGCTCTTTGGCATCAACCGGAAAAGGCTTCTTTACATGCTTCTTGTAGACAAACTTATACTGCTGGACTAATTCCTTAAGCTGAGCAGCTGTAAGTTCATTATCTTGTGCTGCTTTATACTTTTTCTTAATCAGGGTTAATTTCTCTTCAAAATGCTCATGGTCAACACCCATAACAACATTTCCAAACATATCTACGAAACGCCGATAGGCATCCCAAGCAAGACGCTGGTTTCCGGTTTTTTGGGCCAGACCAGCTACCGTCTTATCATTTAGCCCCAGGTTAAGAACCGTATCCATCATCCCGGGCATTGAAACAGCAGCACCGCTGCGCACTGAAACCAGCAAAGGATTCTTGGCATCGCCTAATTTTGCCTGCATGCTGTTCTCAAGCATAGCAATATTAGCGTCGATTTGCTTGGCCAGTTCGACCGGATATTTCTTCCCGTGCTTATAGTAGTAATCGCAAACTTGGGTTGATATCGTGAACCCCGGAGGTACCGGTATCCCGATGCTACACATCTCAGCCAAATTCGCACCCTTGCCTCCGAGAAGATTTTTCATTTTAGCATTCCCTTCAGACTTACCTTTGCTGAAAAAATACACGTACTTCGACATTTTCCTTTTTCCTCCTTCCAAATTAATCAAATTTTATCTTAGTTTTAAGAAATTCTTTAATCCTGCCGATTTCTATTCGCTCCTGATTCATGCTATCCCTCTCCCGGATAGTAGCCTTCCCGTCAGTTAAACTTTCTACATCGACAGTGATACAGAAAGGGGTTCCAATCTCATCTTGGCGGCGATAGAGCTTACCGATTGCTGCTGTATCATCGTAGGAGGCAGGTAATTCATTCTTTATATCACAAAAAACTTTTTTTGCAAGTTCAACTACCTCAGGTTTATTCTTAAGCAAAGGGAAAACCGCTGCTGAATAAGGGGCTAAATCTGGCTTCAGCTTTAAGACGTTCCGTACCCTGCCCCTTACCTCTTCACTGCAAAAAGCATCAGAGATGCAGGCGAAGAAAGTCCGGTCTACTCCAGCCGAAGGCTCAATCACATAAGGAATAAACTTTTTACCGCCTGTTCCGTCAAAATAAGCTAAATCTTTTTTACTTACTCTGGCGTGCTCACTTAAATCGAAATCTCCCCGGTTAGCTACTCCCTCCAACTCGCTCCAGCCAAAAGAGAAGTTAAACTCGATATCAGTACAAGCCTTAGCATAGTGGGCTAGCTCATCTTTGGTGTGCTCTCTTAATCGCAAATTCTCCTTATTTAAACCAATCTTCTCAATGTAGAAATTAAATCTTTCCTTAACCCAATATTTATAAAACTCATCCGCCTCTTTGGGCTGAACAAAGTATTCGATCTCCATCTGATCAAATTCTTTCATCCGAAATATAAAACTGCCGGTAGTAACCTCATTCCTGAAAGCTTTACCGATTTGAGCTATACCTAAGGGAAGTTTTTTAGCTGTGGTATTGAGAACATTACTGAAGTTTACGAATATTCCTTGGGCGGTTTCAGGACGTAAATAAGCATAACTAGGTTCATCCTCGGTAGCACTCATGTTAGTCTTAAGCATCAGGTTGAATTTCCGGGGTTTAATTTTATTAATATCAATTGTTTGTTTGCACTCGGCGCACTTATAATGACTTTTAGCTGTCTTTGTCAGCTTATCAACCCGGAACCGCCTCTTACAGTTAGGGCAATCAATTAAAGAATCAGTAAATCCGGTAAGATGCCCGGAAGCTTTAAAGACCGGCTCAGGCATGATTATGCTGCTATCTAAACCAACAATATCAGGCCTTTTTTCCACGTACTCCTTCCACCAGATGTCTTTAATCCGTTTTTTAAGCCTGGCTCCCAGGGGGCCGTAATCCCAGATGCTAGAAAGTCCTCCGTAAATCTCCGAACCGCCGAAGATAAATCCCCTTCTTTTACATAAGGATACTATTTTTGCTAATTTATCCTGACTCATTTTAGGCTATTATTATACCCCAAAAAATTATTTTTTTAAGAGAAATTTTCCTGAAATACCCAGCGGGTTATTCTGGCAGTTTAGGAAAGTCTCTTACCTTTGGCTTTGAATCCACGGCTTGACTACTCGTCAACTCCTCTATCTTAGCCTTTGCTACCTTATATCTATCCGGGGGCTTAGGGTGACTACGGAGAAATACCGGCATAACACTCATCCCGTGCTGCCTTTCAATTTCCCTAAACCGTTCAAAAACTAAAAGCGCAGCTTTAGGATCAAATCCGGCCTGATAAGCATAGGTAACTCCTAAAGAATCAGCCAGATATTCATCCTTACGGGAAAAACCCAGACTAACATATTTGTCCACTTCAGCAATTAAATTACCAATGGCTTGTTGATTGGGCTGGCCAGCTAAGACTGCTAAAATTAACCTTAAGCCAAAAACAGCTTGGAACCGTTTAAAGCCGTGCCGGGCGCAAATGTGACCAACCTCATGGGCCATGACAAAAGATAATTCCGGCTCAGAAAAGGTATCAATTAACCCTTTATTCACAAAAATATGCCCGCCTAAAAGAGCATAGGCATTTATCTCCTCACTATCAATGATATAAAAGTTATAAGCGAGATAATTACGGTGGCTGGCAGCAGTTACTTTTTCACCAATCTCCCTTAGGTAAGCTAACTCTTCAGGGTCATTAACCATCTTGGTTCGAGCGATTAGCTGCTTAGCTAAGATATTGCCAAGACTAATTTCATGCTTCTCGCTAAAAAGGTGCCGCTCTCTTTTGCCGGTAGCCGGATTATATATACTTATGCAACCGATAAGAAAAATTGCGATCAAAGATAAAATCAAAATACTTTTGGAATGTCTCGATCCCACCTGCCTCTTCGTCACTATCCTCCTTCTACTACCTCTATTTCATGAGGGCTATTAACAATAACCTCTGGTCCATTATACTCACGAATCCTGCCAATTACACTTATTCTCTTCTGATTATAAAAACTTACTGGATCAATACCTTTTTGTCTAAAAGCCTGGAGGGCATTATTAAAAATTACTACTGTGAAGTCGTTCTTGTAATCCTGGCCAAAATTTAAATATAGACATTTTGCTGACTTATAGGTAGCTACAACTCTACCCTCAACTCTCCTTATCTGACCAATATATTGATTAGCCTGGGTATGATCAATAGTTAGAAGACTACTCCAAAGACCTCTCCTGAATCTTCGGGCCTCTTTCTGAGATGCAATAAATAAATCAACATACTTTAGGTTAGGAGGATGAGTGTAGAGAACCCCATAGCCCTCTTCGATTAGCCTTGCGTTCACAAAGATATCGTCAAGAAAGCAATACCCCAGGAGCCGGTTGTAGCGATCAGTCTTTTCAATATCAAACTCGATCCGGATGTTTTTCCCTTCGACCAGCTTACGGTTAAATTCTTTAGCTTCTAAACTAAAAGGTGTAGGCGAGTAAATGAAACTGCCATCAGCTGCCTTAACCCTCACCTCAGGAGTATCCAGGCCAATGTAACGCAGCAGCCTTCCGTTAGAAAGCTTAAGAGTATCTCCATCAATGGCTTCTAAGACTTTTATTTGGGAATAATCAGACTGGTTACAGGAGAGAATAAAAAGAAGGCATAAAAAAACTGCTCTTTTTATCACTGCAAGTCTGCGACTAATTTTACAAAGACTTTCTGGGCAAATTGGGCTTTGGGCATCAAATACTGACGAGCCGTCACTTTTAGCCGCTGGGAGTCAGCACCAATGCTATTTATCTTTACAGTTAGGCTATGCTCCGAGAGCTTAGCTTTTATCAGCCCCTTAGATTCATCAGAAGACAGTATCTCTGCCTCCATTGTTGTAAGTACATCCAAGCAGAGATCCCACAACACCCGATACTCTACCTTTACATTTCCGCTAGCCGAGGCATTGCCTAAACTATAACCGGTTACTATGCCGGCACCAATAAAAACTGGAATGCATCCGGTTATTAGAAATAAACCTATAATTAAGCTGATAATCTTTCTCATGCTATTAACCCCTTTATATTAACTATAGCAAATTTTTCTCATTTTGCAAGCATTGTTGATAGAAAATAATTAACTAAAGTGAGGGAGTGAAATACCCAGACTATCTAAGTCTCTGAGCAATTGATTAAAACCAGTAAATTGCAGACATTGTAAGTCAAAGTCCTTGGCTTTCATAATCAAATCCTGGCGATCATCAATATAAATTATATTTTGAAAGTCAGTAGCCGCGATATCGCTTAAGGCCTGATAAATAGCTTTTTCCGGTTTAACTGATTTGATTTTATAAGAGAGAATCAACTCTTTAAAGTGGCTAAAGACTTGCGGATAGGTTTGGTAAAGATAGTCAAAATGAAGCTGATTTATATTCGAGATAACATACAAAGGATAAGTGTGCTTAAGGGCGCTTACTAAGGTAATTACCTCATCCTTGGGTGAAAATATTTTACACCAGACATCAGCAAAGTACTCATAGCTTAAACAAGCGCCAAAAGTGTCATTAAAGTAAGTATAAAAGGTTTGGGAGCTGACTAATCCCTTCTCAAAGCTTAAACCGAAATCATTTTCAAAAAGCTCTTTAACTACCCGCTCAACCGGTACCTTGATTTTATCTTTAATCTTGGCTAAAGCAATATTGTAGTCAAAGTCAAAAAGAACCCGGCCTAAGTCAAAAGCAAGTACTTGTCTTTTCTCCATAAACTAATTGCCTTTACCCCGTTAGAAGTATCAAGCTCGAAGGAAGAAAGAACAAAACTTCTAACGGGGTAAAAAAGATTGCGCGCACCTTTTGAGACTCTCCCTGGCCCGGAAAGGCGCCTTAAACCCTAAAGATCTTAGTCGCTCTAAACTGTAAACCCGATCCTTGGAGAAAAAATTGATTTTTCTACCCAGGAAAGGAAGATTTAATAAAAGCGGTTTTAACCAAGCAGGAATATTAAGAGGGGGCTTTACCCCTAGGGTTTCGGCAATGGTGTCGAAGAGATCACCGACTGTTAAAACTTCATCGTCGCCAAGGAAGAAAGAACCTTCTAAGGCTTGGTCTTTATCTGCTAAAAAAATCATGGCCTCAACAATATTGCCCAGATAACCTAAATGTAACTTACTCTGGCCTCGATTGAGTAAAGGAAAAAGACGGTACTTAGTCAGAAAAAACAAGAATGGCATCAGGTGCGGTTCAGCTTCCCCATAGACCATCGGCGGACGGACAATTATTGTCTTAAGCCCTGCCTCCCGATATTTAAGCACAATTTTTTCTGCTTCAATCTTAGACTGACCATAGGCATTTGTGGCCTTAAAGGGTAAACTTTCTGTTAGAGGAACTTGACTATTACCGCTTACTACAGCTACTGAGCTGGTATAGATGAATCTCTCAACTCCTAAACTCAGGGCTAATTCGCAGATATTTTGACTACCTAAAATATTTACCTTATAGAGGAGTTCCGGATTCTTATTTTCTACACAGGCAGCCAGATGATATAAATATTTGAACTTATAGTTGCGAAATTTGCTTAATGAGGCTTTTTGGGTAATATCAGCATAAATAAGCTTAACCCCGAAAGGCTCAAGAAGTTTGGCCTTGTGAGGATTTCTTACCAAACAAAAAATATTCCCCTGCCCCTTCTTAGACAACTCCTCTACCAGATATCTGCCGATAAAACCTGTGGCCCCGGTTATTAATATATTCATCCCTTAACTACATTTATCTGTTTAGGATTCGCCTAAACAGAGGAAGCCGGAAAGGAGCTGCTGTTTAGGCGAATCCTAAACAGGTCTTTCTATTGGTCGATCTTCTTAACTCTCGCAGCTAAGATAATCTCTATTATTCTTAAATCTTCTTCACTAATCTTCCAATCAGCACTACCTAAGTTATCATATAACTGAGCAAGCTTTCTGGTTCCCACAATAGCCGAGGTTATGCCTGGCTGGTTATAATTCCAATTCAATACTAGCTGAGCCAGAGTCTTTTTGTACTTATCAGCTATTGCTTTTAATTTTAAGAGAGTACTCTTATTTATTGAAAACCGCGGCTCGGATAAATCTTCTCCCTTCATCTTACGATTGAGATCTTGAGGAATTTTTACTTTGCCAAAGAAAAACTTTCCGGTTAATAACCCGCTATATAAAGGAGCGTAAGCAATGATTCCCAGTGAATTTTCTAAACAATATGGTGCTATATCTTCCTCAATACTCCGCTCAAACATGCTATACTCTGGCTGTAGACAATGCAGCGGTGAGTACTTTTTAAATTCCTGGATTTGGGCTAAGGAATAGTTGCTTACCCCGATTGCTTTGATCAGGCCGTCCTGGTAAAATTTATACATTTGCTCAGCAGTTTCACCGATGGGAGTATTGGAATCAGGCCAATGTACCTGATAAAGATCAAAGTAATCAGTTTGAAGGCGCTTTCGGGAGATATCTAACTCTTCCCTCATCCGCTTGGAAGACAAATCATGTAAAATCTCCCTTCCACGCCAGCCCAGCCCCAACTTGGTGGCTAAAATTATATTCTTGCGCAGTTTACTCTTGGCAATAAATGAGCCGATAACTTCCTCAGAGCGTCCCCGGCCATATACCGGAGCAGTATCAATAAAATTTACTCCTCTCCTTACTGCTTCCTCTAATACCGCTAAAGAATCTTTATCTTCTTGATGCCCCCACCACCTATCTCCGCCAAATGCCCAAGTACCCAGGCAAATTACTGATACCTTAAGCGAAGAATTTCCTAACTGCCGATATTCCATAGGTTTCCCTCTTATTAGAAATAAAGGTCACGGGCGCCCCGCTTAATCCGCTGATAATAACTTTTAAGCTTTGGGTAAATTTTTGGCATTGAAAACTTTATTGCCTCTAACTCATCTTTGATTACCTTCTCACCTTGCTTTTGAGTTTCCTCAGTAGCAAAATCATCCAGCCACTCTCTGAAGGTAAGTACCGCATTTAACTTACAAAGCTTTCCCTCTTCCCCGGTCTTTAAGAGTTCCATAATACACTTGCCGGTTCTTCCGCAGCGGTAACCAGCCGTACAAAAAGAAGTAATATAGCCTAAAGAAGCTAACTCTCTTATTAGTTCGTCTAAACTGCGGGTATCACCTAAGAAAAATTGCTGCCGCTGACCTTCCTGCTCAGCATAACAATCACTGTAAGCACCGATTCCAATCCGGGTCGAAGCATCAGTTTGAGTACAGCCTAAGGAAATAGTCTCTCTTCGTATTTGGGCACTTTCCCGGGCAGTAAGAATCATCCCGGCATGGGGTATAGCTAATCTGATAACTGTAATTAACTTTTTAAAATCCTGATCACTAACTTTATAGCCTGACTCCTGGGTAAAGGGTGTATTAGCCGCTGGTTCAAGTCGCGGGAAAGAAATTGTATGGGGACCTACACCAAAACGGTTCTCTAATTCCCGGGAATGCAGGAGAAGGCTTAAGACTTCGAACCGCCAATCGTAAAGACCGAAAAGAACACCAATACCGACATCATCGATTCCAGCCTCAAAGGCCCGATGCATACAATATAATCGCCACTGATAATCTGCCTTAAGCGTCCCTTGGGGATGAACTTCTTGGTAGGTCTGGGGATGATAAGTCTCCTGAAACACCTGATAAGTACCTATACCAGCCTGCTTAAGCTGCTTAAGATCTTCAGTTGATAAAGGCGCAGCATTAACATTAACCCGACGAATCTGGCCATAGCCTTTTTTGGTCTTGGCCTTTACTCCATAAATTGTTTCAATAGTTGAAGCCATATAATCTATATCAGTCTGAGGATGTTCTCCGTAAACTACGATTAGACGCTTATGTCCGATTTGACCAGCTAAAACCTCTGTCTCTCTTCTTACCTCATCCTGACTAAGGACTTTTCTCTGAACCTGTAAATTATCTCTTCTGAACCCGCAGTAAAAACAATTATTTAGGCAAAGATTGCCGAGGTATAAAGGGGCAAAGGTAACAATTCGATTATCGTAGACCTTTTTTTTAACTTCTCCGGCAACTTCGGCCATCTGGTCCCAAAGCTCTTTATCTTCAACTCTCAGCAAGGTTGCTGTCTGCTCCAAGGTCAGAGTCTGGATAGCTAAGGACTTAGCTAAGATATCCTTAACCTCTCCCTCTGAGACCTTTGATTTAGAGACTAAAGCCCGATTAATTGATTCCTGATCGATAAAGTGTCGACCCTGATTCAGGTATTTCTCTATCTGAGCTGGTTTTATCTGCCTTTCGGCCCAGGAATCTAAACTAGTGGTCTTAATCTGCATCAAATCACCCGATTTTTCTCCGCTCTTCGCTTAGTAAGAAAAATTAAGCTCTCCAGTTCCGAAGCCATATCCACATCCGATACCGATACAGTTTGAGGAACTTTCAGCACAATCGGTGCAAAATTTAAGATACCTTTTATTCCTGATGAGACCAGTTCATCGGCAATCTTCTGAGCAACTTCCGGCGGTGTAGAAATTATGGCAATTTTAATATTTTCTTTTCTGATAATGCGCTGCATCTGTTTTACATGGCTAATCTTTACCCCTTTCCTGGCTCTTCTAACTTTATCTTTGTCAATATCAAAGGCCAGAGTTATTTTAAGATTGAATTTGGAAAACCCCTCAAAGCCTAAAAGAGCGCTTCCTAATCTTCCTATGCCTACTATAGCAATTCTCCGTTCTTGATCTAGGCCTAAGATAGTTTCAATCTCCTGGGCTAACCTTTCGACATTATAACCGACACCCCGCTTACCAAAACCACCAAAGAAAGAAAGATCCTTCCTGAACTGCGCCGGACTAACATTAAGAAATTTGGTCAGTTTAGCGGAAGATATAACATCAGTATTCTGAGCTTTTAACCGCTTTAAATTCCTCAGATAAATACTGAGACGCCTAATCGCCTCTAAGGAAAAATTATTTTTATTGTTTCGTTTCTTCATCGAGTAATTCCCTACTAACTCCTAAATCTGTAGGCGCCCGACCTAAAGATTTAAGCAAAGATATTGCTTCTTTAATCTGGATATTTATCAACTCCTTACTATGAGCCTTATTAGGATAAATTTCATAATGCTGGCGGTATTTAATCGGAGTAAGGTTAAGCATCAGGGAATTAGCGCCAGCTAACAACCCTTCTCTGCGGGCTGTAGGCATCACAGTCTCTAAGGCTGTAGTTATTAAAATCTTAGCTCTTTCTGGATCAATAAACCTTGCTAAAGCCAAGGTTTTTAAGACTAACTCTGGTGTAGGAGCCTTAAAGCTTCCCAAGGGGGATCTGGGATGGGGCAGGAAAGGTCCCAAGGAATACATCTCAGCTCCTAAGACTTTAGTCAAATAGATATCATTTATAATATCTTCGGCACTTTGGCCAGGTAGGCCAATAAGAGCCCCAGTCATAATCAAGTAGCCAATTTCAGCGGCTCGCCTAATATGGGCTAATCTGGTATCTAGTTTCTGTCCGGGATGAAGATCAGCATAAATTTTTGGATTAGAGGTTTCGAAACGCATAAGCATAGCTCTGGCTCCGGCCTGATAGAGAGTGTCTAGAGCCTCTAATCCTACTTCACCAAAACTGATACAGATTAACACCGCAACTCTTTCTTTAATTCTTCTGATAATTGAAGCTAATTCTTCAGCAGCCAAATAAGGATCCTCACCGCTCTGTAAGACCAAAGCCTGAAATCCATACTTCTCGACTGCCTCAGTAGCAGTATCAATTATTTCCTCAGGTCCCATCCGGTAACGCAGAAGTCCTTTATTATCGGCTGATATACCACAATAAGCGCATTGACGCTGGCAATGGTTAGAAATCTCGATTATCCCGTGAATACAGCAGGAATTTTTATGGTACTTCTGACGCAGGAAATTAGCTGATTTATAAATCAGCTTAAGCGATTGTTGATTATCTAAATTAATTAAGTATAATAACTCCTCTTTTTTTAAAGAACGGTTTTCTAAAGCCTTGTCCAGGATAAGCCGTAGTTTCTTATCATCAACTCCTTTATCAAGATCCAGGCGCGATAGCCGCAGATCAACATCCTGAAGTTGAAAGAAAAGTTCTTGCCAGGCTTCCAAGATTTCCTTTGCTTCATCTTCCTTAACCTTTTTTATCACAAATCCCCCCTGGGCACAGATATAATCCCCGCGATTAATATTATAAAACTCATTAATCGCTTTTTTTTCTTGGCCAAAGTAGTCAACAATGACTTGTTTACCTTTAATATCCTTTACCCTTCCGGGAATCGCATAACACATCTTAGTTCTCCTCTATTCACAGTCAAATGCGACAACTTCAATTCTTAAACTAGGGAAGAAAATAATCTCCAGCTTTGCGTCTTTAAGAATAGTATTCTTAGCCAGTATGGCAAAGGTCTGGCGAAATGAATCTTCCTTAACGCCGGTAAGCTCTCCAATCTTAAGCTGAACCCGGGTTACGGTTTTTGCTCCTTCTTCTTCAGCATGTTTAGCTATCCCCTTGATGATCGGCACAATCAGATGAGTCTCATGCATTGGATGACTCCCTAATCAATCTTGCCACTTCCCCTAGGGTCTGCTTCAGGCTAGGTGAAAACTCAGACCCTAACTCGATTGTTTTCGGCTGAACCCCAAGCATATAAATACCAGCTTCAGTCTCCTTAGTTAAACATTCCATAAACATTGCCGGAGATATGTCATGGGTAGTAAATCCGCACTTTATGATATCATCTTTTTCTAAAATCTCATACTCCCCGGGATCTCTTCCTAAATGCACGGCATCAATAATTAAAACTGTATCGGGTTTCTCTTTAATAATCTTACCGATATAATTCTCCGGTGCCGACCCAGCATCTAAACAAACTGCTTTAGTCTTCCCCTTTATCGCCTCAATAAGAACTGGTCCAAAACCATCGTCGCCGCGGATAATATTACCGATGCCGACAATAACAACCTTTCCTTTGAGTATACTTTTCAATTTGTCTTTCATTGTGATTAAGTATTCAGAGTAGTTTCCCGACGGCATCTGGCGCAAAGAATCTTTACCCGGTCAGAACGTCCCTGATCCTTTAGGACTGATATGATGTTCTCATCGACTATGCCCAGATTTTTTAGGCCGGCGAGATAAAGTGTGGGGCTGGAAAAACTGAGCTCACCAAGTCTCTGGTTAATCCAATTCAGGTGGTCAGAGCAAGCAATCGTCTCGCCGCAAATCTCACAAAGCTGCAGTTTCTTCTCGATCTGCTCTGAAGCTTCACTACGGTTAAAAAAGGAAAGTTCCCAATCACCGGATAACTTAATGCCCTGATTATCGGCAATACAAGCAGCTTGGCACTGGCCGCAGAATATACAGGTATCAGTATAGTGAATCATAGCTCTGCGGGGGTTATCTTTATCATTAACGATATCAATATTACCAATTGCTTCTACCGGACAAACTTCTTTACAGGCCAGACAACCAACACATTTATCCTGATCAAATTTAGGTTGACCCCGAAAATTAGGATGAGCTTTGTGGGGCTCAATGGGAAACTTGGAAGTATAGGGACCTTTTATAAGAGCTTTTATTGCTTCAATTAACTCTCTAATCTTGGGTAGTTTCATTCCACTTCTCGTTTATTTATAACTTACAACAGTTTAGGCCTCTCCCTCTTTATCTTCAAGATACTTATCAACAACACTCCTCTCCCAAAGTTTTACTCCCGACCGATGTGCGCCCCTGGCAATGGCATGGGCTGCAACCGGAGAAGTTAGTAGGAGAAAAATCATGCATAAGAGGGCTTTCATCCCGGCAGCTGTGGGACCAGCCACAAGAAAGGCCCCAAACAAAATACTACAGGTACCTAGAGTAACACACTTGGTAGCTGCCTGCAGACGGTTATAGACATCGGGAAGACGCACTAGGCCTAAGGCACCGATAAGATCAAAAACTAATCCTAAACTAATAAATATTAAACCAAGAGAACTACTCATCAAAACTCCTTCCTTAAATGAGACCACAATTTATGGAACGAAGTGAACATAAATTGTACGGTCGAATTTATCCTGAGCGAAGCGAAGGATCTTCTATTCATCAAAACTCCTTCCTTCTAAATACTTGGAAAATGCTAAGGTGCTTATAAAACTCTGCAAGGCCCAGGCTATTCCAATATCAATATACCAAGATCTCTTGGTAGAAATAGTCAACACTGCACATATTCCCACAACCATAATACCTAAAATATCAATAGCTACTATCCTATCAGCACCAGTAGGCCCTTTACAAATACGATAAAGACAGAGAAGGCAAGCCAAAATAAGTATGTAGAGAGCGCGACCTAGGAAACCCAAATAAGGAAGGTCGGGACAAAAAAGGAAAGGAAGTGGCCGGATTATAATCATACCAACAATCCCGGTTAAAACAATTACTCCAATGAACCATGGCTTCTTTATCATCTTATCCCCTTTAATCAAAAATTTTCTCTAATATTTTTTCAAAACGCTGGACAATGATTTCGGTCGCTTCTTGAACATCCTTTGCCTTCACATTAATCCAGTGTATATACAAAATACCTTTATCGCGATCAATATCCACACTCATTGTACCGGGAGTTAAAGTTATTGAGTTAGCTAAGAATGTTAAAGCGGTATCGCTCTTTAAAGCTGTCTTTACTTTAACAATTCCCGGATTTATCGGTAGCTGTGGATGCAAGACTCGATAGGCAACGTCAATATTTGCTTTGATAACTTCCCACAAAAATACTGGCAAATAATAGGCGAAGAAATATAGGTAACGTAAAGGATGTTTTAGCAGATGAGGCCGAGTGATAAATAAATCTCCGGTTAAAATAGTTACCAGAACAGCAACAAAAATTCCGGCTATAAGATGTTGAGTGTCCGGCACCCAACTTAGCAGGGACCAGATTACAAATGCTATTAAAAGTAAAACTACTCTGCTCTTCATTGATTTATCTGGGTTAAAACTAAACTACTATATTTACTGCTTTCTAAAAGAACACCTGAGGCCGGCTGCAGAAAAACTTCTTTTACCCCGGAGGCAAACAAAACTCCTCCTAGCAAACAAATAAATGCTAATATTAGCATCGAGAGCTTCATCAACGCCGGTACTTCTTTCACTTGGCGCCACCTCTGGCTTAAGTTTCCAAAAAAAGCATATTTCATAACCTTAACATACATAGCTAAAGTTAATACACTAACTAAAACCAGCCAAAAAGCATACCCATAGTGACCAGCTTCTACGGTTGCCAGTATAATAAATAGCTTGCTCCAGAAACCACTAAAAGGGGGAACACCGGCGACAGACATAGAAGCAGTTAAATTAGTTAGGCAAGTTAAAGGCATCTTTTTTCCTAAACCGCCCATCTTTTGTAAATCCCGGGTTCCGGTAGCATATTCTACCGCTCCCGAATTTAGGAATAGAAGCGATTTAAATACTGAGTGATTAAAAAGATGAAAAAGTCCAGCTAATATACCTAAGGGTGTACCTAAGCCAATAGCCAGAACAATATAACCTACCTGGCTTATCGAGGAATAAGCCAAGAGTCGCTTAAAATCCCATTGTCCTAAAGCCAGTAATCCTCCGACCACCATAGATATTACCCCCAAGAACATTATTATTGAAGATAGTTCTCGGGTCATCCCTAATAGATTATAGAATATTCTAATTAAAGCATAGATTCCCAGCGATTTTATCAATACTCCTGAAAGCATGGCTGATATTGGGGCCGGAGCTGAAGGATGAGCATCAGGCAACCAAGCATGAAAAGGAACCAGGGCAGCTTTAAGACCAAAACCCATTAAAAATAAAACGCTCACCAGAAGAACCAGGTTAGTAGCCGGTTCTTTAGCTAAAATAGCCCCCATATCAGCAATATTTAAAGTGGAAGTTAAGCCGTACAAAAGGGCAATGCCTAAAAGGATAAACAAAGACCCTACTGTACCCATAATCGCATATTTAAAAGCAGCTTCTAACTCATGACGTTCAGTTCCAAAAGCAACCAAAGCATAACTTGCCACCGAAGCAATTTCCAAAAATACAAAGAGATTAAATATGTCGCCGGTAATAATCACTCCGTTCATTCCAGCCAACATTAAAAAAAAGAGTGAATAGAACTTCCACTTGGAAGTATACTTTTCCATATAATTTATTGAATAGATTACGATGATGAATGCCACTAAATTTACAGTCACTAACATAAATGCAGTTAAACCATCCAAAACCAAGCCGATACCTACCGGTGGTTTCCAATTTCCCACGCTATAGACAAGAATCCCCTGATTATTACGTAAGAAGACACTTAAAAAAGATAAAATACAGAGAACAAAAGCAGCTAAAACTCCTAATAGATCCGGTGCTGGTTTTATTTTCTTTCCCAGAAGAGAAGTTAAAAAGGCTGCTCCCAAAGGTATAACTACAAATAATGGTATTATGTTAGCTGACGGATTCATCCTCTTAACTCCCGAATTTTAGTAATATCAAAAGTACCATATTTCTCATATATCCTCATGGCAATAGCAACTAGTAAGGCAGTAGTAGCCAGACCAATAACAATAGCCGTGAGCACCAAAGCATGGGGCAGGGGATCAACCATATTAGAGGCAGAAATATCTCCTTGGGGAGAAAATATCGGCGCTCTACCTTTGATACGATAAGCTACCAAGATAAAAAACAAATTAGCGGCATACTCAGATATGATCACCCCGACAATAATCTTAATTATATTACGCTTCCTTAAAATACAATAAAGACCGACACAAAAAAGCCCTAAACAAAGTAAATATACAATCATTCTTTCTTCTCCGGTTCTAGCTTTAACAAAACTAAAGCAACGAATATTGCAAAAAGCCCGGCGCCGACCTTAAGGCATATCGCTATATTACAAAGAGGGATTATGCCGGCCGAGAATAAACTAAAAACTTTGCCCTTAGCTATGAAATTTAAGAAAAAATAACCCCCAGTAAATCCAAGCAGAGCTATGGTCAAAAATAATAAGGCACCGGTGCTTTCAAAAAACGAGACTGCTTTCTTTGGTAAACGCTTAAAAACTACCTCTTTACCGTAAGCAAGCATAAGATGAATAAAAGAAAGAGCAATAATAACCCCTCCAGCAAACCCTCCTCCCGGTGATAGATGACCATGGGTAACTATATAAATACCATAAAGAAGTATTAACCCCACCGTAAGACGAGTAATTGTTTTAACAATAACTGACATGCCTTTTTCGTGTTCTCTACTCATCTTCTTCCTCTGGCGCCTCCCCCGGTCTCCTCCTGCCGATTCTGCGCACAATAGCTAAAACACCAATTACAGCAGTGAACAATATCGTAGCCTCCCCCAGGGTATCATAAGCTCTAAAATCCAATATCACTGAAGAAACAACATTAGCTGCCCCGGTTTGAGATAAGCCTTGGTTAAGATAAGCTCTTGCAACCTTCATAACGGGATATCCGAATTCCGGCAATTCCCTTAAAGCTTTGACCGATATAAACAAAAATACAGCAATAAAAGCTGTAACGATAAAAGTGTTCAGTAACCATCTCCCGGTTGTTGAAAAAGGAATATCTTTTCTCAAAGTAGCTCTAATCAAAATAATCAAACACAATATCTCAACAACCAGCTGGGTAATGGCTACATCCGGTGCTTTAAGTATTAAAAAGACTATGGAAAGCCCTAAACCTACAGCTCCCACAGCTATTACTGAGGAAAGAAGATCCTTTAACTCAGTGGCAACAATTGCCCCAACAATCATAAATATTAGTAAAATATATAACTCAAACATTGTTTAGCCCCGTAAAATGTAAAAAATCATTATCATAGCTAAAAGACACCAAGCCAAATATGTAGGAAGTACGCCATTGTGAACGTAACGTAATATCCTGATAAAAACAAAAGTTACCCTTCTGCTTAAATCGTAAAGATCGAAAACTTTTTTCTCAGCTAATTTATAAATGGCCTTTAAAATCCCTATTTCCTGGATTGTATTGTAAAACTCAGTTCCTGAAACCCGCATATCTAGGTGTCTTCTTAAATCCTCACCGCCTACAAAGCCTGCTGTTTCCCTTATTTTGGCAGCTTTGCCTAAAAGATAGATTACCATCCCAATTGCAATTCCCACAATTATTAATAACGTGGCTAAGCTTACGTTCCAGATACCAAGAAATTCTACCCCGCCCCCTAAACTGGGGAAAATAAACATCTTAAGCGGAATCTGATAGGCAAAAACTCCAAAAATAACACAGAGTGAGGCTAAGAAGACTTGAGGAAACCACATATTTGGTCCAACATCCTTTAGGACTTTACCAGCGATCCCTGACTCTGAAGACGGCTGGCCTAAAAATACAGCATGGATTAATTTCATAAAACTAGCTAAAGTAAGGGCGCTACCAAACATAGCCGCGGTTAGCCAAATTACCCATAGGTATCCTCCGCTCTTGGCGGTTTCAATTATGCCCTGATAAATCATCCACTTAGAAGCAAATCCATTAAAAGGTGGTACTCCTGATATAGCTAAGGACGCTAACAAGAAGGCTCCAAAAGTAATCGGCATAACTTTAGCCAAACCACCTAATTTTTCTAAATCACTTGTTCCAGCTTTCTTTTCTACCGCCCCACCGCCCAAAAAGAGACAAGATTTATAAATAGTATTATTGAGCATATGAAACAGGCCCCCAGCAATACCCAAGAGACTGCCGGTACCAATACCCAAAACCATATACCCCACCTGACTTACGGCATGATAACCTAAGAGTCGTTTTAGGTCATGTTGAATTAAGGCCATCATAACTGCCGCCACAATAGTAATACTACCTACCAGCATTAAAAAAGTATTCATACCTTTATCCATCTGAAAAATATTTAAAGACAATCTGACTAAGAAGTAAATACCCAGAAGCTTATCTAGAGAAGCTGGCAGAAAGGCAGCCACCGGAGTCGGCGCATCTTCGGCGGTATCAGGCACCCAGGTATGAAAAGGCATAGCGCCAGCTTTAGCAAAAGCACCGGCAGCCAGACAAAGATAAGCCCAGACAGCTATCTTACTATCTAAAGCAATGTTTAACGTATCCATCTGCGCTACTCCTGATAGCTTCCAAACCAAGGCTAAACCCAAAAGCATAAAAGCGTCAGTGCCACCGATTATTATAAAAGCCTTTTTTGCCGTAGCCGGAGTCTTATCGCTCTTACCAAAACTGATTAAAAGGTATAAGAGTAAACCTAAGAAACCCCAGAAGACCATAAACAAAATAAGATTGTTAGAAAAGACAGCACCTAAGGAAACAATAAAGGTAAGCACTATATATAGGTAATAACGAAACAGTCCTTTGCTTCCACGCATAAAGCCTAATGAGTAGCTAACCGTAAGGATAGTGAATATCCCGATAAATATACCTACAAAACCGGAAAGTTTATCGATCTTAAATAACTCGCCTGCTAAGTTCATTTAATACCCAATTTACTTTTTATCTTTGCGGTCTTCTCCTGAGAGAGCCGGATTAAGTCTTCTCCGCCATAGAGCTTCTTACCCCTGGTATCACGCACAGCCATCCTTTCGGTACAACAATAGCAAGGATCAATAGCGGCAAAAATTATCGTAGCATCAGCTATAGTCTGGCCAACAACAGTTGATTTATAAGTTGGTAGATTCATAAAGGTTGGTGCCCGTATCTTATGGCGAGCCGGCCGGTTAGTGCCGTCACTGACCAGATAATGAAAACACTCTCCTCGGGGAGCCTCAATCTGGCCGATTCCTTCTCCGGGAGGAATACTTTTAATATTCGCGTCAATATCACCTCCAGGCAGATTTAGGAGACAGTGTTTTATTATCTTTACTGACTCAAAAGTCTCTAAAATCCTTACTACAGCTTTATCAAAAACATCACCGTTTGAGGTCACGATCATCTTCCAATCAACTTGATCATAAGCTCCGTAAGGGCAATCTTTTCTTAAGTCTTTGGCTACTCCTGAGGCCCGGGAAGTTGGCCCGAGAGCTGAATAATCTATGGCTTCTTCTTTAGTGAGAACACCGACCCTCTTGGTTCGGGCATGCAGGACCGGATCGTCAATAACTGCCTTTTTAAGCATTGTCAATGTCGGTATAATTGAATCGATTTTCTTAATAACCCCGGGGATATCACTGGATTTTATATCTCTTCTTACCCCTCCTGGTTTAAACATAGCGTAATTATTTCTATTACCCGCTAAAACCTCCATTGCATCCAAGATCTCTTCTCTTAACTTCCAGGCCCACATATAAACAGTATTGTAGCCTAAGAAGTGACCGGCTAAACCCAACCACAAAAGATGTGAGTGTATTCTCTCGCCCTCAGCAATTATGGTCCGAATATACTTAGCCCGCGGTGGTACTTCTATCGGTATCACATCCTCAACGGCCCGGGTATAAGCAAAAGGGTGACTGGTAGAGCAAATACCGCAGATTCTTTCGACAACAAAAGTAGATTGGTCAAAGGTCTTCATCTCAGAGAGTTTTTCAATACCCCGGTGATTATAACCAACCTCGACATCAACCCCTACGATTTTCTCACCTTCTACAGTAAGAGTGAAAAACTCCGGTTCTTCCTGCAGGGGATGATAAGGCCCTATCGGTACTATTGTTCTAGCCATTACACTCCTCTATCCCTAATTGCATTCTTATCCCACTCTTGATAATCCCGACGCAAAGGATACACGCCTTCCGGCCAATCATCAGGCAAAAGCAGCCTTTTTAAGTCCGGATGACCCTTAAATTTTATCCCTAACATCTCGTAAATTTCTCGTTCAATCCAATTAGCAGCTTTAAATATCGGAGCAAGAGAAGCAATTTCCAGTTTACTTTTATCAAGTTTTATTCGTAAAGAAAGTACGAAATTCATAGCATCAAAGGTAAAGTGATAGAGAATCTCCATGTGCGAACGGGCATCTAGACCCGAGGCGATGCTAAACCTGGCTCCTAAGTCTTTAAAGGTATAGCTGGCTATTTTAGTTAAAGCAGCAGGTTTAATCTCCAGATATACCCGTTTAGAAGATTTATCGTTAAGCTCAATAATATCTTCCTTAAATCTTTGGCTTATGTTCTTTAAAACCGCGTCTTTATCCATTATTTACCCTTTTCTTCAATCGTGCTTTCAACCTTTCCGATCAGCTTAACTACACCGGCAATAATTGCTTCTGGTTTAGGTGGACAACCAGGGATGTAAACATCAACAGGAATAATCTTATCCACCGGAACCGGACAATTATAACTGTGAATGAACATCCCCCGGGACAAAGAGCACTCTCCGATTGCCACCACCAGACAAGGCTTAGGTATCTGCTCATATAACCTCTTCACCCTCTCCATTGACTTTCGGTTAGCTGAACCAGTAACTAAAAGAACGTCAGCGTGTCTTATGCTCCCGGCTAAAATCATTCCAAATCTTTCAATATCAAACCGGGGAGTAAGACAATCCAATATCTCAATATCACAATTATTACAGCTTCCAGTAGCAAGATGGAAGACCCAAGGTGATTTTAATAGTGCTTTTAATTTTAGGCTCATTTTACTTTCCGTTTAAGGCTAAAATCACCGCTAACCCAGCAATTATAGTCATTGGACCCCAAAAGAACCGCATTGCTTGACCAATTTTTACCCGCGGGTTAGTATTTCTAATAACTGTTATCAGTGCTACTAATCCCAGGTACTTTAAGGCTCCCAGAATTAAACCTATCCCAGTGAATTTTAAACCGCCCATAAGAAGAATCATTATGAAAAAAGGTAAGACAAATAAAAGCATATTTTTAGTAAGTCGATAGAGGGCTAAGGCGGTACCGGAATACTCGATTAAAGGTCCGCCGATTATCTCGGTCTCAGCCTCTGGGATATCAAAAGGGACTAAAGCTAACTTTGCCTGCATACAAATTATAAGAACAATAAACGCCAATACCCCGGATAGATTCCCCAAGATTACTCCCTGTTGAGCTTGAAAAGTTATAATCTGGCCTAAACTTAAAGAATAATTGGATTTTATAACCGGGACTAATATTGCTAAAACAAAGGGAAGCTCATAGCTTAAGATCAGCTTCATCTCCCGCGATGCCCCGATACTTGCTAAGGGATTACGCGAAGCAAAACCACCCAGAATAATGCTCATCGAAGGGATGGTTAATAAATACAATACTACAATCAAATCTCCCAAAAAGCTCTTATCCGGCCAAATATTGTTTAACCAAAGAAGAGTCGATACTAAAATTACACTGGCAAAACCAATAACTGGAGCAATTAAAAAAGTTAACTTTGACGAACCAACCGGTACCAGAGTCTCCTTACCAAGAAGTTTTACGATATCGATCAATGGCTGCAACAGAGGCGGACCAACTCGATATTGAATCCGGGCAGTGACCTTCCGGTCGACCCAACTAGCTAAAAGCCCGATAATGACCGTTGATGCAAACCCCAGCACTATAAAATAAAATAAGTAGATCATGCTTTTTCTCTATCCCAGTGGGTTGAATGGACAATTAGATTCTCTCCCACTAAGAAGGTATTTGAATCAAGCTCAACGTCGCCTGGTTTTAAACTTAAGGCACCGTAGCTGCAAGTCTTTATACATAAAGGTTCCTGGTCAAGATCCCTGCGATCTAAACAAAAGTCACAATTATGGATTAAGTAAGGGACGTTTTCAGGATATATCGATCCATAAGGACAGGCATGAGAACAGGATTTACAACTTACACAACGCATATTATGCCGGATGAGAAGCTTATCTTTATCTTGCTGTTGTTCTAAGGCTTCAAAGGGACAGGCTCCGACACAATGCGGTTCTTCGCAGCGGCGGCAGACTAAAGCATAGGTGGCTAGCTCAGCTACCGAGATAATACCGTTGTTGCCGGGATCTTGAGGATGATAAAAATAACTGCACTCAATCAAACAATCCTTACATTGGCCAGAAGCGCAGACGTCCAGATCAATAAATAGCCGCCTGTCTCTTCCTCTCCCAGCTTTTAAATTTAATTTACCTTGGTGTAGTTGTTCAGCGCTTGAGCTCATTTTAGTCCCAAATTTCGTGAAAATCTTTTATCTTATCGTAAGTAAAGACCGGACCGTCTTTGCAAGCATAGTAAGTCCCAATCCGGCAATGCCCGCACTTACCAATACCACAAGACATGTTCTTCTCCATTGAAAGGTAAATATTCTCATCCTTAAACCCTGATTCCAAGAGCTTAAAAGTAACGAATTTCATCATTATCGGCGGTCCGCAAACCACAGCAACTCCTCTTTCACAGTCCATGGCTAAACCATCCAGAATTGTGGTTACCAGTCCCACATGGCCCTTCCACTTCTCATCACCCTTATCTACGGTAAGCCTTAAATCTAAATCGTCTCGCTTTGCCCAATCGCTGACTTCACGCTTATAAACCAACTCCTGAGGGTTTCGACAACCACCTCGAAACAATAGTTTTTTAATTTCCCCTCTTATTGTAAAAAGAGTATAGATAAGACTGCGTAAAGGAGCAAAACCAACCCCACCACCAATAACCAAAACTTCCCGGTCTTTAAACTTATCCAGTGGGTAACCCAGACCTAAGGGACCTCTTACTCCGATAGAGGTGCCTTTCTTAAGTTCATGAATCTTATCGGTAACCTTACCAACCTTCATTACAGTTATTTCCATCGTATCCTTTACTGATGGCTTTGAAGAGGGAGTAAAAGGGGCTTCTCCTACGCCAGGGATAGTCACTTCGATGAATTGACCAGTAGAAAAGCTTAGCGCTTCTTTAGGTTTAAATTTTATAGTCTTTATGGTCGGTGTCTCATCAATAACCTCAAGAACCTTAGCTTCGATCGAACGATAAGGATTTTTACATTTAGACATCGGATACCAATTTATTTAATACTTTTCTAATATCGATCTTTGCCGGACAAGCCGAAATACAGCGGCCGCAACCAGTACAAGCATAAATGCCGGCAACTTTGGGAAAAAAATCAAATTTTTTCTCAAATCTGTTCCGCAACCGCATCCAGAGCTTCTCCCGGGGATTAGCTCCTCCGGCAACCCGGGCAAAATCTTTTATCATACATGAATCCCAGATTCGCAGCCGAGCCATACGCTGTTGATCTTTTTGGTCATAAAGAAGAAAACAGTGACAAGTAGGACATATGGTATTACAAGCTCCACACTCAAGGCAAGTTTTAGCCTCATCAGCCCAGATACTAGAATCATATTTCTTTTCAATAATGCCCTCAAAAGCCTCTTGGTTGGATAAACTATTATCTTTAATATTTTTATCGACCATATTTTTAATTGCAAGCCGCTGTTGGTCTCTCTGGGCAATAAGCTGGCTACTACCAGCTTCAAAGAATGAAGAATTTTTAGCTATGAGCTCACGGCCCTTTTCGGAACCAGATTCGATAATAAAACCACCTTTGACTTCTGAAAGATTAAGGTCAAAATCACCTTGAGGATAAGGCATCAAACCTAAAGCCAGACAAAAACAAGTATCAATTACACAAGTGCAATCTGCGGCAATAATAAGGTTCCTCTTCCGGGCGGTAAAGTAGAAAGGATCTTGACACTCCTGCTCATCTCCTGAAGAAGCGGAAAATACGTAATCTTGAACCTTAAAGCCTTTTAAATCGCAAGCCTTAGCTCCGACAATCGCTAACGGCTTGCCCTTAGTTTGAGGAAGCTGGTCCTTAAAATCTTCAGCTACTACTTCTCGAGCCCGGTAAAAGAATGATTTTAAAGGCTCATAAGCCCTTACTTCTCCGATAGTGATATCCGCATCAGAACCCTCATATTTTTTATAGAAACGCTGCTGACCCTTTTTTATCGGCAGATAGACAGAATAGTCTTGGCTTAAATTATCTAAAAACTTAGCAAAATTACCTAAGGAGATATAATTCATCCTAATTAAATTTTAAATTGTTAATAGTGGAAAGCTTCTCAAGAAAAACCATATTACTTTGTGAATAAAATCACAATCGTAATAAATAATCGTACCATACAAGAATAAGCTTGTCAAACAATTTTTATTAATTAATCAAGCTGACTACTAAAAATATACAGATTGGGGATTTAAGCTCTAGTAACTTTCGCGGAACACCTTCTGGCGTCCAGATAACTATTAAGGGTAGGATTAATTTTACTCAACAACAACACTACCCCCCACAATAAGATTGTGGCAATAGTGATAACTACCCCTAGCAATAAGTCATCGAGGATTTTCCCGGAAATAGGCAATAACTCCCCGTTCCAAAGATGGTCGATTACTCCAAATAAGGCACCACCGTAAAACATCAGAGTTAACCAACCGGTTTTTATGTTCTTAGTTCTCCTCCAAACCAACGAGGTAACTATTGCTCCGGCTACCGGCACTGCATAACACATCTACTCCACCTCCTTCTTATTTAAAAACAACCGCTATTTTTTATCGGCTTTGAGTAATTCAATTGCCTTCTTGGCTACCTCATAAGGACTGACCGCTATAAGACAAAGAAATCCCTTGAGACAATTATGAGCTAGACACTTAGTGCAACCAGCATCTTTATGAAAATAAAAAGCTTCCTTCCCCAGCGGACCCCACCTTAACGGGGAAAGTCCAGGATCGCCTCTTCCCAAGATAGAAATTAGCGGAATATTAAGGCTTGAAGCTATATGGACCGGGCCCGAGTCGTTGGAGATAAAAAGCGCGGTTCGCCTGAACAAGGCTCCCAGCTCAGCAATAGTTAAAACACCTCGTAAATCAATAGCACCGCCCTCCTCAACCAGTCTTCTTCCGAATTCTCTCTCCGATCTTGAGGTAATTACGACTATCTTAAGGCTGATCTCTTTTTTTAATAATTTAATCAGTTCTAGGAAATGAGTTTGCGGCCAACGCTTAGAGGGACAAGATGCTGAAGAATGAATAACAATAAATTTTTCGTCTTCGCCTATGCCCTTAATCTTAAGTATCTCCACCACTCTGCCCCTAGCATTGCTGGAAACTGGAAAGTAAGTATCTTTGCATTTAATCGGAATATTTAAGGCTCTTAAAATATCTAAAGTATAATCCAGCTCATGCTTTAAGCCTTCTTGCTTTCTATGAGGAATCTTTTTGGTAAGTAAAAAACTTAACTTTTTATCCCATCCCACTCGTTCGGGAATCCTAGCTAAAAAAGTAATTAAGTGCGCCCGATTTGTGGGGTGCAAAATAAGCGCAAGATCAAAATTCTTCTTACCTAGATAAGCGGAAAATCTAATTGAGGCTCCAAAGCTCTTATCGCGGCCATACTTATCATAGGTAATGACCTCATCTAAATAGGGGTTCCCTTCCAAAGCATCCCGGGTATAAGGTCTGCAGAGAAAAGCAATAAAAGATTGGGGTAAAGCCAATCTTAAGTTTTTAATTACCGGGGTGGAAAGAATAACATCTCCTAAGCGGTCAGTTCGCACGATTAGAATTCGCTTAAAATTAACCATTAGCCAAAACCTTCTTTATTGCTTCCACCACTTCTTCCGGTCTTACCCTAGGCGGACAAAGTTTTCCTGCACCGGTATCTTTACTGCGCAGTACCTGCGAGTTTCTTGACCAGGGACCGTAGATGGCCGGATTAGTCGGGCCAAAGATAGCAACAATCGACAGGTTAATATAACTGGCCAGATGCATAAGACTTGAATCAACACAGAGAAGTATCTGGGCATAATTGGCCAGCAAATAAAAAACCTCAACTACCGTGGTCTTGCCTACTAAATCAACTACTCCTTTTAGAGTTAGGATATCTTTATAATATTCCCGGTCCCGCTCCTCACCTAGAATAACTAATTTATAGCTACTCCCTAATTTCTTGACTACCGAAATTAAATACTGATAAGGATATTGTTTAAGCTGCGAGTGTGAGGAACAAGCGATGAATATAGACTTTTTTAAATTTTGAGCCTGCCAGCGTGCCTGCTCAGATCCAGTAAGACTGAAACTACTCCTTACTTTAGCCTTGGCCGGAGCAATTTTGTGGATAAGCTTAAGGTATCTATCCTTAACGTGCATATCTTTAGAGGTCGGCCGCCAAAAAGGTGTCCTGCGCCATAGACCTAAGACAACCGGGAGAAATGAGTTCTTTAAATCAACAATTAAGTCATACTTACCTCTTAGTTTAAAACAAAATCGGATCTTCTCTGCAGGGCTAAAGGACTTCTTATATAAAATAGTTTGATCAATAAGGTTATTGCTGAACAAAAAATCATCAGTTTTCGGTGAGCTAATAGCCGAAATTTTAGCTTGAGGATAGTTAGCCTGTAACCGGTCTAAGACCGGTAAGCCAATAATTGCATCACCCAAATTGGTGGGAAAATTTATTATTATCTTTTTAACCATTGACCAGTATCCTCTTAACTGCTGAATAAACTTGATCAACGCTTAAGCCTTTTAGGCAAATATTATCTTTGCAATCTAACTTATAACAGGGAATCTGGCAATCAACTTCGTTCCGAATTACCTTTACCTTTCTGCCTCTAGGTGAGGTAGCTTCCGGTGAAGTAGGCCCAAAGATGATTAAGGTATTTACCTCAAGAGCTGCGGCCAGATGTCCCGGGCCAGAGTCATTAGAGATAAAAAGTTCCATATTCCTAATCAAAGCTCCTAGCTCCTTAAGTGTAGTCTTACCGCAGAAGCTAAAAGACTTCTCTTTCATCTTGGCTTGAACCGCCTCAATAACTGATCGCTGGTTTTCTTCTCCCACAAAGATAATCGCCGCTCCTAAATCTCTAGCTAAACAGTCGGCCAAGGCCGCAAAGTAGCTCCCTGGCCAACGCTTAAGCTCCCAATTAGCTGAAGGGTTTATGCCGATCAAATAAGCATGGCTGGTACGTATTGATTTTAAATTATCAATGATCTTTTCTTTAATTTCTCTAGGCATAAAAAACTGGGGATACCTATCGCTAATCACAATACCGGCTTGTTCAAAAAGATAAAGATAGTGATCCTGACGGTGGGTTAAGGATTTCTGAGGTTTTATCTTTCGATTAAGAATAAAAGCATTCTTCAGGCGCAGATAACCAATCCTTAATTTTATCCCGGCCAAAAAACAAATCAGGGCCCGGGTAAATGAGCGATGAACAAAAAAGACTGTATCAAATCTGCTTTTCTTCAAAAACTTAATCAATCTTAATTTAGCTAAAAACCCTTTATGTTGACCTCGCTCATCAAAAACTATCACCTGATCAATGTAGGGATTATCCTCAAATACTTCCTTTACCCTTTCTACGACCATAATCCCTAAGTAGGATGCCGGGAATTTTTTCTTTAAGGCTTTAAATGCCGGAGTGATCAGTAAGGAGTCCCCCAACCAGTTTACGCCTACTACTAATATTCGTTTCATGATTTAATCTATAGTAATTAATAAGGTTTTTTTGGCTTGCGAAAGACATTGTAGAATCCACTTAATTTGGCCCAGAGTCTAAACCCTAAATCGCGATTAGTAACCTTGATTCTTCTTAAAGCAAACGGTTCTACTTCCCGGGAGAAGCCCCGATTGGTAGTGCAGGCGCAGAGATAGCCAGCTCGCTGAACCTCATCTAAGAGTGTCTGATTAAAACCCCCTATAGGATAAGAGATTACTTTTATATTTTGCGGGAAATATTCTTCCAGTAGTTTTTTTGATTGAAAGACCTCCCTTTGCATCCTGGCTATCCCCTGATCCGGTAGATAAGCATGGGTTAAAGTATGTGAACCGATACTACCACCGCTACTTTTAATAAGGGAACGAATATCTTCTTTAGATAAATATCCCTCTTCTCCAATTCTATCAGCAATTAAAAAAAATATTGCTGGATAATCGAATTCGTTTAGTATTTTTATTGCTTTAAGATTATCCTTATAGCCATCATCAAATGTTATTACTACTAAATTTCGGGGAATTGGTTGGGAGCTCTTAAGTAATTGACAATAACGTCTCAAAGAAATTACCTTGTGCCCGCCGGTTCTAATAAATTCCATCTGTTGTTGAAACACTTCGGGGTCTACGGCAGCATAAGTTTCTACACGGGCTTTATCTAGAGAGTGGTACATTAATATCGGAGTTGTGTAATTCTGATTAAGATAAATTCTAAATGAGCTGAATAAGGCAGCAGGCAGGAGTAAAAATATTACCAGTTTTTTCATTAGCAAACCTCTTGATAGACTCCTTCGGTATCGATTGCCATTCGGGATGCTGAGAAGTAACCAGCATCTTTGGCGGCCTGATTTACAATTTTTCTCACCAACTCCGGATTAGTAATAATCTCTTCTATCGCTCCGGCTAAAGTAAAACTATTATAGTGATAGAATAAAAATCCGTTCTCACGATTCTTTATAATCTCAGCAATCCCTCCGGTATTGTAACCAATCACCGGAACCCCCTTAATAAAAGCCTCAATAATAGAATAACCAAAACCTTCTTTCCGGGAAGGTACCAGGAGTAGATCTACAATATCAAGAAATTGGTTAGGTTGACAATTAATAAACTTAACTCTTTCTTCTACCCCTACTTTTTTTAAATATTCTCTGAGATTATTCTCATACTTACCCTTACCGGAAACCAAAAGATAGATATTTTGATACTTAGGCTTAAGTTTAGCAATTGCTTCGGCAGCCAAAAAATGTCCTTTTTCTGCAGAAATCCTACTTAAAATTCCAATCAAGTAATCATCTTTGCTAAAACCCCAGTCGCCCCTTTTAGCTTCTTTGATCAAAAAATCATCTTGATTAATGCCGTTATAAACAACTTTTATCTTCTCCCTGGCTATATCTAAATCTCTTACTAAATGTTCAGCTACTGCCTCACTTACAGCAATAGCTATTGTGCCAGAGAATTTAAGCCGGCGCCGAAAGATTGAGGGGCGGTAAAAACCATGATAGGCACTGATATAAGGAATTTTGAATCGTTTAGAGATAAGAAAACCTAAAAATTGAGTCACCCGGGTGTTGCAATGCACTAGATCGATCTTTTCTTGAGTGATAAATTTAGCTAAGGCTTTGAATGATAAAAGAATTTTTATGCTGCAAATAGACTTGGTTTTAATCGGAATCTGCTTGTAACCCACGTCGCTACTATTTAACTTACCCACCCACTCGCCCCCAGAACAGGCCACCCAAACACTATGCTTTTGTCGCTTAAGGGCACAACTTAAGTTAAGAACATAACGGGAAATACCTCCGGGATTAAGGTGGGTGGTGAGAATTAAAATATTCATCGTTTAAGTATTTCCTTAACTTTTGTAAACACTCTCTGGGGTGATATTTTGGCCAAACAACTATTCTGCTCCCCTAATCCGCATTTTGGCCTGTAGCAGAAAGAACAAGGCATTTTTTCACAAAAAACATAGAGGTTACTACTTTTAACTGTGTGACGTTGCGGCGATGTCGGGCCAAAAAGGGCAATAGTAGGAGTACCTAAAGCTAAAGCTAAATGCAAAGCAGCAGTATCAGGGGTAATAAATACTCTTAATCTTTTAATTACCTGAGGTAAGGTACGTAAAGTAGTCTTCCCGCAAAGATTAAGTGCTGGCGGCAAAACAGATTTTTCGATTTTTCTTGCTTCTTCCTCTGCCGTCTTATCACCGAGAAGAACTGCCCGAGAGCCGGGAAAGTTTTTATGAATTAAATCAACTAACTTTAAAATATGTTCGCGAGGCCAGTTTTTTGACTGCCACTTCCGAGAAGCTGCTATATTTATTCCAATAAGTTCAAGCTGCGGCAAGACAATCGGCTGTTCCGGCTCCTGAGGCCAGAAAACTAACTTTTTCTCAGCAAATTTAATGCCCAGAAACTGTAATACCCTCTCTTGAGAAACCAGGGGAGAGTCCTGACGGTTAAACCTGGCTCTTTTGGTAAGTAAAAACCCGCACTTTTTGGCATAACCAAAGGAGTAGCGGGGAAAACTTAAAAAAGCTATTAGATGTGAAGAACGACTGTTCTGCAAATCCACTATGTAATCAAAGGAACGACGCTGCAAATTACCCACGATCTTAAGAATATTCTTAAACTTTTTATATTTTTCTTCCAGAGTAATAACCTCATCAATATAGGGACAATCATAGAAAAGAGCGTGGTATTTCTTTAAAGTTAGAAGAGCGATGGAGCTTTGCGGGAATTTATCGCGTATCTCTTTTAAAGAAGGTAAGCTTAAAATTAAATCACCTAAAGAAGAAATCTTAATTACTAAAATCCTCTGGGTATTTAAGGTCTTAGTATAAACTTCTTCGGTCTTATGTAAACACTCATCCATAGTATACTTTTGCTCTACTTTCTGTCGGGCTTCTTTTACTAACCCTTGGGCAAGGTTAGTGTCGTTGAGTATCCTTAAAATAGCGTCGGCTATAGCCTCACTATTGCCAGCCTCAACTAAAAGACCATCCTTGGCCTCATCAATTATCTCCTTGAATCCTCCCACAGCCGTAGCAACAACCGGAACCCCACAGGCAAAAGCTTCAATAACTACTCTTCCGAAAGACTCCTCGATCACCGAAGGTGCAACCAAAATACGGGCCCCGGCCAAGACTTGCCCAACATCTGGGGTAAAACCCACAAATTCCACATTATAATTTAGAGAGAAGCGGCTAACCAGAGTCTTTAAGTGCTCTAAATACCTTAATTTTGACTTATCGGCCGCACCGACTATCTTTAATTTCAAATAAGGATTAAACCTGACCACTTTTTTAAACCCTTTGATTAAATGTTCATAACCCTTGGTGGGAGAAATCCGTCCGATACTAACGATATTATTGAGCTCTTTGCGATTCTTATAATCAATAAAATTAAAATTATCTAAATCAACCCAACGGCTGATAATTCTTATCTTCTCTTCGGGAACTCCGAATCGGGTTTTCATCTGACGGACCACTACCTGAGAAGGAGCAATAACAAATTTTCCCCAACCCATAACCTCACTAAATAAACGATTTTTATAAATCCCATGGGCGGTAGTAATAAAATGGCTGAGCGTGGCCCGTGAGGCAAAAAAGCTTATCCAACCCGGTACCCGGCTGCGGGCATGAACAATATCTATTTTTTCATCCTTGATAATCTTCTTCAAACGCCCGACAAGAAACAACCCCAGAGGTGATTTTCGATAAACCGGTAAAGTATAGTGCTTAATCCCCATAGCCTCTAACTCGCGGGCTAATTGGCCTCCTCCACTGACGATAATAGTGGTAAGACTCTTTCCCTTGAAAAACTTTGCCAAATCATAAACTCCTCGCTCAACACCCCCGACATCCATCCGTGGAAGAACCTGCAATACTCTCATAATAATTTCCTCAAAGCCTTCTTTACCGTTTTCTTATTCCGGTCAAAAATTAACGATGTCTTTAATTTTACTGAATCTAAATCAAATGGCTTCCTTAAAAAGCTAATTTCTTCTTCCATTGACCCTAGAAAAACTTTCCGTTTATCATCTTCAGGCTCTAAAGACACACAGACACAAGGTTTCTGCAAAGAAGCGATCTCTGAAACCATTGAAACACTCTCACTGCTTACCAGAACGATATCAGCTAGACCTCCGAACCCCTCAAAAACAAAATCGTAATTATTCCTATTAGCTATGACCAAGGCTTCTAAGTTTTTAAAATTGGCTAATTCCTCTTCCAGGTAATTTTCCGCCTCCTTGGGTGTACGTCTAGAGGTACTAATCAAAAGTTTATAGCCCTTTTTTAAGGAAAATTCCTTTAGTTTGGGTATAAGAATCCGTAAATTATCGATAAAACTCTCTGGCTCGGATACCGGACCACCAAGAAAGAACGAAATCTTCTTACCGCTACTTAGGTTAAAAAATTCCCGGCACTTTTTCATTTTAGCCTGAAAATCATCTGGATAAAAGAGTGCGCCTTTAATCATTGTTGCGCTGTCAGCCTGAATCCGATCATGTTCGGGAATAATTGCTAAATCAAATTTGCGTAAAGATGTATTGGGCCGTAAGATTGTAACTGATTTTGCCCCCAAGTATGATGAAAAGAGATTATTTATCGGTGCAATAAAACTTCCGGCACTTACTACGATATCAGCCGAGATTCGATCCAATGCCTGCCAACTCTCCTGATCCAGCAAATAAGTTAAGAATTTACCACAACTTAAACAATTTTTAGGAGCAAAATAAACAGCAATATCAGCAAGCATGCGCTTAAATTTATCTTTATACCTGACTTCGATAATCTTACTCCTTATCGGCTGCCCTTCTTCAATCAACAACGACAGAAAAGCTTTTGCTTGCTTAAGATGCCCTGGTTTACCGTCACTTATTATTAAAACATCACGATTTATCTTACGCTTGAACCGTTTGTAGTACCAAAAATACTCCCAGGGATATTTACGCAAAATATTCTCATAAATTTTATTTAATTCAGTTAAAATCTCTCGATCATCTTTATTCCCAACATCAATAGCGCTGTTTATCTCTAAACTGTGCGAAAAGTTTTTCTTACGCCGGCAAAAGGTTGTGTATATTTTCTTATTAAATTTGCGGGCCAGGTAAACTGCTCCTTTAGGGGTGGGAACCAAGTGGGAGAAAAACTCTATCTCTAAGGCGTCAGCCTCAGCTCCATGGTCTATCACTACACCGACCATGCCATCTTGACGTAAAACCTTAATCAACTCCTTTAAGGTAAAACATACTTTGATTTTTTCTCCTTGTCGCAGTTGATTTAAGAATTTATCTAATCCGCTGTGCTTTTGCTGCTGGGCAAAAACAGCAAATTTATGTCTCTGGGCCCAACAGGAAATTGCCAGTTCCCAATTTCCGGCATGAATCCCTACGAATATCCCACCGCCAGGATAAAGGTTTGTTTTCTGATCCAGGTTAATGTACTCATATATACGGGGGATGATCAAACTCTCAATTACCGTTAAGCCAAAGTGGTTAAAACTTTTTTTCAAAATCGAATCTATTTCCCGTTTAGTCTTATCCGGAAAGGCTGACTTGATATTTCGAAAGGCAACCCCTCTTTTGCGTCCGTTACAATAGAAAAACAGACCAATTAACCGGGCAGCCAAAAGCGCAGCCCCTAAGGGTAATCTTAATAAAATTAGTCGTATTAGTTTCAACAGCTGATATATCATCGCATTCCTTGCAGAAAACTTTAATTAACTCTTCTGGTTAATCTCTTCTCTGCTGCCGCCAAAAATCCCGCTTCATCTTCTATCTCCAAATCAACCTCAAGAATAAAAATGTTTAGCCGGTGAGCTAGAGTTGGAAGATGGAATTTATCTTTATAGGTAATCACCAAATCATTAATTGAATTTTTGATCAAACTATCCTCGAGTTTGCGAAATTCAGAAAAGCTTAATTGATGATGATCAGGATAAACTATTTTCTGCACTAAGTTTAAATTAAGCTCTCTTAACTTATTAAAGAATCCTTGAGGGTAACCTGTAGCCGTAAATACTCCTAAGCGCCGGTTGGCTAGAAAATCAATCCCAAACTTATTGCCGGATAAATCTATAAATCCCTTAGGTTTATATTGTGAAAAATAAACCTTAAGCTCCGGGGCAATCTTTAAAACTGCCCCCTTAACAGCCTCACGGTCACTCATTTCCTCGCTGTAATTTAAAATTAAAATATCGGCTCTCTTTAATGAACTCAAGGGTTCACGAAAAAAATAAGCTGGGATTAATCTTTGTTTTCCATAGAAATCCCGTGAACTCATTACAACAATATCAACCTCTCTTCCAAGACTGCGGTGCTGGAAGCCGTCGTCAAGAATAAAAAGGTCAAAGGAGCCTTCTAATTGCTTAGCTAGTTTACTCCGCTTGGGCCCTGAGAAAACACCCGAAACAGCCGGCCGGTTAGAAGTGGCTATCTTTTCTTTAAGCAACTTGCCTTCATCTTCTCCATAACCACGACGCAATATTGCTACCTTACGCTCAAGACATAGACGATTATAAAGCCATAGACAGAGGGAAGTTTTCCCGGAACCAGACCAGGAGAGGCCTCCCACACTAATAACCTTTGCCCGGGAGAAGAAAACCGGAATAATTTTTCGCTGATAGAGAAAATTTCGCAAAAATACTATTGCCCCATAAATCCAGGAGAAAAAACAAAGCAGGGCATAAGCCAGTATCTCGAAAACATTTTTTTTGTCTTTATCTATGAAGGTTAAATAACCTTGCTTTAGCTTCGACATTAGATTATTCTTTCCGCTTAAACCTCAAGCTAAACACTTTGAAATTATAGCTAAGTTATTTTCTAAGCTCTTTTTCTCTCCCTCAAATACTTGATTACAGCGATTATTTAAATTATTCTTTAAAGCCACATCATTCACAAGGCTCAGTAATATTTCCCCCAGCTCCTCACGGCTCCTTACTTTAATTCCGGCACCTTTGGCCAAAACAATCTCTTCCACATCAGGAAAATTGTCCATATTGGGACCAAAAATAGTGGGTTTACGAAAGTATACCGGCTCTAAAATATTATGCCCGCCGTCATTAGATAAACTTCCCCCCACGAAACAAATATCAGCAATGCTATAAAAGTATAATAATTCACCGATGGTATCCGCTATAAAAATACTTCGTCGATCCTCGAGAGTCTCCCCAACCTTACTCATTCGTACCGGATTAAAACCGGCCAGACGAACGATCTTTTCAATCTGAGGAGCTCGTTCGGGATGACGCGGAGCAATCAGCAAAGTAACCCCTCCCAGTTCTTTAAAGACATCTTTATAGATATCAATAATGATTTCTTCTTCAGGTTCATGGGTACTGGCTGCAATCAGGAGTTGATTATCTCCTTTTTTTAATATCGGAACGTAACGTTCTCTCTTGTCCCGAAAAGTCTCCTCATCCACAAAGATACTCTCAAACTTCATGTTACCGCTAACCACAATTTTATTGGGGTCAGCACCAAGAAAGAGAAATCTCTCTTTATAGAGCGCATTTTGAACGCCGATATAATCACACCCCTTAAGGACTCGCTTCATCAGAGGCCTTATTAACCGATAGCGCTTAAAAGCTGTATCGGAAATTCTTCCGTTAATAATAACTATCGGTATATTCCTTTTATTCAAACGATAGAAGAGATTGGGCCAGATTTCAGTTTCAACTGCAATAAATATTTTTGGCTTAATAATCTTTAGTGCCTGCTCAAGCACAATGGAAAGATCAAAGGGGAAGAAAATTATTTTTGCAAGATGTGAATATTTTTGTCTTGCTATTCTATTGCCGGTTAAGGTTGTAGTTGAAATTATTATCGGGCAATTATAAGTTTTCTTTAGCCGTAACAACAAATTCCCGATTAAATTTGCTTCGCCAACGCTTACTACCTGTATCCAGATAGACTCCTTTCTCTCGCCCAGACCAATAAGCCCCAGCTTCTCTTTTAAAGCCCGGGCAGTCATCTTCCTCCGCCAAAGATGTATAGGAAGATATCCTATTAACCCCAAGCAAAAAATAAAATCATAAATTAAAAATAATATTTCGTTCATTTTGCTCTTGGATGGGCCTTCTGATAAACACTCTTAAGCGAATCGATAGTTAAATGAGTATAGACCTGGGTAGTCGATATACTGGAATGCCCCAGAAGCTCCTGCACGCTACGCAAATCCGCCCCTCTATTAAGAAGGTGAGTGGCAAAAGAATGACGAAAGGTATGGGGAGATATCTTCAAAACCTGAGCTGCCTTTCGCATATATTTATAAATAATATCCCTCACCCCCCGATCAGTCAAAGTCCCGCTTCGCTTGTTTACGAACAATGAAGAGTTGTTATCAATGCGTTTATCTAAATATTTTTTCAAACTCCTCAAGGCTGGCTCACCCAAAGGAAGCAGGCGCTCCTTCCTCCCCTTTCCCATAACTTTAGCAATTCCGCTTATAAAATCTATATTCTCCTTGTTTAAAGCAACCATCTCAGCGACCCTGGCTCCGCTAGAATAGAGAAATTCCAGAATTGCCTTATCCCTCAAATCCAGAAGCTCCCCTCCTTTAGGCATCCTAAGAATATTGCTAACTTCTTTTTCAGTTAAAAACTTGGGCAACGGTTTATCTAACCGGGGATAAATTAAAGAAGCAGCGGGATTACTTTTTGCCAATCCTTCTCTAAGGATAAATCTAAAAAAGCTCTTTAAGGTAGAGATTTTTCGGGAAATGCTTCTTTTGTTCAATTTTTTCTCACTCAGCACACTCAAGAACTTCCGTAGCAGAAAATAATCAATCCGCTTAATGTCCTTTCCGCCCCGAGAATCCAGGAATTCTCCGAATTCCCGAAGATCGGCTGCATAATTGTTGATGGTATGCGAGGAATAATTCTTCTCGATATTTAAGTAATTTAAAAACTTATCAATATAGTGAGTAAATGGGATCATCTCTTACCCTTCTTCCTTCTCAGTCTCTGCTTCCGGTAATGTACGATTTGTGTAGGTACATCCAGGGAATTTACTACACCCGTAAAAATTTTGTCCTCTTCTGTTTCTTCTTTCAACCAACTGACCTTCATTGCACTCAGGACAGGAAACCCCGGTAGTAATACTCTCGGCATAACGACAGCGGGGAAAATGTTCACAGCTTAAAAAACGTCCTCTTCGGGACCACTTCATTACTAATCTTCCCTGACACTGTGGACAGGTCTTATCCGAGTATTCTATCTCTTTCTTAACCAGTTTTAAGGTCTTCTCCACCTTTTTATCGAAGTCTGGATAAAAATCCTCTAAAACTTTATGCCACTCAAGTTTACCCCTCTCAACTATATCCAGCTTCTCCTCTAAAGAAGCAGTAAACCCCTCATCCATAACCTGAGGGAAAAACTTTACTAAGAGATCGCTAACCTTTATACCCAGTTCAGTAGGCCAAAATGCTCTTTTTTCTCTACGGGCATAATTTCTTCTAAAGAGAGTATAAAGAATTGGAGCATAAGTAGACGGTCGGCCAATACCTTTTTCTTCCAGCAACTTTACTAAAGAAGCATCATTATAACGCGGGGGCGCCTTAGTGGTATGTTCGGTAACTACTAAATCTTCCAGAATAACTTCCTGGCCCTGCTTAAGCGGAGGGAGCGGATTCTCCTCCCCGCCCAGACCCAAAATCTTTAAAAATCCTTCAAATAAAATCCTCTTGCCTACAGCTTCAAATTCCCCTTCCTTTGATACTATCCGGGCTTTACTGGACTCCAGTATTGCCTCCTTCATCAATCCAGCTGCAAATCTTCGCCAAATTAATTCGTATAATTTAGCTTCGTCAGCAATAACCAGCTTTGCTATATCCTGAGGCCGACGAAAAATACTGGTTGGCCTTATTGCCTCATGAGCTAACTGAGCACCTTTTTTCTTCCGGTGATGGTATTCACGTAAAGATAGGTAGTTCTCGCCGAACTCACTCTTAATGAATTCTCTGGCTTCTTCTCTGGCGGCTCCACTTATATGAAAAGAATCAGTACGCATATAAGTAATAAGTCCTACACTTTTATTCCCAATCTGAATTCCTTCATAAAGTTTCTGAGCTAAAAACATTGTCTTCTGGGCCGGCAACCTTAAACGGTTAAAGGCTTCTTGCTGAAGCAGGGAGGTAATAAAAGGTGGCGGGGGTTTGCGTTTAATTTCCTTTCTGGTCAGCTCTTTTATCAAAAAACTCTCTTCTTTTAGTTTTTTAAGGCACTCTTCTGCCTCCTTCCTGCTTTCAAAGATTTTTTTCTTTTTTCTACATTTACTAAGTTTTGCCTTAAATAAACTGGAACCAACCCTGAATGTCGCCTCCAATGAAAAGCTAGTCTTGGGCAGGAAATTCCTAATCTCCTTTTCTCTCTCAACGATAAATTTTAAAGCAATTGACTGTACTCTTCCTGCAGATAAACCTCGCACTATTCTTTTCCAAAGAAGCGGCGATAAGCGATACCCCACTATTCTATCTAAGACCCTGCGGGCTATTTGAGAATTAACCTTGTGGGTATCTATATGGCTGTGCTTCTTAAATGCCTTGACTAAGGCCTCCTCGGTTATCTCATGAAAAACAACCCGATAAAACTTCATGTTTTTAGCTGCTAATCTCCCCTTTATATGCCAGCTAATAGCCTCGCCTTCTCGATCAGGGTCAGTGGCTAGATAAATAGCTTTTTTACCCTTAGCTTTTTTCTTTAACTGGTTAATTGTCTTCTCTTTTCCAGGAATAATCCGATAGACCGGTTCAAATCTATTTTCAACATCAACCGAGAGTTTATTGGTTGGTAGGTCAATTAAATGCCCCATGGAAGAGACTACTTCATATTCTTTACCCAGTATCGAAGAAATCGTCTTGGCTTTAGTTGGTGATTCAACAATTACTAAGTATTTACTCATAGTTTATACTCACAATTTACACTTAGCGGTTACCTTACCCCTGCTATATCCAACTCTGCCAATATATCTTCTACGCAATCAACCAACTTTGCCCCTTCCTTGATTAAAATATGTGTGCCCTTACTCAAGGGGGAGTTTAGGCTCCCGGGAATAGCAAAAACCTCTCGATTCTGCTCACAAGCTAGGTGGGCAGTTATCAGCGCGCCGCTACGCGAACTAGCTTCGACAACTAATACGCCCCGGGACATCCCGCTTACGATTCTGTTCCGACGGGGAAAGTTTTCCTTCGACGGTGCCGCAAGCATGGGGAATTCCGAAATAACTGCACCTTTGGCAGCAATTTCATCAACTAATCCTTTATTTTCCCGAGGATAAATATTCAACAAACCACTACCGAGAACAGCTATAGTTTCCCCGTCTTGGATTGCTTGACGATGAGCAACAGTATCTATTCCTTTAGCTAAACCCGATATGATAACCATACCCTTTTGGCAAAGTTGAGCCGTAAAATCTTTAGTTATCGAGATACCGTAACCGGTAGGCTTGCGACTACCCACAATAGCGAAGGAAAATTTATTCAAAATCGCACGACTACCCTTAAGATAAAGGACTATTGGTGGGTTACTTATTTCTTTCAGCAGCTGGGGATAATCAGAATCAAAGATATCGAGGCAATCTATCTTTTCTTTAGCAATTAAATCCAATTCCCGGCTAAGAATCGTTGAAGCTCTCAAAGTCAATATTCTTTCAATGTCTTTATCCGGAAGGTAAGCAATACTCTTAAAATCACTAACCCCAACCTTAAATATCCTGTCAATATCTTCGAAGTGATAAAGAATACCAGAAATCTTCCCGGGGCTTAAATTTAAGAGGTTGAGCAGAATTGTACCCTTCTTAGCCATTGTTTAAAATCGATATAATTCTATTAGCAATTTCTTCCGGGGATAGGTTATCAGTATCAATTGAGTAGTGAGCCTGGGCATAATAAGGAGCTCTTTCTTCAAGCAATTGCTTAATCTTCTCTTGGGGATTGTCAACATTGAGAATCGGACGATGAGTATGTTTGTTTATCCTTTCATAAGTTGTTAAAGCCGATGCCTTAAGGCAAAATACGGTTCCGGTCTCTCTAAGCCGCTTTAAATTCTCCTTATCACAAATAAGCCCGCCTCCGCAACTAATTACCAAATCCTCCTTGGCTGACAACTCTTTAAGCAATTCCCGCTCCAGCTTGCGGAAGTAAACCTCACCCTTCTTGGCAAAAATATCTACTATTCTCAAACCTTCCCGCTCGGCAATGACCGCATCCATTTCCAGAAACTCCTTGGCCAGACGTTCAGCCAGGATTCCAGCGACAGTAGTCTTACCACTACCCATAAACCCTACTAAATAAATATTTTTCATCGCTTACCTACAATGGTTCTTCTATGCTCTTATTGCCTCTTTCCCTCATTTTAAGACTTTGTTGTCCAGCACTGGTAATGATGGATATAATATATTATTGAGGCTTCGCCTCAATAAACTTGCTGCGCAAGATTATATACATCGCTTACCTATAATGGTTCATTCTGCTTATCGGTTTAGGCTTCTCTGCTTATCGGTTTAGGCTTCGCCTAAACCGAGGCCCCCAGAAGAAACTACGGTTTAGGCGAAGCCTAAACCGCCTTGTTAATCGAATCGTCAAGACAGTATTAGTATTATCAAGGCAATTGGCGAGTTTGTCAAGCTGGATGGCACTAAAAGCTTCTATAGCTTTAAAAATAAGCTTTCAGACCGCGAAAAAGGAGTGATTTTTAAGGATTTTGGCTATTTCCCGTACTTCTTGATCAAATTAAGGGCAATAATGTTCCGCTGAATTTGATTGGTGCCTTCGTAGATCTGGGTTATTTTTGCATCCCGCATGAACTTCTCAATCGGATAATCTCGCATATAACCGTAGCCACCGTAAATCTGGACCGCATTAGTGGTTACCTCCATTGCTACATCAGAGGCAAACATCTTTGCCGCTGCACTGGCCGGGCCGACATTTTTAATCCCTCTATCAACCATTGAAGCAACGCTGTAAACTAAGCTTCTTGCCGCTTCAATCTTGGTAGCCATATCAGCCAGCATCCATTGTATCCCCTGGAAAGAACTTATCGGTTTGCCGAATTGAATCCTCTGATGGGCATAAGCAGTAGCCAGCTCTAAAGCCCCTTGTCCGATCCCCACAGCTTGGGCGGCAACTCCCGGACGGGATTGATCAAAGGTCTTCATGGTAGAGATAAAACCAATACCTTCTTTTGCGCCTAAAAGATTCTCTTTGGGTACCTTGACATCAGTAAAGATCAACTCACCGGTTGACGATGCCCTTATGCCCAATTTTTCTTCCTTTTTGCCAAAAGTAAAACCCTCCATCCCCTTCTCAAGGATAAAAGCTGACACACCACGGGGACCTTTGTTCTTATCAGTAACTGCGATTACAGTATAAATTTCAGCATCTCCGCCATTAGTGATAAAGTGCTTAGTTCCGTTTAAAATATAATAATCGCCGTCCTTCTTAGCCGTAGTCTTTACTGCCGCCGCATCCGAACCAGCCTCAGGCTCAGTTAAACCAAAGGCAGTCAATTTTTTCCCGGAAGCTATATCCGGCAAATACTTTTTCTTTTGTTCCTCGGTACCGTTAATCAGAATAGGAAACATCCCCAAATAGGAAGCAGCGAAAGCGGTAGCAACTCCTCCGTCAACACGGGAAATTTCCTCGGTGGCAATACATAAATCCATAAGGTTACCACCCATTCCCCCGTAGCTTTCAGGTATGCATAGAGAGAAAAGATCAGCTTGACCTAAAGCCTTGATAATATCAGCCGGAAATTCTTCCTTTTCATCAAGCTCTTTTGACTGCGGTCTTATTTTTTCCTCAGCAACTTGGCGACATAAATCGCGTAACATTTCTTGATCTTCAGTTAAGGGATAATTAACTAATGACATTTAGATCCTCCTTCCTCTTAATCTTGTTTCTGTCTGTCGACAGCCAGCTGAGAATTTAAAAGCTGGGGTATAATTTCCGAAAGTGTGGGATGAATAAAAAGACATCTCTTCAAACTATCTAAGCTTAGATTATTCCTGATACAAAGGGAAAATATACTGATAAGCTCAGCCGAAGCCTGCGAGATTATCCCGGCACCAATAATCTTATTCCTTTTGTCAATAAGAACTTCAATCAAACCATCAGTATCGCCATAAACATAGGCTGAAGAGAATCTCAGGAAATTTGACTTTATCAGCCTATATTTTATACTTCTAGTTTTAGCCTCCTCCTCTAATATTCCTACTTTAGCTAAACCAGGAGAAGAAAACACACACTCACTAAGTCCCCTATAGTCCTCTTTACGCTTCTTGCCCTTAATGTTGTTAATGCAGATACCGGCTTGATATTCTGCTACATAAGCAAGAAGTTTTCTGCCGGTAATATCACCACAAGCATAAATATTGTTGATATTTGTCCTTAAATACTTGTTGGTCGCAAGCCATCCTTGGGGACTCTTGGCTAAACCAATTGCTTCAGCTCCCAAACCCTCTAAATTAGGGACTCTTCCCACTGCTGAGATAACCAGATCAAAGTCACCTAAATTATAGCCATTAATGTCCTGACCGGTGGCAATATTTATTCCTTTTCTTTCTAAAATTACCCTCAGGCGCTGGGCCAGGTAAGGGTCAAAAGAAGGTAAGATCTGCTCTTCCTTTTCTACCAAATAAACACTCTTGCCAAACCCATGCAGCAGTGATGCGGTCTCTACACCAATATAACCGGCACCAATAATCAGAATCTTATCCCCCAAAGTTTCTTTAGAAAACATCTCCTCAGCAAAAATAACCCGGGGGTTTTTAAGGCTTGGCTTAGGAGAAGAACCAGTAGCAATGATAATATTTTTTGCCTTTATAGTCTTACCAGCTACGACTAAACTATTTTTGTCTAAAAAACGTGCACTTCCCCAAACGATATCAATCCCTCGCGTCTCTAATAGCATCAATAAGGATGACTTAATCTTTTTAGTAAGTGCCTGGCTCTCTTGAAAAGTATCCAGCCAGGTTTTGTGAGCCTGGGACGATTTAAGAAAAAACTTGGTAGGAATACAGCCTTTATTAAGACAAGTTCCACCTAAACTATTCTTTTCTTTTTCAATTAAAACTGTCCGTAACCCTGCTCTTATTGCTTCTTTAGCGCAGGCAACACCGGCAGCTCCACCACCAATTATTGCTAATTCATACATTGCTTAAAGAGTTTAGCGGCCTTTCTTAATTCTTTCTTCTCCTGGACGCTTAATTTAGTTTCCACAATTCTGTCGGCACCCTTGCGATTGATTATGCAGGGAACACCTAAGCAAATGTTATTTAACTCGTACTCACCTCGTAAGCGGACCGAGACCGGTATTATTACATTGGCATCTTTTATAATTGCTTCAATCAAGGAACAACAAGATAAGGCCGGAGCAAAGTTAGCGCTTTTATTTCTTAGGAACCCGACGATTTCCGCTCCTCTCTGCTGAGTACGCTCTCGTATCAGTCTAGACTCCTTAGCCTTCAAAACTTTAGAAAGCTGTTTGCCTCTGACCTTTATTCTCTGTAGAGGCACAATCATATCTTTGCTGTGCGGTCCGTAAGCAAAACCTTCTAAAGAAGCTACCGGAACTTTGGTCGCCTTATAAAGAATATTAAGAAGACGGCTGGTATCTAAAGATGAACCCATCCCAATTACTCTCTGGCGCTTAAATCTAGTTTCACGGGCGATGAGGTAGGTGATAAAGTCTAAAGGGTTAGTTACTACGATTACTATAGCAGCCGGCGCATACTTTTTTATTTTCTGGGATACATCTTTGGCAACTTGAGAATTAATCCTTAAAAGATCTAAACGGGTCATCCCTTTTTTCCGGGCAATACCGGCAGTAAATACTACTATGTCTGAATTCCTAATTAAAGAGTAGTCTTCTCCGCCCCTTATCCGGGTAGTAAAATTTAAAAACCCCCGGGTATCTTCTAAATCTAAACTAATTCCCTTAGCCAAGCCTTTAGAGATATCAACTAGGGCTAGCTCCCCGGGAGCCAGCCAGGCCAGAACATTAAAGGCTAAGCTTGAACCAACACCGCCGGTGCCGATTATAGATATTTTTTTGACTGCCTTCACTTTTGTAGCTCCTTAACCCTCTGAACAATTGCCAAAGCAGCTTCTTTAGTTCCTACGGCAGTAGGGTCGTCTCGGGTCGGTTTAAGATCATAGGTTACAGCCAGGCCCTCCCTGATTACGTCCGCGATAGCTGTTTCTAAAATTTTTGCTGACCTTTGCTCACCAATATGTTTAAGCATCAGGCAAGCCGAAAGGATAGTAGCAATAGGATTCACCCGGTTTTTACCGCGATACTTAGGTGCACTGCCGTGAGTTGGCTCAAAAACAGCTATTTTTTCCCCGATATTGGCTCCGGCAGCTAACCCTAACCCGCCAATGAGCCCTGCACTTAAATCGGAAATTATATCCCCGTACAAATTAGGTAAGACTAAAATATCAAAATTCTCGGGCCGTTTAGTCAGCTGCATTGATAAATTATCAACGATAACGTCATTGACTTCAACCCTTCCAGCATATTTTTTGGCTACTGCATAAAAAGTACTTAAAAATAAACCATCTGTATACTTCATTATGTTGGCTTTATGCACACAGCTCACTTTCTTTCTATTATTCTTTATGGCATAGTCAAAAGCAAACCGGGAAATTCGCTCCGATGCAAAGTGCGATATCGGCTTAATCGATAGAGCGCTGCCCTTACGAATCTTTTTTTCGGATAAAGAATTCAATAATTTAATTATTTTTTCAGTCTGAGGATTATTATCAGCAAACTCGATTCCAGCATAAAGATCTTCAGTGTTTTCCCGCATTATTATCATATCCACATTTTTGTGGAAAGCAGTAGGGATACTAAAAGATTTAACTGGCCGCATACAGACATAAAGCTCAAATATTTGTCTTATAGCAACATTAACCGAACGGAATCCTTTACCTACCGGAGTGGTAATCGGACCTTTAAGGGCAACTTTGTTCTTAGCTATGGAAGCTAAAGTTTCATCGGGAAGTAGTTTTCCGTAAGCTTTCAAAGCACACTCACCGGCATCAACTCTCTCCCACTTAATATCTACACCTAAAGCTTCAATACAGCTTAGGGCCGCATCAGTTACTTCCGGGCCAATACCGTCACCGGGAATTAAGGTAATTTTATAACTCATAGTTAACCTACTTTAAAAACCTTTGTTTTTTTTAAGATAACTTAAAATTCCCCCAGATTTAATTAATTCTTTACGAAACTTATCCCAAGGTTTAAACTTTATCGAACTCCCCCCTTCTTTCCTAATTACCCCTTTATCAAAATCAATACTTATGGTTTCCTTCTCTTTTAAAGAAGAGGTATCAGCCTCTATTAGAGCCAAGCCAATATTGAAAGCATTACGGTAGAAGATCCGGGCAAAACTCTTTGCTATTACGCAAATTACTCCCGCCTCTTTTATAACCCAAGGAGCTTGTTCCCGCGAAGAACCCATGCCAAAATTCTCTCCGGCAACGATTATTGATTTACCGGAAATTAACTCCTGGTAAAAGTTTGGCCGAATATCCTCGAAAAGATATTGAGAAAGTTTCTTCATGTCAGTGATTGAAAACTTATACCTTCCCGAAATTATCCAGTCAGTATTAATATTATCGCCAAACTTAAATACTCGACCCTTTAAAACCATAATTATAAACTATCAAATTCGCTGATACTCTTAACTTTTCCCAGCGCAGTATCTTTGGTGATAATGCCTTTTTTATAGAGCATTTTTAGAGATTTATCCATAGCATGCATTCCCTGTCGAGCTCCCATCTGAAGCAAAGAAGGCATCTGTGCGATATCATTTTCCCTGATTAAATTTCGTATCCCAGGAGTCGAAACCATAACTTCTGTTGCCAAAATTCTCCCCTTAGTATCAGCCCGGGGAACCAACACCTGAGAAATTACCCCTTGCAGACATTCAGCAAGCTGAACAGTAACTTGCCGCTGCTGGTGGGGAGGAAAAACATCGATTATTCTTTGAATAGTCTGAGGTGCATCAGGCGTATGCAAAGTAGCTAAAACTAAATGCCCGGTCTCAGCAGCAGTAAGGGTAGTAGCAATCGTGCTTAAATCCCTCATCTCGCCTACAACGATTACATCCGGGTCCTGGCGAAGGGTTCTTTTTAAAGCCTCGGGAAAAGAATGAGTATCGGAATATAGCTCGCGTTGCTTTATGATGCTCTTATTATTAGTGTAAATAAATTCAAGCGGATCTTCAATGCAAACAATTAACTCTTGACGTGATTCATTAATAAAATTAATCATTGCAGCCAAGGTTGTACTCTTGCCGGTTCCTGTGGGTCCGGTAACCAAAACTAAACCGTTGGGTTTTTGAATAAAATCATAAACTACATCCGGCAATCCCAACTCATCAATCACCGGAAGCTTTCGGGGAACCCGCCTTAGAGCTGCTTCAGTATTGCCCTTTTGAAGATGAATATTTACTCTGAACCGATCCATATTCTGCAAGGAGAAAGAAAAATCTAATTCTTTATCCCGCTCAAAAATAGCTTTTTGTTCATCGTTCAACATACTGTAGACTAAATTCCTGGTTGCTTCCTTATCCAAAGCAGGTGAATCAACAACCGTAAGCTCCCCGTCGATACGCAATACTGGCGAATTATCCACAGTTATATGCAAATCACTGGCACCCTTCTCTTGGGCCATTTTAAGTAAAGCAGCCATATTGGCCATCTTATTTACCTCCTTTGCTTATTTCTCTTATATCTTACTTATAAAATACAAAAACACTAGTAAATTTACAAATATTTCCTCGGATCAGCAATCTTCCCCTTTATCGCCGAAGCCACGACTGTCGCCGGTGAAGCAAGATAAATAAAACTTTTGGGATTGCCCATCCGGCCTTTGAAATTCCGATTAGCTGTAGAAATTGTCACCTCTTTATCGGCCGGTACCCCCTGGTGTGTCCCCACACAAGGACCACAGCCAACCGGCAAAATGATTGCTCCGGCTTCAATAAATACTTTTATTATACCTTTGCGCAAAGCCGTTAAAAAAATCTCCCTTGAAGCCGGTGCGACTAACAATTTGATATCCCTGTGCACCTTTTTGCCCTTTATAATTTTAGCTCCAATTTCTAAATCTTCTAAGCGGCCGTTAGTACAGGTACCTAAAAAAGCCTGATTAATCTTCACGCCTTCAACTTCTTCAACAGAAGCTCCATTATCTACCGAGTGTGGTTTCGCCACCCGTGGTGATAGCTTAGAGAAATCAAACTCAATCTCTTTCTCATAAATACAATTCTTATCAGGATAAACCGGCTGGTACCTCCTTTGCAGACGTTTTTTAAGAAATGCTAAAACTTTTTTATCCGGTGCGATCAAGCCACACTTGGCGCCAAACTCAATAGTCATATTAGTGATAGTAAATCTTGCATCTAAAGATAATCCTTCAATCACCTCGCCAGAGAACTCGACCGACTTATAAGTTGCCCCGTTAGCGCCAAGATTGTTGATAATGTTAAGAATAATATCCTTGCTGTAAACTCCCTTGGGTAGCTTACCCTTGATAATTATTTTTTGAGTCGGAGGAACTTTAAACCAATTCTTGCCGGTAGTAAGGGCAACAGCTAAATCAGTAGAACCAACTCCCAAGCTAGCCGCGCCGATTGCGCCGGCAGTTGAGGTATGAGAGTCAGCCCCCAGGATAAGTGCTCCTGGCCAGGCAAATCCTTGTTCAATTACTAATTGGTGAGATATCCCGCAACCAACATCGAACAATAAATTTTTATTTTTCTTTGCAAACTTACGCATCTGGGAGTGAATTCTCGATACTCCCAGATTCGGAGAGGGGCTACTGTGATCAATGAACATAGCGTATTTTTTAGGTTTAAGAAGAGTTTTTTTTGATTCACTAATGCTGTCCAAAACCAATGAAGTTGTTCCATCCTGAGAAAAACAAAAATCAACCTTACATATCCCTACATCATCTGCACGCAAAGAAGAGTTTGCATGGCGGGAAAGTATCTTTTCGATTATTGTCTTAGGCATATCTTGAATATCTAGTTACAACTCTTTTAAAAACTTTCCTATTCGCTCAATACCCTTGGCAATTTGCTCCAGGGAAGTTGAGAAACTAAGACGCACATATCCCTCTTGCCCAAAAGCATCGGCAGGTATACAAGAAATGAGTGCCTCTTCTAACAGTTTAGTCGAAAAATCAAAAGATTTCATTCCAGTTCCACGGATATCGCAAAACATATAAAATGTACCTTGAGGCTTAAGCGGTTCCAACTCACTAAACCCTGATAAACCTTCCCATAAAACATCACGCCTTTTCTGGAATTTACTCCTTATTTCGTCTTGCCATTGATCGTTACCAAAAGCAGCTAGAGCTGCACTCTGAGATATGGAAGATGCACAAGAAGTAGTATGATCGATTATTTTTGAAGCCTGATCAATTATTTTTTGATCTCCGGCCAAATAACCAATACGCCAGCCGGTCATCGAAAATGTCTTTGAGAAACCATTTATAGTTATAGTTGAGGTGAATGCCTCCGGTAAAGCGGCAAAACTTATGTGTTTACGGCCATCATAAGTTAGAACTTCATAAATCTCGTCACTAAGAACAAAAATATTGTTCTCTTTAACTACTTTTAAAATATCCTCTAATTCCTGGCCAGAATAAGTTGCTCCGGTAGGGTTACTGGGATAGTTAAGAATTAAAAGCTTAGTTTTAGTGGTTATAACTTTTTTTAACTCTTCCTTATCAATCTTAAAGTTATCTGAACTCTTAGTTGGCAAGAACACTGCTTTTGCCCTGGCTAACTTAGCAATCTGTGGGTAACTTACCCAGTAAGGCGCAGGAATTATTACCTCATCACCAGGGGCCAGGAGAGTAAACATGGCAGTAAATATTGCATATTTTGCTCCTGAAGTAACAATTATATTACTAGCGGAAGTCTTGATCTTATTCTCCCGCTGTAACTTAGCAGCTATTGCTTCTTTTAGCTCAACTCTTCCAGCTGAAGGGGTATACTTGGTGAGCCCTTGATCAATGGCGGCTTTAGCTGCATCTTTCGCAAAAGAAGGAGTATCAAAGTCTGGTTCACCGGCAGCAAAATTTACCACATCTTTGCCTTCGCGGATTAATTTCTTGGTTAGGGCGGTTATCTTTAAGGTAGCAGACTTATCAAGTGATGAAACATGAGGGTTAATCATTGTTATCCTCCCTTATCAACTATTATTCCAAGGTTAAACACCTACCTGGTTTCTAAAGAGCATCTCTTTCTTTTTTAAAGATCTTTCTTACTCCGGAAACAAACCCCTTCTTGGGTTTTTCAACTTTCTTGGGAGGAATTCTTTCGTGCTTTTCTTCTTTAGGGGTTTCTGCACTCTCAGTATCTTTGGGTTTGCCCCCACTAATCTTTTTCTTATTTACCTTCTCTTTCTTTACAATCTTTGTTAACTCAATAAGGGAAAGGGAAGCTCCATCACCCTTACGGTTACCCATCCGTAATATCCGGGTATATCCACCATTTATGCCTTTAAAACGTGGCCCGATATCATTAAAAAGCCTCTTTACCAGAGCATGGTCTTCCAAGAGACGATAGACTAAGCGCTTACTGGATAAAGTTCCTTTTTTAGCCCAAGTAATCAGCTTATCAATCTGGCCTCTTATGTACTTAGCCCGAGAGGTGGTGGTAATTATCCGCTCATTGATAACTAAAGCTCTTATCAACGATTTAACTAAGGCTTTTTTCTGGGCCCGTGGACGCGAGAGTCTTTCACTTTTCTTTCTGTGTCTCATACCATATTCAGTTTATTCCGATCGATTTTTGTTCCTAAAGAAAGTCCCATAGTCTTAAGAAGCGCCGCAACTTCATTTAGAGACTTTTTACCGAAGTTTCTGTAAGCTAGAATCTCCGGCTCTGTCTTCTCTACCAAATCAACTAAAGTCTTGATATTCGCCTCACGTAAGCAATTATTGCTACGCACCGATAACTCTAGCTCGGAAACCGGAAGCTTCAGCTTCTCATAAAGAGAAACTTCTTCCGGGGTCAATTCTTCATACTCTTCTTCGGGAAGTTCACCAAGTGTGAAGAAAAGTTCTAAGTGCTTATTCATTGCCTTTGCCGCATAGATTAAAGCTTCTTTGGGTTCAATACTGGCATTAGTAAAAATTTCTAAAATTAGCTTATCATAGTCGGTTCGTTTACCTACGCGGGTATTTTCGACCTTAAAAGCTATTCTCTTAACTGGAGTAAAAATAGAATCAATAGGAATAACCCCCAAAGGCATTCCTTCACGTTTGTTAACCTCAGCCGGAACAAACCCTCGCCCTCTACCTACTTCCATCTCAATATTGAGTTTAGCTTTCTTGGAAGTAATGGTCGCGATATGTAAATCGGGATTTATAACTTCTGTGGTTTCGTCGGTTATTATATCTTTGGCCTTTATTTCCTTAACACCCTCTTCCTTGATATGAATCTTCTTGGGAGAACGTGAGTAGGACCGTAAAACAAGATTCTTGATATTCAGAATAATCTCCGGGATGTCCTCCAAAACTCCCTCTACGGCTGAGAACTCATGAGATACCCCCTCTATTCTCACTGAAGTTACTGCCGCACCCTCGATTGAAGAAAGGAGAATTCTCCTTAAGGTATTGCCTAAAGTTACCCCGTAACCCCTTTCCAGTGGCTCAGCAATGATTTTACCGTAATCAGGCCTATATGACTCTTGATCAACTACAATTCGCTTAGGAAATTGAAAATCCCGCCAGGTTATTCCCATCGTTTACCTCCTCAATGAGACTTACATTTTTTTACTAAAAAATGTTTAGTCGAATTGATACTGCGGTCATGAAATGACCGAAGTATCTTTATTTTTTCTATCTACTTAGAATAAAGCTCCACGATTAATTGCTCATCAACCGCGATAACTAAATCTTCCTTTTCCGGAAAACGTATAATCTTTATCTTAAGATTATTCTTATCGACCTGCATCCAGGTAGGAACGCTTCTTTCTTTTGAGTTTATCTCAACACCTTCCTTTAAACCTGTTTTTATGCTGTCTTTTGCTCTTATCACAACAGTTTGGCCCTCCTTAACTATATATGACGGTATATTTACTCTCTTCCCGTCAATAAACACAAACCCATGCTGCACCACCTGCCGGGCATGGTTGCGCGAAAAGGCAAAAAGTGAACGATAAATAACATTGTCTAATCGTCTCTCTAGTAATTGAATCAATACTCTACCGGTAACTCCCCGGGTTTTATGGGCCATCATAAAAAATCGCTTAAATTGTCTCTCAAGCATCCCATAGATTCTCTTTACCTTCTGCTTTTCTTTCAACTGCAAAGCATAGTTGGTTGGTTTTGACCGAAATCGGCGGGTAGAAGTCCCCGGAGGTGCAGGGCGCTTAGCGAATGCGCACTTTTCTGTTATACATCTAGGCCCTTTTAAAAATAACTTCGCCCCGGCTCTACGGCATAATCGGCATTTCGCGTCGACATATCTTCCCATTTTTATCTTTTCTCCTAATTTACCTGATTGTGCTCAAAACATACTTGTGCCCATGAGGGTATAACTTACGCTTTAAAACTGTTATTAGACCCTCCGCTTCTTCTTTGGTCTACATCCATTATGCGGCATAGGAGTAATATCCTTTATTTTTTTCACGCTTAAACCGGCAGCCTGTAAAGACCTGATTGCTGATTCTCTCCCCGGACCAGGCCCTTTAACTAAGACTTCTAATTCTCTCAATCCCATCTCTCTAGCCTGTTTAGCAGCATTTAAAGAAGCAAGCTGGGCGGCATAAGGAGTAGATTTTTTAGCCCCTTTGAATCCTACTGCTCCAGCTGAAGACCAAGTCAAAACATTTCCCTTTAAGTCAGTTATTGAAACTATTGTATTGTTAAAGGTAGCTTTAATGTGAGCTATCCCGATATTAGATAAGAGTGGTGCCTTTTTCTTTCTGTCTTTTTTCTTCTTTTTTGCCATTTTTTACTCCTAATATTACTTCTTAATTCCGCCCACTCTTGGCTTAGGACCCTTACGGGTACGGGCGTTACAGCGAGTACGCTGTCCCCGAACTGGAAGACCTTTTTTGTGGCGGATACCCCGATAACTGCTTATATCGATTAACCTACGTATATTTTGAGTGTTTTCCCGGCGTAATTCCCCTTCGATTCTATAATGTGCCTGGACAAATGAGGCAATTTGAGAAACCTCCTCTTCACTCAAGTCAGAAGCCTTTTTCTCGGGATCAATTCCGATATCATTAAGAATCTTGATCGAAGTTGTTGGACCAATCCCATAAATATATCTTAGGGCAATCTTTATCCTCTTATCCTTAGGAATGTCTACACCGAAAATTCTTGGCATCTTATTTTCTCCTTATCCCTTTCTTATCTAACCCTTATCGGTTACGATTTTAACCCTGTCTTTGCTTATGCTTAGGGTTTTTACAGATAATCCTTACAATTTTTTTCCTCTTTATTATCTTACATTTATCACAAATTCGCTTAACTGACGCTTTAACTTTCATCTCTTACCTACACTAGTTTTGTTCTGCTATATTATCTTTTACTTTCCTTTAAAACTTTATTGTCGATCAACGACAATGATGGATGCAATTTATCGGTTGAGGCTAAGCCTCAACCGGCTCCGCCTTCGGCGGAGATTGCATACATCTTAATCAGCCTCTTCTAATATCTATTTCTCGCGATAAGTTATTCTTCCTCTGGTTAAATCGTAAGGAGAAAGCTCTAACTTCACCTTGTCTCCGGGAAGAATCCTGATAAAATGCATTCGCATCTTACCAGAAACATGAGCCAAAACAATATGCCCATTCTCCAGCTTCACCCTAAACATTGCATTCGGTAAAGCTTCTACGATCTCACCTTCAACTGCGATTAATTCTTCTTTTGCCATATTTTTATTTAAACTAACGGGTTAATACTTCAAACCCATTTTTGGTTACTGCTATAGTATGCTCAAAGTGAGCGGCTAAAGAATTATCTTTAGTCCTAGCGGTCCAACCATCGTCTAGGATGTCTACCGCGGAACTACCGGCTGCAACCATTGGTTCAACAGCAATAACACAACCTTCCAACAATTCACTTCCCTTACCGGCGTCGCCAAAATTAGGAATTTCCGGTGGCAGGTGCAAGCTCCGACCTATTCCGTGACCTACGAATCTCCGAATCACTGAAAAGCCGTTTTTTTCAACACATTTCTGAATGGCTGAACTCACGTCTCCTACGCTCCGGCCGGATTTTATCCGCCTTATCCCTGCCTTGAGTGATTGCCGGGTAACTTTTACTAACCTTTTGGCCAAAAGGGAAGCTTTACCTATAATATAGGTATAAGCAGTATCCACAAACAAGCCCTTATACTTAATCCCCAAATCTACGCTCACCAAATCTCCGTCATTAACTACCTGCTGCGAAGGAATTCCGTGGATTATCTCTTGATTAACCGAGACACAGCATGAGGCTGGATAACCCTTAAACCCCTTAAAGGCTGCTTCCATTCCCGGATACCGGTCAATTTCACGCTCAAAGAACTCTTCGATGTTCTTGGTTAAAATTCCTGGTTTTATAAAACCGTTTAGTTTCTTCAAAATTGCTGACGCCACCCGACCAGCCTTGCGCATCGTTATTAATTCTTGGCGGCTCAAAGGCTCATTCATTGCAGTTCATTTTTTATTCTTTCAAAGACCTCTTTAATCTTCCCCTTAGCGTCAACTTTAACTAGTTTATTTTTTTTCTGGTAAAAATCCAAAACTTTACTAGCTTCCTGAGAAAATACCTGCCAACGGTTTTTTATGACTTCCGGGTTATCATCATCTCTTTGTGCCAGCTCGCCGCCGCATTTATCACAGATACCGGCATTCTTTGAAGGCAGACTTACTAAATGATAGTTAGCTCCGCAAGACTTGCAAACTCTTCTTTTGGAAAGACGGTCAACTATTATCTGCTGATCAATATCTAAATAAATAACAATATCTACATCGCTATTGTTTTTATTTAAAATTTCATCCAGTTTTCTAGCCTGGCTTAGGTTCCTCGGATAGCCATCAAGGAGAAACCCTTCTTGGTCAATATTTTCTTCAATCACCCGGGAGACTAACTCATCGGGAACCAAGACACCTCGCTCCATATAGCTCTTCACTTCCTGGCCTAAATTACTCTCCTTTTTAACCTCTTCTCGTAAAATGTCTCCCAATGATATTTTCCTGACCCCTAAGGAGTCTGCTAACAGCATTGCCTGCGTACCTTTACCTGAACCGGGTGAACCAAAAAGAATTACTCGCATCTTATTTTCTCCCCTTAAGGGTGCCACCTTTGATAAAACCGTCGTAGTTGCGGACAAGCAATTGTCCCTCAATCTGTTTCATGGTGTCCAAGATCACTCCAACCATAATCAAAAGGGTAGTTCCGCCAAAAAGTGAAACCAAGGCATAAGAAGGCACCTTAAACATATGCATAACAATGTTGGGAAAGATAGCAATAAAACCAATATAGATAGCACCGATAAAAACAATTCGCGAGGCGACAAAATCAAGATAATTTGCCGTAGGCCGGCCTGGTCTTATTCCGGGAATAAACCCTCCGTATTTCTTCAAATTATTACCTATCTCTAAAGGATTAAATACCATAGCAGTATAGAAATACATAAAAAACATAATCAAAGCAACAAAAATGAGGTTATACCACACTCCCCTTTGCTGGACTATCATCTGTAAGAAATTAATAAATGCTCCCTTTTGACGAAAAAACATTAATATTGTAGCTGGAAAAGAAATCAGGGCGCTAGCAAAAATTATGGCAATTACTCCTGACATATCTATTTTTATCGGTAAGTAAGTACTCTGGCCGCCATAAACACGTCTACCAACAACTCTTTTTCCGTATTGAATCGGGATTCTCCGCTGAGCCTGCGTAAAGAGGACTACTGCCGTAATCATTGCGAAAAATAAGACTATCAAGGCAATTATTATCGGAGTGGGAATCTGTCGTTTGGAAGGATCAAAGGGAGAGTAAAGTATCCAAAGTTGGCTTAACGAAGAAGGGATACGCGAAATAATACTGGTAGTAATGATTATTGATATCCCGTTACCAATACCTCTCTCCTGGATTTGTTCTCCTAACCACATAACAAAAATTGTCCCACAAGTTAAGGTAAGTATAGTTATTAGCTTAAACACTAAACCGGGATTAGGAACTATGATAATATTATTAAAATTCGCCGGATTCTCCAACCATAACGACAAGAATAATCCCTGGACCGCGCATAATGCAAAGGTAAGATATCTGGTATATTGGTTTATCTTTTCATAACCGGCCTTACCTTCTTTAGCAATCCGCTCAAGAGCTGGCAAGACTCCGGTAAGAAGCTGCATAATAATTGATGCGGAAATATAAGGCATGATCCCTAAAGAAAAGATGCTCAAACGAGTTAGGGCCCCACCAGTAAAAAGATTAACCATACCCAAGAGGCCCTGACCTTGAGTTTTAGCAAGCTTATCAAAAAACTGGGTCAAAGCAAAAGTATCTACCCCAGCAGTAGGAATAAAACAACCTGCACGATAGACAATCAACAACGACAAAGTTATAAAAATCTTTCGCCTTAACTCCTTTATTTTAAATATATTACTTATCGACCCAAACACTCTATGCGTCCTCCAGCGGCTTCAATCAGCTCTTTAGCTTTTAAAGAGAATTTATCGACTTTGACCACTAACTTCTTGGATAACTCTCCTTCTACAACAGCCAAAACCTTAACCGGTTTCTTCTCGTCTTTTATTAAGTTCAGTTTCTTTAAGGCTTTAGGGGTGACTTCGCTTATGTCCTTTACCCGCTTCTGAATATCCCTTAAATTAACTATTTGATACTCTGTCTTCCGTAAGGGTGTAAAACCCCGTTTGGGAAGCACTCTGGTTAAAGGGAGGTTACCGCCTCTAAACCCAGCATAAGGAAGTTTTTTTCCTTTACGCTGGCCAGCTCCTTTGTGGCCCCGTCCAGAAGTTTTACCCCTACCGGTTCCTGCCCCACGACCTAATCGTTTGGGTTTTTTATTCTTTTTGCCTATTTTTTTAATATTTGATAAATCCATTCCTAACCCTTTAAACTCTTTAAGCCTTCAAAAGCCGCTTTAACCACATTTACCGGATTGGTTGAATTTTTTATATTCTTAGTCAAAATATCCTTTATCCCCGCGCATTCACAAACTGCCCTTACCGGAGAACAAGCAATAACACCGGTTCCTTCTGCTGCTGGTTTAAACAAAATACCAACTGCGCCAAACCTTCCAACTACCTTGTGAGCAATGGTTGTTCCCTTCTTCTTAATAAGGGTCACTTCCTTTTTGGCCTTATTTATTCCTTTTCGTATAGCATCAGCAACTTCATTAGCTTTACCTAAAGCAAATCCAGCCCGGGATTCACCATCTCCGACAACTACTAGTGCTGTGAAACTTAAGTTTTTACCTCCTTTAGTAACCTTGGTGGTTCGATTTATAAAAAGAACTTTTTCGATAAAGGCTTCCCCTTTCTTCTCTGCTTCTTTGTTCTCGTTCGGCTGGTTCCTCAAAACTTCAATCCTCCTTCTCTTGCACCTTCAGCTAATTTTTTTACTCTTCCGTGGTATTTATAACCACCTCGATCAAAACAGACATTTTTAACCCCTAACTTTTGTGCTTTCTCAGAAATCATCTTACCCACCTCATTGGCCCCTTCTTGATTAGTAGCCTTCATCTTCTTAGCCTTGAATTCCTTATGTAAGGTAGAAAATTCTGCTATTACTTTTCCCAAGGCATCATCAATTATCTGAGCATAAATATGCTTTTTGCTCCTGAAAACTACCAGACGTGGCCGGGAGGCACTGCCCCTAACTCTATGGGCAATACTCTTGTGTCTTCTTTTTCTTCCTATCCGCTTCATTTCGCTAATGCCTTTCCTAACTTCTTGCGTACCTCTTCCCCGAGGTACCTTATGCCTTTGCCCTTATAGGGCTCAGGTGGGTATATCCGTCTTAGTTTAGCGGCAAACTCACCGACTTTCTGCTTATCAATCCCCTCAATCACAATGCGGGTGGGGGCAGGAGTAGAAACCTTTAACTCTGGCAATACATCTATCTCAACTGGATGGGAAAAACCTACGCTTAAAGAAAGTTTACTCCCTTTCATCTGAGCTTTGTACCCCACACCAATTATTTCCAGCTCTTTCTTAAACCCTTTAGTTATACCTTCAATCATATTAGCAATTAAAACTCGTATTGTTCCGTGAAGGCTCTTTAATTGCTTAGAATCATTATCTCGTTTAACCGTCAAAGTATCACCGGACAACTCTAATTTAATGCCATTGGGAATAACCAACTCTAATTTCTGTTTAGAGCCCTCCACAAGACAGGAGTTTCCTTCAATCTTAACTTTAATCTCTTTAGGCACTACTAATGGTTGTTTCCCTACTCGTGACATGGTAATTACCAAATTATTCCGATAACTTCTCCACCAATTCCTTTTTCACGAGCTACCCTTTCAGTAATAATCCCTACCGAAGTCGAAACTAAAGTTATTCCGTAGCCACCGAGAGCAGTAGGAATACTCTTTCTCTTAGCATAGACTCTTCTTCCCGGTGAAGAAACTCTCTCCAGCTGGCTAATAGCGCTGGCTTTCCCTTCATATTTCAAATAAACCTTTATTTTTTTAAATCTTTCCAGATCGACTTCTTTAAAATTTTCCAAATACCCCTCTTCTTTTAAAATTTCACAAATCCTCAATACGGATTTAGAGTAAGGAACATAAGCTTCATCTTTCTTTGCCCTTGCAGCATTTCTTATTACTGTAAAAGCATCACTAATTAAATCTGTTCTACTCATATCTAATACCTCTTAACTTATACGATTTTTTACCAGCTGGCTTTTTTTACGCCGGGAATTAACCCCTGCCAGGCAAGCTGTCGGAAGCAAATTCGACAAAGTTCAAAATCCCGGATATATCCCCTAGGTCTACCACATAGACGACAACGATTTTTATAACGGGTAGAAAATTTTGATTTTATCTTCTCACGCTTCCACTTCTCAATTTTAGCTGTAGTGGCCATTCTACCTCCTAAAAGGAAACCCGAACGACTTAAGCAGCTCCATTGCCTCTTCGTCGCTCTTGGCGCTGGTATTAATACAAATGTTCATGCCTTGAGTTCTACTTATCTTATCAAGGTTAAGTTCGGGAAAAATGCCTTGCTCCAGCAATCCAAAGGTATAATTCCCGTTTCCATCAAAAGATTTTGCCGAAAATCCCCTAAAATCACGAATCCGGGGCATTGCTATTGTAATAAGACGGTCGAAAAACTCATACATCATATTCTTTCGTAAAGTCACACAACAACCTATGGCCTGACCCTTCCTTAGCTTAAAGTTGGATATTGGTTTACGGGAACGACATATCTTGGCCTTCTGCCCGGTAATTAAAGCCAGCTCCTCAGCTGCCTTCTCCGCAATCTTTGAGTCAGAAGTTGCCTCGCCAAGACCCATATTTATGACAATCTTTATTAAGCGGGGCACAGCAAGGCTATTCTTATAATGGAGTTTTTCCCTAAGCTGTGGAATGATTTCTTCCCGGTAAATCTTAAGTAAACGTGGTGGTGGTTTTTTTTCTAAATTGGCCTCTGACATCTCTTGCAAATCCTTACCTTACTCTTATCATCGGATATTTTCACCCCAAATCTTATTCCTTTATTACAATTGCTACAAAATAAAGCTACATTGGAGCGGTTAATGCTTTGGGGGATATCTTTTATTCCTCCGGTCTCAGCCTCCGAGCGACGCCGGATGTGCTTTTTGACTAAGTTAACACCTTCAACAATCACCCGCTTCGACTTGGAATCAGCCTGTAAAACCTTACCAACCTTTCCCTTATTTCTACCAGCAATGACTGCTACCTTATCGCTTTTCTTTATTTCTAAGCCCATTGATTATATCACCTCTGGAGCTAAAGATAATATCTTGCTAAATCTATCTCTTAACTCACGGGCTACCGGACCAAATACTCTTGTTGCCCGGGGGTTACCTTGCTTATCAATGATTACGCAAGCATTCTTATCAAACCTAATCGCCAAACCATCCCTTCTCTTAATTGGATAGTGAGTTCTCACTACTACAGCCCTTACAACCTCTCCTTTCTTTATCGGGGCATTAGGTGCAGCTATTTTTACGCTAGCGGTAATCACATCACCAATATCAGCATGATCCTTATTCTTCCTGCCAATGACACTAATAAAAGCAACTTTTCTTGCTCCGCTGTTATCAGCCACATCTAATTTACTTCGAAGATAAATCATTTTATAATCTCAACTAATTTAAAATATTTATTTTTGGAAAAAGGACGTGATTCAATTATTCTTACTCTGTCGCCAACTTTTGCTTGGTTCTTGACATCATGGACCCGAAACTTTTTCTTCTTTGCCAGCGGTCGCTTGTACAGCTGATGTGAAAATTTCATTTTTACTAAAACCGTAATGGTCTTATCACAGGCATCAGAAACCACCAGGCCTTCTAAAATTTTACCTTTTTTCACTATCAGCTCCTTGTTTTTGGTTTAAAACCGTAAAAATACGGGCAATATCTCTCTTTACCACTTTAAAAAGGTGTGGTTTCTCCACGCTGCTGCGGCGCTTGAATTGTAATTCCATAAGCTGTTTACTCAAATCCTCTAATTTATCCTCTAATTCTTGTTTTGATAATCCCAGTAATTCTTTAGTTTTCATCTCTTAACTACCTTTTTCTGGTTACAAACATAGTTTTAAACGGTAACTTATAGGCAATCAACCGGAAAGATGCCCGGGCATAATCCTCAGGAACCCCTCCTAATTCAAAAAGAACTTTACCTCTTCTTACAACCGCTACCCAGTTCTCAACTTCACCCTTACCCTTGCCTTGCCGGGATTCTGCGGGTTTTTTAGTTACTGGTTTATCCGGAAAAACTCTTATCCAAAGCTTGCCACCCCTTCTCAGACGCCGAGTCAAAATAATTCTTGCGGCCTCAATTACCGTATTTTTGAGCCATCCTACACCCAAAGCCTTTATCCCGTATTCACCAAAATTAACGGTAGAACCACTGACTGCAAGACCCTTACGTCTTCCCCTTTGGGCCTTTCTGTATTTTACTCTTTTAGGAATAAGCATAATTAATGTTTTTGCTATTCTTCTTCTCTAATCAAATAATGTCCTAATCTCTTCTCGCCCTTATAAATCCACACTTTAACTCCAATCGTACCGTAAGTAGTCTTGGCGATGTGAAATCCGTAATCTATATCAGCCCGAAATGTTTGCAGCGGTACTTTACCATACTTATAAGATTCTTTGCGCGCGATTTCTACTCCCCCTAAGCGGCCGGAACACTTTAGCTTTATCCCCTCACCACCAGAGGCAATCACTTGTTGTATCGCTTTTTTCATTGCTCTTCTGAAGTTTATCCGGCGAATAAGCTGGAATCCGATCATCTCCGCTACTAACTGTGCTTCTAGGGCCGGATCAATAACCTCTTCAACATCGATAATGATTTCTTTGTTGGTTAATCTATTCAATTCTGACTTTACCCGTTCGATATCTTGACCGCGTCTGCCGATGATGACACCGGGACGAGAAGTTCGTATCCGGATTCTCACAATCCCCGAAGATACCCTTTCAATAATTATTGTTGCTACTGAACCCCGAGAATAACTTTTCTTGATATGTTCTCTTATCCGGATATCTTCCTCTAGGAACGAGGCAAATTCACTTTTCTTAGAAGAAAACCAACGCGAAAGCCAATCTTTGCCAAACCCAATCCTTAGAATGTAAGGGTGAACTTTTTGTCCCATAACTTTACCTTGTTTTTACTCCTTTACTCATTTTCGTTTCTTTAATTAATTTTTCTGAACTTCCCAGCTCGATCAAAATGTGTGATGTACGTTTGCGTATCATTGTTGCCCGGCCAAAAGAAGCTGCTCGATATCGCTTTAAGGTTGGGCCGGGATTGGCTACAACTTTGGAGATAAACAGTTTATCTTCCTGGTATCCTTTATTCTTTGCATTAGCTAAAGCTGATTTTAATACCTTATTTAGGTAATAAGCACCTCTTTTATTAATCAAAGTCAACTCCGAAATTGCTCCGGCCACCTTCTTATTCTTCACTAAAGCGATAACCGGTCTAACTTTTGTCGGAGAAATTCTAATATATTTTGCTTCAGCTCTGGCTACCATTTTCTCAAAATTTACTTTTTAGCTATTGCTTTTTTAGCCTTTATTCCCCCGTGCTGCTTAAATGTCCGAGTGGGCACAAGTTCACCCAAACGATGCCCAACCATAGCCTCGGTTACAAAAACCGGAACATGTTTCTTACCGTTATGCACAGCAAAGGTAAGACCCACGAACTCCGGATCAATCATTGAACTACGTGACCAGGTCTTTATGGCTTTTCGACTCCCGGCTTCTTTAGCCGCCTGGGCCTTCTTTAACAGTTTTGGATCAATAAAAGGACCTTTTTTTAACGAACGACTCATTTCTTAGATTTCCTTTTTTTTGCTCTTCTCTTAACAATATATTTATTACTTTTATTACGGGGATTTCTGGTCTTGGCACCCTTAGTGGGTTTCCCCCAAGGAGTAACCGGATGGGGATTCCCCTGACCAGCCTTACCTTCGCCACCACCATGGGGATGGTCAATCGGGTTCATAGCTACTCCCCTTACCTTAGGGCGCCGACCTAACCAACGCAGTTTACCGGCTTTTCCTCGCCGGAATGAAGAGTGCTCAATCAAACCCATTTGCCCAACTGTAGCCCGGCAATCAACCTTCAGCAGCCGGATTTCGCTAGAAGGCATACGTAATTGAGCGAATCCCCTTTCCTTAGCTGTAAGCTGAGCCCAACTACCGGCGCTTCTGACTAAAATACCGCCCTTATCTGGTTCCATCTCCAAATTATGAACTAAAGTTCCCATAGGAATATGCTTTAACTTCATGCAATTACCAGGTTTAATATCAACCTGGGAATCAGCTGCGCTTATTACTTTATCGCCGACTTTTAACTTATCCGGCCAAATAATGTAGCGTAACTCACCGTCAGTATATTTTAATAAAGCAATTCGTGCACTCCGATTAGGGTCATACTCAATAGCAACAACTTCAGCCGGAATATCGAATTTATTCCGCTTGAAGTCAATAATTCGATACTTTCTCTTACTCCCGCCGCCACGTCGTCTAATCGTTATCCGGCCACGGTTATTTCTTCCACCGCTTTTCGTTAAGCTGGTAGTCAGAGACTTCTCGGATTGACTCTTGGTAACTTCGGAGAAATCAGAAGTTACCTTAAATCTCATTGATGGCGTTATTGGTCGAAACTTTTTTACTCCCATGGCTTAAGTAATTTTAATTTCAAATCCTTCTTTTAAAGTAACTATGGCCTTCTTCCAAGAAGCGGTTTTACCGGCTTGATTAAACCTGAGCCGCTTAGTTTTACCTTTAACTATCAATGCTGAAGTCCCTATTACCTTTACCTTATATATCTTCTCAATAGCCCGCTTTATCTCTACCTTATTAGCACCACTATCAACCCAAAAAGCATACTGTCGATAGACAGAACCTCGGGCTGTTTTCTCGGTAACCAGTGGTGACTTAATGATAGAATAAATACTCTTTAGCGCAGACATTTTTTAACCCTGTTTTCAATTTCACGTAAGGCGTTCTTGGTTAAAACTAACCGTTTACAATCAATTACTTCGGTAGCATGGATATCACAAGCCCTTACCAGCGACACCTTTTCTATATTGTTGGTTGCTAACTTAAGGTTAGGCTCCAGTTTCACTACTACCAACCTTATCTTTACTCCGCCTAAACTTAAACTCTTAACTATTTTATAAAACTCTTTTGTTTTGTGTGAATCAACCTTAAGGTCATCAAGGATTAAAATTTCTTGATCTCGAAACTTAGCGTTAAGCGCACTCTTTAAAGCTAATGTTCGCATCTTCTGAGGCAGATTTCGGTAGTAAGAACGGGGCTTAGGACCAAAAGTAACACCGCCTCCCTTCCAAATCGGCGAGCGTATCGAACCTACTCTTGCCCGTCCAGTACCTTTTTGTCGCCAGGGTTTTGTCCCGCCACCGCGGACCTCACCTCTGGTCTTAGTTGATGCCAACCCCTTTCGTTGATTAGCCAGATAGGTTACTACTGCTTGATGAATAAGTGCTTCAGAGACTTTTCCGTCAAAAACGCGCTTGGCTAATTCCGCTCGCTCTATTTGCTTACCCTGTAGGTTTAAAACCGGCAGACTCAAACTATCTGGGATAGCTGTCGTAGCTTTCTTGCTTACCTTTGGTTTACTAACCTTTTTGGTCAACTTAATTGTTCTTTTCTTACTAACTGTCTTAGCCATGATTTTTATCTACTTTTCTCACCCGTACGACTGCGCCTATGGCTCCCGGTATATTTCCCTCAAGAAAAAGAAGGTTCTTTTCTTTATCCACCTTCAAAACTTTTAGGTTTTTAGTCGTACGAAAGCAATTACCCATATGCCCCGGCATATTAAGGCCCTTTATTATCTTTGAAGGATAAGCTGAGGCTCCGGCTGAACCTAAACGACGATGCATAGTATGTCCATGCGATCCTGGTTGTCCACCCCAACCATGCCGCTTCATTCCTCCAGCAAAGCCTCTTCCTTTAGCCTTTGCTCTCACATCCACCTTGTTTCCAACCTCAAAAATCTCCACACCGAACTGGCGAGGATCAACCGTCTCTTTCAGTTTAGACTTCCCTGCCTCCTTGGACTCCCCATCTGTCTCTGGAAGATCTTTGCCAATAGTTACTTCGCGAATAAGTTTGTAAGGACTAACTTTTAATTTATTGAAATAACCCTTTACCGGCCGTTTTACTTTTCCGATTTTTGTCTCTTCAATTTTAAAACAGCCGATTTTGGCTTTTGTTTTAGTGGGATAATCTACTTTCTCCAGTAAACAGACTGGTTCTATTTCGATAAGAGTGGTAGCCAAAAGGTTACCCTCTTGATCAAACACTTGAGTCATTCCAATTTTTTTCCCGTAAATTTCCCTAATCATAATTCACCCAGTCTATCAGATATCCCCGCCTCGGTTGAAAACTTAAGCAGGAAAGTCTGGTTAAACTTCCTGTTTAATCTCTACGCTGACGCCGGCAGGCAAGTTCAATTTCCGTAAGGCATCAATTGTCCTTGGTGTCGGTTTATCCAAATCGATAATCCGCTTATGGATAGCCAACATAAATTGCTCCCGCGACTTCTTATCAACGTTGGTAGAACGATTGACAGTGTAAACCTTCTTCTTTGTAGGCATAGGCATGGGACCATTTACCTTTGCACCAGTGCGCAAAGCAACTTCAGCAATTTCTTGAGCCGACTGATCCAAAATCCGATGGTCAAACGCCTTCAACCTTATTCTTAGCTTAAGCATAATTCATGTCCCAAACACAAACTAAGTTGTGTACTATACCTCTTATTTAAGAACCTCGGTAAGCACCCCTGCGCCAACTGTTCTTCCGCCTTCACGAATAGCAAATCTCAATTCCTTCTCTGCAGCTACTGGTTGAATCAATTCAATATCCAGTACTACATTATCTCCAGGCATAACCATCTCTACCCCTTGAGGTAATTGGCATGTTCCAGTAACGTCAGTAGTCCGGAAATAGAATTGAGGCCTGTATCCGCCGAAAAATGGTGTGTGCCGTCCGCCTTCTTCTTTCTTCAAAGCATACACCTGAGCTTTAAATTTAGTGTGGGGAGTGATCGACCCGGGCTTAGCCATAACCATTCCTCGCTCCACATCTTTCTTCTCAACTCCTCTTAAGAGTAAACCGACATTATCTCCGGCTTGCCCCTCATCAAGAAGCTTTCTAAACATCTCAACTCCGGTAACTACAGTCTTGCTGGTCGCAGGTTTGATTCCTACTAGCTCAATTTCCTCACCAACTTTAACCTTACCTCTCTCAACTCTTCCGGTTACTACTGTTCCCCGTCCTGAAATTGAGAAAACATCTTCCACAGCCATAAGAAAAGGTTTATCGATATCTCTCTTAGGCGTAGGGATGTATTCATCTACGGCCTTCATCAGGTCCGTAATTGCCTTGCAATTAGCACACTCAGCCTTACCACAACCGCATTCCATTGCCTTTAAGGCCGAACCCTTGATGATGGGAATATCTTTGCCGGGAAATTCATACTTAGTAAGCAAATCCCTAACTTCTTCTTCGACTAAATCAACCAATTCATTATCTTCCATCTGATCAACTTTGTTGATAAACACAACGATTGCCGGAACATTTACCTGACGTGCCAAGAGAATGTGCTCTCTTGTCTGTGGCATTGGGCCATCAGTAGCTGCCACAACTAAGATTGCCCCATCCATCTGAGCTGCCCCAGTGATCATATTTTTGATATAATCAGCGTGCCCAGGACAGTCAATATGAGCATAGTGACGATTATCTGTCTCATACTCAACGTGAGCAATATTAATAGTCACACCTCGCTCTTTCTCTTCCGGGGCCTTATCAATATCCTCAAACTTCAACGCCTTAGCCTTACCTGTTGTCGCCAATACCCCAGTTATCGCCGAGGTAAGCGTGGTCTTACCGTGGTCTACGTGACCAATGGTACCAATGTTGAGATGGGGTTTTGTCCTTACAAACTTTTCCTTTCCCATACTACACCTCCTTATCCAATTAAACTCCTAATATTCTTGACAATAATTCATCGGGAACCTTCTCGTAATATGAAGGCTCTATTGTATAGGATGCCCTACCTTGTGTCAAGTTTCTCAAGGCATCTGCATAGTTAAAAACCTCCGATAAAGGCACATCTGCTCTGGCTATACGAAGATTCTTCCGCTCCCGAATAGCGGCAATTTTTGCCCGGCGGGTATTTAAATCTCCGATGACCTGGCTAACATACTCGGTAGGTGTTACTACCTCTAAATCCATTACCGGCTCCAACACAACAGACTTTGCTTTTCGTAATCCCTCTTTAACTGCTATCTCTCCAGCAACTTTAAAAGCTAATTCTGAAGAATCAACATCATGAAAAGAACCATCGATTAATGTTGCTTTTATATCAACCACAGGATACCCTCCCAAAACACCACTCTCGGCAGCCTCAAGGACCCCTTCCTTAACTGCCGGAATGTATTCTTTAGGAATCGCACCTGATTTTATTTTATTTTCAAAAACTACGCCTTTACCTTTAGCTAAAGGCTCTATAAGTAATACTACATGCCCATATTGGCCTCGGCCGCCGGTCTGTTGGATAAATTTACCTACAGACTCGACTTTACGAGTAACTGTCTCCTTATAAGCAACCTGAGGTTTGCCTACTCTTGCGCTTACCTTAAATTCTCTTATTAGCCGATCAACCATAATTGATAGATGTAATTGCCCCATACCGGAAATTATATTCTGCCCAGTCTCCCGATTGTAGGAAACTTTAAAAGAAGGATCCTCATCGGAAAGCTTGGCTAAGGATTCCAGGAGTTTATTCTGGTCGGCTTTTGTTTTAGGCTCAATAGCCAAAGAGACAACCGGCTCAGGAAACTTTATAGTCTCAAGAAGTATGGGGTGCCGGCTATCGCAAAGAGTATCCCCGGTGGTTGTCTCCTTTAAACCTGTCAAACAAACAATATCGCCGGCTTTAGCATCCTTAATCGCTTCCTGTTTATTAGCGTGCATCCTTAAAATTTTTATAACCCTTTCCTTAACTTTCTTGCTAACATTATAAACATAAGACGACGTGGCAATTTTTCCTGAATATATTCTGACATAAAATAGTTTACCGACAAACGGATCAGTGAAAACCTTAAAACATAAAGCGCAAAGCGGTGCTTTTTCCGCAACTATAACTGTCTTGGGTTCCTTACTTTTCTCCTCCAGTCCAATCATCTCTTTGGTCTCTGAAGGCGAAGGAAGATAGCTGCATACGGCATCAAGAAGCTGTTGAATCCCTTTGTTCCTTAACGCCGAACCACAGAGAACCGGAACGAATTTATTAGTCAGAACATATTTTCGTATTCTCTCCTGAATCTCTTCTTTACGTATCTCATCGCCATTGATTACTTTATGCATAAGCTCATCATCTAACTCAGCTAGTTTTTCAATCAGTTTTTCTCTATATTTTATTGAAGACTCTCGCATCTCTTGTGGAATTTCTTCGGTTACAACTTCCTCACCTAACTCTCCCTTATAATATAAGGCCTGGCCTTGAATTAAATCTACTATCCCCACAAACTGTTCATCCTTATAGATGGGTATTTGAACCGGAGCCATAGCAACTTGTAACTTCTCCTTCATATCTTTAAGTACAGCAAAATAATCTGCACCAACTCGGTCTAACTTATTAACAAAGGCAATACGGGGAACTTGATACTCATCAGCCTGATGCCAAACAGTCTCTGATTGAGACTCGACCCCGCCCACAGCACAAAAAATAACCACTACTCCGTCTAAAACCTTCAACGACCTCTCTACTTCCACGGTAAAATCTATGTGTCCCGGAGTATCAATTATATTAATCTGCCTATCTTTCCACTGACAATAGGTAGCAGCTGAAGTAATGGTGATACCGCGCTCCTTCTCCTGGCTCATCCAATCGGTGATTGTCGTCCCCTCGTGGACCTCACCAACCTTATATGTCCTGCCAGCATAAAATAATATTCGCTCGGTGGTAGTAGTTTTACCGGCATCGATATGGGCGATAAAGCCGATATTCCTTGTTTGGTCTAATCCCTTCTTCATAATTATCGCTTTTATATTGCGCACTTATCCTAATACCTAAAGTGAGCAAATGCTCGGTTAGCTGCTGCCATTTTATGGGTGTCTTCTTTCTTTTTGATTACTGAGCCCTCAAGCTTGAACGCAGAAGTAATCTCATCAGCTAATTTAATCTTCATCGACTTACCCTTTTTCTTTAAAGCCGAATCTTTCATCCAACGTATGGCAATTGAAATTCCCCTATCTTTATTTACCTCCAAAGGAACCTGGTAGGTTGCACCGCCAATTCTTCTTGGTTTAACAGCCATCCTAGGACGAGCATTGTCTAAGGCGGTAAAGAATGCTTTCAAAGGATCTTCTTTCAGGCGCTCACCAACAATATCAAAAGCGGCATAAATAATTTTCTGAGCCACACTCTTCTTACCATCACGCATAATAATGTTCACAAAATTCCCCACTATCGGAGAATTATACTTGGGATCTGTTTTTATCTCCCTTTTAGGCGCCTTTCTTCTTCTCATAACAACTTATCTCCTTAAGACTTCTTATCATTTAGGTTTTTTAGCTCCGTACTTAGAGCGCGACCTTTTCCGATTCTGTACTCCCTGGCAATCAAGGGTCCCTCTTACAATATGATATCTTACCCCAGGAAGATCCTTTACTCTCCCGCCTCTTACCAAAGCGATAGAGTGTTCCTGCAGATTATGCCCTTCACCGGGAATATAAGCAGTAACTTCCTGGCCATTGGTCAGTCTTATTCTAGCAATTTTTCGTAAAGCAGAGTTGGGCTTCTTAGGAGTCATTGTCTTTACCTGTATACAGACACCTCTTCTTTGAGGACATCCGCTTAAAGCCGGAGACTTCCCCTTTTTCTTCTTAAGCACACGAGTTTTTCTGATCAACTGAATTATTGTTGGCATTTTTCTACCTCAACTTCCCTATATTTTTTCAAACCAGTTCCGGCAGGAATAAGGTGCCCCACAATCACATTCTCCTTTAACCCCTGCAAATAATCAACTTTACCGGCAGTAGCAGCATCAGCCAAAATCCGGGTTGTCTCCTGAAAGCTGGCTGCTGAGATAAAACTCTTTGTACTTAAAGAGGCTTTGGTAATACCTAAAAGTAAAGGTGATGCGGTTGCCGGCTTACCACCTTTTTTAATAATTCGCTCATTCTCGCGGCGGAAATCCCACTTATCTACCCCTTCGCTAGGTAAAAACACACTATCACCAGAATCCACAACTTTCACCTTTTTAAGCATCTCGCGAATAATAACCTCGATGTGCTTATCATTGATTCTTACACCTTGCAACCGGTAAATCTCCTGTATTTCATTAACTAAGTGCTCCTGCAATATTTTATCGCCGCAAACCCTTAAGATATCCTGTAAAACTACCGGGCCTTCAATTAATTGCTGTCCGGCAACGACCTGATCGCCCCGATAAACTATCGGGTGGGCTCCGGTAGGAATAATATACTCCCGCTCCATACCAGTAGAACTGCGGACAATAATCTTTCGCTCACCACCGCTCTCGGCAAACTCAATAAAACCATCTATCTCGCTTATAACAGCTGGGTTCTTAGGTCTTCTGGCTTCAAAAAGCTCAGCTACCCGAGGCAATCCTCCAGTAATATCCCTTGTCTTTGCCACCAAACGCGGTGTCTTGGCAATAACATCGCCAGCTTCAACTTCCGCTCCTTCATCAATCATTATGTGAGCACCAGCGGGCAAAGGATAAAAGCCAAGCACTTCTCCTTTATTAGAAAGAGTAAGAATTTGCGGATGGTAATCACCTTTAAATTCGGTTACTACCCTTTCCTTCCTGCCAGTAGTAACATTCAGCTCCTCCTGGATAGTAATCTTATCAATAATGTCTTCATACTTAACCTTACCTCCCAACTCGGCTAAGATTGGCGAAGAATAAGGGTCCCATCTGACAAATACTTTATCCTTCTCGACTTCTCCATTATCAGGGACAGAAATCGAAGCTCCTTGCGGGACAGGATTTCGCTGTAGCTCGATTCCCTTATCATCGTTAATGCTTATCATTCCGTTTCGATTAAGTACTACAAAATGCCTTCCCTTGGAAACAATCCGAAGATTATGGTATTTAACAACACCTTTATCTCTTGATTTTATAAACGACCTTTCCGCTACCCGGGAAGCTGTACCACCGATATGGAAAGTTCTCATCGTAAGCTGAGTGCCGGGCTCACCGATAGATTGGGCAGCTATGACCCCTACAGCTTCTCCGATCTCTACCAATTTTTTGGAGGCTAAATTCTTGCCATAACACTTAATGCAAACTCCCCGTTCAGACTCACAAGTCAAAACGCTTCTAATTCTTATTTTCTCAAGGCCCAACCGCTCTATTCTTTCAGCAACTTCTTCAGTGATTACCTCATTAACCTTAACAATTGTTTCATCGCTTACTAGATCAACAATATTATCTAAAGCAACTCTGCCCATTATTCGTTCTTTTAAAGAAACAACGACCTCTTCCCCTTCGACAATCTCAGAAACGGTTATTCCGTTGACTGTCCCGCAATCTTCTTCAACAATAATGACTTCTTGCGCTACATCCACAAGACGACGGGTAAGATATCCGGCATCAGCAGTCTTTAAAGCTGTGTCGGCTAACCCTTTCCTTGCTCCATGGGTAGAAATAAAGAATTCTAGCACCGTCAATCCCTCTTTGAAGTTAGAAGTAATTGGTATTTCTATAATCTCACCCGAAGGCTTAGCCATCAGCCCTCTCATTCCGGCTAGCTGCCTTACTTGAAGCCTTGAGCCCCTGGCCCCGGAATCAGCCATCATGAAGACCGGATTATCCTTCTCCATGTTAGAAAAAACAAAATCTGATACCCGGTCAGTAGTTCTTGTCCAGACATCAATGATTTTGTTATGCCTTTCTCGCTCAGTAATAATTCCTCGTCGATATTGATCTTCTACCTTACTTAACTCATTATTAGCCTCATCAATACATTCCTGCTTCTGGTCTGGTATTTTTAGATCGTCCACTGCAATGCTTATGCCGCCTAAGGTGGCATATTCAAATCCCAAATCCTTGATATTATCCAACAGTTTAATCACTGCACTGTGGCCAAATTGCTTATAGCATTCATTAATAATTTCTGAGACACCCCGTTTATTTAAAGCTTGATTAACAAAACGGAAACCTCCAGGCAAAATTTGGTTGAAAATAACTCTTCCGGTAGTAGTTTCAACTATTCTATTTTCGCCGTTTTCCGATATCCTTAATTTGATCTTAGCATGAAGACCAACTTCTTCATCCTGGTAAGCAGTCATAACCTCTTCGGAATTAGAAAATGTAATCCCTTCACCCTTAACTTTATCTTTACTCATAGTGATATAGCGACAACCAATAATCATATCTTGACTGGGTGCAATAACCGGCCGGCCATCAGAAGGAGAAAAAATGTTATTTACTGAGAGCATTATAACTCGAGCTTCAGCCTGAGCTTCTAAAGACAAAGGAAGGTGAACTGCCATCTGGTCACCATCAAAATCAGCATTAAAGGCAGCACAGACAAGCGGATGTAACTTGATTGCCTTACCTTCAACTAGAACCGGATAAAAAGCTTGGATACTTAACCGGTGCAGGGTCGGAGCCCGATTAAGTAAAACCGGATGTCCTCCAATCACATCTTCAAGGATATCCCAAACTTCAATACGGGCCCGTTCAACCATTCGCCGAGCACCTTTTATCGTATGCACAAATCCTTTTTCCCGTAATTTCTTTATAATAAACGGCTCAGCTAACTCTAAGGCCATCTGCTTGGGAATACCACACTGATGCAGTTCTAGCTCTGGACCAACAACAATAACACTTCTTCCCGAATAGTCGACCCGTTTACCCAAAAGATTCTGCCGGAAACGGCCTTGTTTACCCTTAAGCATATCAGAAAGGCTCTTTAAGGAGCGATTTTGTGGTCCGACAACCGGTCGGCCATGACGCCCATTTTCCAATACGGCATCAACAGCTTCCTGAAGCATTCTTTTTTCATTACGAATAATTATATCCGGAGCACCCAAGGAAATTAGCTTTTTCAAACGATTGTTTCGATTTATAACCCGACGGTAAAGGTCATTGAGATCTGAAGACGCAAACCTTCCGCCTTCTAAAGGAACTAAGGGGCGCAAGTCCGGTGGGATAATCGGAAGAGCGTCTAAAACCATCCACTCACATTTATTTCCCGAACGGCGCAAATCTTCAATTATCTTTAGCCGCTTCAGGAGTCTCTTATTTACCCCGATCTTTCCCTTTTCTATACTTTTACGCACTGTCTTATTTAATTTGTCTAAATCGATCTCTTTTAGAAGCCCCTTTATGGCATCGGCACCGATGGCGGCTTTGAAATCTGTTCCGTATTTCTCTATTGCTTCCTGATATCCAGATTCAGTAAGAAGCTGCCCGCGCTTTAAGGGAGTCGTACCGGGATCAGTCACAACATGTTCTTCATAGTAAATAATTTTTTCTAATTGCTTAATGGTTAAATCAAGAAGTGCGCCAATCCGGGAAGGAAGAACCTTAAAAAACCAGATATGGGTTGCTGGTGCG
>CAYVYJ010000006.1:0-54237 GCA_964455085.1 uncultured Planctomycetia bacterium
TAGTATTCCCTTTAACGCTTTTTAATTTCACAATCGAAAATCCGATATGGTTCGGCCGGTGTGGACTGCGTATCGCGAATATGCCGTGTTCTGTATCCTCAAGAAAAGGCCTACTGGTAAGCCTCTCCTCTTTCGAACGGTTAAAATGATAGATCAGAATAATGTGTGAAAAACCCTCAATATCTTTTAAGCCCGCCTTATATTGAGGAAATATTCTGGCAGTACCGGTAACTCCCCTTTTAAACCTACCCTGAATGGGTATACCCTTAGGTTCTTTATATGGGGTATGAATAATGCCTATAGGTTTAATTATGATTTTTTTCATTTTTTAATTAAAACCAGTAGCATTTTAAATCTTTCTGTTGCCTGCACGGAATGTGGTTTGTTAGCAGGCATGATTATCAGCTCTCCCTCTTTTACGATAAATGGCTTTCCGGATATCTTGACTTCCGCTTGCCCGTCAAGCACATTAACCAATGCATCAAATGGGGCCGTATGCTCACTTAAGCCCTGCCCTTTATCAAAAGCAAACAGCGTCACAGTCCCTGATTCTTTTTTAATTATTTCTTTGCTTACGATAGAGCCGTCCTGATATCCGACCATTTCTTTAAGCGACAATACTTGCATATGAGCGTCCTTTATTTTTTCTCGTGTTGCTCCACTATTTTGTTATATCTTTCATGAATCATATTCCTGTCGAATTCATACATTTCGTTCAACATAGCCTCTTTTTCGGTGTCGGTAAAATAATCCATACAGGGAATAAAAAAATGCTTATCTTCTTTTTCTATGTGCTTAGGGTAAAACTTAACCAGTATTTCCATATTTGAAACTATATCTTTTAAGGCATCTTTGTTGCCCTGGACATATTTTTCCTTCGCTTCAACCAGCTTCTTTACATTATTCCTGCCCATCTTGTGTTCTTCTATAAGCTCTTGCATAATCCTCTGGTGTTCATCGGACATCTTCTTCTTTGCAAGGTCCCTGAACAATATATCTTCCTCTTTACCATGATGGCACCTGTCCGCATATGTTCGTATAAAGTCAACCGCTGTGTCAACAAAGGCCGGGTCAACCTTGCCCTCTTTGCTTATATTTTCCAAGTTAGCTTGCATTATCTTAATCATCCGTTCTATAAGCCTGTGTTCTATCATTAAAGGTCCGACTGGCATCATATCAAACACCTCCCTAGTAATCTGTATGCTCACTTTAAGTGCAGTTTACGACGTTCTTGTGCCTTTTTTAATTTTTGCGAAAAACTATCTTTCTTAAATGCCGACTTCCATCTTCTCATGGTAATCCAGGCCCCAAAACGAATCAGGGACTGGCGCCATGGCCTATACCATTTTTTCCAGCCATATTTAATATTATGAAGAAAAAAGACCACGTATGGAAAGGAAAACACATTCAGTGCTACCATAAACATATATTTGAACCGGTAAATCGTGCCCATGATTTTCATCGGCGATAGCTGCATATCTTCCGCCGTCATCGGCGCATCGGGCTCAAAAAGCACAAAATTGCCGTCATAATACTCCCATCCCAGATCTTGGCGCGGATAAATCCTATTATCCCGCTCGAGTCTCTTTCTCAACTCTGTACCGGGCAAGGGGATGGGAAGCATAACCTGAAAAGTATCAAGGCGCGCTCTCGCCATAAAACGCCTAAAGTGTTTCACCCGTTTTTGCGCTGACATTCTAAAATCTACATCGTGGGTCATAGGATAACCGAATATAAACATGCCATGCACCAGAAATCCGAATTTACGGAATATCCTGGTCAAAGCCAGCATATCTTCGGGCTTCAGATGTTTATTCATCGCTTTCAATTCTTCTTCAATAGGAGACTCGAAACCGATGGCTACAAAATTAATGCCAGCCTGGCGCATTGCCAAGAGAAGTTCCGCATCTTTCGCCTTGTCTAATCTTATCTGAACACCTAAGTCCAATCTCCTGCCGATATCTCTTTGGTAGTCTCTAAGTATATTGCAGAACCTTATGGTTTTATCCCGTTGCTGGCCAAAAAGGTCGTCAACAACAAAAAACTTTCTGGCATCCTTTGTTTCCAAAAGAAAACTAATACGCTCAAGCAACCTCTCGGGAGATGCAAATCGAGGATTGCCCTTAACGGTACAAAACTCGCAATCCATGCCGCAACCCCGTATTCTTTCAACCGGATAGACCTGAATATGGGCATAGCGCACTAAGGAAAAATCAGGTAAAGGTAGTTTGTCAAAATCGGTTATTGGTTTTCTCGGCTGCGTATAAACAAGTCCCCCATCTTTCATGAATGCGATACCATTTACACTATCTACACTCCTTTCTCCTGCCAAGGCCCGCAGGAGCTCCTTTACAGTTTCCTCGCCTTCACCAATAACTATATAATCGATACCGGAGGATAGAGCCTCTTTTATGTTTTCCTCAACGAAATGCTGGCCACCGGCGATAGTTACGGCATCCTTTTCCTTATAAAAGCGCGCTACCTCATAAAGCCTGGGGATGGTGCTGGTTAGTCCCCCGTAAAGTCCGACGATATCCGCAGGTCTTAATCGTTGTAAAAATTCATGGTCTGCGCCTGTGGTGTCAGCCTTGGGACCATACCAGCGCAGGTTGTTTTCGTCAATAATTTCAACATCCCAGCCTTCCATTTCATTCACGGCACTGCCGACGCATACAGGGCCTAACGGCGTGGTTCTCCTCGCGTTATATGAATAGATATTTAACGCCGGATAAGCCGGGGCAACAATCCTAAAACGGTGTCTTTTTTTTGATGTATCAATTTGAATCACATTTCCCTCATTATTCCTCATTCCACCAGCGCCTCAGCGATGCTCTGCATTGATTTACTATAAACTGGCCAACGGCCAGCCGAAAGTTCTAATATAGATTTTCATAGGGAGGTATTATACCAGAAAGGGCGGAATTTGCGAACCTGGTTTAGGCGAAACCTACCGATAAGTAAAAAAGCCTGCCTTGAGCGAAGCCGAAAGGTCCTTTTTATTTATGATTTTTGCGATGGAAAGGACACAAGCTGTTTGGCGAACAATTAAATCGGTAAGCTATTTTGATCTTAGAATCTTCCTGGCTAAATTATTCATCAAATCAAATCCCCGTTCATAGCCAGGGAATGAATGGGCTTCTAGAGCATAAATCTTTTTGTAATCTTTGGAAAAGATGATATCCACTCCAGTATAATTCAATTTAAGTTCTTTGGCAACTTTTCGCGCCAAAGATTCAACCTGATTTAATTTAGCAGTAGATATATATTGGGAGAGTTTTCTTTTTTGTTCAATCTTGCCTCCTTGTGACCAATTAGTCACCAGAGAGACAGCCGGCGTAGACCTGATATAATAATAAGATACCTTTCCATAAACGCAATAGACCCGAAAATCAGACCTCCTCCCTTTATGTATCGGGGGGTCAATAGCTTCCTCAAAGATAAACCCCCGGGATAGCAGAATCTTTAAAAACTTATCTTTATCCTTATCCTTGACTTCATGAAACCGCCAATGATAATCATAGGGATGACTAACGATTTCACCCTTTTGGAATAAAAAGTTTGTAATCATCAAGTCATTACTAAGGTAGGTAATGCCTTTACCCATAGCGCCAAATCTTGGTTTTATATATAACGATATTCCCCGCTTGGCGAGCCGGTGAAGGTCTTTTAGACATTTTACATTGAAACTTTTTGGAGTAGGGATATTGTGGTGCCAGAAAAATTTTTTAGTTTCTTCTTTATCCCTATCCAGAATTGACTTATCCGGCGGATTAACGTATTCAATCTTCTTATCATGGTATTTTTTTCCTATGGTCCTCTCTAGTTTTTCAAAATACTTTCGAAATTCTCGGCCAAACGAATTATCTCCATAGACTTTGGAGTCACCTTGATATACCTCGATATTTTTATCCCAATATTTATAAGGAAAAAATAAAAGTATATTCAAAACCGGACTGGAAACTTCGGGAAAATTGCCTTCAAATACATCCTTATAACTAAGGATATGCGTCTCTAACCTCTCATCCTTGGAATTCCCAATGATTTTAACAAAGGCATTAAAAGAAGGGTCAAGAGTACGGCCCTTAGTTCTTTTATCTCCTATGATTAAAAGAGTTTTTTTCATATCAATTCAGCATTTATCAGGATCAATGATAGCGTTCTTGATAGGCTTCGGGAGCTCTCTTAATGGGGTAGATGCTATTTTTAGTAGGATAGGCAATACTTGTTTTGAATATCGCCGAGAGCTAGAAACAGGTGCTAACCTGGGGTAACCATATATGCTGACACACTTTATGCCGTTGATTTCGTAAACTGGTTCGTTAAGCAAAGAAGGATGGCAAGGTTCAATCGGATTAGGATAGTCCACAGAAAGATCCAAAACTACTGCGCCCCTGCTAAGGAGAGAAAACATGTTTTTTGTGATAAGATATTCCTTTCTCTCTCGTTTTTCTTTAGGCCACTGGATACCGTTAACCACGATATCTTTATCTTTAATAAATTGCTTTATGTAAGGGTATTCTTGCTTTCTTAAAATTTTAACCTTGGCTCCCAAGCTAAAAGCAACTCTCAAAGCGCCGGAAGCAATAGCACCATACCCTAAAACCAAGACATTGCAATCACTGGGGCTCTTCTCGGCAAGATAAAAAGCATAAACCATGCCTTGTTCACCAGACATACCCGAGCACTGGATAAGACGTTCACCACTCTTGTTTCGAATCATTTCCATAGCAATAGCTTTAACATTGTTCTTTCTTAAGGCTTTTATATATTTTGGGTTTTGTCCAGCGTGAAGCATGCTGAACAATAAATTATTCTTTAGTAATCTAAATTCCTGCGGCAGGGGGGGGTTTTAACTTTACAACTATAGATTTATTGAAAATGTTTCTTCTCTTACTAACTATCTCTGCCCCGGCTTGTTTATACTCAGAATCATTGATATATATACCCTTTCCCAGGCCTTTCTCAACAAAAACCTGATGTCCAGCCTCAGCTAATTTGTCAACCTCTCTTGGCAAGATAATCGCTCTGCGCTCTAGGGCTCCGGCACCTATTTCTTTAGCTATCCCAATATTCATTGTTCTACCAACCTTTTTCCTTGTTTAGTTTAGTTTTTTCTGAAGCCAAGCATTCTATCATTATTACCAGAAAACACAAGCATGAACTTCTCAAGGCTTTAAACCTGTTTAGCAAATATATGCTTAGTTTTCAAGCATATTCTAACTAACATAAGCATAACCGGCACCTCAATCAATACACCTACTACAGTGGCCAAAGACGCTCCTGATGATAACCCATAAAGCATTGCTGAGGTTGCAATAGCAACCTCAAAGTGATTGCTTGCACCGATAAGCGCAGAAGGAGCAGCATCCCGGTATGGCAATTTTAGCCACTTAGCCATTAAATAGGCTAACCCGAAAATTAGGCAGGTTTGAATAAAAAGCGGTATGGCAATTAATACAATGACTTGTGGCTGGCTAATAATTAAATCCCCCTTGAATGAGAACAAAAGAACCAAAGTAATAAGTAATGCTCCGATAGATACCGGGGTTAGGCGATGAATAAATTTTTCCTCAAACCACTTAAAACCTTTTTGGGCAATAATCACTCTCCTTGAATAATAGCCAAAAATAAGCGGTAATCCCACATAAACTACAACTGATAAGACAATTGTCTGCCAAGGTATCGGCATCTTATTTACACCTAATAACCAACTGCCTAATGGCGCATAGAGAAATAACATGGTTAAAGAATTTATCGCTACCATAACCAGAGTGTGGCCGTCATTACCTTTAGATAAATGTCCCCAGATAAGAACCATTGCCGTACAAGGGGCAATACCCAGTAAAATGCACCCGGAAATATAGGAGCGGTATAATTCTACCTGGCCTCCTCCCTTGATAACCTCAATCCCGGGAAGCCAACCCTTAAAAAACACTCCTAAAAATAAAGTTGCAATACCCAACATGGTAAATGGCTTAATGCACCAATTTATGAATAAAGTAAGCAGTACCGGCTTGGGGGTTTTCCCGGCCTTAATTACCTCAGCAAAGTCAATCTTGACCATAATTGGATAGATCATGAAAAAAAGGCATATTGCTATTGGAATTGAGACCTGGTATATGGAAATTTTATCCAGGGTAATAGCTACTTGGGGGAATTGCTTTCCCAGTAAAATACCTAATCCAATACAGCCCATAACCCAAAAAGTAAGGTACTTCTCAAAAAAACTTAAATTCCGTTCTTCACGAATAACTTTTTCCATATTTTAGCTTTTTCCGACTCTTTCTAAAAATGTCTCAATATTAGCTTTTATTTTATCGCGGATCTTTCTAAATTCAAGAATCTTTACCTGACTATCCCCGCCAACCTTAGCCGGGTCATTCAAATTCCAGTGTAAGGCTTGATATTTACCGGGAAATAGCGGGCAGTTTTGTTGAGCATTGTCGCAGACAGTAATAATATAATCAAATTGCTGACCGAGATATTCTTTAAGCGATTTCGATCTCTGTTTTGAAATATCAATACCCACTTCAGCCATCACCTTAATTGCTAAAGGATTAACCTCAGTAGGCTCAACTCCGGCACTAAAGGCTTTGAATTCATCACCCCCTAAATGGCCCATAATTCCTTCAGCCATTTGGCTTCGACAGGAATTCCCGGTGCATAAAAATAGCACTGTTTTCATGGTAATAGATTTAGTTACTTTCGTTTAAGATGTACAGGAGTTAAATCAACTATGTTTTCCACTTCGATTTCTATGAGGTATTGGGGATGAGGAAAAATTGCTTCCGGATGATGAAGACTCTTTCTTTCTTTTTTTATATCGGCACGCACTCTATTCGAGACACGTTTAATAACTTTGTCTTCCCAGCTGGTAATAATATGGCTCTTGATCTTTTTTCGGTCGACAATTTTTGCCCTGCCCTTTAAAGTATACCCGCTAAAGGCTTCCTCATCGATAGCCGTAATACTAATCGTAGGGTCTCGCCTGAGATTATTAAAAGTTTGTTTTCGATAAAGATCAATAAGCAGAACTTCTCCCTTCTCCTCTATTCCGGCAATGCCTTTGGCTGCACAGTGAATTTTTCCTTGCGGATCCAGAGTCGAGACAATAACGAAACTCTGTTTGTGAAATAAATGAATTATTTCCTGAGATAGCTTCTTCATCTTAATTCTCCTAAGCGCCTTAAAATTGGTTAGTAGATAAGTATCTAAACGCTGAAAGTGCGGCTTTTGAACCCTCACCGCAAGCAATTACTATTTGTTTCTCAGGAACATCAGTAACGTCTCCGGCAGCAAAAATACCGGGAATATTGGTTTCATTGCGGGAATTAACTTTAATCTCATCGAGTTCATTCTTATCTAACTCACTGGCAAAGCTAACATTAGGTATAAGGCCGATTTCAACAAAAACCCCCTCAACTAATAAGGTTTCCTGGCTATTATCTCTGGCCACCCTAATCCCCTTAACCATTTTATCACCTAAGATTGCTTTAACTTGTGTATTATTTAAAATTGTTACTTTGTTACTTCCTTGAACTTTCTCCTGCATTACAGCATCACCACTTAACTCAGAACTAATATTGATTAGGTAAATTTTCTTGGCAATACCGATCAGCTGTATTGCAGCATCAAGAGCTGAATTTCCTCCGCCAATAACCGCAACATTTTTCTGGGCAAATAATGGGCCATCGCAGGTAGCGCAGTAAGTAAGACCTCTGTTTTTATATTCTCTCTCACCAGATACATTCAACTCCCGGGAACGCTTTCCAGAAGCAACAATAACTGACTTTGCCGAATAAGAGCCTTTATTGGTGTTAACAATAAAGGCCTTAGCCTCGCGCTTAAGTTTGACAACTTCCTCGTTCTCTCCTACCTTAATATTATATTTACGCATATGGGCTTCAAATTTAAGACTTAACTCCGGACCGGTGATAAATTGATAGCCGGTGTAGTTCTCAATATCTCCGCTCAAGGCAGCTTGGCCTCCGATATCCTTAGTGATAACCAAAATGTCCATGTTTTTACGTGCTCCATATACGGCTGCGGTAATACCCGCGGGGCCTGCACCGATAATTATTAAGTCAGTCATTTTTTTAAAATAATAATTCCCATGAATAACTTAACTTCATCACCATTCTCTAAGTTATATTCTCATTAAAATAACCGATTAGCAAGAATGCCTAAAAGAATCACCTGGGGAACAGTTACAATCGGTAACCAAATGGCTACTTTCTTGCCGACATTATGCCAGAGAAGCCCGATTTCAGTATAGTCAGTAACTACTCCGGCCATCAGAAAAACAAAACTGTTCCCAAAAGCATTGGTCTGCTTAAATAGCTCAAAAGCCATAGGGGCTGAGCCTTCCGAACAGACCTCAATCACTGTGGCCACGATTAGAGTAACAACCATCCCGAGAATAGTCGGACCCATATAGTCAGTAAAAATATTAGTAGGTATATAGGCACCGGCTAAACCAGCTAAACCCATACCGATTAAAATCCACCAGAGCACCATATCGCTCAAACGCACTGCACCCTTAAAAATACCCTTGATACTGGATCTAAAATCATTAAATGACCACTTACAGTTTTTGAATCTTTTTTTAATGTCCTTAAAGATAGAGAAGTTATCCTCGTTTTCAATAATATTGTCGTTTTTCTCAATCAGATCGTTTTTCTCCAGAAATTGGAAAATAAAACCGGTTATTATGGCAATTACAATTGCTGAAACTATAATAAAAAAGGCTTTGAAACCGAAGAAGCCGATAAGCATTATAGTAAGGACTAAATTTGCCCAGGGGCTAGCAAGCAAAAATGTTACTACTGCCGGATTAGATGCGCCCTTTTTGTGCAACTCAATTGAAAGGGCTAAGATTCCGTGCGAGCAGGCGCTCATGAAAAAGCCTAAAACTACCGAGTAGAAAATAGTTCGTTTCTTTGGCTTGGCCAAAATATGAGTAACGTATTCCCGGGGGATAAAATAGTCAATGACTCCACCAAGGGCTAACCCCAAAAGGATGGCCCACCAGATAGTTTTAAAATAGCTAAATAAGGAATTTCGAAACGGTATTAGTTTTGGTATCCAGTTGGATAGCAGAATTGCCCCTAATAAAACGAAAGCCACAATAAAAGTCTTATTTTTATAAAAAGGTACAGCCCTTTTAGTGACTGGACAACATACTGGGTTTTTATCCATCGAAGAAGTTCAACTTATAAATTCAAAGCTTTATTGATAGCTTCTTTATCAAATCCAACAATAACTTCACCACCGGCCACCACTACTGGAACGCCCATCTGTCCGGAAATATTTACCAAATCTTTTCCGGCAGCCGGATTTGCCGAAACATCCACTGCCTCAAAAACAACTCCTTTCGAGGTTAGATACTCCTTGACCATTTTACAATATGGGCATGTTGACGTAGAATAAACTTTTACCTCCATTATAGCCCTCCTAAAAGTTAAGTCTAAATCTGATCCTTCAAGAAAACCAGATTAGCTAAATGTCTTCTCTCCTCATCAATAACTTTCTCTAATACACCTTGTCTTGCCGTCAATATATATTCCTTTAACGCCGAATAAGTGAGAATTGACTCCTTCTCGATTTGGATTCCAAAATCAACTGCTTCTAAATCAGAGCTAAAGCCCTGGTTTATTTTCGACTCGATCATCTTTTGAGTAAAGATATACTCGGAAGCAATTGCCCGTAAATAAGCTTCGTATTCACCGGGAGAAAACTCATGGACAATATACTCTCCGATCTTATCAAGCATCTCCTGAAAAATTTGACGATGAGTCTCCTCTTGTTCTTTAAGATATTTCCAGGTCGCCTTTAACTTCTCATTCCCGGCTCTATCCTCTAGACTTTGGTAAAGTTTCTTCCCGTTAGTCTCAACATTAACCGCGATTTTTAATATTTCCTGGGGATTAAAAATGTTTCCCATTAAACCTCCCTTGTGTAGATTTTTTCGTTCACTCTACAAATCTTCCTCAGCAATCCAGGCCCCATGCAATGTACAAAATTCTACTACAGTAAGTTTACCAGCACCAGCCTTAAGATGCAATGCAGCAGCCGGGTTAAGCTTATCAGGAGTTAAGTGAGTCCTGGCAATGAACAGATTATCAATGTAAAAGTCTATATGTTGTATATAATGGTCTGTTTGCATCGGATGTTGTATCTGACCGATTTTTGCATGCAGATCATAACAGCCTTCAGGTATTAGCCCACACTGCTTAACAACTGTAATGGCTGGAATATGTTTTTTCTCTAGCTCGCTTAGATCATTTATATCCTGGGGAGTCATTATTGCATCTTGGCTATCTTCAAAAGATGCCTTGGGAGCACCACAGACCGGACACCTCTCGGGTGCACTTCCGTTTATTGATATAAACCCGCAAACCTTACATCTAAAACCTCTCATACTCCCTCCTGGTATAATCATCAAGTATAAGCTGGATTATACCTGATTACAATGATTATTAAATAGAGATTACAACGATTGATTAATCTATGTAATCTTTCCCTAATCTATACAATCAAGACATCTTGTTGTTCTCTCGTTATAGGATGTCTTTTAATAACACTCACAGAATAATTCATAATAACTCTGGGGATGATCACAAGCCGGACAGACCCCCGGTGCATCTTTGGCCTCATGAACATAGCCACAGTTGCGACACTTCCACTTTACCACAATATCCTTATTAAACACTTTTTTTTCCTTTAGGTTGGCTAACAACTTCCGGTACCTAGCCTCGTGCTTCTGCTCCACTTCCGCTATCATCCTAAACTGCCGGGCTACTGCCCCAAACCCTTCTTCGTCTGCTACCTCGGCGGCCTGCTTATAAAGTTTTGTCCACTCCAGGTTCTCTCCGGCAGCTGAAGCCTCCAAATTAGCAGTAGTGTCACCAATAATGCCCGCCGGATAGGTAGCGCTAATTTCCGCCTCACCACCTTCTAAAAGCTTAAAAAATCGTTTAGCATGTTCCTTCTCATTATCAGCCGTCTCTAAGAATATCGCTGCAATCTGCTCATAGCCGGCTTTTTTGGCTACACTAGCGAAATAAGTGTAGCGGTTTCGGGCTTGAGATTCTCCGGCAAAAGACGCCAGAAGGTTTTTCTCAGTCTTAGTTCCTTTTATACTTTTCATCATGCCTCCTTTTTTTGTCGATACTACAATTTTATATAATTACTAAAAGGTCAGATAACCGCTTCCAATTTAGTTTTTAGCTTAGATAACATTTCTTGGTTAGGCACATATTGGGCTTTTAAGCTTTCTAAAATCTGAAATCCGCAGCTAGTTAGAACTTCTTCTATCTGACTAACGCTTTGGCCACCCCAGCCATAGGAGCCGAAACTTAAACCGACTCTCTTTTTTGGCCCTAGGCCCCTCAGGTAACATAAAAAAGCTGCTACTGTGGGCAACAGGCCATTATTGAGAGTCGGTGAACCAACGCAGATATATTTCGCACTTAAAATTTTAGTCATTACATCGGAAATGTGGTCAGTTTTAAGATTGATAAGTTCAACAGCGATTCCTTTATTCTTAAATGTATCCGAAATTATCTGGGCTATTTTTTCAGTAGAACCCCACATGGTATCATAGACGACTACTGCTTTTTCTTCAACTTGATTATCAGCCCACTTCGTATAACTGGCGATGATATTTGGTAAATATTTACGCCAGATAATCCCGTGGCTAGGCGCAATCATATCAATCTTCAATCCCGATAACTCAGCCAGAGCCTTCTTAACTTGAGTCCCAAAAGGCAAAACTATATTGGCATAATACTTAGCAGCCTCGCCTAAGGCTGTCTCAAGACCCAGTTGATCATCAAAGCGTTCACTAGAGGCAATATGTTGGCCAAAAGCATCATTGGGAAGCAGTAATTTATCCTCAGGAAGATAAGTGACCATGGAATCCGGCCAGTGAACCATAGGAGTAAGCACAAACTGTAAGTTTCGCTTACCGATATTGATTATATCGCCGGTATTAACAACCTGGAACGTAAAATTCTCTTCAAAGTGTTGCTTTAACCCTTTCTGGCCATTGGGCGAAGTTATCAAAACAGCATCCTTGGCAATCCGGGTAATTTTCGGTAAACACCCAGAATGATCCATCTCAGCGTGATTAGATATAATATAATCGATTTTAGCGGGGTCGATCAGATTGTTTATTCTTGCCAGCATCTCATCATAAAGATAATGCTTGACGGTATCAACAAGCACTATTTTTTCATCAATAATAAGATAAGCATTGTAAGTGCTGCCCCTATGCGTAAGGTAACCATGGAAATCTTTCAAGCCCCAATCAATAGCACCAACCCAATAAATACCTTTTTTAATCTCAACTGCTTTCATTGAACCTCTTAATTAACTAACTTCCTCGAACAAATCTTTCCCGACACCGCATTCAGGACAAACCCAATCATCAGGCAAATTATCAAAAGCAATATTATTGTTCTCAGCCGGATCATAAATATACTCACAAACTGTGCAGCGGTATTTTTTCATCTTAACTCCTCCTCAATAACCGATAAAGTTCTCCACCTTTACCATCTCTTCATCACACCCGATTCCCAAACAGATATTTTTCATTGATGCCACCATCTTCGGCGGTCCAAAAATAAAGAAGTTTCGCTGAGCAGGATCACAAACTTGACTGGTAACAAATTGCTGATCAATCACACCCGAAAAACACCTCTGATCACTCGGCTCACAGTGACTGACCAGATAAGTAACCTTGATTTGAGAATTACTCGCACTCCAAGCATCAATCTCCGGCTTAAAAGCTATGTCAGCCTCGGTTCTATTAGAATACAACAAACAAACATCAGTATCAAGACTTTTGGCAACAATGTACTCTAATATCGAAATTACCGGGGTTATGCCGATACCTCCGATTAAAAAGCCAATTTTGCTGTACTGATCCTTAAAAACGCAGTTTCCCATAGGAGCTTTAAACAGAACTCTATCGCCGGGCGCCAGCTTACGTAAAGAATCTGAGAACTCGCTTTCCGACATCCTCTTGGTTACCTCAATATAATCATTACCGGGAGCAGATGAGAAAGAAAGATATTTATTTAGGCTTAAGTTATTTTGGTCTTTTTGATCGAAGATTAGTTGCAGAAATTGCCCCGGCAAGAAGTCGATTTTTTTATCGGGCTTGAACCGAAAACTCTCAACCGCCTGAGTCCGTCTTATTCTCTCAATCAAAACTCCTGATACCACTTCCATTCTACTGCCCCAGTTTTACTGTGTAATCGAGACCTAACTGCCTTGAATCATTGCGCTAACATCAGCCTCAACATCTTCGATAGGCTTAATCGCAAACTTCTCAACCAGAACTTTTGCTACCGTCGGCGATAAAAAAGCGGGAAGGGTTGGAAACCTAACTGGCTTAAATGGTTACGAAACCGGGGTAGCCAGCGGAGTTTCAACCTTAATTATTTTTGATAAGATGTTATCTAATCTTAAAGAAAAATTACTGCTTCTTCTCTTCGATAACTTTTTCAGAGATTGCCGCTGGCACCTCTTGATACTTCTCAAAGTGCATGGTATAGTTGCCCCGACCGCTGGTTAAGGAACGCAGAGTTGTGGCATAGCCAAACATCTCAGATAATGGAGCCTCAGCTGATATTACCTGTTGGTTACCTTTAGCCTCAATTCCTAAAACCTTACCCCGGCGTGAACAGATATTCCCCACAACATTACCAACATACTCCTCAGGCGTTACAACCTCCAGCGACATCTGGGGCTCAAGTAGCACTGGCACACCCTTCATAAAGGCTGTCTTGAAACACTCTGAAGCAGTAAGCTTAAAGGCTAGTTCCGATGAATCAACATCATGGTAAGAACCATCAATAAGATTAACTTTTACATCGACTACCGGGTATCCGGCATAGATACCTTTCTGCATCGCCGAAATTACCCCTTTTTCAACCGCTGGGATATATTCACGAGGAATCTTTCCGCCAGTAATACTATTCTTAAATTCAAAGCCTTCTCCGGGTTTAGTTGGTGAGATCTCGATAATAACATGACCATATTGACCGCGACCGCCGGTTTGCTTGGCATGTTTATGCTCCTGGGTAACTGAGCTCAAAATTGTCTCCTTATAGGCCACCTTGGGCTGACCTACTACTGCTTCTACACTAAATTCATGCTTCAGCCTATCGACAATAACTTCCAGGTGCAACTCTCCCATACCAGAAATAATGGTCTCATCAGTCTCTTTGTCTGTATGCACGGTAAAAGTAGGGTCTTCCTCTGCCAGTTTTAGTAATGCCTTAGCTATTTTATCTTGGTCAGCCCGGCTCTGAGGCTTAACGCTGATCGACATTACCGGTGCTGGAAATTCAATAGCCTCCAGGAGTACCGGCGAATCCCCACTGGATAAGGTATCCCCGGTTACAGTATGGTCCAAACCAATAATGGCGGCGATATCACCGGCATAAATAGTAGCACGATTCTCCCGTTGGTTAGCGTGCATCTGTAAAATCCTGCCTACTCTCTCCTTCTTATCTTTAGTAACATTAAGAATGTAGGAACCAGCATCGAGTTTTCCTGAATAGACCCTGAAATAAACTAACTTACCCATATGAGGATCAGCTTGAACTTTGAAAGCTAGGGCTGAGAAAGGTTCATCATCAGCCGGAGCCCGCTCAATAACTTGATTGGGGTCTTCAGGATTGCTACCTGTTACCGGTGGCTGATCCCAAGGTGACGGAAGGTATAAGGTTATCGCATCAAGTAATCTCTGTACACCTTTGTTGCGGAATGCTGAACCACAAAGTGCCGGAACGATTTTATTAGCAATAGTACCTTTGCGGATTGCCGGAATTAGTTCCTGAACAGTTATGGTATCCTCAGACTCTAAATACTTCTCCATAAGTGAGTCCTCAAGCTCCACAGCTTTTTCTACCATGATATGGTGATACTTCCCGGCTACTTCCTTGTAATCATCAGGAATATCTTCGGTGTGGAAATTCTTGCCTAATGACTCATCGTCATAGATGTAAGCTTTCATCTCTAAAAGATCAATAATGCCGCGAAAATTGTCTTCAGCACCGATAGGAATCTGCAGGGGAATTACATTAGCGCCTAAATCGGCTTCAATATTCTTAATAACCCCTAAAAAATCTGCACCCATCCGGTCCATTTTATTAACAAAAGCAATCTTAGGTACTTGATACTTATTAGACTGGCGCCAAACCGTCTCAGATTGAGGCTCAACCCCGCCGACTGCGCAGAAAACTGCTATAGCTCCGTCTAAGACCCGCAGGCTTCGCTCAACCTCAACCGTAAAGTCTACATGCCCCGGGGTATCAATAATATTAATTCGATGGTCCTTCCAATGACAGGTAGTAGCCGCAGAAGTAATTGTAATCCCCCGCTCTTGCTCCTGCTTCATCCAGTCCATCTGGGCAGCCCCATCATGGACCTCACCGATCTTATGTGATCGGCCGGTATAAAAGAGAATCCGCTCGGTAAGGGTAGTCTTACCAGCATCAATATGGGCCATAATTCCGATATTTCTTACCTTTTTTAACTCAATTTGACGGGTCATATTTGCTCTCGATCTAAGTCTTTCTGCCAATATTTTCGCTGTTTCCACCACCAGGCAAAGCGCTATTATACTGAATAAAACAGATAAATCAACTTTTTTTTGGAAAAATTGGCGTCCTTAAGATTTAGATTCTCGGCTGAGAAAAGATGAAAATTAGCAGATTTAACTGAACCAGAAGCCGCATTTACGGCCAAGTTGACCATCAATCACTATGTGTTTATCTGGGGCAATACGTAATGCCTCATGGATTGCCTTATCAAAAGTAAAAAGCTCAACTTGTTTTCCGTACCGCTCTTTAACTTCGCCGATTACCTCAACAAAATCCGAGTCACCGGAAACTAAAGCCACTGTATCGTATTGGTTACTAACCGCCTTTGAGAACATATCCAGGGAAATCTTAACATCAACCCCCTTCTGGACCCAGCCATCCTGAACTCGGACCAACCTCCCCAGTTTAATCTCAAAATAAGGAATACCTACTTTAAGGCGCTTGAGGTAATCCTGTTGCTCCTGATAGGTCTGATTGTTCTCATCCTGGCTTAATCTTGAAGAGTAGTAATAAGCCCGGACTAACTTTCGCTTCCCGGTTATCCAACGAATAATATTCTTCCAGTTAATATCAGTTCGCTTAATTGACTTCCGCTTACCCAATAAGTCACGCATCTTTGAAACTACATATTCAGCATCAATAAATATCATTAATCGATTCATTTCTTTCTCCTTTTTTTCTATAACTTATGTTCAAACCCGACCTAAACAGACCGCTTAAGTAGATTTAACGTCTTCTTGTTTTAGCCAGAAGCCTCAAGATCTCGAGATAAAGCCAGATAAGAGTGACCATGAGCCCAAAGGCTGCGTACCACTCCATATATTTAGGCGCTCCGCACTCAGCTCCTTTTTCAATGAAATCAAAATCAAGAACCAGATTCAAGGCAGCAATAACCACCACAAAAAGACTGAAACCAATGCCGATTGGTCCGGCTTGATGGATAAAAGGTATTCTGGCTCCGAAAAGCCCCATCAGCAGGCTAAGAATATAAACCAAGGCAATGCCGCCGGTAGCAGCAACTATGCCTAAACGAAAATTATCGGTTACCTTAATCATCTTGGATTTATAAGCAATGAGCAGACAAAATAAAACACTGAAAGTCAACCCTACAGCCTGGATTACAATACCAGGATATTTCTGTTCGATCAAAGCTGAAATCAGGCCTAAAAATACTCCTTCAACTAGTGCATAGATCCAGGAGGTAACCGGAGACCACTCCTTCTTAAAGATGGTTACAAAAGCAACGATTGCCCCGCCAATTACCGCCGGCCAGAGAAAAGGCAAGAACTGGGACGGTTTATCCCAAACCCAGGAAGCACTAAATAAAGTGAGGAATAAAAGGAGCAAAGTTTTATTCACGGTCCCCTGGATAGTCATTGCATTGGCAGATGAATAAGACCGCACCTTTGTAAATGTATTTGCCCGCAAGACCGGATTACCCGAACGCATCATTATTTACCTCCCTTCCTTTTTTGTGCCCTTATTATTTTAAATAAGCTTTTATAATCTTCTGTTCCTCAATCGGCCGGTCAGCTGACCCGGTAGCTATACCTTCAATTTTTTTAACTACCTTATAACCAGCAATAACCTGACCAAAAATAGTATGACGGTTATTAAGCCAGGGGGCTTTAGCAGTAGTGATAAAAAACTGACTTCCGTTAGTGTTTGGTCCGGAGTTAGCCATAGCTAGGAGTCCTAGCCGGTCAAACTTAACTGCGCTATCAACCTCGTCTTCAAAGGGAGTTCCCCAGATTGAGCTACCGCCTCTTCCGGTTCCAGTAGGGTCACCACCCTGGATCATAAAATCCTTTATTATCCGGTGAAATATTATTCCATCATAATAACCCTGCTCAACCAAACCGATAAAGTTCTGAGATGCTTTGGGGGCTATCTCGGGAAACAATTTAATTTCAATCAGCCCTTGGTTAGTTTCAAAAACTACTACTTTATCATCCATTTTTATCTCCTCTGCCAAAACGCTACCGGCAAATAGGTTTATGATCAATAAAATTAAAACTTTCTGCCTTAAATTCATAACCGATACCTTCCTGGTAACCCTTTAAACTAAATCATCATCAACCAGACTTTCGTAAAACTCCCGGTAATTCTCTCTTTTGGCACTCTTGCGCAATGCCATCGCTGCCCGGGGATGTTCGTTCATCATTCCCGATATGGCATAAGGAATAATGTATCCCCACTCAATTTTCTTTCGCAAGGGGATAAATTCCTTGGATATTAAATCTAAAATCGGCCGCAGATCAAACTTAGGATTCTTTAAAAAGCCGATCAATAATTCCAAAGGACAATTCCCAGCCGCCCGACCAATCCCATAAACTGTGCCATCCAGATAGTTTGCATTGTGAATAATGGCCTCAATGGTATTGCTAAAAGCAAGCTGCTGGTGGTTGTGCCCATGGAAACCAACCTCGGCCTTCTTAATGATATTTTTTGCTAATTTTATCAAGTGCTCAACTGACTCCTGGTAAAGGGCACCGAAACTATCAACGATATACAAGGCCTTGATTTTGCTCTCGGCTTCTATTTGATGTAAGGCCTCATTTAATTCCGTGCCTTGATCCCGTGATATTGCCATAATATTAATTGTGGTCTCATAGCCCTTATCGACAAAATGATTTACCATGCATATCGCCTTATCAATATCTTTAACGTAGGCAGCCACTCGAATCATATCCACTGGGCTATTATCAGCTGGCTTAACATCTTCTAAGTCCACCCGCCCGACATCAACCATAACTGAAATTTTGGTTCGGGATTCTACACCTTCAATTATTTTTTGGATATCATTATCGTCACAAAACTTCCAAGAACCGTATTCGGAAGAGGAAAATAATTTCCGGGAATTCTTATAACCTACCTCCATATAATCGACACCTGCGGCCGAAAGCGCTTTATAAACTTCTCGAACAAAGCGATGGTCAAAATTATGGTTGTTAATTAACCCTCCGTCGCGGATAGTGCAATCTAATACTTTGATTTCTTCCCGATACATCTTTCCTCCAGTATTGAAAATTTAGTGAACTAAATTTCGGCTTGTTTTATTAGTTTGCGGTAATATTCGGCGCATTCTGAGCAGGTAGAATCCCCTTGCTTCCATTGGGGATGATCTTTTTTGATAAGATTAAGCAGATATTCCTCAGCCTTAGCATGCTCTAATGCGTGGACCTGATGAACCATCCTCCCACAAATCTGACACTTATATTTCTTACTATTCGAAAAAAACTTTGTAATTTTACCGAAAAAACCTTTTAATGATCGGCCAAAAATTTTGCCCTGACTCATTTTTGAAACCTCATTTTTGAAAGAATCATTTCTTTATTACAGCTACTTTTACGGTAGTGCGGACTTCATCCTGCCAGGGCCAAAACATAGCGACAATAATCATACTATCGGTTTGTTTCTTAAACAAAGTCTGATTACTGCGAATTCCTCCGTATTTTTGAGTCAATTTTATATCCTCGCTGCTCGGCTCTGTCCCGGCCGGCTTTACTGCCTTACCCAAGATACTTTCGCATAGCCCCTGCCATTTCTCAGTGTCTTTGGTAAAAAAGACAATCTCGTAGTAATCACCGGCAACAGCCCGCTCTTCGTAGATATCTAAAGTTTTACATTTTTCGATTACTTCTTTTAATCCCATAAATATTGCTCCTGTTGCCGGAATCCCGGCCTTTAAACCCTTATCTGAATTTTTCCCCGTTATCCCTATTATCCTTAAAATTGGCTCTTAGTCAACCTCGTTAAAGATAAATTATTTTAGCCCCCATTAGATAACCCTAAATCTCTAACCGGGTCAAGCTTCAATCAAAATCGCGGTACACTCGGCCAAAATTCACCTCGCCGATACGTTTTGAACAATATTCTTGCCTAAGTGATGCTTTTGCACCCTCCAATGTCTCACTTTGCACGCCATTCTTCAAAGATAAGTAGGCTTCAATAAAAGCTGCTAATTCATCAATCCCTTTAATCAGTTCCCCGTCTCTTTCGGTAGCGCCGCCGGAATTTATGATATCGCTAAATTCATCCTCGGTAAACATGTGCATAGCCGGATGCCAGCCTCGAGGAATTAGTTTATATATCCTTTTCTCCATCTCAGCCCGCTCATATTCTTTAATCAAATCCTTCAAACCGGCAACCTTTTTTATCGGATTGATTACGTCCCGGGTAAGGACTTCAGGCAAATCATGGAATAGGCCGGTAAAATAATTATTCACGCACCTCTTTTTATCGGCTCTTACCTCCAAAGAAAATAGATAAGCCAGCATGGCTACGATTAGCATATGGCCCAATACCGAGGTCTTAGGAACCCGGTGCAGGTGACTCCAGCGTATTTGGAACCGCAATTGGCCGCAAAGATTCACAAAACCCCTTAGTTCTTTAGAATGCAACAGTTTTTGCATACTTTTTAAATCCTGATATCTTTCCTGTTTAGCTTGTATGTCGGCTCTTATTTCTTCAATGGCATACCCGGCAGGATTAGCCCGGGCAATAATATCAAACTCCCATTTGGTAGCATAAAAATGGGCCGCACTTATAATCCTTCGGTTTACATTCCGCTCAGAATCATGCAAATAATTCCTAAACCGCAAACAGAAATCTCCTCCTAATGGTTCAATAACCGGACTTATTTGTCCGTAAACCCACTCATTTAGCTTTTTGTACTGCTGGCGGTTTTCTTTTATCCGATGAAAAAGGGGCGGTTTTAAATCGGTGAGTATAATACGCTGTAAGAATTCAAACAGCCCGGCTTCGATTACTTCAATCCAGTCAAAATCTTTAGTTTTTAAATCTTCTTCGCATTTACCTAAACAATAAGCAATGACCATCTTGTGAGCCTGCTTGTCTAACTCAGTTAATTCTACGATGCGTATCTGGTCATTCCACCTCTGCATGTAGGCAGCATCATAGATTTTTAAAAGAAATGGTTTTTTTATCATTTAAATTTATTATATCACTGATCATAACCTTTAGGGTTAGATTTTTTGACAGTCGTATGGCCGGTGAGCTTAAAGTCGATATCGTCAATAATTGCGTAAATACAAGGCAGAGCAATTAAAGTTAAGGCAGTGGCACAAATAATGCCCCAAACAATAGTTAAAGCCATTGGCTTTAAAAATGGATCGCCGCCCCAAATCCCGTAGGCTGTGGGAGTTAAGCCTAGGGCAGTGGTGATGGTAGTGAGAATAACCGGCCGAAGGCGTAGTTGGCCGGCTTCAACCAGAGAGTGCCTACGGTCAACGCCTTTTCTCCTTAAATTATTGACAAATTCAACTAAAACTATTGAATCGTTAACTACGATTCCGGTTAAGCCAATAGCACCCATAAACATAAAAAAGCCAATCGGCAGCTGATGCAGGAAAAAGGCCCAAACAACTCCGATAAGGCCAAAAGGAATTGCCATCATTACCACTAGTGGCTGTATCAAAGAGTTAAAATTAGCTGCCAGAATTAAAAAAATTAAAAATAAGGCCAGGATAAATGCATTAGCAAAATCCTTCATTGACCGGCTGCTTTCGCGCTGTTCACCGGCAAATCCAATGCTATAGCCAGGATATTCGGTCTCTATATTGGTAAACTTTTTCCTTAATAACTTGTTAACCTTACTGGAATTAATCTTTTTATTATCAACGTTAGCCCGAATTGAAATCACTCTTTTTCCATCGAGATGTTGGATCCTAGCTACTGAGACCTCATCTTGAAGTTTGGCTATTTTGTCTAAAGGTATTAAATTACCGAATTTATTAGGGATAAGGATTTTCCCGAAAGCTTCACGCTTAGTGCGATACTCTTCGGGAAATCGTACCAAAACATCAATTTCTTCTTCAGCTTTAACCGGTTTGATCGAGGTAGCTACTCCGCCGCGAAAAGCACTCCGGATGGTTGCGGCAATTTCACTTACGCTAAGATAAGTTTTAGCTGCCTTATCCTCATCAACTATTACTTTTATTTCTCCTCGGCCTACCTCATAATCAGAAGCTAAATCTGAAACCCCTTCTAAGGAGTCTAAAAACTCGCTTATTTTACCGCCGATTTGATTTAAAACTTCAAAACTCTCACCGCGAACCTGAACTGCTACAGCCGCACCTACTGGAGGCCCGGCTTGCGGCATCTCAAAATAAACCCGGCTAAAGCCCTCTAAGCCTTCCACTTGAGGCCTTAGCTCAGAGATGATTTCACTCACTTTTTTCTTCCGCTGCTGGTAAGGAGTAAGGTGCACGGTAACTTGAGCGACGTGGCTGCCAGATTTACCGTAAGGGTCAAAATGCCAAGTTTCTCCGATTGTTCCGACCTGAGTAGTGTAAGCTTCCAGATAACGCTGTCGGATTTTGGCTACTTTCTCCTCTATTGTCTTCATTAATTTATTGGTAGTATAAATATTGGTTCCCACCGGCATCTCAGCCCGGATTGTAAACTCTTCAATTCCCTCCTCGGAAGCAAACAAAACCTTATCCATACCAAGAGTCAGGAGCCCGGTGATTATCGATACTAAAATCAAACCACCAAAGACCCAGTAACGCCGGTCTAGGGCTTTATTCACCAACCGGGTGTAAAATGAAACCAGCTTCTTAAACCAAGGGAGTCCTTTGCGAGACCTGAAATTTTTGCCCTTGCGAATAAAATCAGCAAAGTGTGAGGGAAGAATAACTAAAGCTTCGAACAGGGAAGCTATAAGCGCAATAATAACCACCAGGGGTATACCCCAGATAAATTTACCCATCATTCCGGTCATAAAAAGAAGCGGGCTAAAAGCGGCAATGGTAGTAAGGATGGTAGTGGTAACCGGCTTTACTACCTCTTGGGTACCCAAAACTGCAGCCTCTCTGGGCGAATGGCCATTCTCTAAATAACGCGAGCAGTTCTCAGAAACGATGATTCCATCATCGACCAACATACCAAGAACCACAATTAAGCCAAACATAGTAACTAAGTTAACGCTTAAGCCGATAAAATTCATAATTACCAGAGTTGCACCAAAGGCAATCGGCAGGCCTAAAGCGGTTAATAGAGCAACTCGAGATTGCAAAAAGACCATCAGAATCGCACAGACTAAAATAATGCCAAGCATTCCGTTATTTTTGAGTGTGCCGAGGCGGCGTTGAATATAAAAAGAAATATCATTTATATAAGAGGCTTTTAACTCTTTATTCTTATTAGCTTGTAGAAAATTATTAGTTTTTTCCTTTACCTGCCGAACAATAGTAATCGCATCACCGCTTGAACGCTTAATCACCGTAAGGTTAATCGAACGGGTACCAAAACTTTTATTAATTACATCTTCATCTTCAAAAGAAAATTTAACCTCAGCTACGTCTCTTACCCGCAGCCAATTACCGACCTCATTAGCCCGGATAACTACTTGCTCAATCTCTTCTTTAGTATAGAACTCACCGCTTACCCGAATGCTAAATTCTTCACTGCCTCTAATTTTCCCGCCGGGTATACTTCGGTTCTTCTTAGCCAGGGCATCAATTACTTCTTCCAGGCTTAAGTAAAGCTCAGCTAATTTATCGGGATCAACCTCAACCCAGACTTCTTGGTTACGAAAACCTATCCGGGAAATCTTAGAAACTCCATCAATATCTTCTAAAATATCCTCTAAATTCTCAGCCTGCTCCTGCAACTCCCTTTCCGGCATATTTCCGCTTAAGGCTACCTGAACCACCGGAAACTCTCCGGAAGTAACTTCGCTAACAATCGGATCATCATCCACGCCTTGTGGCAAATCTTTAACTCGGTCGACTGCCTTTTGGATATCATTGATGACTTTACGCTTATTTTTTACATCTTGGCTTAGCTCTAAGGAAATATTTGAAGAGTTTTCTAGGGACGCTGACTGCATCCGCTCAATGCCGTCGACCCCTTTTAATTCTTTCTCAATCGGTACTGTTACCAATTTCTCAACTTCATGTGGGGCAGCTCCCGGATAGGCCGTACTTACAATTACCGTGTCGTAGGAAACATCGGGAAAGGCCTCACGTCTGATTTTAAAGACGAAAAGGGTTAGAAATCCGGCAATCAGGATAAAAACTGAGATCAAATTAACTAAAAGTGAGTGTTTTACTGAAAATTCAGAAATCTTCATCTTAGTCCTTACAACGGCTTATCCCAATACTTATCCAACAAAACGTTTTTAGCTAAATCAATTTCGATCATACCTACCCGATATTCATAAAGATTCTCAGCCAAAGCCAATCTTGCCGTAAGAAGATCCTCCTCATATTGAATAAGAGTGTCAGCATTAGAGCGGCCGTAACCAATGCGTTTTATCTGGTTATCAAGTTTCCTCTGATGCAGATCAACTATAGATTGATAAAGCTTAACCTGATTATCGCTAGTATTAACTTGATTTACCTTATCATTAATTTCCTGCAGAATAAGACGCTCAATCCGCTTTAAGCGAAGTAGGAGTTGCTGCTTCTCTAAACTCACCTTCTCCAACTCAGCTTTAGCTTTACGGTTCTCAAGCGGCACCTTAACGGTTAGGGTAAGGGCAATTTCATCATTACTATCACTGGCAATACCACTCCAGGTGCTACTTCGGTCAGAATTAATGTTGTTACGGCTAAGAGTAGCTTCTAAATCGATTTGGGGCCAAAGGGCATTCTTCTTAACTACTAAATAAATCCCATTTTTTTCAAGTTCATTCTTCAATTGCTTGTAGTCGCGCCGGCTCAGCGTAGCTTCCTTAAGGGCTGCATAGAGGCCAATTCCGGCTGTGCTGCCAACTAATCTGTCTTTCGGTACAACTTTCTGTTGGAAATCGCCGCGGTTAATTAAAAATAACAAGTCATTCTTAGCTGCTTGGCGCTTAAGATTGGCTACCGCAAGATCGCTCTTGCGGGTCTCAACAAGAGCTTCCATGGCCAGGAACTCACCATCTTCAACTAACCCTAAGGAGTATTTATTTTCATAAATCTTATAGAGTTTCCCCGCTCCCTTAAGCATATCCGCTCTTATCAAGAGCTCATTTTCCTTTAAAACAAGGTTCCAATAAGACTTCTGGGCTTGATAGAGGATCTCTTCAATGTCATCTAAGGAGGTAAACTGGGAATTTTCAATATCTAACTTGGTAACTTTGATATCAGCCCGATCAGCTAAACCAAAAAAGTTCTTTCCCAACTCCTGGGTTATCGACACCTCAGCTAAAGCTTCATTGTAAGGATTTAAAGTGCTAAAAGTGCTATCGGTCCGTTTCTTGCTTGCGGTAGCATCCAAGGATACGGTTGTTCCGCTCGGCAGCTTTTTTTCTAACCCCAAGGAAAACGAATGTTCCTTAGTCTGGGAACCGGCGATAGTACTGGCTTGTGCTTTTTTATTCCGGTTATAGCTGGCTTCGGCACTGAAAATCGTATCGAATATTGATTCCGCATCCATCAAGGAAGTTCGGCTTATGTAAGAATCGTATTGAGCAATCTGAATATCTAGGGAATTCTCTAATGCCAGCTTAGTTACAGTCTCAAGCGACAATTCAATTACCTCGGTATTTATATCTTGAGGGTATACCCTAGCGCTCATACAAAACAGCAGAAAAAAAATTATCAGGTACTTATTCGTTATCACTCGTTCCATAAAAAGCCTTTTTTATTTTGCCTAAAATCTTTAGGTAAGTTTGCCGTTCGCCTTCACTGAGAACACTAAAAATCTCAGCGATAATCTTTTTTCGAGCCGTTCTTGTCTGAGCAATGATCCGCTTTCCCTCGTCAGTTAAGCTGATGAAAATAACTCGCCGGTCACCTGAATCATAGGTTCGCTTTGCCATTTTCATTGCCACTAAACGATTGATCAATCCGGTTACAGCTGGAAGGCTTGTTTTTAAAGCCTGAGCAATATCCTTCATCTTCAGCGATTTTTCAGCATCAATGACCTCTAAGGCTACATACTGGGGAAAGGTGACTTTACCGTGAAATAAGGCATCGGCTCGCCGCTTCAACATAGAATTCGCCAGGCGGTGCACATAAGTTATAGTTTGAACAAGTTCTTCGGAAAAACGTAAAAGTTGTGTTTTTTTGGCCATATTTAACCTCCAGTATTATTAATGGTATTAACTATTAACTGTACAAAGTATATAATATATATCCTGGATTGTCAAGCTTTAAGAAAATTTATTTACTAACTCGGCTGAATCAGCTAAAATAAGGGTAGTTAAAGGTAAGATAAGATGAAAAATGGACGCGCTTTTTTAATCAGTATCACTGTATTCTTAGTTTTCCTCTTATCCGCCGGTCGTGCTTGGGGCTCGGAGAAAAATCAGCCCTCCCTCGCGTCATTAAAGCAAGCTTTGTACTGGGTAGATTTAGGGGAAGGAAAAATTCAATGTCAACTTTGCCCTCGCCGCTGTGTTCTATCGCCAAATCAAAAAGGTTTCTGCCGGGGGCGGAAGAATATTGGAGGCAAACTCTACAGTTTAAATTATAACCAACCAGTTGCGGTGCATGTTGACCCGATTGAGAAAAAACCCTTGGCTCATGTATATCCCGGTACTAAATCTTTTTCAATTGCTACAGCCGGCTGCAATTTACGCTGTAAATTCTGCCAGAATTGGGAAATTTCTCAAGCTGACCCTGAAGACTTACCGGTTATCCCAGTATCGGCCCAAAAAATTGTCACTTTAGCTTTAGAAAGCGGCGCTAAGACTATTGCCTTTACCTATACTGAACCAGCGATCTTCTATGAGTATATGTTAGATGTTGCCAAGGAAGCTAAATCCCGAGGCATTGATTGCGTGATGCACTCCGCTGGCTACATCAATGAAGAACCTTTGCGTCAGATAGCTAAATATCTTACGGCCGCTAATATTGACCTCAAAGGTTTCAATGATAAATTTTACGCAACTTTCTGCCAAGGAAGTCTTGATGCGATTCTTAATACTTTAAAAGTGCTTAAGGAAGAGGGGGTATGGGTTGAAATAACCAATCTACTGATTCCTGGCGCAAATGATAGTGATCAAGATATCATTAAATTGGTTCGCTGGATCAAGGAAAATTTGGGGCCGCAAACGCCAATTCATTTTGCACGATTTTTTCCCCTTTATAAACTTACTAACCTCTCCCCTACACCGCTTGCAGCTCTGCTGCGAGCTAAGAAAATTGCCGAAGATGAAGGAATGAAATTCATCTATATCGGTAATGTTCCTCAACAGATAGGCGAAGATACCTACTGCCCAAGCTGCCAAATGATTCTTATCAAGCGCATTGGCTATAACGTTCTTGAAAACAAATTAAAAGCTGCGAAATGTCCGTTCTGCGGGCAGGAAATCCCCGGAATCTGGAATTAATCAAAACTCACCCTTAGACCCCAGGCAAAGATTAAAAACATAATCATCAACAAACTAAGCCCTATCCCCAGAAAAGGAATAAAAAGAAAGGAAAAGATAAAGGTGCCCAGAGCAGCGCCAGCTAAATCAGCCGAATAAATAGCGGCAGCTAAATTTTTCGGCTTCGCATAATCTGTAAACATAAGCTTACTTAGCAAGGGATAGGTACTACCGGTGAGGGTGCCGGATAAAAAGGAAGAAATATAAAAGGCAAAATCAAGATAAAAGCGCTGATTTAAGGACTTTATTCCAGCCGTAAAGATAATCAGAAATAAAAACCAAATAAGATAAAAAACCGGCAAAGGTCGCTTAAGTTTAAATATCGACTCGAGGTTTAAATTTACCGCTAATGTCCCGAAACTTAAGCCGGCCATAAACAGACCGACTAAAATACCCATTTTCCAGAAAAGCGCACCGGAGGTAGCTTGAAAAAGTACAAAAATTATTGCGCTTAATCCGATTGATGAGAAGCCTACTACTGAGGCATTAAGTAAAAACAACTTTCTGCCGGGGAGACCGAAGCCAGCGATGAACAATACTAAACCAACAAACAAAACCACACCAAGGTTTCTTACCATTAGGGTATCGACCTTAAACTGAGGATAAAATTTTGCTTGCTCAACTAATGAGTAATAAAGAAAACCTTGGGGGTTAAAATCGCTATTTATATCAACGCTTGCGGTAAGCATACTTTCAAGATAATGAATCTGACCGGGATCAAGCGAGTCTTTAAGCTGATAAATAGTAAAATAGTCTGTCGCGATGTTAGAACTTTTAAAATTCCCAATTAGTTCCGAAGGAATAATCGGATTATTTAAACTGGCAATAATAATCATTGAATCAGAAGGGATAAGCAGCCGATTCCGAAACGCATGTTCTAAAGTATTTATAATGCAAGAGTTAAAACTGGCGATTCTGGGACTTAAAATATTAACTTTAGAGGGAATCCGAAATGAAAAAATACCGTCATCGCTTAGGTGCCGGGCGATAAGCTGGAAAAACTGATAAGAAAAATAGCGATTAAAGGCTAAGTTTGAGGGAGCCGGATTATTCATAATTATACAATCATACTTCTTTTTAGTCCGATTAAGGTAGGAACGGGGATCATCAATAATAAAGTTAACTCTTCCATTCTGGCTACTGTTAAGTTTAGCTTTACTCAATGCCGAAAGTACTGGATTTATGTCTAAACAATCCAAAGTTCTAATATTATATTTTAATATCTCTTGAATTTGACCAGAAAAGTAAGGACCGATGAACAAAACACTTTTAATCCTCTTGCTAGCACTGAGGACGCTGTGGATGAAGGCCTCATTGTCAGCTTTATCTTCACTGGTAGCAATCAGGGATCCATTAAGATATAGCGATTCAACCCCGAATTTCTCTGCCAATATAATCGAGCCGTAGGCTGAACCGTGGGAGGAACGAATAGTAGCGCCTTTAAGTTCTACTTTTAAAATTGCTTTAAAACTAAGTGAAAAAACTACGCTGATAAGAATTATTATTAACGACGAGAATATTTTTTCCTTAGCTTTTGTATCCAGGCCCAACAAGAATAGAAGGCTCAAAAAACCAAAAATAAAAGGGTTTGAATAGGCCGAAAGAAAAAAGGCAAAGAAAATACCGCCGAGGAAAAATCCAATCGCCTCATAAGCGAAGAATTTTCCCAAAATCCTTGGTTCAGGCGTCTGTTGATTCAAATAGTAGCGACTAAAAATCGAGAAAGAATAACCAATTAAAAAACTAACCGGGCTGACAAGAAAAATGGCGGCTGTAAAAACAAAACCTAAACTTGCTGCTTCATAGCAGGCCAGGCCAACTAATGACTTAGCTAAATGAATTACTACGATTACCAATGAGAAGACTAAGCAAAAAAGTGGCGGTATCAGCTGAGGCTCTAAGACCTTTTTGCGCCGGCCTATTCGGCTACCTAAAGAAGCAAAAATAAGCCATATTCCTACCCCAAGAATAAAACTCAACTCATTCTTGGCCAGTGAGTAGGTAAACTCACGAAAAATTGTCAGCTGAAATATTGAACTAACTATCCCTAAAAATATGAAGATAAGCATGGACAATGCTTCCTTTATCCTTTATAGTATTTTATGGTAGCGATGAAGGAAAACCTATATTATTTATTTATCAGCGGAATAATTTTGGGCTCCGGACCCTGTTTAAGCCTCTGCGCACCAATATTAGTCAGTTACACCGCTATCCATAAAAAGACATTCAAAGACTCGTTTATTTCTTATCTAGTGTTTTCGGCATTTAAACTTACAAGCTATTGTATCTTAGGTATCCTCTGCGCCCTAGGAGTTAAAATGATAGCCTCTCCTCTGGTGACAAAATACTTAGATTCTATTTATCTGAGTATAGGCTGTTTTATTATCTTAATTGGGCTAACAACTGTTTTTTATAAAGGAAAAAGTTTTAGCTACGTCTGCAGCTGGATAAATAAAGGAAATATCCGCAATGTTGGCGTCCTGGGGTTCCTAATCGGGCTTGCCCCCTGCCTTCCCCTTCTGGGAATATTAAACTATATCATTCTGGTTTCTCAAACAAACTTTCAAGCAATCATCTTTACGCTAATATTCGGCTTAGGAACCATTATCTCGCCATTATTCCTTATGGTTTTATTTTCGGGAAAATTAGTTAGCCAATTCGCAAAAAGTAACACCTTTAAAATAGCTATTCGCTTAGTCTGCGGCTTGATTCTTATCTTCCTCGGTGGAAGAATTATTCTCCAAATACTTCTGCAGTAAAAATATAAATATCACACTCACCGGTTTTCCAAGCATCCGGCTTCATCCCAGCCTTATTACCGCAGAGACTATTTAAAAATTCTTCCTTGCTCCAGCCAGTCTCAGTTGCTACTTGCGGTAAATACACTCCACTTCTGGATTTATCCCTGACCAAAACTCCGTGTTTACCCAATATAATTTTATCAGGATCCCTAATCTTATTTAAAGGAGAAAGAACCGAAATTTCAATATGGATATCCTTTAATTCATCCTTGGTCACGGCTTTGAAACGGAAATCCGCGCAAGCTGCGGCAATAGCCATATCTCTTACACCCAGATAAAGAGGTTTAGTCCCGACAATGTTTCCGATACAACCACGAAGCTGATGATTACGCTGCAAAGTAACAAAAACGCCCATTACCTCACGCAAAACCTGATCTTCAAACTCACGCTCCAGGACCTCACCCTCTTCCAGATAAAGTGCAATACTATTACGGGCTAACCTAAGCAATTCTTTTCTCTGCTGGTCATTTAAAAGTCCATCCATAACTTCATCCTCCTTTACCTGGTTTCCAGATTCTTCTCCAGCCAAAGCAAGACTAGGGTTATCAAAACTTAACTTCTGTTCTGCTTCCCGTACCATTGCCGCACTTAAATAACCTACCACTCGGGTCGTATCTCCACTGCTGGCGGCTGAGGTTGATCTCCTCAGAACCTTGAGTTTGTTTGCCCCTAACTGTTTTGCAGCAATCATTACCGAAACTACTGGGCCTAAACCACAGCTACTATTTTGGCCTGAGCCGGTAAAAAACAAGGTTTGCGGCTGCATCTTGCTTATTAAGGCTATGCTAGCTGTATCAGTTTCAACAGCCTGGGTGAGTGGCAGATAGTGGCTCATGTCAGTACTGGCAATAAGCAACGAATTAGGTTGATTCTTCAATAAATCTCCCAAAGCTTCCCCTAATATCTTACAATTTTCCCAACTCTGGCGGCCTAAGGCAAGAAGTAAAACTTTCGGCTGATTAAAAACGGTCTGGATAAAGGGCACAATAAGCTCAATTGAGTTTTCGTTGGCAAATGCCTGTGGATAGCTAAAAATCTTCTCATCAGCTGCAGATATCTTCTCAGCTAATTCCTGATCAACAGCCAAGACTCCCAAAGGAGTTTTAAATCCTTGCCAAGAGAAAACTGCTATACCGTCGAAGGCGACCCGGTGACTGAAGCCAACTAAAACTACGGTATCAACTTTTTTATTAGCAATTGCTTTAAAACCATAGGCAGCTACAGCTCCAGAATAATCTAAACCGGCATGAGGGCTTATTAAGGCAATAATATCATCAGCTAAAGGCGTTACCTTAGCTGCTTTAAGATAATTGTCAATCTCTCGCTTAAGTATTGTGAAATTATCGGAATACCAGGAACCAGCAAGATCTGCTTCTTTAATATTACTGGCATAAGCACTACCAAAGATAAAAACCAAACATGGGCATAAAAGAATAAATTTAATTATTCCCGACAACTCTCTTTTAATCATTTGCTCGTTTTAAGCCGAGAGTTAATATCTTTTGAATCAGTTTGGCATAAGGAATTCCGGCCTTGGCCGCTGATTGGGCCAGTTCATCATATTCATCCAGACAAGGATTAGCGTTAGCCTCAATAAGGTAGATTTTAGAATCTGGGGTTATTCGTATATCGAAGCGGGCATAGCATCGCATGTTTAATGCTTTATAGGCACGCTTACACACCTCTTCTACCCGTTCAGATAATCCTTCAGATAGCCTTCCGGCAAAAACGTTCTTTATCCCCCACTTTTGACGATAATCATAATCCCACTTTGCTTTATAAGTAGCAATTCTCGGTTCATCTTCGCCAAATTCGCCAAATTTCATCTCGCGTAAGGGCAGAACTTTAACCCGCTTATTACCTAATACACCTACGTAAAACTCTCTTCCTTCGATAAATTCCTCAATTATGGCATCGTTCTTCATACTCTCATGAATGAATTTTACCCGCTCAATTAAAGCTTCCTCGCTATCAACAACTGAAGCCTGTGATATGCCCCGCGATGCCTCCTCGCGGAGCGGTTTTACAATCAAAGGGAGTCGAAGACGTTTTGGCAACCATACTTTATGATTCCGGTAAAAGGTATAAAAGTGCGGTATTTTTATTTTGTGAAAACTCAAAATCTTCTTGGATAAAGCTTTATTACCGCAAATAAGTAAACTGGCTGGCGAGGCACCGGTATAAGGAATTCCTAACATTTCCAATAGACCGGCAACATTTTTATCGAGATGTGACTTCTGGTTGAAAACCTCGGCACCATTAAATATGATATCAGGTTTATCTTCTTTAACCTCTTCCAACAAAATATTGACATCGTTATATAAACCAAGAAGTGTTACCTGGTAACCACAAGCTAAAAGAGCATTATAAATATCTGATTCAGCCCCCCAATCGAGGTCTTTAAATTCCTTTTTAAAATCATAGCCACGCGGCGTAAAATAAGGGCTGTCGAAAAGCTGAAGAACTTTTAATTTTTTCATTATTCCCGGCTGAACCCTCCAGTATATAGATAATTCATAACCAAAGCAGTAATATAGGTAGAAATTTTTAGCACCGCCAAAGACTCAGACTCACCAGCTAGAAGACTTAAGGCTTTGCAACGATGAATTAGAGTATCCAGCAGGCCGTTGATAATATATTTTTTCTCGCCGGTCCACTTGGCCACATTATTTAAAATATCTTTTTTGTATCGTTTTATGGTATTAGCGGCTAAAGACTCTTTGGTTTTTTTAGGAAGGCTGTTTTCGGAAGATTCAGGAGATAGGAATATTTTCTTTAGATTCGAATCGTGGAAGTCAGGAAAATCTTCCATGTAGAAATGGCGTTTTTTCCTGTAAAAATTCCTCAAAGTTATCCGCATCCGAGAAGCCTCCCAGTACTTTTTACCTTTAGCAACCAACGGTTTCTTATCTTTGATTTCACTCATTAATCTATCCACATAGTTAAGCTTATGCATCACCTTCCACCCCTTATACTGGGTCTGCCAATCTAGACCCGGAGTAAGCCAAACTGCAAAAGTTTCGGCAAAATCTTCATCAGGATGATACTGGGCATAATAATCCTCTAGGTGCCTTACAAAGTTTCTGCTATAAGGTCGAAAACGGTAAGTACCCTCATATTCCTGGGAAAATTGACCAAAAACCTTCCGCCATTTCTTCTTTCGGTATAGTTTATAAGCATAATTTAGGGCATGACCAGCTTCATGACGCAGTAATTTCATGCACCAGGAGCGAGTAGAACCTTCAGCATCCAGGACCATTTTTTTCTCTAATTTAATTAAGACCGGGTGAGCTAAAAAGAAAGGAATTCCCACTACTGGTTCTTTATCCGGGGTGAGCCACTCATCAGCTAAGTAACAGAGCGGCTTAAAGCTAAAACCTTTATTTTTCAACTCTTGACATAATTCAGCAACACAATCTTCTAACCAGGTTCCTTCTAAACTTAATGGTAATTCACAAACTCGTAAGTTTAAAAGTTCTTCTTCCGAGAGTTTGGATAAATCAAGATTTTTTTTAGACATCTATTGCCTCAACTTTATTAATCTCAGGCAATCAAAGTGATAAACTTGATTACCTAATATTCGAGGTTCAAATTGAAAACTCATAATCGGAAAGTCTAAGACTCCATCCCGCCGAGCTACCTCCGGTTGCCAATCTCCGCGAGGGAAAAAATCAACAAAAGGACATCTGACTTCCTTCCAGCCTGTTTTGTCATCATCAATTAAAAACCGCCAAAGTTCCCCTCCAGCATCTTTTATATCCAAAGCAATAATTCCGCCGGAATCATTTCCGTGCATGCTCAAACTAAAAGCGCTGTATTTTGACCACTTAATTTCCTTGGCTGAAACTAACCACTTATCGGCACCAGCCACATCCAGACCCTGACCACGAGCAATCCACATGTAACCTGAAGGCCGTAACTCATATTCAATCCTTAAAGACTGTTCACCACAAACCTTTATTTCTCTATCGGCACTTACAACTAAAGAGGAGCCCTCAGAGGCTCCAAAATCAACACTTCGATTAGTTATCTCCCCTTCAAAACTATCGAGCAAGAGAGATGAAGATCCTTGACTACAACTAGCTGATAAAATAAAAAAGATACTTATAAATAAAGGGAAAATGTATCGCATAACCTACTCGTTATATTTATTTATTATAACATAAACTGCTCAGGAAGTTAATTATCTAAGTTAAATTCAATCTTTGGCAATAATTCCGCCCCCCAGCAATATCCCTCTGGAATAAAAGGCGGCTAATTGTCCCGGGGATATTGAATCAATCTTCTTGCCCAATTTAACCAAAAGGTCCTTACCTTGAGGCCTTAAAACACAAGGGTAAGCTTGCGAATTATAACGCACTTTCACCTTAAGTGACTTTACTGATTCCGGAGACCAAAACCAATTAAGAGATTTGACCCTAAAGGTATCTTTGGACAAAAAATTTCGTTCAGCAACTGTAATTTGCTTACTCTTAAATTCAATCCCGGCTACATATAGCGGTTCCTTCCAAGCCAAGCCTAAACCACTTCTTTGCCCATGAGTGTAGGCATAAATACCCTTATGCCGGCCAAGAAGTTTTCCGTTTATATGTCGTATCTGGCCAGAATACTTATTGCAATCATCAATATTCTCCTCGATAAACTCTGAATAAGTCTTATCCCCGATGAAACAGACATCTTGGCTTTCTCCTCGCGCCTTATAAATAAGTTTCTTAGCCTGAGCGATTCGCTTAACTTCTTCCTTGCTATAATTACCTAAAGGGAAAACCAGGTGTTTTAAAACTGTTGGCTTAAGCAGAGCCAGAAAATACTCCTGAGATTTCTTCTTGTCTTTACCGGATTTGAGAAAATATCTACCTTTCCTTTTAGCTAAACAGGCATAGTGGCCGGTAGCCAAATAATTAATACCTAGTGAACGCATTTTATCCCAAAAATTACCAAATTTAATCAGGCGGTTACAATAAGCGCAAGGATTAGGTGTTAGGCCATGGAGGTAACTATTTATAAAATAATTAATAACTTCGGTCTTAAATATTTCGCCCACATCTAAAACATAATGCGGAATATCTAATTTATAACATAATCTCCGAGCCTGGTCTAAGCTGTCTAAATCGCAACAGCGATTTTCCTGGGGATAGAATTTTAAGGTAAAGCCAACCACATCCCAACCCTTCTTCTTTAAGAGATAAGCCGCTAAAGAAGAGTCAACGCCTCCGCTTAAGCCGACCGCAATTCTTTCTTTCATTTTTTCTTATCGTTTGAGGACTTTTTGCGGTAGTCGTCAATAGCAGACCTTAAACCTTCTTCAGCTAGGAGGGAACAGTGCATTTTAATCGCCGGCAGGCCACCAAGCTCATCAGCCACATCTTTATTGGTAATCTCCAACGCCTTATCCAGAGTTTTACCTTTGGCAAGTTCAGTCAGGACCGAGGAGGTAGCAATAGCCGCTACGCAGCCAAAGGTCTTAAATTTACAATCGGTAATGATATCGTCTTTGACTGTTATGTAAATCCACATCGTATCGCCGCAGACCGGGTTACCGACCTTACCAATACCATCTGGGTTTTTAATCTCACCCATGTTTCGGGGGTTACGGAAATAATCAATTACCTTACTGGTATAATCAAGATTAGACATAACTAACCATCCTCTCTAAGGCTATCTTTGCCTTCTTTATTATTTCAGGATCCAGCTCGATTTTGTACTCATTCTTGGCTAAAGCCCGATAGATATCGTCTAAGATCGTCATCTTCATGTTAGTGCAGACCTTGCCACTACCCAGTGAATAAAATTTCTTGTCAGGATTCTCCTTGCTTAAGCGGTAAATCAGGCCCTCTTCAGTACCAATAATAAATTTATCAGCTTTCGATTCTTTGGCTCTTCGCAGCATTCCAGAAGTTGAAAGAACAGAATCGGCTTCTTCTAAGACTTCCTTTACACATTCAGGATGAACCATTATCTCGGCATCAGGATGAAGTTGGCGTGCTGTTCGAAGGTCTTTTAATGAAAAATACTCGTGCACAAAACAATAACCCGGCCAGAGAATTATTTCCTTTTCAGGAAGATTTTTCTTTACCCACCAGCCTAAATTCCTATCGGGAACGAAAATTACTTTTTTTACCGGAACGTTCTTCACTACTGAAATCGCATTAGCTGAGGTGCAACAAACATCGCTTAAAGCCTTTATTTCGGCAGTAGTATTTACATAACTCACCACCCAACTATCTGGATGTTCTTTTTTCAAATCAATAAGTTCCTGGGGTTCAATCATCTCAGCAAGCGGACAACCAGCTTCCTGAACCGGCAGAAGAACTGTTTTCTTAGGTGATAAAATCTTAGCCGTCTCAGCCATAAATCTTACCCCGGCAAAAACAATTGTTTCTTCCGAAGCTCCCCGGGATTTCTTGGATAACCCTAAAGAATCACCCAAAAAATCAGCCATATTCTGAACTTCGGGAATCTGATAATTATGAACAAGGAGAAGGGCTTTCCTTTTACGCTTAAGCTGGAAAATTTGTTCTTTTAACTCATCTTTGCTTAAATCTGGCCTCATATAAACTCCTTTACTTATCCTGCCAAAACGGAGACATCTTGCGTAATTTCGCCACGATCGGCGGTAGAACCGTTAAGACTCGCTCGATATCGTCACGACGAGTATGTTTTCCCAAACTAAATCTTAATGAACCATGAGCGATCTCAGTCGGTATACCCATTGCTAAAAGAACGTGTGAAGGTTCTAAGGATCCAGAAGTACAAGCTGAGCCGCTTGAGGCACAAATGCCCTCAAAATCTAAATTTATTAAGATACTTTCGCCTTCAATATGGCGGATACAAAAATTTAGAGTATTGTAGATTCTTTTTTCAGGATGGCCATTAATTTTTACTTCGGGAATTTTCTCGATTATTCCGGCTTCTAACCTATCACGCAGGCTCCTTATTCTCCTTTGGTCATCTTCCATTTCCAACTTGGCTATTTGAGCCGCCTCACCCAAACCGACTATTCCTGCCACATTTTCAGTCCCGGAACGTCTTCCTCTTTCATGGCCACCGCCATGAAACAGAGGAAAAAACTTTACTCCCTTCTTTACATACAATGCTCCCACACCCTTGGGTCCGTAAAATTTATGCCCGGAAAGCGATAGCAAATCCAAACCTAAACTTTTCAGGTTAAGATTAACTTTGCCACCGGCCTGAACCCCATCACTATGAAAATAAACTCCCTTTTTTTTACAAATATCGGCAATTTCACTTATTGGCTGAATTGTTCCTACCTCATTATTGGCATAGATAATTGAAACCAAGATCGTCGTATCCTTAATGCTTTTCTTAAGTTCCTCTAAGCTTATCTGGCCATACTGATCAACCCCTAGATAAGTCACCTCAAAACCTAACTTTTCTAAAGCTTCACAAGTATGTAATACGGCATGGTGCTCTATCTTAGAAGTAATAATATGCTTACCCTTATCCTGATGAGCAAAAGCCATACCTTTTATTGCTGTATTATCCGATTCGGTTCCGCCCGAGGTAAATACAATTTCTGCGGGCTCAGCACCAATCAGCTCTGCCAATAAATCCCTTGCTTCCTCTACTGCCCGTTTAGACTCCTGGGCAAAACGGTACACTGAAGAAGGATTACTGTAGATGTCTTTTAAGTAAGGCGTCATTTTCTCTAAAACCCTTGAATCTAAAGGGGTAGTCGCGTTATAATCCAAATAAATCATTTTCTGCCTCGCCTTATTACTGTAGCTAAGGTTTTATTCCTGAATACAGTTTTAACCTTATTATATACTTCCTCTAAGAAATCCTTTACCAGACATTGCCTGAAACGTTGGCAAGCCGATGAACCCTTAACGCAATCAATAACTTTACTGCGGTTGAGAGCATTGGTTACCGCAAGAAGATTAATCTGCGAAGGTATGCGTTTAAGCATAAACCCACCACCGGGACCGCGGCGGCTTTTTACTATCCCAGCTTCCTCTAAGGGAATTATTAGCTTTCGCAGATACTGCAGTGAGATAGCTTCTTCCTGAGCAATTTTCCGCAACTGCTTGGGCTTATCGCTACTATTGGCAAGGTTAATTAGTAGCCGAAGACCGTAGGTGAGAGTAGTGTTAAAATCAAACATAGTATACCTTATTGGTATACTATTATAGTAAACCTAATTCTTTTGTCAACACATTTTTAATTAAAATCTTGAGGCAGGGATTTTTTTCGCCAGATAAATACCTTATCTTTAGGTTTTACCCTAAAGGGGAGCTTGACTCCTCCAACTTCATTCTTCACTAAACTATTAACAAATTTATGATTTATCTGAATATCGCTAACTCTGGCGAAAGCTGCCGGGGTATTCTTCCCGATGCAGAGTATTTCCGCACCTTTTCTTAAGCTTCCCTTGCGTACCCGGATTTCAGCTACATTAATTTTTTTATAAAATTTTATGACTTCTCCAAGATAAATCTTCTCATGGGTATTACCCAGATCGCGATTAGGAGAATCTTTAGGTAACCCTTGATAAAAACCACTCGAGAATCCCCGATTATATACCGTAGATAAATCCTTCCTTAATCTTTCCTTTAAGGCCTTGGTTAACTTGCCTTTAAAATAAGCATCAATTGCTCGGCGATATGTATAAGTTACTACCTTTATGTATTCCGGAGAACGAATTCTTCCTTCGATTTTAAAAACATCGATTCCTGCCTCAATCAAGCGATCAATAAAATCGATAGTACATAAATCTTTGGGGCTTAAGATGTGATCTTTGCCGGCCAGATATTGGCACTCACCTTGGGTATCAACAAGTAAATACTCACGTCGACAGGGCTGAATACACTCTCCGCGATTAGCCGATTTCGAAAACGAATACTCAGAAAGAAAACACCTTCCGGAAAGACTTAAGCAGATTGCCCCGTGGATAAATGTTTCGATCTCACAATCCAAATTATGCCTGTTTCTCTGGGAAATTATATTTTTAATCGCCATAAGATCACACTCCCGAGCCAGCACCACCCGCTTCGCTCCCATTAACGCATAGGTCTTTAGGGCTAAGAAGTTAGCGGCTGAGGCTTGAGTCGAGAGGTGAATCTTTAAACCGAACTCGTTTGCGATAGAAAAAACCGCCATGTCCCAAAGAATAACCCCATCTACACCGGCGGCCTTGGCTTCTTTTAAAATCTTCCTGATTTTATTAATCTCTTTATCGTAAATAATCACATTTAACGCTAAATATCCCTGGCGCTTAACCCTACGCAGTAATTTCATTATCTTTGGTAACTCTAAAAGATCAAAGTTGGTGGCTAGATTGCGCATATTAAGACCTTTTATGCCAAAATAAACGCTATCAGCTCCGGAATCAAGAGCGCTGTGCAGTGAACACCAATCTCCGGCTGCTGCCGTTAATTCAGGTTTTTTGTTTAATTGTGGCATTGTTTATCGCGATATTTTCAGTATTTTATATTCGAGGCTTCCGGCTGGAACATCGATGGTCACAATATCCTTCTCCTGATGTCCTAATAAGGCTTTTCCTACCGGTGAGGTAACCGAAATTAAACCACTAGCTGCATCTGCTTCATCTGACCCAACCAGAGTATACTCCAGTTCTTCATCGGTATCCAAATCAATAAGCGTTATCTTTGCACCAATGTATGCCTTGTCAGCAGCCATCTTACTTTCATCGATAATTTCAACCCGGCTTAACTTATCTTCCAACTCAACCACTCTCTGTTCATTATGCGCCATTGCTTCTTTCGCTGAATGATATTCAGCATTCTCCTTTAAATCACCTAAAGAACGGGCCTGTTCTATAGCCTGAGAAATCTCTCTGCGCTTAGTCCGCTTTCGATATTCTAACTCTTCGACTAATTTCTCATACCCAGCTTGAGTCAGATACACTCTTTCCATGTTCGCTCCGCTTCACTACACGAATTACCACGAATAAAAGAAACACGAATTACCACGAATGATTCGTGGCAATTCAAATGCAATTAGTGGAAATTCGTGTATTAATTATTAAATTCCCTTTATTTCGCTGGCGAGTATAATAGCCTCAGCAATCTCTTTCATGGCAACTCTTTTATTCATGCTCGACTTTCTAATCAAATTGTAGGCCTGATCTTCATCAAACCCGCGCGCCTTCATTAGTATACCTTTGGCTTTCTCTACTCTTTTGCGGGTTTCGAGTTCCTCTTGGATTACCTTGGTTTCAACCATTAATTCAGTATTCTCGATAGCCACGGCAGCCTGATTAGCAATGGTACTTAAGAGGCTACAATCACTCTTAGTGAATTTATAAATAGCAGTAGTATAGCAGTTAATAACTCCGATAACTTTCTTCTTTACCATCATTGGCACGCTTAACATCGAAACTAAACCTTCTTTCCGGGCTAGCTGCTTCTCTTTATAACATTTATTCTCCAAAACATTAAGGATTGTTACTGCTTCTTTTTCTTCAGCCACTAAGCCGACTATGCCTTCGCCGACCTTAAGGCTTCTCTCTTTCAAATAATCGCTACTCATAGCCTGAGTAGCCCGTATTTTAAGCTCATTGCTAGCTTTATCCAGGAGCCAGAGCGAACATATTTTTGCCCCCATCACATTTGCAGTTAAGGTAACAATCAGCTTCAAGACATCCTCGAGGTAAAGATCGCTGGTTATAGCCCGACTAATTTTACTTAAAGTATCAATGTAGGCTTTGTAAGGAGTTCGTTTCATATTGAAGTTTCACTCATTGTTGAGGATCATCTTTCTTGATACCCTGCTGAAGCAGATCTCTTATCTGTTCCAAAAGCTCAATTATTTGAATATTCTGAACGTAGAGAGCTCTAACTGCGACGGTAGTATAGATACTTTCCGGTACCGGCACTATATCCCCATCGGAACGTATATCATCAATGATTTCCTGGATTTCCTCCATTTCTTTGTCTATTGCTTTAATATTTTCCCGGGCAAAAGATAAAGGTGCAACTGCGATTATTAAGCTAAAAAACAACATCGCCAATAGCCTAATTCTTCTAAACATATTTCGACTCCTTATTTTTGCAGGCGGGCCTAACTATTCAATCGAAAACATAAAACTGGGCTCAGAAACAACATCCTCGGCTTGGCTTGAAGACCGATACTGCCCCTTAATTGTAATTATCCCAGAACCGCTTAAAGTAAGTTTTCCGCCGCTACGGGTAATTACGGCTATATCCGAGGTTGTGGCCGGTTCAATTGTCCCAAAAACAAAGCTATTAGTAGTCACGGTAGTACTATGCTGACCGCCGATAGTAAACTTCTTGGCTGAAAAAGTCTGATCGCAAGTTATTAAACCATTGACTAAATCAAATAACAGCTCATCATTAATTGTAGGCAGTTCAGCAGGATACCAATTATTTGCATCAGACCAGTTCACTCCGTCGCCATCTCCGCTCCAAACCTTAGTTGCCGCATAACTTAGTGTAAGTTGTAATGTATAAACTGTAAAGAAAATTATAATTAAAATTATGTTTTTCTTAAGCATCTTCTCCACCCCCTCCATTTTACGGCCGTATAAATAACCCGGCCCCTTCAACATCCATCTTCACTATTTTAAGCATAACATCACCTTCAAGACGCACAATGTCTTCAACATCATTATCATCGTCATAGTCATAGAACCCATTAGGCCCTACTGTAAGGAGATCTAGCCCTGATTCAACCTTGCTCCGAGGATACTCAGTATGTATCGGATGGGCTGTTGGATACTCTATGGTATAAGACTCGATTACTGACTTAGCTAAACTTATCTGTTCAAATTTTATATTTATCCGCCAGGACTTCCCGACATCAGGAGTTAGTTCTATCTCTAACTCATCTCCACTGCTAACCCCTGAAATATTATCCAATGAAAGAGTGTTAATTTTCGTGCTATCGGGAATCGGTATTCGGCTTCCTTGCCGTAAGGAAAGATAGCCGGAGAGCATCGGGGTATTGCGCAGAGTAACAAAATTCATCAGGCGCTGAGTCTTATTCCTACCCAATTGTGCCGTGATATAGATCTCAACACCAGTAATCATATTTAAGTCCCATGAATCGACCCAACCCCCATCACTTATTAAGGTATTATTATTATCGTAATAAAGAAACTGCATATCAACAATCTTCACTCCAAAAGGGTTACGGGAAATATTCCTAACACCACGCACATCTTCGGAATAGACTTGTTGCGCAGTCGAATCCCACCAAATCCGCTTAATCACATCTGAACGCTCAGGATCAGGACGATAGGTGAAATGCAGGTCGCTGCCCTTAGGAACGGAAATGCCTAATTTGATCTTAGAAGTATTCGAATCCTCCATCTCTACTATTTTTACCGGAATAATTTGGAAACTACGGGAAGTATGAAGCTTCACCTCTCCGATTGGAACACCGGTACCAGGCTTAACCTTACGATTTAACTTATAGATAAAATCTCGGGCAGCAACCGTATGAGAATCATCAGTCCAGGGAGGTACAAATTCTATGCGATTGGACCCAGCAGTTATAACTTCCAGGCCATCCTTTATGCCGTAAGCTCCCGGTGGCCCGCTCGTCACCTCTTTCATCACCTCAGAAATTACCTTTTGTAATGCCAGATTATCCCGGGAATAACCCCAACTGCTTAAAGCCGCATCTAAACTATAAAAGGTGGCAGCAGTTATTAATCCTGCGATAGAGATAGCAATCATTAATTCAATAAGAGTAAAACCTTTCCTGCTATTTATATGATGTTTATTGTGTAAAGTGTAAAGTGTAAAGTGTAATGAAATATATTTTTGTTTATTGCTAAGCATCCCCATATTTAATACCCCTAAAAAATTATTTATACATTACACATTAAACATAAAACATTACACAATCTTTTAGTCTTTAATTTCTCTCCACATTAAAGCGCCGATTCCGGTTTTGGCAATCCGGCCAAAAGTAACAGTCCCCTTCTTAACCGTAAAATCATATTCTGATGAAGGAGAAATTATAACTGTCTCAGGCTGATTATCAGTTATCAAAATCTTAGCCACACCGTTTTTGAAGATGGTCGGAGCGTCGGTAGCTGAAGAAGAGGCACTACTGTTTTCATATTCCTCCTCTAGGATAACCTGTACTGAAAGATCATTTTCGGTAGCAATAATATTCCCATCGTCATCTGTTAATTGCACTGTGACCTCTGTAGTGCCTATTGTCGCTACCGATGATATTACCTGCAAAATGGCGTTCTTGACTTGAATTTGGGAAAATTCGGCAGTAAGTGCGGCACCTTTATCTTCGAAACTTGCATCATAAAATCCGGCCGATGAAGCACTGGTAACAAAGCTATGCTTTCCTTGATCACTTGCCACAAATTGATATTCTTCAGCTAAAGACAGGCCTAAAGTAGTACTTATGTCGACCGAACCCTGGTAATTGGTTATAACCTCATCATTGATATCGAGAGCGCTCAGCATAATCTCGATGCTTTCACCAACATAATAAAAGTTCCGATCTGCAGAAGAAGCCTCAGCCTCAACTAACAGGCGGTTGGGCATGAAGCTTATGGTTTCGCTTATCCCGGTTTTATCTGAATAAACCGTATCGTAAGCCTTTATTTTTATCGTTCCCCAACGGTTATAAGCAAGATTGCGGTCAGCGATACCAGCAGAGAAATCATCGCTGCTTAAAGATGTGAGTGAGATAGTACCTGAGGTCTCTTCAGGAGAAACCGCTACCACCGAAAGACTAACCGGCCCTTGATAGTTAGGAGTAACTTCTCCTTGAGCATTAAGTGCGCTTACCTTTAAAGAAAAAGTTTTATTCACAACTTGTGAACTATCGGCAGAAGCCGCAAATGCTGCGGGTGTAACGAGAATTTCACCGGACGAACCGGTCTTAGTTGAATCAGCTACATCCTGAACAACAATCTCAATGGTCCCAGAATCAGGGTATTGAATTGCCAACTGAGCCATGCCGTCAGTAAATTCTGTAACACTGCTGGGACTAATACTTAAATTTCCTGAACTAGGAGATATGTATTCCGTTAAAAGGCTTACCTCACCAGCATAAAGCTTATCTACTTCTCCCTCGTCGTTATTAGCAGTGATTGTTACGTTAAAGGCTTGACCAGCTACCTGAGGAGTTGTGGCCGCTACATTAAAAGACGCTACTTCCGCGGCTATTTCGATTTCCTGAGAAGCCTCATCCCAACCGCGATCTGGGTACTCGGTAGCTGTAATAACCGGCGTTCCCTGGCTTGAATCCTTGTAATAAAAGGTAACCTCTTGCGCATCATCAGGAATTATAACCTGGCTTACTGATGACCAATCAGTTTTGCTTAAAGAAAATTGCCCGGTTGCTGAGGTTGATTTAAGATCTACGTAAAAATCAGTCCAGGCAGTCTGTGGTTCCGAGTAAGCATTTTGCAATTGTACCGTGATGGCTTCTGAAGGAGTATCCTCTCTTAGAGTCTGTAAGGCAGTGGTTACCTCCAGTCTGTCGACAAAATAAACACATAAATTATCAATATAGGTATCATCATCACGGATCGTACTGTAGACTCCATCCAAGCTGATCTGGCTTAAAGAATCGATTGAGGTATCAATGAAGGCAAGATCAGTTTTATCAGCGATAAACTGTGCTTCCGGTTCAGCTGTTGGCTCAATATAAACATCGTAAAGATGATCATCGAAGTCTACCTTTAATATGACTCGATACCACTCCCCAGTATTAAAGGTCACGCCCGTGTCTTCCCAGCTTGAACCATTAGAAGCATAAACCTTTCCGGTATAATCAAAAGTAAGAGCTGCAATTTTTCCTGTGGGGACACTTCTCTCCTGGCTACCTAACCCGGGGTTTATAAAAAACTCTACCCAGCAAGGTGTAATATTACCATAAGTAGAGCTTCTGGTAACGCTAACTGGAGTCCCCGCCCCCCTAATCTCTAAGGAATTACCAACATCATCATAAGCGGTTCTATCCTGAGTGCGTGCATTATTATTTTCCCCTTGATCTACACTCCAAGAATCAACTTCATCAACTGTACTCTCATCAATACGATCATCAAAATCCTCAAAGTAACTATCAGCAGTAATGGCCTGGACTCCTAAAGGATGGGTAAATGTAAACAAAAACAGCAAGAGCGTCAAAAATATTTTGCACATTTTACTCCTCTTTTACCTCATTATCGCCGCTTTTTAACCCCCTATGCAAAATCTAACATTCTACCGCTTAGCTACCTTTGGCGGCATAAATGCTATATTTTCTCCCAATTGTTCACGTCTCCCTACTTAAATTTTACCCTTTTTCAGGATAATATTCAAGGTATATCTTTAAAACCTGTGGGAAGTGGGTTAAATGCAGCTATTTTGGAAGGGTTAATCTGTCCTAGTTCCATCCTTACGGCTAAAAGTAATACCAGCCATATCTATCGGTTATACTTTGATCGCTTTTTTTTGCAAGATTTTATTGCGTTTTCTTAAGGCGGTTTTGACCCAATCGATGTCGTTTATTAACTTGAAAATTAAACAAGGTTGGAAAATTGTGATGTAAGCCCAAAGTTTAATTTCGTAACCAATTATCCAAGGTAGATTAATTACAAAATCCCTGATGCAATCATTTTTCAATATAGTCATATAGCGGTTTTTCACCAATGAAACCTTTAGCTCTGGCGATAAATAAGCAAAATCGTATTTTTTTAGGAAACTTATTCGGGGCAAATTTACCTTGGCTGTACCGCCTCGGCGGTGATAGGCCAAAGCCTGAGGATTATAAAATCCCCGCCAGCCAAGAAGATTGGCTCTCCAGGCAATATCTAAATCTTCATAAAACATACCATAGCCTTGATCAAAATATTCACCCTCAAGCTCGATGGCATCGAGCATCTTGCGCTTATATAACGGTGCTACCCCTCCGGCACTAAAAATATAGCAAGGCTTATCAAACGCCCCGGTATCTTCCATTTTGTATCCCCGTTCTAGCGGTCGGCGCGACCGGCCCAGAACCTGGCCAGCTGAATCAATATTTTTACCATCCCAGGACATAATCTTGCCACAGACCATCCCAATCTTTTCCTTGCTGTTTGCGGCCTTAACTGCTTCGGCTAAAAAATCTTTCTCTAAGATTACATCATTATTCAGACAAAGCAGATATTCGCCCCTTGCGGCTTTAACCCCTTGGTTCTGGGCCCGACAATACAGTTGATTTTTCTTGTTGGCAATCAGCATAACTTGCTTAAATTCCTCTTCTAACATTAGGAGTGAACCGTCTTGGGAGCTATTATCTACAACAATTATCTCCACCGGACTGTAACTCTGGCCCAAAAGAGAATTTAAACAATCCCTAAGATATGTCTTTCTATTGTGGTTGACAATAATGGCAGAAACCAACTCCATTGACCTAAACCCTCCGACTATGTTAGAATTATACCACAACAAAAAATGATTGGGCAAGTAGATGTATTAATAACTATATAAGTCGATACAAGACTAATGATTTAGGAAGTTATATGATTTTCTAGTTAAAACCTCCAGTTATTTATTAAAATGAGCAGTTTAAAACAGAAAGCGGTCAAAGGTTCTCTTTGGATAATGATTGGAAATTACAGCCAATGGTTGATACGCGTGGTGACCATGATGGCACTGGTCAGATTGCTGATGCCAGAGCATTTCGGATTGGTAGCTACCGCATATCTTGTGGTTGATTTGTTAGCCATGCTAAAAGAATCCGGTTTCGCAGTACCGATAATTCAAGGGCAGAATATAACTGATCAATACTTATCTACAGCGTTTTTTGCCAATATTTTAGTAAACCTTATTCTGTTTCTCGCTATTCTGGTCAGTGCTCCATTCATTGCCAGATTTTTCCATAGCTCAGAGCTGTTACTGATTCTACGTGTTATATCGTTCAAATTCATCATTAATGCGACTGACGATATCCACCACATCTTACTAACGAAAAACCTAAATTTTAAAAAAGCGATAATCCCTGGATTAGGTCAAACCATATTCACTGGATGCATCGGAATTACTTTGGCATTTCTTAAATGCGGTGTCTGGAGTTTAATATGGGCACTCCTGCTAGGTTCAGCCGTAAGTTCCATCTTAACCTGGAAAGTAAGCCCTTGGAGACCAAAACAATGTTTTGACCTTCAAGAACTAAAAACAACCTATCACTTCAGCATCCATGTGATCGGTAAAAAAATCGCCTCCTATCTGCAAGAAAAGATTGGCTATATGGTAATCGCTAAACAATTAGGGCAAACTGCATTAGGTTACTTCTCGATAGCTTACGTGGTATCAATTCATATTCTTGTCAGAATTACCCGCCTAATAATCGGTAAAGTTCTTCTCCCGACAATGAGCAAATTAGATGGTGACGAAATGCGTAAGGAATATTATCTAAAGATTGTGATGTATTCGGCCTTAATCAACTTCCCGATTTATTTTTTTATCATTGCCAGCGCAGAAGAAATCGTAAAGTTGATCTGCGGTGAAAATTGGATACCGATAATAATGCCTTTGAAAACGCTTTGTATATTGGGAATATTGAGTTTTGGAACAGAAATGACTCAACCGGTATTTTACTCTAAACGAAAGTCTGGACTACTTTTAAAGTTAAACATTGTTTACGCTTTATCTACCGCCATAGCAGTATTATTAGGAAAAGCTTATGGTCTTGCGGGGATCGCACTAGCACTTACTGTTAATGGAGTAATAATCCTACCAGTTACTATATTTATTGCCCATTCTTTAATTAACGTAAAATGGAATGAGTATTTCCGACGTATATATCCATTCTTTATGGCATCGATCATTATGAGTTTATTCCTTTTCCTTATTTCCCTACCTTTAAACCAGAATATTGTCAATTTGATTATTAAAGCAATCGGTGCTGCTGGCATGTATTATATAGCCTTAAAAACAATGGGTATAGATGTCAGGCAGGAAGCAAAAAAGGTATACAGGATAATCGTTAACTGATTAAGTTATTAACAGTAAGTCTTAATCGGTTTTATCTTGACCAACCGGGACCATTACAACCCCTTGAGTTATGGCATCGATGATGATAAGTGGCAGGTTAAGCGAACCATTGGCAAAGGTTACATCTCGTTCTCTCCGGTATGGCGGCCCGTCGTTATCAACATCGTTATATCCCATCAAATACACTTTTTTTGTTCCCGAAGGCAGATACAAGGTAAAGGGGCCGGGTTCGAGAATCTCGGTGTACATTATTAGTTCACGCGCCGATAAATCATAATGGTCATATGCGCCTATCTGTATATACCCCTGTTTATAATTATCGCATATAACCTCACCCTTTATTATTAGTTCATTCTCTAATGGCCCTGCGCAATTGCTGGGTAGTGCTGTTGAGCTCGCCCCGAAGACTGGTAAGTTCTTTCCTCCTTAATTTAAGTTGGTCATCTTTTTGTTCCAGACTATTCAACTGATCTTTAACTTGCTCGTTAAGCTGGGTAATTTGGGAGTTTAACCCATTAACCCGAGTGTCCATCTCGATCAGCTGACCACTCTTGACTAAAATCTCGTCCATACGAGAGTAGAGTTCTCCCCTTATTCTCTCTAGCTCCCCCTTAAAATAACCTATTTCTTTTTCTTTATCGGAGATAATCTTAAGTTTCAAATTGCATTCTCCCTCTATGTCCTTGATGGCTTTGGTCAGGCGAAGATAAGTATTATTTCTATCCTCAGTGATTTTGTTGATTTCGCGTGCTAATAGATCATTTTCATAATTAGCAATCTTATTGATTTCTCCAAATAACTCTGCGACAACCTCTCCGGCTATATTCAAAGGATGCGTTCTGGTTAATTTCATAATTATTTCTGGAAATATGGCATAAATTTTACCGCAAGCATCAATCGATTTTTTAGCTGTAAAATATCCGCTGCCAATCAAAGAATCACTCAACTTATGAGGATAATGTTTAGCCAGGAACAATAATCTATTCCTCTCAATATAATACCTGGCAAACTCCTCGGTAGCTGTACCATGGAAATGGTGATAGATAATACTCCTTGGGACAAACATCAACTTATAACCTTTTTGCTTTAACCTTAAAGATATATCTACGTCCTCACCGTAGATTATAAAATCTTCATCAAATAATCCTACTTCCAAAAGGGCATCTTTCTTATAGACTATTGCTACACCGCATAAACTCGGTACCTCTTCGAGCGTATTAAACCGGCTTCGTTCTTGTCCGGCGCCTCGCTCTCCCCAGTAAAAATTGGGTAATTCGTAATGAGCGGCATTTTGAATCTTGCCAAATCTGTCCAGTATCTTACCGCTTGCTGCGGCAATCATTTTATCCCTGGTAATAACTTTCATCAATTCAATCAACCAATTCTTATCCATCCATGTATCATTATTGGCTAAAGCAATGTATTTTGACTTTGATGCCTCTATCCCTAAATTAACTGCTTGACAATAATTATTAATAGTGTTTTTAATAATTTTGACCTTGCGGTAATTCCTTTCTACGAACTTGATTGAATTATCCCCAGAAGCATTATCTACCATGATGATTTCCAACCTATTTTTGGGATAATTCAGGCAAAATAAAGAATCAAGGAGTTTCTTAAGGTACTTCTTGCCATTAAAGTTTACTGTAATTATACTTACTTTAGGGTAATTAGATTTTCGCATATCGCTCCCTTATTGATATTACGGCAATTTCCAATTCCAAGAATGTTCCAAAAACACTGTCCCGTGGTCTTGACTCCCAAACAACATCTTGAAAACAGAAACCCTTTTTTTATAAAATAAAGGCTCTTTTTGATCTTTTTCCCAGATACCTGCAGATAAATAATAATCACCGGCAAGCAAAGGAAGTTTGGGGTAGATTAAAAAAACAACTTTTTGGTTTATTTCTCTTAATACGCCGTGACAGTAGACATCATCACCGCGAAATAATCCTATCCATAGATAGCAATCCTGCAACTTTTTTAAATCTTCAATAAAGGTAAGTTGTAACTTTATCTTAAGATCTTCGCCAGTATTAAAGTTATCTTTGAGAGTATCAGATGAGTCAAAAAGTTCAACTGACGATACGGCAACCTCAGACAGGGAAGTTTTATCTTGCCATTGATGGCTTAAATTAAAAAATCTGGTAAGTTTTTTTAACCCAGCTGCCGTAAATCTTTTCAGTCTATATTCTGCTTCCCATCTGTGTGGTAAGTTTAATAACTGAATACCGCTGCTATCACCGATAATCTCAAACTGATAAAGGCCGGCATGATAATCATAAGCCCAGAGTTCATTTTTATCCCAGATAGCCGTGGAAAAGCGGTACTGCCCCGGGGTCAGAATTAACGATTTATATTCGATGCTAAAAAAACCATCGCCCTTATTAAGTTTATCTATTCTGTGCCCGTCAAAGGCGGTATTGGGCCCATAACAATAAACCCCGTCACCACGAAATATCGCTATGCCAAAATGAAACTGGCTAATCTCCTGCTCCACAACAAAATATACTTTGGCCGTAACTTTCTCACCTTGCTTAAATCGATTTGTTTGATCACCTCGGCAATTATAGGTCTTAATCTCAACAATCTGAGCCTCTTTAGTGCCTTCTTTCTTCCCCCAGAATCTTTTATCGGCCCACCAGGTTAACTTACTATATTTTCGCAAGAATGTTTCGGGAAGCTTCCTTTCATGAACTAATTCCAAATAATGGGCAGCAACCTTCTGGGGGTGACCATCCTGGATAATCGTCCCGTCCTCTAATAAAAATGCCTCGGTACAAAGCCTCTCGATAACATCCAAACATTGTGTAGTAATAATCATAGTCTTACCCTGTTTCATAAGTGCCTGAATTTTGTCAAAACACCGCTTCTGAAACGAAACATCACCTACAGAAAGAATCTCATCAATCAACAAAATATCAAAATCCATATGAATGGCTATACTAAACCCCAAACGCAGACGCATCCCTTGTGAATAGGTTTGTAATGGAGAATTTAGGAAACTGCCTAATTCCGAAAATTCGGCAATGCTGCGATATTTTCTATTTACCTCGCTGCGATCCATTCCAATGATAGAACTATTCAGGTATATGTTTTCTACCCCGGTAAGCCCACCTTGAAAACCGGCTCCCAAGGTAAGCAGGCTGGAAATTCTCCCGTTAATTTTAACCTTCCCCGTAGTGGGAGTTAATATCCCAGCAAGGATACTCAGCAAAGTGGTCTTGCCGGCACCATTACGGCCAATTATTCCCACGATCTGGCCCTTCTCAACTTCCATATTGATACCCCGCAGGGCCTGATATTCAGCAGATGTGCAGGGTGAGAAAAAAGAAGAAAGTGGCCCTTCAGCTATTCGGTCACTCTGCTGCTCGACAAAGAATTTTTTACTAACATTCTCTAAGCTAATTACCTTCATTAAGAATGCCTTAATTTACACCAAATCCGCAAATTGCGGTTCATATTTTTTAAATACGAAAAATCCCAGGAAAAATACTGCACTGCATACTATTACTGTCAAAATCGTTAAGCTAAGGATATTTATGCTTTCCGGTAAAGTTTCCGCGTATCCTTTAAGTAGAGCTATTCGATAAAGAATAAACAGCCCCACAAAAGGATTGAGAACGTAAAATTCCAGAAACTTCTCCGAAAAGTTAGCAATCGTTGTTAATGTATAAAGCCCTGGGCTGAGATAAAACCAGGCCATAAGCGATAATTCTACTACATATTTTACATCACGCACTATAACTTGGAGGCTGGAGACTATAAGAACCAGGCCAACAGTAAAAATTGTCTGGAGCAGAACAATAAAAGGCATTAAAAGAATAAAAAAGGTAAATTGCATTCGAAAAAGGGCTAAAATCAGAAACATAACCACTAAAGCCGGAAGAAAATTTATCAGATTTGCCAAGACAACTGAAACCGGTATAATCTGACGGGGAAAGTAAGCTTTTTTTATCAAATCCTGATTACTAAATATTGATTCGGTTGCCCCACCGACCGATGCCGAAAAGTAGGTCCAGGGGAAAACTGCCGTCATTAAATAGATAAAGAAGGGGTAGTGTTCTATGCTGGCGCGAAGAATTGTGGAAAAGACAAATTTAAAGATGAAAACCGTAACCAAAGGAGTAAGAATCGACCACAAAAAACCCAATGCTGGCCTTCTATATCTGGCCTTAATATCTTTATCGCTAACTCCCAAAGCAGATGGCGATAGTGGATTAAGGCTTTTATCTGGTTGATTATCTCAAGCATGTCTATAACTTATTAAGTATTTTTCCAGCTGCGTCCCTTCCGTCAAGAATTGCATCTTCCATCGACAGATAGCGCCAGGAACCATAGCGACCGCAAGGCATGATACTATTCTCTGTTAAGAATTCAAAAATCCTTCCCCGTGATTGCTGATAATTGCTATCATAGATGGGGTAGGCATATTTTACATCATTTATATGCTCATGGCAAATCTGTTTACCAGAAGTTAAAATGCCAAGCTTCCTTAGATCTTGCTTGATACGAAAAAGGATATTGCTCCTGTCAATTGGCTTCCTTTCTGAATAGGATACTTCGATATAAAGAGAACTTTTATCAGCCGGAGCAAGATAAGTAGAAAAATTATGGGGAAAACCAACCCGGAAAAAGCTAAAGCTTTCCTCAGGGAAATATACCCAGTGCCGGAAAGCTTTATTCCTTCCTTCCAAACCAAGATTTAGATTGAAAATAGAATTCCAGCGTAAATTTTTAAAAGCCGATAGAACATCTTGGGGGATCCTACCAAGCAGATAAGACATCTGCGGCAGGGGAATTGTGGAAATCAGGAAATCAAATCTCTGGTTTTGTTTTTGGTTTAATATTACTTCTTTTCTTTTAAGGTCAATTTTGGTTATTTTACACTCCTTGTTGATGTCTTTAATCTGCCTGGCGAAGGCATGAGGAACTTCATTTATACCTCCCTTGGCTGGATACCAAAAATAGGCGTTATAACCTAAATTATGCCTGCTTTCCTTTAAGGCCCCTTTAATGATTCGATTCAAACTGGGAATAGGAATAAATCCGTCGACCCATTGACAATTCAATTCATCTAATGGCACAGTCCAAAACTTAGTATTATAAGGTATCATGAAATGCTGGGCTATGCCACGACCGAAAGTCTTATCTATCCAGTGTCGAAACGAAGATTTAGCTTGAAATTTAGAACCATTGCGATGAATCTTGATAAATTCCCGGAGACAACTCTCAACAATCGGTTTTGGCAAACCATAGAGATTAGCCTGAAAGGGATAACGGCTGAATCGATCAAAAGAATAAACCCAGGCAGACCTTTTGTGGCGAATAATCTTTGCCCCCAGTAAATCCCTAATCAAATTCAGGGTATAATTATGTTTAAAATGCAAAAGATGGCCGTCGCAATCAAAAGTAAAGCCATTGACCCGTTTAGAACGGCAGAGGCCTCCGACTTCAGTTTCCTGCTCAAAAACCTGACAGTCATAACCTTGTCTTTGCAAATGCCAGGCAGCACTTAATCCGGCTAAACCGGCACCCAAAATAAGAACTCGTTTTTTAGCCATCGACAGCGATCTTGCTCATTTTTTTGAATATTGCCAAGCTGATTGCAACTATTGAACCAATAATAATCAAACCGATAATATTGGACGCCCGGATTAAGTATACTCCGGTGAGAGAAAAAAGCAGGCTTAAGCTAAACATAAATAACAAAACCTTGCTTTTAGAATATCCCAATTGCAAAAATCGCAATGCTAAATGGTTATTACCGCTTTTGGCGATTGGTTTTGTGCTTATTAGCCGCATCACTATAAAGAAGGTAAGATTAAATAGGGGAAAACCTAATATCAGTAAGGGACTAAACAAGGCGATTTTTCTCTCCAGCGGCGCATAACTTATGGCTAGCGCTATAGCTGCCAAAATAAAGCCGGCAAGATAACTTCCTGATTTTCCTAGACTACCCCTTACTGAAAAGTTATACCAGAGTAAACCGATTGATATCCCCATCAGAGCCAAGGAAATAGCTCCTATTGCCAGGTCTGCGGTAAATAAAGCAACCAGAAAAAATGCTCCCGCAGATATAGCGGCAACTCCCCAGCTTAAGCCCTTGATTAGATCTAATTGACTGAAAGCATTGGTTATCCCTAAAATCCACAAAAAAGTGACCAGTAGGTTTAAAACCGGACCAATATAGACAATATCTGTTCTTATGCCCCAAATAATCAACAAGCTGGTCGCGATAATTTGGATTAAGAGTTTAGGGGATAGCGGCAGTCCTTTCTTATAATCATCAATTATCCCAAAAGCCACAATAGGAATAGAACTTAAAATTATTCCCCAGGCCAGATTGGCAGAGAACCCGTAAATTTTAAGATAGGGAATGCAAATGAAAAGAAATGCTAACCAGATAGCCAAGCCACCTAAGTAGGTGGCTCCTTCTGTCCTAACCAAATTAAATTTTAGCATTAGAGCTCGAAGTATAGCGATTAAAAGTATCACCGAAACCAAAGCCGATAAAAAAACCAATAGATAGGCTAAGATAGTCTCTC